>NZ_CADEFR010000023.1:5307-53171 GCF_902826655.1 uncultured Methylibium sp. | reverse complement strand
CCGATGCAGCGCCTGATCCAGGACACGATCCGCCGCGCGCTGGCCGACGAGCTGCTGTTCGGTCGCCTGGTCGACGGCGGCCGCCTCACGGTGGACATCGACGCCGAGGGCCAGCCCGTGCTCGACATCACGCCCAGCAAGAAGAGCGACAAGCCCAAGGCCGAGCCGGCCACCGCCGACTGACGCCTAGGGCCGGGCCGCGGGGTCCTGCCTGAAGTAGCCGACGAACAGCTCGTACAACGCGGGCTGCTCGTCGCGCAGTGCGGCCGGTGCGACGAAGAAGGCCTCGGCCGCGACGGGGAAGAACTCCTCGATCGCTTCGGCGCCGTAGGGGTCGAGGAAGCTGTCCCGACCCTCGTCGAGGGCCAGGCAGAAGCGCCGGTAGGCGGCGTCCATGACCTGGCGCCAGTGCGCACGGGCCCCGCGATCGCGCAGCGGAGGCACGCCGTCGATCGCGCCATCGGCCATGTCGAGCACGTGCACGAACTCGTGGATCACCACGTTGTAGCCCTGCTCCGCGGTCAGGCCCGCGTCGGCGACGTCGCGCCAGGACAGCATCACCGGCCCGCCCTCCATCGCCTCGCCGGCCAGCACCTCCTCGTAGCGGTGCACGACGCCGTCCTCGTCGATGTGCTCGCGTTGCGCAAGCACCTCGTCCGGATGGACGACGATGCCGACGAAGCCGTCGTAGGCCGACAGGCCCAGCTCCAATTCCAGGATCGGCAGGCAGGCCTGCGCGGCGATCGCGACGGCGATCTCGTCGCTGAGCTCGAGCTCGCCGGTGGTGGAGAACCGCTTGCCGTCCAGGAAGAGGGTCGCCATGCGATGCAGCCGCTCGCGGCGGTCGGCGTCCAGGCGCTGGAGGAAGGGATACCGCAGCAACGTGGCATCCCACAGGCTCGGCGGGATGGCCCGCGTGCGCAGCGCGCGCGCCTCGCGGCGCCGGTGCCACCAGCGGGCGATCACGCGCGGTCCGCGAGCGCGCGGCCGGCCGGCGCGAGGCGTTGCAAACCGCGCGCGCTGAGGCGCAACACGCCGGCTCGCGGCGGGCCGTTGCCGTCGAGTTCCCAGTCGGTCAGGACCTCGCGCTGGTAGCCGGGAGCCAGTTGCTGCGAGCCCGGGCGGTGTGTGTGGCCATGCACCATCAGCGGCGTTCCCGCCTCGTGCATCCACTGGACCGTGGTGCCGGTGTCCAGTTCGGCCCAGGTCTCGGGCCGTTGCGCGCTCTGGTGCTGCATGCTGGCCTCGCGCATCTGCGCTGCCAGCGCGTGGCGCGCCGCCAGCGGACGCGCGAGGAAGGCGCTGCGCCACGCCTCGGTGCGCACCTCGGCGCGAAAGCGCTGGTAGTCGATGTCCTCGAGGCAGAGCGCGTCGCCGTGGGTCAACAGGACGCGCTCGCCGAAGGCGCGCAGCACCGTCGGATCGGACAGCGCCATGATGCCGCAGGCGCGCAGCAGATCGGCACCAACCAGGAAGTCGCGGTTGCCCGCCATGAAGGCCAGGCTGCGCCGCGCTGCGGCGTCCTGCAGGACCTCGGTGACTTCGGCCTCGAAGCCGCCGTGCCGGGCGTCGTCGCCGACCCAGGCCTCGAACAGATCGCCGAGGATGAAGACCGCATCGGCCTTCGTCTCGCGCAGATGCGTGGCGAAGGCCGCGAAGGTGCGCGGATGCGAGGCCTGCAGGTGCAGGTCGGAGATGAAGTCGATGGCCCGCCATTCGTCCGGGGCCTCGAACTCCCAGAACTGCGGCAGCACGCTGCCCGGCGGCGCGGCGAACTGCGGCACGGCGCCGGACCCGCTCAGCCGACTTCGACGGCGCGCGTGATCAGCACGTCCTCGACCGGCACGTCGTCGTACCCCCCCTGGCGACCGGTGCGCACCGCCTCGATCTTGTCGACCACGTCGGCGCCGTCGACGACCTTGCCGAACACCGCATAGCCCCAGCCTTGCGGGCTCTCGGACCGGAAGTTCAGGAAGTCGTTGTTGGTCGCGTTGATGAAGAACTGCGCTGTCGCCGAGTGCGGCGCGTTGGTGCGCGCCATCGCCAGCGTGTACTTGTCGTTCTTCAGGCCGTTGCCGGCCTCGTTGGCGATCGGCGCCTGGGTGGGCTTCTGGTTCAGGCCGGGCTCGAAGCCGCCGCCCTGGACCATGAAGCCCTTGATGACCCGGTGGAACACCGTGCCGTCGTAGTGGCCGGCCTTCACGTACGACAGGAAGTTGGCCACCGTGGCCGGCGCCTTGGCGTCGTCGAGTTCGGCGCGGATGAGGCCCAGCGTGGTGTGCAGTTCGACGGTCTTGGTCATGTCATTTCTCCAACGATGCCTTCTTGATGGTGATGGGGGTGAGCGGCACGTTCTGGTGCATGCCCTTGTTGCCGGTCGGTACGGCCTTGATCTTGTCGACGACGTCCATGCCGGCGACCACCTTGCCGAAGACCGCGTAGCCGTTACCGTCGCGCGAGGTCGGCTGGTCGAGGAAGACGTTGTCCTGCACGTTGATGAAGAACTGCGAGGTCGCCGAGTCCGGGTCGGACGTGCGTGCCATCGCGACGGTACCGCGCTCGTTCTTCAGGCCGTTGCGACTCTCCAGCGGGATCGGCGGTCGCGTCTTCTTCTCGTTCAGCTCCTTGTCCATGCCGCCGCCCTGCACCATGAAGGTCGGGATCACGCGGTGGAACACGGTGCCGTCGTAGTGGCCGGCCTTGACGTAGGTGATGAAGTTGTCGACGGTCTTCGGCGCTTTCTCGCGATCGAGTTGCAGCACGATGTCGCCCTCGGTGGTGGCGAGCTTCACCTTCTGCGCGAAGGCGGCGAATGGCACCGCCAGTGCCATTGCGACGGCGGCCGCGACGGGCCAGATTCGACGGTTCATGCGTGGGTCTCCAGCGGTCCTGCGTCGTGCGGCAACGACGCGCTGCCGCTATTGTCCACCGATCCAAACCCGGGGTGCTGCGCAGGGGCTGCTGGCTATACTGCGTCGCTCCGACCGTCGGCTGCCGCCTGACGCCACCGCCTCGCCGCCCCGATCGATGAGCCTGCGACTGCACAACACCCTGACCCGCACCGTCGAGGCCTTCGAGCCCGTCGTGCCCGGCGAGGTCCGCATGTACGTGTGCGGCATCACGGTCTACGACCTGTGCCACGTCGGGCACGCGCGCATGAACATCGTGTTCGACATGGTGCAGCGCTGGCTCAGGATCAGCGGCTACCGCGTCACCTATGTGCGCAACATCACCGACATCGACGACAAGATCATCAGGCGCGCCCTCGACCGTGGCATCACGATCCGCGCGCTGACCGACGAGATGACGGCGGCGATGCACCAGGACTTCGCGGCGCTCGGCATCGAGAAGCCCGACCACGAGCCGCGCGCGACCGATCACGTCGGCGGCATGATCGGACTGATCGAGACGCTGCAGCGCAAAGGCCTGGCCTACCGCGGCGACAGCGGCGACATGAACTACGCGGTGCGCAAGTTCCCCGGCTATGGCCGCCTGTCCGGCAAGTCGATCGACCAGCTGCGTGCCGGCGAACGCGTGGCCGTGCTGGAGGGCAAGGACGATCCGCTGGACTTCGTGTTGTGGAAGGCCGCCAAGCCCGAGGAGCCGGCCGACGCGAAGTACGACGCGCCCTTCGGCGCCGGTCGACCGGGCTGGCACATCGAATGCTCGGCGATGAGCCACGCGCTCCTCGGCGAGCGCTTCGACATCCACGGCGGCGGCATGGACCTGCAGTTCCCGCACCACGAGAACGAGATCGCGCAGAGCGACGGCGCCTTCCATCTGGGCACGGGCCACAGCTTCGTCAAGTACTGGCTGCACAACGGCTTCCTCAATGTCGACGACGAGAAGATGTCCAAGTCGCTGGGCAACTTCTTCACCATCCGCGATGTGCTGAAGCGCTACGACGGCGAGACGATCCGCTTCTTCATGCTGCGCGTGCACTACCGGAGTCCGTTCAACTTCAGCGATGCCGGACTCGACGATGCCCGCAACGGCCTGCGGCGGCTCTACACGGCGCTCGAGGGTGCGGATGCCGCCGGCGTGGCGGTCGACTGGAGCGAGCCTTACGCCGCGCGCTTCAAGGCGGCGATGGACGACGACTTCAACACGCCGATCGCCGTGTCGGTCCTGTTCGACCTGGCCGGCGAAGTGAACCGCACGCGGTCGGCGCCGGCGGCCGCCCTGTTGCGGGCGCTCGGCGGCACGCTCGGCCTGCTGCAGCAGTCGGCGGCGCAGTACCTGCAGGGTGGCGCCGCTGTCGACGAGGCACGCATCGCCGCGCAGATCGCCGCGCGGGCGGCCGCCAAGGCGGCCCGGGACTTCATCGAGTCCGACCGCATCCGCGACGCGCTGGCGGCCGAAGGCATCGTGTTGAAGGACACGCCCGCCGGCACGACCTGGGTCAAGGCCTGAGGCCGACCGCGTCCGAGCGCTTCACGCCCATCGCCATGTCGCCCCGCGGTTCCGGCCTCGTCACGCCCGCCTACTGGGACGAGGCGTGCAAGCACCTCGCCAAGCGCGACCGCGTGATGCGCAAGCTGATCCCGCAGTTCGGCGAGGGCCGGCTCGAAAGCCGCGGCGACGCGTTCACGACACTGGCGCGCTCGATCGTCGGCCAGCAGATCTCGGTGCCTGCCGCGCAGTCGGTGTGGGACCGCTTCGCCGCGCTGATGGGCGGCGCGCTGGCGCGCGTGTCGCCGACCGACGTGCTGGCGCTGGACACCCAGGCGATGCGCACGGCCGGGCTGTCGACGCGCAAGGTCGAGTACCTGCGCGACCTGGCCGGGCACTTCGACGCCGGCACGGTGCATGTCAGGGCCTGGGATTCGATGGATGACGAGGCCATCGTCGACGAACTGGTGGCGATCCGCGGCATCGGCCGCTGGACCGCCGAGATGTTCCTGATCTTCCACCTGATGCGGCCCAACGTGCTGCCGCTCGACGACCTGGGCCTGATGAAGGGCATCAGCCTCAACTACTTCAGCGGCGAGCCGGTGACGCGCAACGAGGCGCGCGAGGTCGGTGACGCCTGGGCACCGTTCCGCTCGGTGGCCACCTGGTATCTCTGGCGCAGCCTGGACCCGCTGCCGGTGGCCTACTGAGCGCGTGCCGCTTGGGCCACAATGCGCCCACCTTTCCAGCGAAAGGATCGTTCGGGATGAGCATCAAGAAGCACTTTCTCGAGTTCGAGCAGCCGATCGCCGAACTCGAAACCAAGATCGACGAGCTGCGCTATGTGCAGAGCGAGTCGGCCGTCGACATCTCCGAGGAGATCGACCGCCTGTCCAAGAAGAGTCAGCAGCTCACCAAGGACATCTACTCGAGCCTGAACCCCTGGCAGGTGACGCAGATCGCGCGCCATCCGCAGCGGCCCTACACGCTCGACTACATCGGCCAGGTCTTCACCGACTTCCAGGAGCTGCACGGCGACCGCGCCTTCGCCGACGACCAGAGCATCGTCGGCGGCCTGGCGCGCTTCAACGGCCAGGCCTGCATGGTGCTGGGGCACCAGAAGGGCCGCGACACCAAGGAGCGCGCGGCGCGCAACTTCGGCATGAGCCGGCCCGAGGGCTACCGCAAGGCGCTGCGCCTGATGAAGCTGGCGCAGAAGTTCGGGCTGCCGCTCTTCACCTTCGTCGACACGCCGGGCGCCTACCCCGGCATCGGCGCCGAGGAACGCGGCCAGTCCGAGGCCATCGGGCACAACATCTTCGAGATGGCGCAACTCGAGGTGCCGATCATCGCCACCATCATCGGCGAGGGCGGTTCGGGCGGCGCGCTGGCCATCGGCGTCGGCGACCAGGTGCTGATGCTGCAGTACTCGGTCTACTCGGTGATCTCGCCCGAGGGCTGCGCATCGATCCTGTGGAAGACTGCCGAGCGCGCCAGCGAGGCCGCCGAGGCGATGGGCATCACCGCGCACCGCCTCAAGGCCCTGGGCCTGGTCGACAAGATCGTCAACGAGCCGGTCGGCGGTGCGCATCGCGATCCCGCGCAGATGGCGGTCTACCTGAAGAGGGCGTTGAACGACGCGCTGCGCCAGGTCGCCGACCTCAAGCCGCGCGAGCTGCTGAACCAGCGCTACGAGCGCCTGAAGAGCTACGGCCGCTTCACCGACACCAAGGAGCGCTGAGGCGCCTCCGGCCCGGTCCGTCGCGGTGGCCTACAGCGGCGGCCGCGACTCGACCGCGCTGCTGCACGCGACGCTGAAGGCCGCGGCCGAACTCGGCCTGCAGGTGCACGCGCTGCACGTGCATCACGGCCTGAGCACCCACGCCGACGAGTGGCTCGCTCATTGCGCGACCCAGTGCGAACGATGGGCGCAACGGGGTCTGCCGGTCAGCTTCCACGCCGCCCATGTCCAGCTGATGCCGCGCCGCGGCGACAGCCTCGAGGCGCTGGCCCGACGTGCCCGCTACGCCGCCCTGCGCACCATGGCGCTGGAGCAGGGCACGCGGCTGGTGCTGCTGGCGCACCACCGGCGCGACCAGGCCGAGACGCTGCTGTTGCAGGGACTGCGTGGCGCGGGCGTCGCCGGACTGGCCGGCATGCCGGCGCAGGTCGAGCGCGACGGCATCACCTGGGCTCGCCCCTGGCTGGCCCGGCCGCGAGCCGCCATCGAGGGCTACCTGAAGCGCCACCGGCTGCGCCACATCGACGACGACAGCAACGACGACCCGCGCTTCGCCCGCAATCGCCTGCGCCTGCAGGTCTGGCCGGCGCTCGCGGCCGCGTTCCCGCAGGCCGAGGCAACACTGGCCGACGCGGCCACCTGGGCAGCGCAGGCCGCGGCCGGCATCGCCGACCTGGCGATCGAGGACCTGGGGCGCTGCGCCGATGCGAAGGGGCTCGACCTGGCGGCCTGGCGAAGCTTGCCGCCGCACCGTGCGGTGCACGCCTTGCGGGCCTGGCTGAGGGCGGCTGGCGCCCGGACCGTGAAGGCCAGCGACGTCGAGCGGCTGATGGCCGAGCTGCCGGCGCCGGGTGCCGCCCGGTGGGCGCTCCAGGGCGGCGAGTTGCGGCGCTACCGCGGCCGCCTGCGCTTCGAGCGCGCGTCGATGGCGAACACGCAGACGCAGGAGACGGCGCTGTCGATCGGTCGTGCCGGCCGCTACGCCTTGCCCGGTTGGGGCGGGGTATTGGTCGTGAAGGCCGTCCGCGAGGGCGGCGTCGCGCTGGAACGACTGGCCGCGCTGCAGCTGCTGCCACGCCAGGGCGCCGAGCGCTTCCAGCTGGCCCCGGGCCGGCCACCGCGCAGCTTGAAGAAGCAGTTCCAGGCCCGGGCCGTGCCCGAGTGGTCGCGCCAGGGGCCGCTGCTGCACGACGCGGGGGGGCGGTTGCTGTTCGTGCCCGGCCTGGGCATCGACGCGCGCGCTCTGGCGGCCCCCGGCACGCGCCAGATGGCGCTGAGCTGGCAGGACGCCGACCCGGCCTGAACGGTGCAGGCCCGCACGAGCGGCCCGCTAAAATGCGCGGTTCGCGGCGCGGGACATCCCGTCCAAAGCCAAGGCGCCGCAACCCCCGCATGGCATTGATCGTTCACAAGTACGGCGGCACGTCGATGGGCTCGACCGAGCGCATCCGCAATGTCGCCAAGCGCGTCGCCAAATGGGCGCGCGCCGGCCACCAGATGGTGGTCGTTCCGTCCGCGATGAGCGGCGAGACGAATCGCCTGCTCGGCCTGGCGAAGGAGCTGTCGCCGTCGTCGCACAGCGCTTCGCTGGCGCGCGAGCTGGACATGATCGCCTCGACCGGCGAGCAGGTGTCGGTCGGCCTGCTGGCGATCGCGCTGCAGGCCGAGGGCATGGATGCGGTCAGCTACACCGGCTGGCAGGTCCCGGTGCGCACCGACAGCGCCTACACCAAGGCCCGCATCGAGAGCATCGACGACGTCCGCGTGCGTGCCGACCTGGCCGCCGGCAAGGTGGTCGTCATCACCGGCTTCCAGGGCATCGACGGTGACGGACACATCACGACCCTGGGCCGCGGCGGCTCGGACACCTCGGCGGTCGCGGTCGCGGCCGCGCTGAGGGCCGCCGAGTGCCTGATCTACACCGACGTCGACGGCGTCTACACCACCGATCCGCGCGTCGTCCCCGAGGCGCGGCGCCTGTCGGCCATCAGCTTCGAGGAGATGATGGAGATGGCGAGCCTGGGCTCCAAGGTGCTGCAGATCCGCTCGGTGGAGTTCGCCGGCAAGTACCGCGTGCCGACCCGGGTGCTGTCGAGCTTCACCGACTGGGACATCCCGCTCGAGGTCGAGGCCAAGTCCGGCACCCTGATCACTTTCGAGGAAGACGAGAACATGGAACAAGCCATCGTGTCGGGCATCGCCTTCAACCGCGACGAGGCCAAGATCACCGTGCTGGGCGTGCCCGACAAGCCGGGCATCGCGTACCAGATCCTGGGGCCGGTGGCCGATGCCAACATCGACGTCGACGTGATCATCCAGAACGTCTCGCATGACGGCAAGACGGACTTCAGCTTCACCGTGCATCGCAACGACTACGCGCGCACGCTCGAACTGCTGAAGACCAGCGTGCAGCCGGCCACCCACGCGGCCCAGGTCAGCGGCGACCCGAAGATCTGCAAGGTCAGCATCGTCGGCATCGGCATGAAGAGCCACGCCGGCGTGGCCAGCACGATGTTCCGCACGCTGTCGGAAGAGGGCATCAACATCCAGATGATCTCGACCTCCGAGATCAAGACCTCCGTCGTGATCGACGAGAAGTACATGGAACTCGCGGTGCGCGCCCTGCACAAGGCTTTCGATCTGGACCAGCCCGCTGCGGCATAATCCGCAGCGCTGGCTCAGGAGACGTGACCGAGTGGCCGAAGGTGCTCCCCTGCTAAGGGAGTATGGGGCTTAAAACTCCATCAAGGGTTCGAATCCCTTCGTCTCCGCCACCTGACCTGCGGGCGTCGTTCAATGGCAGGACCTGAGCTTCCCAAGCTCAAGACGTGGGTTCGATTCCCATCGCCCGCTCCAGCATCGAGGCCCCTGTCTTCCCAGCCGTCCGGCCTGCATGTCTGCCGATTCCCCGCTCCTCGTCGTCGGCCCGGTCCCTGCCGGGCTGCAGCCTGAAGCCGTCTGCGCAACGCTGGGCGAAGCCACGGCGCGGCTCGCCGGCACGGTCTTCGACGCGGTGCTGATCGTGCAGGCCGACGCAGCGGCGTCGCTCGCGACCTGGCCGGGCCTGTCGCAGGCGTGTCTCGATGCAGCGGTGCTGCTGGTGACCGACGCGCCGACCCCGGAGCTCGCTGTCGACCTGCTGGCCCGCGGCGTCCAGGCCGTGCTCGCGACGGCCGACGCGAGCCCCGGCGCGCTGCAACGCGCGATCCACCAGGCCGTGCTGCGCAATCGCATCGAGCGCGAGGCGCGCAAGGCCTACGCCACCGACCTGGCGACCGGGCTGCCGAACCAGGCGCAGCTGCTCGAGCACATGAACCACCTGCTCGCGCTGCGCGAACGGGCGCCCGGGCCGATGGCCTTGCTGGTGCTGCGCATCGAGGGTCTGGCCAGTGCCGAGGCGGCGCTCGGTCCGGCGGCGGCCGGCGCCTTGCGCCGCAAGCTGGCGGTGCGCTTGCGAGCATCGCTGCGTGCCAGTGACGTCGTGGCCTCGATCGGGAGCGATGCCTTCGCGGCGCTGCTGGCGTGGATCGACGCGCCGGCCGCCGCCGAGCGGGTCGGTGCCAAGCTCGTGCGGGCCCTGCAGCGTCCGCTGCGCGTGGTCGACCGTGAACTCGCGGTCGCCGCCAGCGTGGGCATCGCGCACTACCCCGAGCAGGGCAAGGATGCGCAGACCCTGCTGCGGCTGGCCTTTGCCGGCGCCGCGGGGGCGGTCGCGATCGGCCGTGCGGGCTTTGCCAACATCGTCGAGCGCGGCCCGGCCAGCGCGGCCAACGACGAGGCCGCCGACTAGCTGTTCAGAAGAACAGCAGCCACAGCAGGCCGACGATCAGCAGCCACTTGCCGGCGTAGTAGACCTGCCGGTGGCTGGCCTTCAGGGCCTTGGCCTTGAGCCGCAGCTGGTAGGCGTAGAAGAAGAACTTGTTGATCGCGCCGACCGGCTGATCGCCTTCTTCGTTCTGCGACGACGCCGCGGCCATCACGTGGGTGGCGAAGAAGCGGTTGAACCAGCGCACCGGTGCGGCGTACAGGGGCCGCTCGACGTCGCAGAACAGCACCACGCGCTGCGACTGGGTCTCGTTGGCCGCGTGGTGGATGAAGGTCTCGTCGAACATCACCGGCTCGCCGTCCTTCCAGTGGTAGCGCTGGCCGTCGACCTCGATGAAGCAGCCGGGGTCGTTGGGCGTCGTCAGGCCGAGGTGGTAGCGCAGCGAGCCGGCGTACGGATCGCGATGCCGCACCAGCGTGGCCCCGGGCGGCAGCGACGCGAACATCGCCGCCTTGATCGTCGGGATGCTCTTGAGCAGCGCCACCGTCTGCGGACACAGCGCGTCGGCGCTGGCGAGGTCCTTGCCGTACCAGGTCAGGTAGAAGCGCTTCCAGCCGGTGCGGAAGAAGGAATTGAAGCCGATGTCGTTGTAGCTCGCCGCGGCGCGGATCTGGCCGTCGTCGTTGAGACGCAGCGCCTCGTCGCGGATCGTCTGCCAGTTCGCCTGCAGCGGCGCCAGCTCGGGAAAGTCGCGCGGGTCGAGGTAGGCCTTGGCCGGCACGCGCGAGAACAGGTACATCAGCGCGTTGACCGGTGCCAGCACGATGGTGAAGTCCAGCGCCCGCTTCAGCGGGAAGCGCACCTTGCCACGGAAGTGGATGAAGAGCGCCGACGCCAGGAAGACGATCAGCACCCAGTGGCGCGGTTCGAGCGAGAAGCTCATTTCTGGATATCGCCCAGGCAGAGGTACTTGATCTCGACGTAGTCGTCGATGCCGTGGTGCGAGCCCTCGCGCCCCAGGCCCGACTGCTTGACGCCGCCGAAGGGCACCTCGGCGGTCGAGATCAGCCCGGTGTTGACGCCGACCATGCCGTACTCCAGCGCCTCGCCGACGCGGAAGATGCGGCCGACGTCGCGGCTGTAGAAGTAGCTGGCCAGCCCGAACTCGGTGGCATTGGCCAGCGCAACGACCTCGGCCTCGGTCTTGAAGCGGAACACCGGCGCGACCGGACCGAAGGTCTCCTCGCGGGCGCACAGCATGTCGCTGGTCGCGTTGGCCAGCACCGTGGGTTCGTAGAAGGCGTCGCCGATCTTCCGGCCGCCAGCCAGCAGCTTCGCACCCTTGGCCAGCGCGTCGGCCACGTGCCGTTCGACCTTGGCGATGGCGGGGCCGTCGATCAGCGGGCCCTGGCTCACGCCGCTCTCGAAGCCGTTGCCGACCTTGATCGTCTTCGCCCTGGCGGCCAGCTTCTCGACGAAGGCGTCGTAGACGCCTTCCTGCACGTAGAGGCGGTTCGCGCACACGCAGGTCTGGCCGGCGTTGCGGTACTTGCTGACCATCGCGCCCTCGACGGCGCTGTCGATGTCGGCGTCGTCGAAGACGATGAAGGGCGCGTTGCCGCCGAGCTCCAGGCTCAGCTTCTTGATCGTCGGCGCGCACTGCGCGGCCAGGATGCGGCCGACCTCGGTGGAGCCGGTGAACGACAGATGCCGCACGGTGTCGCTGCTGCACAGGACCTTGCCGATCGCGATCGAGTTCTCGGCGTCGGCCGTCAGCACGTTGAGCACGCCGGCCGGCATGCCGGCGCGCTGCGCCAGCTCGGCCACCGCCAGCGCCGACAGCGGCGTCTGCTCGGCCGGCTTGATGACCACGGTGCAGCCTGCGGCCAGCGCCGGCGCCACCTTGCGCGTGATCATCGCGATCGGGAAGTTCCACGGCGTGATCGCCGCGCACACGCCCATCGCCTGCTTGATGACGAGGTAGCGCTTGTTGTTGTCGGTGGTCGGCACCGTCTCGCCGTAGACGCGCTTGGCCTCCTCGGCAAACCACTCGAGAAAGCTCGCACCGTAGCCGACCTCGCCCTTGGCCTCGGCCAGCGGCTTGCCCTGCTCGGCGGTCATGATGCGGGCCAGGTCGTCGGCGTGCTGGTGCAGCAGGTGGAACCACTTCATCAGGATCGCACCGCGCTCCCTGGCCGTCTTGCCGCGCCAGGCCGGCCAGGCCTTGTCGGCGGCGGCGATTGCGGCCTCGGCATCGGTGGCACCCAGGTTGGGCACCTGGGCCAGTTCGAGGCCGGTCGCCGGGTCGGTCACGGCGAAGCGGCTGCGACCACCCGCCCAGGCGCCGTCGATCAGCGCGTCGGTCTTCAGCAGCGTCGCATCGGCCAGCAGCGCCAGCGGCGAGGTCTTCATGTCCATGGCGATCTCCTCAGGCGCAAATGATAAGCGCCGACCCTCGACCGCGGCACCCATAAGGACTCCAAACCTATAATGAAAAAACTTGCTGAATCAAGCACTTGGCGCACCTCGCACGACGGCATCGCCGCGCGCTTGAACCCCGAACGAGCCCCGCATGAAAGCCTCCGAGATCCGCACCGCGTTCCTGAAGTATTTCGAGTCCAAGGGCCACACCATCGTGGCCTCGAGCCCGGTCGTGCCGGGCGACGACCCGACGCTGCTGTTCACCAACGCCGGGATGAATCAGTTCAAGGATGTCTTCCTGGGCTTCGACAAGCGCAGCTATGTGCGTGCGACCACCGCGCAGAAGTGCATCCGCGCCGGCGGCAAGCACAACGATCTCGAGAACGTGGGCTACACCGCGCGTCACCACACCTTCTTCGAGATGCTGGGCAACTTCAGCTTCGGCGATTACTTCAAGAAGGATGCGATCGCCTATGCCTGGGAGCTGCTGACCGAGGTCTTCAAGCTGCCCAAGGACAAGCTCTGGGTCACCGTCTACGCCGAGGACGACGAGGCCTACGAGATCTGGAACAAGCAAGTGGGCGTGCCGGCCGAGCGCATCGTGCGCATCGGCGACAACAAGGGCGCGCGCTACGCCTCGGACAACTTCTGGATGATGGGAGACACCGGCCCCTGCGGCCCGTGCACCGAGATCTTCTACGACCATGGCGAGGGCATCCCCGGTGGCCCGCCGGGCAGCCCGGACGAGGACGGCGACCGCTACATCGAGATCTGGAACAACGTCTTCATGCAGTTCAACCGCGACGAGGCGGGGGTGATGCACAAGCTGCCCAAGCCCAGCGTGGACACCGGCATGGGCCTGGAGCGCATCACCGCGGTGCTGCAGCATGTGCACGGCAACTACGAGATCGACCTGTTCGTCGCGCTGCTGGCGGCGGCGAAGAAGGCGGTGGACGGCGCCGGTGCCGGGGACTGCGACAAGGAGTCGCCATCGCTGAAGGTCATCGCCGACCACATCCGCGCCTGCAGCTTCACCATCGTCGACGGCGTGATCCCGGGCAACGAGGGCCGCGGCTACGTGCTGCGCCGTATCACCCGTCGCGCCATCCGCCACGGCTACAAGCTCGGCGCGCGCAAACCCTTCTTCCACAAGCTGGTGGGTGAGCTGGTCGTGCAGATGGGCGAGGCCTACCCCGAGCTGCGGCAGGCCGAGGCGCGCGTGACCGAGGTGCTGCGGCAGGAGGAGGAGCGCTTCTTCCAGACGATTGCCAACGGCATGGAGATCCTGGAAGCCGCGCTTGCCGGCGGGGCCAGGACGATCGACGGCGAGACCGCCTTCAAGCTGCACGACACCTACGGCTTCCCGCTCGACCTGACCGCCGATGTCTGCCGCGAGCGCGGCGTGACGGTCGACCAGGCCGGCTTCGACGCCGCGATGCAGCGCCAGCGCGAGCAGGCGCGCGCCGCCGGCAAGTTCAAGATGGCCGCCGGCCTGGAGTACAGCGGCAGCGCGACCACCTTCCACGGCTACGAGCACCTGGTGCACGAAGGCGCGAAGGTGACCGCGGTCTACGTGGACGGCACGCCGGTGTCCGCTGCCAAGGCCGGCGACGACGCCGTCATCGTGCTCGACCACACGCCCTTCTACGCCGAGAGCGGCGGCCAGGTCGGCGACGCCGGCGAGCTGCGCAACGGCAGCACGCGCGTGGTCGTCGAGGACACGCAGAAGATCCAGGCCGATGTCTTCGGCCACCACGGCCACGTGACCGAGGGCGAGGTCAGGGTCGGCGACGTCTTCACCGCCAAGGTCGACGGCGTGCAGCGCGCGCGCACCGTGCGCAACCACAGCGTCACCCACCTGATGCACAAGGCGCTGCGCGAGGTGCTGGGCGCGCATGTGCAGCAGAAGGGCTCGCTGGTCAACGCCGAGCACACCCGCTTCGATTTCGCGCACAACGCGCCGATGACGGACGCGCAGATCCGCGAGGTCGAGGCCAGGGTCAATACCGAGATCCTGGCGAACGCGCAGACGCAGGCGCGCGTCGTGCCGATGGAAGACGCGCAGAAGCTCGGCGCGATGATGCTGTTCGGCGAGAAGTACGGCGACGTGGTGCGCGTGCTCGACATCGGCACGAGCCGCGAGCTGTGCGGCGGCACGCACGTGCAGCGCACCGGCGACATCGGACTGTTCAAGATCGTGTCCGAGGGCGGCGTGGCCGCCGGCATCCGTCGCGTCGAGGCGATCACCGGCGACAACGCCCTGGCCTGGGTGCAGTCGCTCGAAGGGCAGCTGGGCGGCGTGGCTCAGGCGCTGAAGGCCGCGCCCGCCGAGGTGCCGGCGCGCGTGTCCGCGGTGCTGGAGCAGCTGCGCGGGCTCGAGAAGGAACTCGCCGCGCTGAAGGGCCGGCTCGCGTCCTCGCAGGGCGACGAGCTCCTGGCGAAGGCGGTCGACGTCAAGGGCCTGAAGGTGCTCGCGGCGACGCTCGACGGCGCCGACGCCAAGGCCCTGCGCGAGACCATGGACAAGCTGAAGGACAAGCTCAAGACCGCCGCGATCGTTCTGGCAGCCGTCGAGGGCGGCAAGGTCCAGCTCGCGGCCGGCGTCACCGCCGACAGCGTCGGCAAGCTCAAGGCCGGCGAGCTGGTGAACTTCGTCGCCCAGCAGGTCGGCGGCAAGGGCGGCGGCAAGCCGGACCTCGCCATGGCCGGTGGCACCGACGCGGCCGGCCTGCCGAAGGCCCTGGCCTCGGTCGTCGGCTGGGTGGGCGAGCGGGTCTGAGCATGGCCGCCGCGTCGTCGCCGATCACGGTGCGCCGCGCGACGACCAAGGACGCTGCAGCGTGGGCACGCATCCTGGGTGACCCGGCCGTCTACCCCGGCACGCTGCAGCTGCCCCATCCCAGCGAGGAGCGCTGGGCCACCCAACTGGCCGACATCCAGCAGCCCGGCAAGGCGGACCTGCTGCTGGTCGCCGAATGCGGCGGCGAGGTCGTCGGCAGCGCCGGCCTGCATCCGGTCGGGCCGTCGCTGCGGCGACGCCACGCGATGATGCTGGGCATCAACGTGCTGTCGACCGCGCAGGCACAGGGCGTCGGCACGGCGTTGATGCAGGCGCTGTGCGACTACGCCGACCGCTGGGCGCAGGTGTTGCGGCTGGAGCTGACGGTCTTTGCCGACAACGCGCGCGCGATCGCGCTGTATCGGCGCTTCGGCTTCGAGGTCGAAGGCACGCACCGCGCCTTCGCGCTGCGCGACGGCGTCTATGTCGACGCGCTGGCGATGGCCCGCCTGCACCCGAGTCCGCCGCGCCTGCCCGGCGCCTGATCGCGGTGGTCGCCAAACGCCGGCTGCGGGGCAGCGAGCCCTTCGGCGCCGCACCGGCCGCGGCAGTGCCCGACTGTCCCCTGTGCGGCCGCGCGATCGCCCCCGGCCCGTCGGCCGACCAGCATCACCTGCTGCCGCGCAGCGAGGGTGGGCGCACGGAACCCGGCAACCTGGCGCTGCTGCACCGCATCTGCCACCGCAAGATCCACGCGACCTTCAGCGAGCGCGAGCTGGCCAGCGAGCGCCGCGACTGGACCGCGCTGCGCGCGCACCCGGAGATCGCCACCTTCGTGCACTGGCTGCGCGGCAAGCCGCCGGAGTTCTACGACCGCAACCGCAGGCCGCGCCGACGGCGTTGAGGCCGGCGCGCAGCACCCCTCGCCCCCACTCCGGCGGCTCCTGTCAGCTTCCAGGGGCGCGGCGGATGTCCGCTTTGGCGGCCGCGCTCCGTGATACCGAGAACCCCGCCGAATGGTTCGGTGGGCAGCATCCTGGAGCGGAACATGAACTGGAACTTCCATCTGTGGGGCGCGGCCCCGAGAGAGCGGCGCGGCGCGCACGCGACGCAGCTCTTCGCGTGGTGCGTCACGGCCTCCCTGGTCGGCACGCTGCTGCTGGCGGCGCCGGACGAAGGCGGGCCTTCGATGGCGCAGGCGGACCGCGCGCCGGTCGCCGCACTGCCGGCGAGTGACGGCGTGCGTATCGAGCCGGCCGTGAGCGAGGCGACGATCGCCGTCGTGGCCGACGAGATCGCCGACCGCAACAGCGTCGAGGCCTCGGTCGCCGCCTACCTGAACTGAGCCGTCGTCGGCGACGGGCTCAGCGCGTCGACCTGACCACGGCGGCGACGGCCTGCCCCAGGTCGATCACGGCCATCGCGTAGTAGCTGGACCAGTTGTAGCGCGTGATCGCGTAGAAGTTCTGGGTGCCGGCGACGTAGCTCGGCGCGGCCTCGCCGTTCTGCAGCTCGACCAGCGCCAGCGGGCCGGCATGGTCGCGGCCGGCGGCGTCGAGCACCGCACCGCGTTCCGCGAACTGCGCGGCGCTGAAGCTCGGCAGGATGTCGGGCAGCAGCAGAGCCGCGCGATCACTCACGTCGGTCGGTGCGTTGACGCCGTAGTGGGTGGGCTGGCCCGGCTGCCAGCCGAACACCGCCAGGTAGTTGGCGACCGAGCCGATCACGTCGGCTCCGCTGGTGTCGAGGTCGATGCGCCCGTCGCCGTCGAAGTCGACGGCGTAGCGCAGCTGCGAGCTGGGCATGAACTGCGGCATGCCGCTCGCGCCGGCGTAGCTGCCCCTGGGGGCGAGCGGGTCGTGGTCACGCTGGCGGCACAGCAGCAGGAAGGCCTCGAGCTCGTCGCGGAAGAAGGCGCTGCGGTCGCGTCGGGCGTCCCTGGGGAAGTCGAGGCTCAGCGTGGCCAGCGCGTCGAGCACGCGGTAGTTGCCGGGGTGCCGGCCGTAGATCGTCTCGACGCCGACGATGCCGACGACGACTTCGGCCGGCACGCCGAAGCGCGCCTCGGCCTCGCGCAGCCAGGGCTCGTGCTCGCGCCAGAACGCGACGCCGGCGCGGATGCGCACCGGTTCGACGAAGCGCGCGCGATAGGCGGCCCAGTTCTTGGGCGTGCCGGGCGGCGCCGGCTGCATCAGGCGCACGACGCTGGGCACGTAGCGGGCCTGCGCCAGGGTCGACTCGACCCAGGCGGCGTCGAGCGCGCGGCGCTCGGCGATGCCGGCGGCGAGCGCCATCAGGTCCTCGCGGCGGCCGTAGGCGACGGCTTCGGCGGCCTGCGCATCGTTGACGGAGCTGGTCTTGCGTCCCTTGCCGGCGAACAGCTCGGTGGGCGTCAGGGCAGCGGTCAGCGCCAGCAGCGCGGCAAGCAGGGAGGGCAACGGCAGGCGGGTCGTCATCGGGAAGCTCGGGCAACAAGGGCGGCAGGTGATGGGGGCGGCAGCTCGCGCAGCGCGCCGACGGCGTCGGTGGCCAGTCGCCGTGCGCGGGCCGCGACGGCGCGTGCCGTCCGCGGTGCGCCGTGGGGCGCGTAGCGCAGACCTTCCAGCTCGTGCAGTGCCTGCTCGGCCGTTGCGGCTGCGGCGCCGTAGCGCGCACGCAGGGTCGCGGCCAGCGACCGTGGCGGCAGGGCGTCGCCGGCCGGCAGGCCGAGCGCCGCCGCGGCGCGCCGCACGCGCGCGTAGGCACGCAGCCAGGGGTCGCTGCGGCGCTGGTCCCACCAGGCCCAGGCCGCGCCGACCAGGCCGAAGCCCGCGATCATCGCGGCCAGCAGCAGGGCCACGTCCTCCCAGCGTGGCGACTGGTAGCCGAGCTGCCGCAGCAGGTCGAGCTGCGAGCCGCGCGAGTAGTTCAGGACCCACTGGTTCCAGCGATTGTTCGCCGCTTCCCACAGCACGCGCAGCTGCAGCAGCGCGCCGGGGGCGACACCGCCGAAGGCCGTGGCGACGAAGCCGGGCGCCGGGCGCAGCGGCCGGCTGCGGTCGATGCGCTCCGGCGCGACGGCGGCCGTCGGGTCGGCGCGCAGCCAGCCCACGCCCGGCTGCCAGTACTCGGCCCAGGCGTGCGCATAGCTCTGGCGCACCACCAGGCTGCCGTCGACCGGGTTCCGCTCGGCGCCCTGGTAGCCGGTGACGATGCGCGCCGGCACGTCGAGCGCCCGCATCACCACGACGAACGCGGCGGCGAAGTGCTCGCAGAAGCCGGTCTTGCGATCGAGCCAGAACTCGTCGACGCCGTCGCCGTTGCCGTCCTCGTCGTAGGTGCCGGGGGCGAGGGTGTAGCTGTAGCCCTCGTTGCGGATGCGCTGCATCAGCGCGGCGGCGAGCGTGCTCGCGTCGGCCTCCGCGTAGCGCGGCTCGCGCCTCAGCGCGGCCGCCCACTGCAGCGTACGCGGATTGGCGCCGGGAGGCAGGTCCAGGTCGTCCTGCAGTCCGACGACGGGATCGGTCGGTCCGTGCGCGAAGCGCGGCCAGGATTTCGCGGTGTAGCGGATGCGCTCGACGATCGGCCGCTCGGCGACCCAGTGCAGGTCGTCGCGCAGCAGGGCACGCACGTCGTCGATGGGCGGCAGCTCGGGCGTGGCTTCCAGCGTCGGGATGCTGGCCAGCCGCAGGGGTTCGAGCGTGACCTCGACTTCCACCGGCTCGCCCTCACGCCGCAGGTTCAGCGGCGGCAGCAGGCGTGCCGGGAAGCTCGGTCGGCCGACGCGCCAGGTCGTGCCGTCGAAGGCCGACAGCACCGGCCCGCGGAAGTACAGCGACTCCGGCGCCGGCGGCGAGCCCGACAGCACGCGCACGCGCATCGCGATGCTGTCGTCGGATGCCAGTTCGGCGATCAAGCCCATGCGCATCTCGCCCGACAGCCCCGTCTTCGCGCCGGCATCGCCGGGCACGCCCCACAGCGGGCCGACGCGCGGGAACAGCACGAACAGCAGCACCATCACCGGCGCGCCGAGCAACGCGAAGCGCCCGGCCAGCAGCCCGGCCTGGCGCAGGCCGGGCTGGCCGACCGGCATGTGCGCCAGCACCAGCGCCGTCAGCAGGCCCCAGACCGACACCAGCATCGCCGCGGCGATCGGCAGCGCCTGCGAGTACAGGAAGTGCGTGAGCACCAGGAAGAAGCCGAGGAAGAACACCGCGAAAGCGTCGCGCCGGGCCCGCAGCTCCAGCGTCTTGAGCGCCACCAGCACCACCAGCAGGGTGACGCCGGCCTCCTTGCCGAGCAGGGTGCGATGGCTGGCGAGCGTCAGCGCCAGCGCGACGACCAGCACGCCGGCCAGGACCCAGCGGCCGGGCAGCGGCGCGGCACGCACCGCGAGCGCGGCGCGCCACAGCAGCACCGTCGCCGTCAGCGCGGTGCACCAGACCGGCAGCTGGCCGACATGCGGCAGCACGGTCCACGCGATGACGGCCAGCAGGAACAGCGTGTCGCGCGCCTCGCGCGGCAGGTGCCGCCAACCTGGCCAAGTCCAGCGGTCTAAGCCCATAGCGCGAGCACCTCCAGCCCCTGCCGCTTGTGCGCCTCGCCCTGCGCCGGCGCGAGTTCACGGCCGGGCAGCCGCAGGCCCCAGTCGGCACCGCTGCGTTCGGCGGCCAGCACCCAGGCGCTCAGGCGCGAGAGGCGGTCCTCCGGTGCCAGCGCGCCGGTCGTGGCCCAGTCGAGCCACAGTTCGTGGCGCGCGGCGCTGCTGGTGTCGCGGCTGACGAGTTCGCCGCCGGTGTCGAGCGCGCGTGCAGCCTTCTTCCAGACCACCAGCTTCAACGGGTCGCCACGCCGGTAGCCGCGGATGCCCTCGAGTTCGCCGCCCTCGCTGCGGCGCGCGGTCGTGCTGCCGCTGCCGATCGCGCGTGCCGCGGGCAGCGGCGCCGCGGGTCGCTCGGGTCGCGGCCAGGCGAGCAGCATCGAGGCCGGGCGCCAGTCGCTCCAGGCACGGAACAGGCCGAGCGGGAAGCGCGTCTCGAGCCGGATCGTCGGCAGCACCTGCCGGCCGCGTCGCGGCGCGACGAAGCCGAGGCGGACGGTGGCCTGTCCGCCGGCGGCCACGTCGGTCCAGCTCCAGTGTGGTGCCCGCTCGGACTCGACCAGCCGCAGGCCGATGCCGTGGCGCGCGCGGGGCGCCATGCTGACCAGCACGCACTCGACCGTCGCCGCCTCGCCGGCGAACACCGCCTGCGGCGGGCGCAGGTGCAGGTTCAGGCCGCGCAGCGTGCTGTGCGTGACGTGCATCGCCACCACCGCGCTGCCGGCCAGCAGGAAGGTCAGGACATAGCCCAGGCTCAGCTGGTAGTTGATCGACGCGACCAGCAACACCCCGAGCGTCAACGCGAAGACCCAGCCGGCGCGCGTCGGCAGGATGTAGACGTTGCGCTGCGTCAGCTCCTGGACGTCGCGGCGCGGATGGCGTGCGTCCCACCACGCGCGCCAGCGCGCCTGCGCGCGCTGGCGCGGTGACCCGTGATCGGTGATCCGTGATCCGATCACGCCCGCTCTGCCTTCAACGGATCACCATTCACGGCTCACTGATCACTGATGACCGCCCTTCAAGGCAGCGCCACTGCCTCGACCATCGCCAGCACCTGCTCGCGCCGTCCGCGGCCCGCGCCGGCGACGGGGATCAGGCGGTGCGCGACGGCCTGGGCCAGCACGGCCTGCAGGTCGTCGGGCGCCACGTAGTCGCGGGCGTCGAGCAGGGCATGCGCCTTGGCGGCGCGCAGCAGCGCGATGCCGGCGCGCGGCGACAGGCCTTCGACGAACCACTGGCCGTCGCGGGTTGCGGCGATC
Source organism: uncultured Methylibium sp. (assembly GCF_902826655.1). Taxonomy (GTDB): domain Bacteria; phylum Pseudomonadota; class Gammaproteobacteria; order Burkholderiales; family Burkholderiaceae_C; genus Methylibium. The sequence continues at coordinate 32,234 of NZ_CADEFR010000023.1, read as the reverse complement.
AGGGCCTGCAGGTAGTCCAGCAGCGCGTCGCTCGCGTGCACGGCCAGCACGGCCTGCTGGGCCGCCTGCAGCTCGACCGGCGTCATCACCGGCTGCAGCGCGTGGATGATCTCGCGGCGGTCCCGGCCGGCGAGCAGCGCACGTTCGCTGGCGCGGTCGGGGTAGCCGAGGGTGATGCACATCAGGAAGCGGTCGAGCTGGCTCTCGGGCAGCGGGTAGGTGCCGAGCTGGTCGGACGGGTTCTGCGTCGCGATGACGAAGAAGGGCGCCGGCAGCGGGCGCGTCTCGCCCTCGACCGTGACCTGGTGCTCCTCCATCGCCTCGAGCAGCGCACTCTGGGTCTTGGGGCCGGCGCGGTTGATCTCGTCGGCCAGCAGCACCTGGGCGAACACCGGCCCGGCGTGGAAGACGAAGGCCTCCTTGCCGCGCTCGTAGACCGACACGCCCACCAGGTCGGAGGGCATCAGGTCGGCGGTGAACTGCACGCGCGAGAAGCGCAGGCCCAGCGACACCGCCAGCGCGTGGGCCAGCGTGGTCTTGCCGACGCCGGGCACGTCCTCGATCAGCAGGTGGCCGCCGGCCAGCAGGCAGGCCAGGCTGTCTTCGATCTGCGGGCGCTTGCCGACGATAATCGTGGCGATCTGATCGACGAGCCGGTGAAGCTGGGCGTGCAAAGTCATGGCGCGCACCATAGCCGAAAGCCGTGCCGCCGGAGACCACGAAAGACAAAGACGGATGGCGACCGCCTACTACTCCCACCCCGCGTGCCGGCTCCACGACATGGGTCCCGGCCACCCCGAGAGCCCGCAGCGGCTCGACGCCATCTCCGACCATCTGCGCGCGACCAGCCTCGACCTGGCGCTGCTGATGCGCGATGCGCCCCGGGCCGAGGACGCGCAGCTGAGCCGCGCGCACGAGGCCGGCTACATCGCCGAACTGCGCGACGCGATGAAGCAGGTCGAAGCCAGCGGCCGGCGCCGCGCGCTGGACCCCGACACGAGCGCCGGGCCCGGCACCTGGGAGGCCGCCCTGCGTGCGGCCGGCGCCGCCGTGGCGGCCACCGACGCGGTCATCGACGGCGAGGCCGAGAACGCCTTCTGCGCGGTGCGGCCGCCCGGCCACCATGCGACTCGCCGGCAGGCGATGGGCTTCTGCTTCCTCAACAACGTGGCGATCGCGGCGCGCCACGCCCTCGACGTGCGCGGCCTGCAGCGCGTGGCCATCGTCGACTTCGACGTGCACCACGGCAACGGGACCGAGGACATCATCGCCGGCGACGAGCGCGTGCTGATGGTCAGCTACTTCCAGCATCCCTTCTATCCGCATTCGGGCGGCGTGCCGCAAGGCACCAACATGGTCAACGTGCCGGTGCCTGCCTACACCAAGGGGCCGGCGGTGCGCGACCTGATCGACAAGGACTGGATGCCGCGGCTCGAGGCCTTCAAGCCGCAGATGATCTTCATCTCGGCCGGCTTCGACGCCCACCGCGATGACGACCTGGGCCAGATGGGACTGGTCGAGGCCGACTACGCCTGGATCACGCAGCGGCTCAAGACCCTGGCCGAACGACACGCGAAGGGGCGCATCGTTTCCTGCCTGGAGGGCGGCTACAACCTCGGCGCGCTGGCGCGCAGCGTGGCGACCCACGTGCGCGTGCTGGCGGGGCTGGGGACCTGACGCCGCCGATGGACGCCGCTGCCTCGTCCCCGATCGCCCGGCCGATGACGCCGGCCGAGCTGGAAGCGCTGGGTCGGTCGCTGCTGAGCAGCAGTGCGCTGATCGAGCTGGCCGTCCTGGCCGGCTGTCTGCTGCTGGCCTGGGCCGTGACACGGCTGCTGCGCGGCCGCAGCATCGCGGACAGGCACTCGGTGCTGTTCGGCGAGAAGCTGGTCGACGGCGCGCTGTTCCCGCTGCTGGCGCTGGGCTTCGCGGTGCTGGCGCGCCACACCGTGCTGGCGGGCGTGCCGCCGGCGGTGATGAAGCTCGCGGTCGCGCTGCTGTTCGCGCTGGCGATGATCCGTCTGGCGGTGCGCGTGCTGCGCGCGGCTTTCCCGGCGTCGGAGTTCGTGCGCATCGCCGAGCGCTGGCTGTCCTGGGGCGTGTGGATCGGGCTGATCCTCTGGGTCACCGGCGTGCTGCCGATGGTGATGGAGGAGCTGGACGCCATCAGCTGGAAGCTCGGCAGCAGCAGGATCAGCCTGCGTGCCTTGCTGGAAGGCGTGTTCAACGCCGTGATCGTCCTGATGCTGGCCCTGTGGGTCAGCGCGGCGATCGAGACGCGCCTGCTCAAGGGCCAGCTCGCCAACCTGTCGGTGCGCAAGATGGCGGCCAACCTGACGCGGGCGCTGCTGCTCTTCGTCGGCCTGCTGCTGGCGTTGTCGGCGGCGGGCATCGACCTGACGGCGCTCAGCGTGCTGGGCGGCGCGATCGGCGTCGGCCTGGGCTTCGGGCTGCAGAAGCTGGCCGCCAACTACGTCAGCGGCTTCGTGATCCTGGCCGAGCGTTCGCTGCGCATCGGCGACCTGGTCAAGGTCGACGGCTTCGAAGGGCGCATCACCGACATCAACACCCGGGCGACCGTGATCCGGGCCGCGAGCGGGCGCGAGTCGATCGTGCCGAACGAACTGCTGATCACGCAGCGCGTCGAGAACGCGTCGCTCAGCGACCAGGCCATCCTCAGCTCGACGACGGTGCAGGTCGCCTACGGCACCGACATCGCCGCATTGCAGCCCAAGCTGGTGGCGGCGATCCGCACCATCGACCGCATGCCGAAGGACGAGGAACGCAGCCCGTCCGTGCACCTCAACAACTTCGCCGCCGACGGGCTGGAGCTGACGATCTGGTACTGGAACGCCGACCCGGTCAACGGACAGTCCAACCTGCGCTCCGAAGTCAACCTCGCGATCCTGCGCGTGCTGGACGCCGAGGGCATCCAGATCCCGTTCCCGCAGCGGGTGATGCACCACCTGGGCGGCGCGGGGCCGGCCGACCCGGGCGCCGCCGCCGCGGCCGCCGACTGAGACGCCTCAGCCGCTCGCGGCCTGCGACCAGTGCGCGAAGCGCACGCGGCACTCGATGCCGCTCGGCACCGCCTCGCGCCACTCGACGTCGCCGCCGAGCTGCTTGACGCGCTTGCGCACCCCACCCAGACCCAGGCCGTGAGCCCAGACCTGCGGGTTGTGGCCGTGGCCGTTGTCGCGGACCAGCAGCTCGAGGCTGTCGTCCTGCAGGTCCAGTGTGATCAGCAGCTGCGTCGCCTGCGCGTGGGCGATCGCATTGCTGACGAGCTCGCGCAGGATGCGCGTCAGCGCCGACCACTGCACCACGTTGAGTTCGGTGTCGCGGTCCAGGCGTGCCTGCCAGTCCAGCCTGATGTTGGCGAGCTGCAGGCGCTGGCCGAGATCGGCCTTCCACTCGCCGGCGGCATGCGACAGCCGATGGCTGCTGACGGCGAGGCCGCGCGTCAGGGTCTTCAGGTCCTGCAGGGTGTGGCGGATGTACTCCTCCTGCTCCGGGCTGCGGGCCTGGTACATCAGCGTCAGCAGGCGTGCGCCGATGTCGTCGTGCAGGTCCTGCGCGAGGCGGCTGCGTTCCTCGCTGCGCCCGCGTTCCACGGCCTGGTCGAAGGCGACGGCGCGCTTGAGCTGGTCGACGATGCGGTCGGCGAGGCGCGCGTCTTCCTCGGTGAAGAGTCGCCGGCCGCGGTGCGAGAAGCGCAGGACCAGCGTCTCGTCGGCCCGGCCGCTGACGCGGCTGAGGTCGGGCACCGGCACGGCCAGCGTCGAACCGTCGCCGCTGGCGCGGGCGCGACGGCTGGCCTTGGCGGCGACGCCGGCTTCCAGCGGCTCGAACAACTCGCGCAGCAGGCCCAGCAGCGACCGCGAGGCGCGCTCGGGGTGGGCCTCGACTTCGCGCGCCATGCGATAGAGGCGCTCGAACAGGCGCTCCATCGTCAGCATGCGGCTGCCGCGCAGCTGGTTGAGCATCCACTGGCGCGCGCCGGCGTAGAGGCCCAGCGCCAGGAACACCGACAGCGTGATCGACGTGAACTGGCCGAACGAGAACGCGGCGACGAACAGCAGGTCGAGCGAGGTGGCGACGGTGCTGATGCCGGCGAGCAGCGAGAACTCGCGCAGCACCTGCTGCGACTTGGCCAGGAAGGGCACCAGCAGCAGCAGCGAAGCCAGGAACACGACCCAGATCATCGACCCGACGATCGCGATCCCGTACTGCGGGCCGGTTTGCTGGCTCACTGCGGCGACGGCGGCCGTCAGCAGGATCCAGGTGCCGACGGTGATGATGCCGAAGCGCCGCAGCACCATCGCGTACGGGTGCGGCTCGATGCGGTAGGACCAGCCGAGCAGGGCGATCGCGGCCAGACCGAGCGCCGCGCCGGCGCCCTGGGTCCACCACCAGGCCGAAGGCAGCTGGTGCCACTGCTCCAGCACGACCAGCGCGACCACCGTGCCCCAGGCCAGCACGGCCATCGCGCTGGCGTAGGGGAGGCGGCGCGGGTGCACAGCCGCGGCGTGCGCGATGGCTGCGGCGGTGACCAGGTCGAACAGCATCCTGGCCCGCATCTCCCAGCTCGCGAAACCGGCGGGCAGCGCGAGGTCGAGCGTGCTGGCCGAGGCGATGAACAGCAGGTTGCCGCTCTGCGCCAGCGCCATCAGCGCGTACAGGGTGTTGCGCAGCGTCGGACGGACCAGCACCACCACCATCGCGATGAGATACAGCACCAGGGCCAGGCCGGCCAGCAGCCAGTAGAGCAAGCCCAGGTGGAGGCTGCCGCGCGGGCCCAGCTTGAGCTCGGCCGTGCCGCCGTCGGCGAAGTACAGCCGCACCGGTTGCTGCGACAGCGCAGCGTGCAGTTGCGCGTGCAGCTCGCGATGGCGGGCGCGCTCGGCGTCGTCGGGCAGCCAGCGCGGCGAGCGCTGCAGCACCAGCGGATCGAGCACGGCGATCCGGTTGTCGCCGCCCATCACGCCCAGCAGCGCCCGGCCCACGAAGGGCGCGAGCGCCGGGTCGCCGCTGGCCGCGAGCTCGAGCTGCCCTTGCGGATTGGCGCGCCAGCTGGCGTCGATCGACGGCTGCGCTGCGAGCATGCGCGTCAGCAGGAACAGGCCGACGCAGCCGCACAGCGCCAGCGCGACCAGGGCTCGCAGCCGCCAGCCGAGCCAGCGCGAGTGCCGCACCCGCGACGGCAGCCATTGCTCGAGGACGCCGGTGTCGAGGCTGGAGTCGCCGCCGTCGCCGCGGCCGCTGCCGCGGTAGGCGCCGCGTCGGTCACGCGTCGGCGAAGGCCGGTTCGCGGACGCCGGAGGCAGGGTGCTCATCGGCGCGTCGCGTCGCCCCGCGTCAGACCAGGCCCTGCTTGCTGGCCAGCACCGCGGCCTCGGCGCGGCTGGACACGTTGAGCTTGCGGTAGATCGCCTTGATGTGGTCGTTGACGGTGAACCACTTGATGCCCATCAGCCCGGCGATCTCCTTGATCGTGAAGCCCTTGCTGAGGTAGGTCAGGACCTCGGTCTCGCGCGGCGTCAGGCGCTCGTGATCGGGCTCGGCATAGACCGGCGGCGCGATGCTGCGCGCGGGCTGGAAGTCGCCCGGCGCGATCGGCGCGTCCAGCGGCATCGATCCGGAGTCGGACAACCGGAAGTGCGACAGCAGCCGACGCGCGATGGCCGGCGACAGCGGCGGCTGGCCGCGCACGATCTTCTGGAGCTCCTCGACGAGCACCTCGAACCGGTCTTCCTTGAGCAGGTAGCCGTCGGCGCCGCATTGCAGCGCCGGGAAGAGGTGGTCGTCGTCGGAATACAGCGTCGTGACGATCTTGGTGGCGCCGTGACCGGCCATCTCGGTCAGCAGCTCCAGGCCGTTGCCGTCCGGCAGCTCGAGATCCACCAGCACCAGCTTGAACGGCTCGCTGCCCGGCGGCGGGCCGGCAAGTCCGCCGACGCCCAGGGCGCGCCGGGCGCCGGCGAGGTCGCTGACCTCGGTGATGCCGGTGACGTCCGAGAAGCTCTCGCGGACCACGCGCACGAGAAAGTGCCGCGCCACCGGGTTGTCCTCGACGATCAACACCTTGACAGCCATCGTGCTCTCCTCAAACGCGTGCCGGGCCGCTAGCGGCCGGCTTCGACGCCGGCCTGCACCGCGGTCGACAGACGGTTGTAGCGCTCGCGCAGGTCGGCGAGGCGCTCGTTCTTCTGCGGCTCGCTCATGCGGACATCGAGCAGCACCTCCGAGCGCTGGCGGAAGTCCTCGATGTCCAGCACGAACTTCAGCTGCTGGTTGGTCGACCGCTTGAAGCCGGCCAGGTCGAACATGCGCTTGAGCATGACCTTCTCCTCCACCGTCTTGCCGACGCCGAAGACAAAGGCCGCGATGCGGTTGCGCACCGACAGCGGCAGGTCGCGCCGCCACAGCAGCGGGTCCTTCGGGATCATCGCCGACTCCCAGAGCGTCTTGACCTGCGCGGCCTTGTGCGGTGCCTGCTCGCGCAGGCGGTGCAGTTCCTCGGTGTTGTAGGTGGCGGCGTGGACCTGGCCCGACAGCACGGCGTCGAGGGCCTGGGCATGGGTGCCGCGCAGCAGCGTCAGGAAGTGTTCCTCGGGCTTGATGTTGCGCGGCACGAACAGTGCGTATTCGAGCATCACCGCGCCGGACGTCGAGCTGCGCTCGCCCATCGCGAACCGCCAGCTGCGCGGCTTGCCGAGCAGTTGCTCGACCGAGCCGAGCGAGGCGTCGCGCCGTGCCACGATCAGCGATCGGTAGCCCAGCGCACCGGCCGAGTCGACGAGCTGGGCGAAGACCTCGACGTTGGCGCGCTCGATGCAGTCGAGCGCCGCCTTGTTGGAGACCCAGGCCAGCTGCGCGAGGTTGCTGACGACCGCATCGACGGCTTCCTCGTAGGTGGCCGGGTAGATGCCGCGCACGTCCAGCCCGGTGCTGCGTCGCATGGCTTCGAAGAACGGGTCCCAGGCGAGCTTGGTCTCGCTGACGCTGGTGGTCGTGATGACGCCGAAGGCGTAGGAGGGACGGTCCTGCGCGAAGGCGCGCCCCGCCGCGCCGGCCAGGGCCAGCAGGGGGAGCTTGAGCAGGGTTCGTCGCAAGGTCGGCGTCCTGGGGCGGGCAGGGCGCGATTGTGCACCGCAGCCCTCGGCGGCCGATGGCTCGCCGGAGGGCACTCCGACGGGGGGCGGCGTGTCAGTCGACGGTCAGCACCAGCTTGCCGCGCACCTGCCGTGCGGCCATCAGCTCGAAGGCGCGCGGCAGATCCTGCATCGCGAGCTTGCGCTCGATCACCGGCTTGATCTTGCCCTGGCCATACCAGGCAGCCAGTTCGGCCAGCGCTCCGGCATTGTTCTTCGGTTCGCGGCGTGCGAAGTCGCCCCAGAACACGCCGACGATGGAGGCGCCCTTGAGCAGCGTCAGGTTGAGCGGCAGGGCCGGGATGCTGCCGCCGGCAAAGCCGATGACGAGATAGCGGCCGCGCCAGCCGATCGAGCGGAACACCGGCTCGGCCAGGTCGCTGCCGACCGGGTCGTAGACGATGTCCGGCCCCTTGCCGGCAGTGGCGGCCTTGATCTGCTCACGCAGGTCGCCCTGGGCGTAGTTGATCGTCGCGTCGGCGCCCAGCTGCTTGCACAGCGCGCATTTCTCGTCGGTCGAGGCGGCGGCGATCACGATCGCGCCCGCGGCCTTCGCGATCTGGATCGCCGCGGTGCCGACGCCGCCGGCCGCGCCCAGCACCAGCACCGTTTCGCCGGCCTTCAGCTGGCCGCGGTCGATCAGCGCATGGTGGGTCGTGCCGTAGGTGCAGAGGAAGGCCGCGGCATCGTCGAAGGCGAAGCCCGGTGGCAGCGGCATCGCGAGCGCGGCGTTGACGCACACCTGCGTGCCGAAGCCGCCGAGTCCGCCGAAGGACGCCACGGCCATGCCCGGCTGCAGATGGCCGACGCCCTCGCCGACGGCTTCGACCACGCCCGAGAACTCCGAGCCCGGCACGAAGGGCAGCGGCGGCTTCATCTGGTACTTGTTCTGCACGATCAGCAGGTCGGGGAAGTTGAGGCTGGCCGCGCGCACGGCGACGCGCACCTCCCCGGCCTTGGGCTGCGGCGTGGGCAGTTCGGTCCACTTCAGGGCTTCGGGGCCGATCGGGTTCTCGCAGAGCCAGGCATGCATGGTCGTGTCTCCTCGGTGCGCCATGCCGGCGATGATAGGCAGCGCGACGGCGTCGTTCCGTCGCCGATGCGACGCAGGCGCTCCCTACAATCGGACGATGCGCATCCTGGTGTCCAACGACGATGGTTATCTGGCGCCGGGACTGGCGGCCCTGGTCGAGGCCTGCCGCGGTCTCGGCGAGATCGACGTGGTGGCGCCGGAGCAGAACTCGAGCGGCACCTCCAACGCGCTGACCCTGCAGCGGCCGCTGTCCGTCTGGACCGCGGCCAACGGCTACCGCTACCTCAACGGCACGCCGTCCGACTGCGTGCACGTCGCGCTGACCGGCCTGCTGGAGCAACGCCCCGACCTGGTGGTCTCGGGCATCAACAACGGCGCCAACATGGGCGACGACACGCTGTACTCCGGCACGGTCGCGGCGGCTATGGAAGGTTATCTCTTCGGCGTTCCGTCGATCGCCTTCTCGCTGGCCGAGAAGGGCTGGAAGCACCTGGACAGTGCCGCGCAGGTGGCGCGCCGGCTGATCGCCCAGGTCGTCGAGCAGCCGCCGGCTGCCGGCCCCTGGCTGCTCAACGTCAACATCCCCGACCGGCCGCATGACGCCTTGCTGCCGATCCGCACCACGCGGCTGGGCCGGCGGCACGCGAGCGAGCCGGTGATCCGCCAGAGCAACCCCCGAGGCGAGCCGATCTACTGGATCGGCGCGGCCGGCAACGCGCGCGAAGCCGGTGAGGGCACCGACTTCCATGCGGTCGCACAGGGTCACGTGTCGGTGACGCCGCTGCAGGTCGATCTCACCGACCACGGGGCGCTGCCGGCCTGGTCGGCATGGCTGCATCGCGACGCCGGGGCGGCGCGATGAGCGAGGGCAGCGGCCGCGCGCCGAAGTTCCCGCTGCGACTCGACCAGGTCGACACCCGGCCGACAGCCAGGGCGGCGCCCCTGCTGAGGCCGCAGCGGCCCGTGCGCGACGCCGCACTCGATCGCGAGCGACGCGCCACGCCAGCCGGCCTGGGACTGGACTCGCACAGCGTGCGCGAGCGCATGCTCGCGCGTCTGCAGGCCGAGGGCGTGCGTGACGCCCGCGTGCTGGCGGCGATGCGCGCGGTGCCGCGGCATGCCTTCGTCGACACGGCCCTGGCCAACCAGGCCTACGAGGACACCAGCCTGCCGATCGGCCTGGGACAGACGATCTCCAAGCCGTCGGTGGTGGCGCGCATGATCGAACTGCTGCTCGCGCCGCTGCCGCCGGCCACGCGGCCCCGGTTGCTGGAGATCGGCACCGGCTGTGGGTACCAGGCCGCGGTACTCGCCGCGCTGGCGAGGCAGGTCGTCTCCATCGAGCGGCTGAAGCCGCTGCACGACAAGGCGCGCGCCAACCTGGCGGCGCAACGGCTCGACAACCTGCGCCTGGTCTACGGTGACGGCCGCGTCGGCCACGCGCCCAACGCCCCCTACGACGGGATCATCGCCGCCGCCGGTGGCGAGGACGTGCCGTCGCCCTGGCTGGACCAACTGGCGCCCGGGGGGCGGCTGGTGGCACCGATGCACGACGTGCGCAACGGCGGGCAGGTGCTGGTAGTCATCGACCGGCTACTTGACGGAGCGCTGCGCCGTGCCTTTCACGAGCCGGTGCGGTTCGTCCCCTTAAAATCCGGCATCGATTGAACGGACGCGACGCATGCTCTTGAGCTTTCGATTTGCCACGGGCGGCTCCGCGCTGCGGGGAGCGGTGTGGCTGCTGCTGCTCGGGTCGCTGAGCGCCTGCGCACCGACCATTCTCCGCGTGCCACCGGTGGAGGATCGCACCACGCGCAGCCCGGCCGCGGCCGCAGCGGCAGGTGCTGCAGCGGTGCCCAACACGCCGGTTGCGGAACCGCCCAAGGTCCTGCCGGGCGCCGAGAACGCCGGCAAGCCGGGCTATTACAGCGTCAAGCCCGGCGACACGATGATCCGCATCGGGCTGGAGACCGGCCAGAACTGGCGCGACATCCAGCGCTGGAACGGGATGGACAACGCCAATGCGCTCGAGGTCGGCCAGGTGCTGCGCGTCGTGCCGCCGAATGTCGATCCCGGTGCGGTGGCGACGCGACCGGTGGCGGTCGCCAAGGTGGAGCCGCGGCCGCTCGACGCAAAGCCGCCTGCGGCATCGGCGCCGCAGGCCGGCGCCTCCGCGGCACCCGCGGCGCCGGCACCTGCACCCGCAGCCGCGCCGACGGCACCGGCGAGCCGCGACGACGACGAACTGAGCTGGGCCTGGCCGGCCGGTGGTACCGTGCTGGCGGGCTACGACGAGGTGCGCAGCAAGGGCGTGGTGATCGGCGGCAAGGCCGGCGACCCTGTGGTGGCAGCGGCGGACGGTCGTGTGGTCTATGCCGGTTCCGGTCTGCGCGGTTATGGCAATCTGGTGATCGTGAAGCACAACAGCACCTACCTGACGGCCTACGCGCACAACCAGGCGCTGGTGGTGAAGGAGGATCAGCCGGTGAAGCGCGGGCAGAAGATCGCCGAGATGGGATCGACCGATGCCGAGCGGGTGCAGCTGCACTTCGAGATCCGCAAGCAGGGCAAGCCGATCGATCCCGTCAGGCTGCTGCCGCCGCGCTGAGCGACGGACGCCAAGATCATGAGCAAGCGCACGCGCCCCACACTCAACGGGCACGCGCTTGCGGAGGTGGCGGCGAATCCGACCCCGCCGCTCCCCCTCGAGCCGACCGACGAGGATCTGGCTGCACTGCCCGGCAGTGAGGAGCCCGCCGACGTCGCGCGCGAAGTCGCGCCGCTGGCGGCCGGCGAGGGCGAGGTCGGCAACACTCTCCAGACCTACCTGCGCGAGATCCGGCGCGCACCGCTGTTGACGCCCGAGGAGGAGTTCGCGACGGCGACTCGCGCGCGCGCCGGCGACTTCGCCGCCCGGCAGCAGATGATCGAGCGCAACCTGCGGCTGGTGGTCAGCATCGCGAAGAACTACCTGAGTCGCGGCCTGCCGATGACCGACCTGATCGAGGAAGGCAACCTCGGGCTGATGCACGCGATCGGCAAGTTCGAGCCGGACCGGGGTTTCCGCTTCTCGACCTATGCGTCGTGGTGGATCCGCCAGAGCATCGAGCGGGCGATCATGCATCAGGCACGCCTCGTGCGGCTGCCGGTGCACGTCGTGCGCGAGCTCAACCAGGTCCTCAAGGCGCGCCGCGCGCTCGAGGCCGATGCTGCGGCGGGCACGGAGGGCCGCGCGGTGCGCGTCGAGGACATCGCGTCGGCGGTCGGCCGGACCGCGGCCGAGGTCAGCGATCTGTTGCGCTATGCCGAGCAACCCACGTCGCTGGACGCGCCGCTCGAGCGCCAGAACAGCGGCAACGGCGCCGAGACCGTGATCGACATGGTGGCCGACGATCAGGCCGCCGACCCGATGGGGCACACCCTGAGCCATGAGCTCGACGTGCTGCTGCAGCACGGGCTGGACGAACTGAGCGAACGCGAGCGCGAAGTCCTGACCGGCCGCTACGGACTGCACGACCGCGAGCCCGAGACGCTGGAGGTGCTGGCCGAACGCCTGGGATTGACCCGGGAGCGCATCCGCCAGATCCAGCAGGAGGCGCTGCTCAAGCTCAAGCGCCGGATGGCGCGCAACGGCGTGAACCGCGACTCGATCTTCTGAGTCAGCGCCTCGGCGCCGTCAGCGCATCAGCTCGTAGGGGCCGCCGGTCTCGAGGGCGCGGAGGTAGGCAGGTCGCGCGTGGATGCGCGAGAGGAACTGCGTCAGTCGCGGGCGGCCTGCGTCGAGCCCGCCGCGCGTCGCGGCAGCTTCGAGCGGAAAGCTCATCTGGATGTCGGCCGCCGTGAACTGCTCGCCGGTGAACCAGGGGCCTTGCGCCAGCTCGTTCTCCATGAAGTCGAGGTGACGCTTGATGTTGGGTTCGACCATCATGGCCTTGACCTTGCCGGCGATCGAGCGGGCGATCGGCTTGGCGAAGAAAGGCATCGGCGCGCGCTCGATGCGGTCGAACACCAGCTTCATCAGCAATGGCGGCATCGCCGAGCCTTCGGCGAAGTGCATCCAGTAGATATAGCGCATGTGAGCCGGCGTGCCGGGCTGCGGCGCCAGGCGGCCGGGGCCGTAGCGGGCCACCAGGTACTCGAGGATGGCGCCGGACTCGGCCAGCACGAGCGCGCCGTCGCTGATGACCGGCGACTTGCCGAGCGGGTGCACCGCCAGCAACTCGGGCGGAGCGAGCATGGTCTTGCGATCGCGCTGGTAGCGCTTGACCTCGTACTGCAGGCCGAGCTCCTCGAGCAACCACAGCACGCGCTGCGAGCGCGAGTTGTTGAGGTGATGGACGGTGATCATGGCGACGGGATTACAGCACGCGATGACGACAGTCGCACCGGGATAATCGGCGCATGACGGCACAGGATGAATGGCTGACGATCGAGTCCCTGGATCTCGAGGCGCAGGGCGTGGCGCGCAACACCGAAGGCAAGGTGGTGTTCGTCGAGGGCGCGCTGCCTGGCGAGCAGGTGCAGGTGAGCGTGAGTCGCCGCAAGAACAACTGGGAGCAGTCCGCAATGCGGGCGCTGCGGCGCGAGAGTTCACAACGGGTCACGCCGCGCTGCGAGTTCTTCGGCACCTGCGGGGGCTGCAAGATGCAGCACTTCCACGTCGCTGCGCAGGTCGCGGTGAAGCAGCGCGTGCTCGAGGACAACCTCTGGCATCTCGGCAAGGTCCGGGCGGAACGCATGCTGCGACCGATCGAGGGGCCGACCTGGGGCTATCGCTACCGGGCACGGCTGTCGGTACGCCACGTGGTCAAGAAGGGCAAGGTGCTGGTCGGCTTCCATGAGCGCAAGTCGAGCTACGTCGCCGACATGACGCACTGCGAGGTCCTGCCGCCGCACCTGAGCGGCATGCTGATGCCGCTGCGCGAGCTGATCGCTGCCATGGATGGCCGCGATCGCCTGCCCCAGATCGAGGTGGCGATCGGGGAAGGCCTCGAGGGCCTGGTCACGGCCCTGGTGCTGCGCCACCTGGAGCCGCTCAGCGATCCGGACCTGGCACGGCTGCGCGACTTCGGGGCCGCTCATGGCGTGCAGTGGTGGCTGCAGGCAAAGGGACCGGACTCCGTGCGTCGGCTCGACCAGGCACCGGGCGAGCTGGCCTACGCGCTCCCCGAGTTCGGCGTCGTGATGCCGTTCAAGCCGACCGACTTCACCCAGGTCAACCACGCGATCAACCGCGCCCTCGTGGTGCGAGCCCTGCGGCTGCTGGAAGTCCAGCCTGGCGAGCGCGTGATCGACTGGTTCTGCGGACTGGGCAACTTCACGCTGCCCCTGGCGACGCAGGCGCGAGACGTGCTCGGCGTCGAGGGCAGCGAAGCCCTCGTGGCTCGCTCGCGCGAGAACGCGCTTCGCAATGGGCTGGAAGGACGGACCCGTTTCGAAGCGCGCAATCTGTTCGAGTTGACGCCGACCGATGTGGCGAGCTACGGCGTCGCCGAGAAGTGGCTGGTCGATCCGCCGCGAGAAGGTGCCTTCGCGCTGGTGAAGGCGGTCGCTGACGCAGCGCAGGACCCGGGTCTGGTGCCTGGTTGGGCGCCGCCGTCGCGCATCGTCTACGTCAGCTGCAACCCGGCGACCCTTGCGCGCGACGCCGGCCTGCTGGTGCACCAGGCTGGCTACCGGTGCGCGCTGGCGGGCGCGATCAACATGTTCCCGCACACGGCGCACGTGGAGAGCATCGCGGTGTTCGAGCGCTCCTGAGCCGCCGGCAAGAAAAAAGGCCCCGCTGCGCGGGGCCTTTTCGTCCAGCGAAGCGCCGTGCTACTCGCGCTCGCCGCCGAAGATGCCGAGCAGGCTCAGCAGGCTCTGGAACACGTTGTAGACATCCAGGTAGATTGCCAGCGTCGCGGTGACGTAGTTCGTCTCGCCGCCGTCGATCACGCGCTTGATGTCGTAGAGCATGAAGGCCGAGAAGATCACGACGGCCAGCGCCGAGATCGTCGCCATCAGCGCCGGCATCTGCAGCCAGATGTTGGCGACAGCGGCCACGATGATGCCGATCGCACCGACCATCAGCCACTTGCCCATGCCGGACAGGTCGCGCTTGATCGTCGTGGCCAGCGATGCCATGCCGAAGAACACCACGGCGGTGCCGCCGAAGGCGAAGGCGATCAGCGAAGCGCCGTTGCTGAAGCCCAGCACCGCACCGATGAGCCGCGACAGCATGAGCCCCATGAAGAAGGTGAAGGCCAGCAACAGCGCGACGCCGATGCCGGAGTTCTTGAACTTCTCGATCGCAAAGAAGAAGCCGAAGGCGATGCCCATGAAGAGCAGGAAGCCGATGAAGGGGCTGCCGGCGAAGAAGCTGAAGCCCGTCGCCACGCCGACCCAGGCGCCGATCACCGTGGGGACCAGCGACAGGGCGAGCAGCCAGTAGGTGTTGCGCAGGACGCGGTTGCGCTCACCGGCCAGGGCCGTCGAACCGCCGTAACCGTTCTGCAGGATCTCGTTCATGCGGAAACCTCCTAGGGAGAAGAATGCTGGCTTGGAGCTGACAGCTGCATTGTAGTTCCAGCTGGCACCTTGACAGCCGATTCGCGCGGCGGCGACGGATAGAGTCGTGGTTCCTTGACCGAGAGGCTGCCATGCTGACCAAGCCCTGCCTGACCCTGGACGACCTGAAGCGCATCGCGGCGGCGGCCGAAGCCGAGGCCCTGGCCCATCAATGGGCCGTCACGATCGCCATCGTCGACGACGGCGGCCATCTGCTCTGGCTGCAGCGCCTGGACGGCGCGGCGCCTGCCTCGGCTCACATTGCGCCGGCCAAGGCCCATACGGCGGCACTCGGGCGGCGTGAGAGCAAGGTCTACGAGGAGATGATCAACCAGGGTCGGACGTCGTTCCTGAGCGCGCCGCAGTTGCAGGGCATGCTGGAGGGAGCCGTGCCGATCATGGTGCAGGGCCAATGTGTCGGCGCGGTTGGCGTCAGCGGCGTGAAGTCGTCGGAGGACGCACAAATTGCCCGCGCCGGAATCGCCGCCCTCGGCTGAAGCTACTTGGTGAGGATCAGCTTGCCGAGCCGCGTGCTGCGCAACTGATACAGCGCACCGTTGTGCTCGATCTGGACCACGCTGCGGCCCTGCAGCAGGGTCGTGCTGGGCACTGGTGACGCGGCAGATGTCGTGGGCGGAGAGGCGCTGCGGACCGGGGCAGGTGGCGGGTTGCCGGCCACTGCCTCTGCTCCATGGCAAGGGATTGCGCTCATCGATCGGCTCACGGTTGTCGCAGCACCCACCAAGCCCCCAGGACCACGATTGGCAAGCAGGCCAGGCACCACATGCGCTTCAGGCCAGGGCGACGGCATGCTGCAGGCCCGCGCCGCGTGCAGCGCCGGGGCATACGGAGATCTGGCGGACTTCGTCGAACACCGAACGCGCGCAGTCGCCGCAGCGGCCGCAGCCGGTGGCGACGCCGGTGTTCAGCTGCAACTCGTCGAAGTTGTCGCAGGCCAGCGCGTGGCGCTCGATCTCACGGTGGGAAATGCGGTGACAGACGCAGACGATCATGGGAGGCTGGTCGAAGTCCGATGGCCTCACTATAAATAGGAATGATTCGCAATACAAGCCCCATCCCGCCGGGAAGGTCTTCGCTCCCCGGCGCCTGGCTTCAAGAGGTGACGTCGCCCATCTGGGATTGCAGGTAGTTCTGCAGCCCGACCTGGTCGACCAGGCCCAACTGCGTCTCCAGGAAGTCGATGTGCTCCTCGGTGTCGTCAAGGATGCCCTGCAGCACCTCGCGCGAGACATAGTCGCGGACCGACTCGCAGTGCGCGATGCCCTCCTTGATCGTCTTCTGGGCCGCCTGCTCCAGCTTCAGGTCGCCGCGCATGGCTTCCACGAGGTCCTCGCCGATAAGCAGTTTGCCGAGGTCCTGCAGGTTGGGCAGGCCGTCGAGCATCAGGATGCGGTCCATCAGCTTGTCCGCATGCTTCATCTCGCCGATCGACTCCTCGTACTCCTTCTTCGCGAGGCGGTCGTAGCCCCAGTGCTTCATCAGCCGGTAGTGCATGAAGTACTGGTTGATGGCCGTGAGCTCGTTCTTCAGCTGCGCATTGAGGTGCGCGATGACCTTGGTGTCGCCTTTCATGGATCCTCCTGGGAGCGATGTAGCGGTCTTGATGATGATCTCCGCACCACGGGACGGACGGTGCGTCGAGCGCGGGCCCACGGCTATAATTTACAGGTTTACCCGCACCGACCCCGCTCGCGCAGACTCTCGCTCCCGAGACAGCACCGTCTCCCCCGAGGATCACCACCGAATGACGCTCTTCGACGAGCGGAGTCCGGCGCGTGCACAACGGAGAACCCCGTGCTGCCAGATCTGCCTTCCGCCCTCCTCGTACTTGCAGACGGCACGGTCTTCAAAGGACTTTCCATCGGCGCGACCGGACAGACGGTCGGCGAAGTGGTCTTCAACACGGCGCTCACGGGCTACCAGGAGATCCTGACCGACCCGAGCTATTGCCGCCAGATCGTCACGCTGACGTACCCGCACATCGGCAACACCGGCATCAACGACGAAGACGTCGAGTCCACGAAGGTCCACGCCGCCGGCTTGATCATCCGGGACCTGCCGCAGGTCGAATCGAGTTTCCGGAGCACCCGGACGCTGGCGCAGTACCTGCGCGACGAGGGCACGGTGGCGATTGCCGACATCGACACCCGCCGCCTGACCCGCCTGCTGCGCACTCGCGGAGCGCAGAATGGTTGCATCCTGGCTCTGCCCGCGGGGGTTGCGGCCACGCCGACGCATATCGAGGAAGCCCGCGCGCTGGCGAAGGCCATGCCCAGCATGGCCGGCCTCGATCTCGCCAAGGTCGTCAGCGCGGCGATGCCCTATGCCTGGACAGAGACCGAGTGGCAGCTCGGTGCCGGCTACGGGCAGCAGCAGGCTCCCAGGTTCCATGTGGTCGCCTACGACTTCGGCGTCAAGCGCAACATCCTGCGCATGCTGGCGAGCCGCGGCTGCCAGGTCACTGTCGTGCCCGCCACCACGCCGGCCGCCGAAGTGCTGCTGCTCAAGCCCGACGGCATCTTCCTCAGCAACGGCCCCGGGGACCCGGAGCCTTGCGACTACGCCATCGAGGCGACGCGACAGCTGATCGACACCGGCCTGCCCACCTTCGGCATCTGCCTGGGTCATCAGATCCTCGCGCTGGCATCCGGCGCGAGGACCTTCAAGATGAAGTTCGGCCATCACGGCGCGAACCACCCGGTCAAGGACCTCGACACCGGCCGCGTCAGCATCACCAGCCAGAACCATGGCTTCGCGGTCGACGAGAAGAGCCTGCCGTCGACGCTGCGGCCCACGCACATCAGCCTCTTCGACGGCACGCTCCAGGGCCTGGCGCGCACCGACAAGCCGGCGTTCTGCTTCCAGGGGCATCCCGAGGCCTCGCCGGGTCCGCACGACATCGGCTACCTGTTCGACCGTTTCGTTGCCTTGATGGAGAAACACTGAGATGCCCAAGCGCAACGACCTGAAGTCCATCCTCATCATCGGCGCCGGGCCGATCGTCATCGGCCAGGCCTGCGAGTTCGACTACTCGGGCGCGCAGGCCTGCAAGGCGCTGCGCGAGGAGGGCTACCGCGTCATCCTCGTCAACAGCAATCCGGCGACGATCATGACCGACCCGGACATGGCCGACGCGACCTACATCGAGCCGATCACCTGGTCGGTGGTCGAGAAGATCATCGCCAAGGAGCGCCCGGACGCCGTCCTGCCGACGATGGGCGGCCAGACCGCGCTCAACTGCGCACTCGATCTGCACCAGCACGGCGTGCTGGCGAAGTACGGCGTCGAGATGATCGGCGCCAACCAGCACGCGATCGAGAAGGCCGAGGACCGCCTCAAGTTCAAGGACGCGATGACCGGCATCGGGCTGCACTCGGCCAAGAGCGGCATCGCGCACTCGATGGACGAGGCGCTCGAAGTCCAGCGCCGCATCACGCGCGAGATCGGTGGCACCGGCTTTCCGATGGTGATCCGCCCCAGCTTCACGCTCGGCGGCACCGGCGGCGGCATCGCCTACAACCCCGACGAGTTCGAGGAGATCTGCAAGCGCGGCCTCGACCTCTCGCCGACCCGCGAGTTGCTGATCGAGGAGTCGCTGATCGGCTGGCGCGAGTTCGAGATGGAGGTCGTGCGCGACAAGGCCGACAACTGCATCATCGTGTGCGCGATCGAGAACCTGGACCCGATGGGCATCCACACCGGCGACTCGATCACCGTGGCACCTGCGCAGACGCTGACCGACAAGGAGTACCAGCTGATGCGCAACGCGTCGATCGCGATCCTGCGCGAGATCGGCGTCGACACCGGCGGCAGCAACGTTCAGTTCTCGATCAACCCCAAGGACGGGCGCATGGTCGTGATCGAGATGAACCCGCGCGTGAGCCGCAGCTCCGCGCTGGCATCCAAGGCGACCGGCTTCCCGATCGCCAAGGTCGCGGCCAAGCTGGCCGTCGGCTACACGCTCGACGAACTGCGCAACGACATCACCGGCGGCGCGACGCCGGCGAGTTTCGAGCCCAGCATCGACTACGTCGTCACCAAGATCCCGCGATTCGCGTTCGAGAAGTTCCCGGCCGCCGATCCGCACCTGACCACGCAGATGAAGTCGGTCGGCGAGGTGATGGCGATGGGCCGTACCTTCCAGGAGAGCTTCCAGAAGGCGCTGCGCGGCCTGGAGACCGGGATCGACGGGCTGACCGAGCGCAGCCGCGACCGGGACGAGATCATCGAGGAGATCGGCGAGCCCGGTCCCGAGCGCATCCTCTTCGTCGCCGATGCCTTCCGCCTCGGCATGACGCGCGCCGAGGTGTTCGAGGAGACGGCGATCGACCCCTGGTTCCTCGCGCAGATCGAGCAGATCGTCGGCGCCGAGCAGGCCTTGACCGGTCGCGCACTGAGCAGTCTGTCGAAGGAGGAGATGCGTGTCCTCAAGCGCCAGGGCTTCTCGGACAAGCGCCTGGGCAAGCTGCTGGGCAGCAACCAGCACGAGGTGCGTGCCTTGCGCCACGCCCAGGGCGTGCGGCCGGTCTACAAGCGCGTCGACACCTGCGCGGCAGAGTTCGCGACGCAGACAGCCTACATGTACTCGACCTACGACGAGGAGTGCGAGGCCGAGCCGTCGGACCGCAAGAAGATCATGGTGCTCGGTGGCGGTCCCAACCGCATCGGCCAGGGCATCGAGTTCGACTACTGCTGCGTGCATGCCGCGCTCGCGATGCGCGAGGACGGCTACGAGACCATCATGGTCAACTGCAATCCGGAGACGGTCTCGACCGACTACGACACCTCCGATCGTCTCTACTTCGAACCGGTGACGCTCGAGGACGTGCTCGAGATCGTCGACAAGGAAAGGCCCGTCGGCGTGATCGTGCAGTACGGCGGCCAGACGCCGCTGAAGCTGGCGCTGGACCTTGAGCGGGCCGGCGTCCCCATCATCGGCACCAGTCCCGACAGCATCGACATCGCCGAGGATCGCGAGCGTTTCCAGCAGCTGCTGCACACGCTGGGGCTGAGGCAGCCGCCGAACCGCACCGCGCGCACCGAGGAGCAGGCCCTGGTGCAGGCGCAGGAGATCGGCTACCCGCTCGTGGTGCGGCCGAGCTACGTGCTGGGTGGCCGCGCGATGGAGATCGTGCACGGCGACAAGGACCTCGAGCGCTACATGCGCGAGGCGGTCCGCGTCTCCGAGAAGTCGCCGGTGCTGCTGGACCGCTTCCTCGACGACGCGGTGGAAGTCGACGTCGACTGCATCTGCGACGGCGAGGACGTGATGATCGGCGCGATCATGGAGCACATCGAGCAGGCTGGCGTGCACTCCGGCGACTCGGCCTGCTCGTTGCCGCCGTATGCCTTGAGTGCCGCGCTGCAGGACGAGTTGCGTCGCCAGACCGCGCTGATGGCCCGCGCACTCAAGGTCGTCGGCCTGATGAACGTGCAGTTCGCGATCCAGGGCGAGGGCGATGCGGCGGTCGTCTACGTGCTCGAGGTCAACCCGCGCGCTTCCCGGACCGTGCCCTTCGTCAGCAAGGCGACCGGGCAGCCGCTGGCCAAGATCGCGGCACGCTGCATGGTGGGTCAGAAGATCGCTAGCCAGCGCGGGCTGGGCGGCCGGCCGCCGCGCGAGATCGTGCCGCCTTACTTCAGCGTGAAGGAGGCGGTGTTCCCGTTCAACAAGTTCCCCGGTGTCGATCCCATCCTCGGTCCCGAGATGCGCTCGACCGGCGAGGTCATGGGTGCGGGCCGCAGCTTCGGCGAGGCGATGCTGAAGAGCCAGCTGGGCGCCGGCTCGAAACTGCCGGCGAAGGGGACGGTGGTGATCACCGTGAAGAAGGGCGACAAGGAGCGCGCGGCGAAGATCGCCGTCGATCTGCAGGCGCTCGGCTTCGAGATCGCGGCCACGCGCGGCACGGCAGTCGCCATCGCGGCGGCCGGGGTGCCGGTGCGCACCGTGAACAAGGTCAAGGACGGTCGTCCGCACATCGCTGACATGATCAAGGCCGGGGAGATCCAGCTCGTGTTCACGACGGTGGACGAGACCCGCACCGCGATCGCCGATTCCCGCTACATCCGCACGGCAGCGCTGGCTCAGCGCGTCAGCTACTACACGACGATGGCCGGCTGCGAGGCCGCGGTCGAGGCCCTGAAGGTCGACGACGAACTGACCGTGCTTTCCCTGCAGGAACTGCACGCGGAACTCCACTAGACTCGCGCAAAACGTCGGCCGCCCCGGCTTCCCGGGGCGGCTGAATTTTTTGCGCTGCAATGCAAGAGAACGCGATGGCCACGATACCGCTCACCAAACGCGGCGCCGAGAAGCTCAAGGAAGAGCTCCAGCGCCTGAAGTCCGTCGATCGCCACGCCGTGATCCAGGCGATCGCGGAGGCTCGCGCCCAGGGTGACCTGTCGGAGAACGCCGAGTACGAGGCCGCCAAGGACAAGCAGGGCTTCATCGAAGGCCGCATCCTCGAGATCGAGAGCAAGCTCGCGGCCGCCCAGGTCATCGACCCGGCGACGCTGGATGCCGGAGGTCGGGTCGTCTTCGGCTCGACCGTCGACCTGGAGGACGAGGCCTCGGGTGCCCAGGTGACCTACCAGATCGTCGGCGACGACGAGGCCGACCTGAAGCTGGGCCTGATCTCGGTCAGCTCGCCGATCGCACGCGCGATGATCGGCAAGGAGGCCGGCGACGTGGCCGAGTTCCAGGCGCCCGGCGGCACGCGGCGCTACGAGATCGTCGGCGTCCGCTACCGGTGAGCGCGCGCGCCGCAGCCGTCGCCGAGCGCCTGCGGCGCCTGCTTCCGGCGATGTGGCTGGGGCTGATGCTGGCATTGGGGGCCGTCGCGGCCCCCAGCCTCTTCGGGCTGCTCGATCGGCCGTCGGCCGGGCGCGTCGCGGGTCGTCTGTTCGCGATCGAGGCCCAGCTCAGCCTGCTGCTGTGCGTCGTGCTCGGTCTGATCGAGCGCGCCCGCGCGGCACGCCTGGCGCAGGGCGGAGGCGGGTCGCGCTTCAGCGGAGAGTTGCTGCTGATCCTGGGCGCGCTGTTCTGCACGGTGCTGGGCCACCACGCGCTGCAACCCATGCTGGAGGCGGCGCGCGCGGGGCAGGGTGTCTGGTCCTTCGCGACGCTGCACGCGGCGGCCAGCGGCCTGTTCGGGCTGAAGGCCCTGATCGTTGCAGCGCTCGCCTGGCGAGCGGCCCGGCCCTGACCGCGGCGCCGAGCCGGCCTCCGGAGGAAACGAACGATGCCCGAAGACCGATCGACCCCACCGGCGCGACCGACGATCGCCGGCATCTTCCTGGCCGGCCTGCTGGCGGCGCTGCCGCTGGCGGCGACGCTGCTGATCGTCGTGTGGGTGCTGCGGCTGCTGCTCGAGTACGTCGGCCCAGGCAGCTTCGTCGGGCGCGGGCTGGTCGCGCTGGGCTTGCGTGGCGACAGCTCCGAGGTGGTCGGCTACCTCATCGGGCTGGCGATCGTCGCCGCGGCGGTCTTCGTGCTGGGGCTGCTGGTGCAGACGCGCCTGCGGGCATGGATCGGCCTGGCCGTCGACGCCCTGGTCGAGCGCATCCCGGTGGTGCGCGGCATCTATGGCATCGCACAGCGGCTGGTCGATCTGCTGGGGCCGCGCGATGCCGACGGGCTGCAGTCGATGCGACCCGTGTGGTGCCACTTCGGCGGGCCGGGCGGCGCGGCGGTGCTGGGGCTGTTGTCCTGCGCCGAGCCGGTGCTCGTCGGCGGGGTGGCCTGCCACGCGGTGCTGGTGCCGACCTCGCCGGTGCCGGTCGGCGGCGGCCTCATCTACGTGCCGCAGGACTGGGTCACGCCGGCCGATATCGGCATCGAGGCGCTGACCAGCATCTACGTGTCGATGGGGGTCACGTCGCGCGAACACCTGCCCCAAGCCGCTGCGGCGGAGCCGGGGCGGCGCTGACTCAGCTGCCGGCCTTCTTGCTGCCGGTGACGCGCTTCTTGGCGCGCTTCACGATGCCGCCGGCGGTGAGGCGCTGGTTGCCCAGCACGGTGAGCTTCTTGACCTGCGCGCGATGGTTGCCGCTCTTGGAGAACTTGAGGATCTTGACCACCTTCGGCCCGGGCTTGCGATCCTCGCGCTCGACCTTCTCCTTGGGTGGCAGCGGGCGCCACAGCACCAGGAGCTTGCCGATGTGCTGGATCGGCGCGGCGTCCAGGCGCTCGGCCAGGTCGGCGAGCAGCTGCTCGCGGCCCTCGCGATCGTCGGACAGCACGCGCAGCTTGATCAGGCCGTGGGCGTTGAGCGCGGTGTTCGTCTCCTTCAGCACCGCCGGGGTCAGCCCGTCGCTGCCGATCATCACGACCGGATCGAGGTGATGGGCGTCCGCGCGGTGGGACTTGCGTTGGGCAGGCGAGAGCTGAAGGGCAGGCATGCCCGGATTATCGACGCGACAATCGACATCCGATGAAGGTCAAGACGAAAAGCAAGAAGGTCAACAAGGCGTGGTTGAACGACCATGTCAACGACCCCTACGTGAAGATGGCGCACAAGGACGGCTATCGCGCCCGCGCCGCCTACAAGCTCAAGGAGATCGACGAGGCGCTGGGGCTGATCCGGCCCGGCCAGCTGGTGGTCGACCTCGGGGCAGCGCCCGGCGCCTGGAGCCAGTACCTGCGCCGCCGCTTCGCGGCGCCGGGCGGCGGGGCGCTCAACGGCAGCATCATCGCGCTCGACCTGCTGGACTTCGAGCCGGTCGATGGCGTGCAGTTCATCCAGGGGGACTTCCACGACGAGGCGGTGGCGGCGCAGCTCGAGGCGGCGGTCGGCGGCCGGCCGGTGGACGTCGTGGTGTCGGACATGGCGCCCAACCTGTCCGGGATCGCCTCGTCCGACTCTGCCCGGGTCGCGCTGCTGGTCGAACTGGCGGTCGACTTCGCCGGCGCCCACCTGCGGCCCGAGGGCGCCCTGGTCTGCAAGGTCTTCCACGGCAGCGGCTACAGCCAGCTGGTCGAACTCTTCAAAAGGCGCTTCCGGGTGGTCAAGCCGATCAAGCCCAAGGCCTCGCGCGACCGGTCGTCCGAAACCTTTCTGGTCGGCATCGGTCCGAAGAAAGCGTGAAAAGCGGGCGAAACCGCTGAAACGAGCGGTCACCAGCTATCGCCGGGCGTCGCAAAGCCGATCGGCGCCAGGACTTGACTGGACTAAACTCGTCCCCAATTTCCCGCGAGAGCGAGCGCGTTCGGCGCTGCAAGGGCAGGACGGCCATCTCGGGCCGATATCGGTGAAGGAGCCGCGGTGAACAATCAATGGTTCTCGAAGATCGCCGTCTGGCTGGTGATCGCACTGGTGTTGTTCACCGTGTTCAACCAGTTCAACCGGACGGCGACCGCCGGCGGCCAGATCGGGTATTCCGACTTCCTCGAGGAAGTCCGGAGCAAGCGCATCGCCTCGGTCACGCTGCAGGACGGCGGCATGGGCGCCACCGAGATCCGCGCCCAGACGACCGACGGCAAGACCCTGCGCACGACCGCCACCATCCTGGACCGCGGCCTGGTCGGCGACTTGCTGAACAACGGCGTCAAGTTCGATGTCAAGCCGCGCGAGGAGCCGTCGATCCTGATGAGCATCCTGCTCAGCTGGGGGCCGATGCTGCTGCTGATC
The DNA here is from genome assembly GCF_902826655.1 of uncultured Methylibium sp. Taxonomy (GTDB): domain Bacteria; phylum Pseudomonadota; class Gammaproteobacteria; order Burkholderiales; family Burkholderiaceae_C; genus Methylibium. The sequence continues at coordinate 7,848 of NZ_CADEFR010000023.1, read as the reverse complement.
GGCGTGTGGATCTACTTCATGCGCCAGATGCAGGGCGGCGGCAAGGGCGGCGCGTTCAGCTTCGGCAAGAGCAAGGCGCGCATGCTCGACGAGGCCAACAACACGACCACCTTCGCCGACGTCGCCGGCTGCGACGAGGCCAAGGAAGAGGTCAAGGAACTGGTCGACTTCCTGAAGGACCCGCAGAAGTTCCAGAAGCTCGGCGGCCGCATCCCGCGCGGCGTGCTGCTGGTCGGCCCTCCGGGCACCGGCAAGACGCTGCTGGCCAAGGCCATCGCCGGCGAGGCCAAGGTGCCGTTCTTCAGCATCTCGGGCTCCGACTTCGTCGAGATGTTCGTCGGCGTCGGCGCGGCGCGCGTGCGCGACATGTTCGAGCAGGCCAAGAAGAGCGCGCCCTGCATCATCTTCGTCGACGAGATCGACGCGGTCGGCCGCCATCGCGGTGCCGGCCTGGGCGGCGGCAACGACGAGCGCGAGCAGACGCTGAACCAGATGCTGGTCGAGATGGACGGCTTCGAGACCAACCTCGGCGTCATCGTGATGGCGGCCACCAACCGGCCCGACATCCTCGACCCGGCGCTGCTGCGTCCGGGCCGCTTCGACCGGCAGGTCTACGTGACCTTGCCCGACGTGCGCGGCCGCGAGCAGATCCTCAACGTGCACATGCGCAAGGTGCCGATCGGCCAGGACATCCGGGCCGACATCCTGGCGCGCGGCACGCCGGGCTTCAGCGGCGCCGATCTGGCCAACCTGGTCAACGAGGCGGCCCTCTTCGCCGCGCGGCGCAGCGCGCGCGTGGTCGAGATGGTCGACTTCGAGAAGGCCAAGGACAAGATCATGATGGGCCCCGAGCGCAAGTCCATGGTCATGCCCGAGGAAGAGCGCCGCAACACGGCCTACCACGAGGCCGGCCACGCGCTGGTGGCGCGCCTGATGCCCAAGACCGACCCGGTGCACAAGGTCACCGTCATCCCGCGCGGCCGCGCGCTGGGTGTGACGATGCAGCTGCCCGAAGGCGACCGCTACAGCCTGGACAAGGAGCGGATGCTGTCGACGATCAGCGTGCTGTTCGGCGGCCGCATCGCCGAAGAGGTGTTCATGAACCAGATGACCACCGGCGCCAGCAACGACTTCGAGCGCGCCACGCAGCTGGCGCGCGACATGGTCACGCGCTATGGCATGACCGACGAGCTCGGCCCGATGGTCTATGCCGAGAACGAGGGCGAGGTGTTCCTCGGTCGCTCGGTCACGAAGACGACCAACATGTCCGAGGAGACGATGCGCAAGGTCGACTCCGTGATCCGCCGCATCATCGATGAGCAGTACACGGTGGCGCGCAAGCTGATCGAGGACAACCAGGACAAGATGCATGCGATGGCCAAGGCGCTGCTCGAATGGGAAACCATCGACGCCGACCAGATCGACGACATCATGGGCGGCAAGCCACCGCGGCCGCCGAAGGACTGGACGTCGGCCAGCGCGGCCGGCGTCAACGGCGGGGCCGGCGGCGGCTCGCCGGGCGTCAGCACCGATGGAGCGCCCGCGGCGGTCTGAGCGTCGGGTCATCTGAATCGCGGCGGGGCTTCGGCCCCGCTCGCATTTGCGGCGAGGCCTTGCGATGCACTGGCGCACCACCCGGTACGAGATCGACCTGACCCGTCCCCGGGTCATGGGCATCGTCAACCTCACGCCGGACTCGTTCTCCGACGGTGGACGTCATGCCGGCACGCGCGGCGCGCTCGCGCACTGCGAGCGCCTGTTGCGCGAGGGCGCCGACCTGCTCGACATCGGCGGCGAGTCCACCCGCCCCGGGGCCGATCCGGTATCGCTCGACGACGAGCTGGCGCGTGTGCTGCCGGTGCTGCGCGAGGCGGTCGGGCTCGGCGTTCCGGTCTCGCTGGACAGCTACAAGCCCGAGGTCATGCGCGCGGCGCTCGACCTGGGCGTCGACATCGTCAACGACATCAAGGCCCTGCGTGAGCCGGGCGCGCTGGACGTGGTGGCGGCCCACGCGACATGCGGCGTCTGCCTGATGCACATGCGCGGCATGGAGCCCCGTTCCATGCAGGACGGAGACCCGCAGTACGACGACGTCGTTCACGAGGTCGGCGGCTTCCTCGGCGAGCGCGTCGCCGCGGTGCGGGCGCGTGGCGTCGAGGCCCGGCGCCTGGTGCTCGATCCGGGCATCGGCTTCGGCAAGCGCAGCGAGCACAACTGGGCCCTGCTGGCGCGCCAGCGCGAGCTGCTCGACCTGGGCCTGCCGCTGCTGGCCGGCTGGTCCCGCAAGGGCACGCTGGGCCGCCTGATCGGTCGCGACGACGTCAGTGAGCGGCTCGTTGCCAGCGTCGTCGCGGCGCTCGCGGCCGTGCAGCACGGGGCGCGCATCGTCCGCGTGCACGACGTGGCCGCGACGGTCGACGCGCTGAAGGTCTGGCGAGCCGCCGGGCTGGCCGACTCAGCGCCGGCGGCGGCGACCGCAGGGGCACAATCGCCGGCCATGAGCAGAACCTACTTCGGCACCGACGGCATCCGCGGCACGGT
>NZ_CADEFR010000023.1:0-5207 GCF_902826655.1 uncultured Methylibium sp. | reverse complement strand
CACAATCCCTTCGGCGACAACGGCATCAAGTTCTTCTCGGCACGCGGCGAGAAGCTGCCCGACGCCTGGGAGCGCGAGGTCGAGGCCATGCTGGAAGATCCCGCGCAGTGGGTCGACTCGCGCGCGCTCGGCAAGGCGCGGCGGGTCGACGATGCGCAGGGCCGCTACATCGAGTTCTGCAAGAGCACGGTCGCCGGCGAACTGAGCCTGCGGGGCATGAAGATCGTCGTCGACGGTGCCCATGGCGCCGCCTACCAGGTGGCGCCGAGCGTGTTTCACGAACTGGGGGCCGAGGTCGTCGCGATCGGCTGCAGTCCGAACGGGCTGAACATCAACGACGGCCACGGTGCGACGCATCCGGACGCGCTGATCCAGGCCGTGCGCCGGCACAGTGCCCACTACGGCATCGCCCTCGACGGCGATGCGGACCGCCTGCAACTGGTGGACGGGTCGGGGCGGCTCTACAACGGCGACGAGTTGCTCTACCTGCTGACGACGGACCGGCTGACGCAGCAACAGGCGGTGCCGGGCGTCGTCGGCACGCTGATGACCAACCTGGCCGTCGAGCAGGCCTTGCAGCGCAACGGTGTGGCCTTCGTGCGCACCAAGGTCGGCGACCGCTACGTGCTGGAGGAACTGCTCGCCCGCGGCTGGCAGCTCGGCGGCGAGGGGTCCGGCCACCTCATCGCGCTCGACAAGCACACCACCGGAGACGGCCTGGTCAGCGCGCTGCAGGTGCTGCAGGCGGTGGTGCGCAGCGGCCGCTCGGTCGCCGCCCTGCTGGAGGGGCTGACGCTCTTCCCACAGGTGCTGGTCAACGTCAGGCTCCAGCCCGGGCAGGACTGGCGGTCCAGCAAGGCCCTGGCCGCCGCACAGCGCAGCGCCGAGGACGAGCTCGGCAGCGGTGGCCGGATCCTCGTCCGGCCTTCCGGCACCGAGCCGCTGCTGCGGGTGATGGTCGAAGCCGGCGACGGCGCCCTGGCCGAGCGCTGCGCCCAGCGCATGGCCGAGGCGGTGCGCCAGGCCTGAATCCGGGCGATCAGCGCTTCGGCGGAATCAGCACGCGATCGATCACGTGCACGACGCCGTTGCTGGCAGGGACATCGGCCTGCGTCACCAGGGCCTCCTCGACCGTGACGAAGCCGCCGGCCTTGGCCACCACCACATCGGCGCCCTGGGCGGTCTTGGTCTTGCCCGACTTGATGTCGGCCGCCACGACCTTGCCCGGGACCACGTGGTACATCAGCACCGCCTTCAGCTGTTCCTTGTCCTGGGCCAGCGATTCCAGGGTCTTGGCCGGCACCGCCTTGAAGGCCTCGTCGGTCGGGGCGAACACGGTGTAGGGACCGGCGCCGCGCAGGGTGTCGGTCAGGCCGGCGTCGCCGATCAGCTTGTTCAGCGTGGACAGCGACGGGGTCTTCGCCGTGGTGTCGGCGATGCTGACGGGGACCGAGGTCGAGGCGCAGCCGGCCAGGACCAGGGCGGCGGTCGCGATCAGCGGGGCGATCTTGTGCATGCGAACTCCTGAACGATGGGGTGAAAGTCGGCCGTGACAACGGCGCGGCCGGAGTGTGGGGGCGGCGAATGACGCTTCCGTGACCGTTCCAAGACAGGCCTGTCACGGAGGCATCTCGTGCCGGGCGCCGGGTGAGGGCGTCACGGCGCTGTCACACGCCGAACCTAGAGTTCCGGGCATTCGATCCAACCCTCAGAAAGGTCGTTCATGAACCTGTCGCTCCTGCGTTCCGCACTGGCTGCTGCCGCCCTGGTGGGCGCTTCCACCACGATCCTGGCCCAGGACATCACCGGTGCGGGGGCGTCCTTCCCGGCCCCGGTCTACGCCAAGTGGGCCGACGCCTACAACAAGGCGACGGGTGCGCGCATCAACTACCAGTCGGTCGGCTCGGGTGCCGGCATCCGCCAGATCAAGGCCAAGACGGTGGACTTCGGGGCCTCGGATGCGCCGCTCAAGGATGAAGAGCTGGCGAAGGACGGCATGATCCAGTTCCCGACCGTGATCGGCGGGGTCGTGCCGGTCGTCAACATCAAGGGCATCGCCCCGGGCCAGATCAAGATGACCGGCCAGGTGCTCGGCGACATCTACCTCGGCAAGATCGCCAAGTGGAACGACCCGGCGCTCGCCGCCCTGAACCCGGGCGTGCCGCTGCCCGACGCGCCGATCGCTCCGGTGCGCCGCGCTGACGGCTCTGGCACCACCTTCCTGTTCACGAACTACCTGTCCAAGGTCAACGCCGAGTGGCAGTCCAAGGTGGGCGAGGGCACGGCCGTCAACTGGCCGACCGGCGCCGGCGGCAAGGGCAACGAGGGCGTGTCGGCCTTCGTGCAGCGCCTGCCCAACTCGATCGGCTATGTCGAGTACGCGTATGCCAAGCAGAACAAGATGTCGCACGTCCTGCTGAAGAACAAGGACGGCGTCTACGTCGGCCCCGACGAAGTCAACTTCAAGGCCGCCGCCGCCGGCGCGCAGTGGGACAAGAGCTTCTACCAGGTGCTGACCGAACAGGCCGGCAAGGACGCGTGGCCCATCACCGGCGCGACCTTCATCCTGATGTACAAGACCCAGGACAAGCCCGCCAGCGCCGCGAACGCCCTGAAGTTCTTCGACTGGGCCTACAACAGCGGCGACAAGATGGCCTCCGACCTCGAGTACGTCGCCTTGCCGGATGCCGTGAAGGCGCTGGTCCGCAAGCAATGGGCCGACAACGTCAAGGACGCTTCGGGCAAGGCGATCGCCTACAAGTGACCCGGGTGCCGCCCCCGACGGGGGCGGCCGCATCGCCGGCAAGCCGGGAGGCGCGCCGGCGTCGCATCGACGAGCGAGGACCATCGTGGCCGCTACACTGCCCGCTACCCCCTACCCCGAAGACCAGAAGATGGAGCGAACCCAGCCGCAAGGCGGGCCGCCGCCGGCGCGTCGGGCGTCGCCGTGGATCGACACCCTGTTCTCAGTCCTGACGCATGGCGCGGCGATCTTCACGCTGACCATGCTGGCCGGGATCATCGTGTCGCTGTTCATCGGCGCGGCCCCGGCGATCCAGGAGTACGGCCTGTCCTTCCTGTGGCGCAGCGAGTGGGACCCGGTGCAGAACCAGTACGGCGGGCTGGTGATGATCTACGGCACGCTGATGACCTCGTTCATCGCGCTGCTGATCGGCGTGCCGGTGAGCTTCGGCATCGCGCTGTTCCTCACCGAGCTTTCCCCCGGCTGGCTGAAGCGCCCGCTGGGCGTCGCGATCGAGCTGCTCGCAGCCGTGCCGTCGATCGTCTACGGCATGTGGGGCCTGCTGGTGTTCGCCCCCATCCTGTCGACCTTCGTGCAGCAGCCGTTGCAGGGCGTGTTTGCCGGCGTGCCGATCCTCGGGGCCCTGTTCAGCGGACCGCCGGTGGGCATCGGCATCCTGTCGGCCGGCATCATCCTGGCCATCATGATCATTCCCTTCATCGCCTCGGTGATGCGTGACGTCTTCGAGGTCACGCCGCCGATGCTGAAGGAGTCGGCCTACGGCCTGGGCTCGACCACCTGGGAGGTGGTCTGGAAGGTCGTGCTGCCCTACACCAAGACCGGCGTCGTCGGCGGCATCATGCTCGGCCTGGGGCGCGCGCTCGGCGAGACGATGGCGGTGACCTTCGTCATCGGCAACTTCAACCAGCTCAATTCGCTGTCGCTGTTCGAGGCGGCCAACAGCATCACCTCGGCGCTGGCCAACGAGTTCGCCGAGGCGGGCGAAGGGTTGCACCAGGCCTCGTTGATCTACCTGGGCCTGGTCCTGTTCTTCATCACCTTCGTCGTGCTTGCCTGTTCGAAGCTGCTGCTGAACCAGCTGAAGAAGGGTGAGGGGAGCCGCGCATGAGCAGCATCACCAGTCCGGCCAGCGCCTCCCTGCAGGCGCGGCGCATGAGCCTGCATGCCCGCCGCAAGCGCATCAACGTGATCGCGCTGGTGCTGGCGCTGGCCGCGATGTCCTTCGGCGTGTTCTGGCTGATCTGGATCCTGATCGAGACGGTCCGGCTCGGCCTCGGCGGCATCTCGTTGTCGCTGTTCACGGAGATGACTCCGCCGCCGCAGTCCGAGACCGGCGGCCTGGCGAACGCCATCTTCGGATCGATGGTGATGGTGTCCCTGGCGACGGCGATCGGCACGCCCATCGGCGTGCTGGCCGGGGTCTACCTGGCCGAGTACGGGCAGAAGGGCTGGCTCGGCAGCGTCACGCGCTTCATCAACGACATCCTGCTGTCGGCGCCGTCGATCGTGATCGGCCTCTTCATCTACTCGGTGTGGGTCGCGCGGTTCAAGAGTTTCTCGGGCCTGGCCGGCGTGCTGGCGCTGTCGCTGATCGTGATCCCGGTCGTCATCCGGACCACCGAGAACATGCTGAGCCTGATCCCCAACTCGCTGCGCGAGGCCGCCTACGCGCTGGGCACGCCGAAGTGGAAGGTCATCATGACCGTGACGCTGAAGGCGGCACGGGCCGGGGTGCTGACCGGCGTGCTGCTGGCGCTGGCCCGCATCGCCGGAGAGACGGCGCCGCTGCTGTTCACCGCGCTGTCCAACCAGTTCTGGACCAGCAATCTCGGCGAACCGATGGCCAGCCTGCCGGTGACGATCTTCAAGTTCGCGCTCAGCCCCTACGAGAACTGGCAGAAGCTGGCCTGGGCCGGGGTCTTCCTGATCACGATCGGCGTGCTGGTGCTCAACATCCTGGCACGCGTGCTGTTCCGCAACAAACACTGACGCAGAGGTCCCGACATGGACACCAAGGTCGAACTGCCGATCACCGAGAAGGTCAAGCTCTCGGTGCGCAACCTGAACTTCTACTACGGCCACTTCCACGCGCTGAAGAACATCAACCTCGACATGCCGGCGAACAAGGTCACGGCCTTCATCGGCCCGTCGGGTTGCGGCAAGAGCACCTTGCTGCGCACCTTCAACCGCATGTTCGAGCTCTATCCCGAGCAGCGGGCCGAGGGCGAGATCAAGCTCGATGGCGTCGACATCCTGGCGACGAAGGACGATGTCTCCCTGATCCGCGCGAAGATCGGCATGGTGTTCCAGAAGCCGACGCCGTTCCCGATGTCGATCTACGACAACATCGCCTTCGGCGTGAAGCTGTTCGAGACGCTGCCGCGCGTCGAGATGGACGAGCGCGTCGAGTGGGCGCTGAAGAAGGCGGCGCTGTGGAACGAGG
>NZ_CADEFR010000022.1 GCF_902826655.1 uncultured Methylibium sp. | reverse complement strand
GGACGAGGCCATCGTCTGCAACATCGGCCACTTCGACAACGAGATCGACGTCGCCTCGCTCGAGAAGCTGGAGTGGGACGAGATCAAGCCGCAGGTCGACCACATCAAGTTCCCGGACGGGAAGAAGATCACGCTGCTGGCCAAGGGCCGCCTCGTGAACCTGGGCTGCGCCACCGGCCACCCGAGCTTCGTGATGAGCTCGTCCTTCGCCAACCAGACCATCGCCCAGATCGAGCTCTTCACCAAGAGCGCCGACTACCAGGCCGGCAAGGTCTACGTGCTGCCCAAGCACCTGGACGAGAAGGTCGCGCGCCTGCACCTGAAGAAGGTCGGCGCCATGCTGACCGAGCTGACCGACGAGCAGGCGGCTTACATCGGCGTCAGCAAGGCCGGTCCTTACAAGGCCGACACCTACAGGTACTGAGCCCGATGCGCGCCGACCAGGTCTTGGTCGCGCAGGGCCTGGCACCCACGCGCTCGGCCGCCCAGCGCCTGATCGAGCGCGGCGCGGTCGAGCGTCGCGCGGTGCAGGGCTGGGCGGTGCTGCGCAAGTCCGGCGAGGACCTGGGCGACGCCGCCGAGCTGCGGATCACCGACGACGCCGAGCTGCGCTGGGTGTCGCGCGCCGGGCTCAAGCTCGACGGCGCGCTGGCACGCTGCGGCATCGACGTGGCCGGCGGCACCGCGCTCGATGCCGGCCAGAGCACCGGCGGGTTCACCGAGGTGCTGCTGGCACGCGGCGCGACGCGGGTCGTCGGGGTCGACGTCGGCAGCGGCCAGCTGCACCCGTCGCTGCGCGGGCACGCGCAGGTGACCGCGATCGAAGGCGTCAATGCGCGGTCGCTGACGCGCGAGGCGCTCGGGGCGGCGATGCCGGCCGCCGGCTTCGACCTGGTCGTCGCGGACCTGAGCTTCATCCCGCTGACCACCGTGCTGCCGGCGCTGGTGCCGCTGCTGGCCGCGAACGGCACGCTGCTCGCGCTGGTCAAGCCGCAGTTCGAACTGCAGCCCAAGGACATCGGCAAGGGCGGGCTGGTGAAGCACGCCGCGTCCTACGCCGAGGTCGAGACCAAGCTGCGCGAGGCCTGCGCCGCGCTGGGCCTGGCCGTGATCGACTGGTTCGACAGCCCCGTCGCCGGTGGCGACGGCAACCGTGAATTCTTCGTTCGGGCCGCACCGCGGTGACGGCCCCTGGAGCCTCGACATGAGTGACGCCCCCCGCCTGAAGCTGCCGGTCCCGGTCAGCTTCGAGTTCTACCCGCCCAACACCGAGGCCGGCGCCGAGAAGCTGAAGACCGTCGTGCAGGACCTGGGCGTCACCGATCCGGAGTTCTTCAGCGTCACCTACGGCGCCGGCGGCTCGACGCGCGATCGCACGCTGTCGACCGTGGCCGACATCGCGGCGCTGGGCTTCGAGGCCGCGCCGCACCTGTCGTGCATCGGCTCGACGCGCGCCGGCATCACCGAGATCCTCGCCACCTACCGCGCCCGCAACATCCGCCGCCTGGTGGCGCTGCGCGGCGACCTGCCGAGCGGCACCGCGACCGCGGGCGAGTTCCGCTACGCCAGCGAGCTGATCCGCTTCGTGCGCGAGCGGGAAGGCCAGGCGCTGCGCATCGAGGTCGCCGCCTACCCGGAGTACCACCCGCAGCAGCGCTACGCCCGGCGCGACATCGAGCACTTCGCCAACAAGATCAAGGCCGGTGCCGACGCGGCGATCACACAGTTCTTCTACAACCCCGACGCCTACTTCCACTTCGTCGACGAGGCGCGCGCGCTGGGCGTCGACGTGCCGATCGTGCCGGGCATCATGCCCTTCCACAACTACGCGCGCATCGCGCAGTTCGCGATGCGCGACGGCATCGAGATCCCGCGCTGGGTCGCATTGAAGATGGAAGGCTACATGGACGACACCGCGTCGATCCGCGCCTTCGGCCTGGAGGTCGTGACGAGGCTGTGCGAGCGCCTGATCGCCGGCGGCGTGCCGTCCATCCACTTCTACACGCTGAACCAGTCGGCGCTGGCGCTCGAGGTCTGCAGGCGGCTGGGCCGCTAGCGCGCGGCCTCGGCCGGGCAGGCCCCCGCCGCGCGCGCCGTGACGCGCTGGTAGAAGGTCATGTTCTTGCCGCCCAGCCGCACGCGCAGCGTGCCGGCGAGGCCGGCTTCGTCGAAGCGCCAGCGCGCCTCGCCCTCGGTGCCGTGGCCGCCGCTGCAACGCAGTGCGTAGCGCGCGCCCTCGCCGTCCTGCTCGACCGGCACGAGCCGGCAGTCCTCCAGCGAGACGTCGGCCAGCGCCGGGAAGGCGCCACCGAGGTCGCCGCGATCCAGGCAGCGGCGCTCGCGGAGCGTGGCGTAGCGCAGGTGTTCGTCGAGGTTGGGCATGCCGGTCTCGATCGTCACGTCGTAGAGCCGTGCAGCGGTCTCGGGCCCCTGGGCGGGGGCGCCGCCGACGGCGAGAGCCCCGGCCAGCACGGCGACGAACGCGCGGCGCATGCGTCCGGCCCCGGCCCGGGTCAGACGATCTTCACCGCCGCCGGGTCGAAGTCCGGCTTCGGGGCCTTGAGCTTCATGCCCTTCAGCACCTCGGCGACGAGCCTCGCGATCATCAGGTTGCGGTTGGTCTTGCTGTCGGCCGGGATCACGTACCAGGGCGCGTGCGCGGTCGACGTCGCGGCGAGTGCCGTCTCGTAGGCCGCGACGTACTGCTTCCATTTCGCGCGCGTCGCCAGGTCGCCGAGGTTGAACTTCCAGCGCTTGGCCGGGTCGTCGACGCGCGCTTGCAGGCGCTCCTTCTGCTCGGCCTTGGAGATGTGCAGGAAGCACTTGAGCACGCGCGTGCCGCCGTCGTGCAGCAGGCGCTCGAAGGCATTGATGTGGCCGAGCCGGCGGTCGCGCTCGGCGGCGTCGATCCAGCGTTCGACGAAGGGCACCAGCACGTCCTCGTAGTGGCTGCGGTTGAAGACGACGATCTCGCCGCTGCGCGGCACGACCGCGTGCACGCGCCACAGGAAGTCGTGCGCGCGCTCGACTTCGGTCGGCGCCTTGAAGGCCGCGACGCGCACGCCCAGCGGGCTGCAGCGGCTGAACACCGAGCGCGCCGTGCCGTCCTTGCCCGAAGTGTCCATGCCCTGCAGCACCAGCAGCAGCTTGGGCGGCGCACCGGCGCTGCCGTTGGCGTACAGCAGGTCCTGCAGGCGGTCGATCTCGATCGCCAGTTCGTCGAGCCGCGCGTCGTCGGCCTCGCGGCTGCTGCCGGCGAAGGGCCGCGCGCCGGGATCGAGGTCCTTGAGCTTCAGCTTGCGGCCGACGCGCCAGGACTCGAGTGCTGCGGAGTTCTTCGCCATGGGGGTCCTTCGTCTTCAGGCACCGCGCGACCAGACGAGGCCGTCCTCGGTCAGCATCACGTCGAGCGGGATGTCGTGCGGCTCGGCCTGGAGCCAGTCGATGTAGCCGTGGCGGTAGCCGATGCCGGCCGTGAAGGGCCGCGGCTCCAGCGCCGCCAGCGTGCGGTCGTAGAAGCCGCCGCCGTAGCCCAGGCGCACGCCGCCCGGCCCGAAGCCGACGCAGGGCACCAGCAGCAGCGTCGGCATCAGGATGTCGGTGCCCTTGGGCTTGGGGATGTCGTAGGCGTCCTCTTCCATCGGGCAGCCCGGGTACCACTGATGAAAGCGCAGCTGTTTGGTCTGGCGGTTCATCACCGGCAGGCCGATGCGGCGCGGCGGGCCGTCGCCGGTGCCGTGGCCTGCGCCTTCGGTCCAGCGGTGCAGCGCCGGCAGCGGGTCGAACTCGCCCTTGATCGGCCAGTAGGCGCCGACGGTCGTGTCGTCGCGCCGCGTGAGCCAGACGCGCAGCACGCCCTGCAGTTGCTCGGCGCGATCCTGCCGGTCGGCCAGGTTCAGGCGCTCGGCCTGCAGCATGCGGCGCAGCTGGGCCTTGTCGCGCGGCAGGGCTAGCGGGTCGTAGGGCAGCGTCATCGCGGGTCTCTGGAGCGGGTCACGATTCTGCCTGCGCGGCCCGGCGGTGGCTCACCCTAGACTGCGACCATGGCCGCCCCCCGCGACGAGTTCGCTGCCCATTGCGTCGAGCTGCTGGCGCCGCTGGGCGCCGTGCGCGCGAAGCGCCTGTTCGGCGGCCACGGGATCTACGTCGACGAGCTGATGATCGCGCTGATCGCCGACGAGACGCTGTACTTCAAGACCGACGCGCAGACGCTGCCGCGGTGGCAGGCGGCCGGCGGACGGGCTTTCGTCTACGAGAGCCGCCGCGCGGGACAGGAACGCAAGGTGACGGCGATGAGCTACTGGACGCCGCCCGACGAAGCGCTCGACTCGCCGTCGCTGCTGGCACCCTGGGGCCGGCTCGCGCTGGAGGCGGCACTGCGGGCCCACGCTGCACGGGCGGCCCGGCCGCGCAAGTCCGCCGCCGCCGCGGCCACCAAGCCGCGGCGGCGATGAGTCGCCTTGCTCAGGCCTGCGGCTCCTCGAGCAGCTCGAAGCTCGCCGGCGCCCAGCCTTCGGCCAGGGCCGAGGTGCCGGCCGGCAGGCGCAGGCACTCGCCGGGCGACAGCCACCAGTCCTCGGGCGTGGGCCCGTCGGCGCGGCCGTCGGCCGTCACCCACAGCTTGCCTTCGCGCAGCCGCAGCCAGCGCGCGACGCGCATGGCCGGCAGTTGCAGGGTCTGGCCGCGGCCGAGTTGCCACAGCGGGCCGGGATCGCGATGCAGGGTCGTCGTGTTCATGTCGTCACTCCTGGCGTTGCGGACTCGTCGGCACGGGGCAGCTCGAGGCCTGGGAATCGGTGGGCACCGGGCAGCCCGGCGACAAGGTGGAGGCGGCGCTGTCGCCGACGTGGATCAGCACCGTCAGCAGGGCCGCGACGCCGCCCGCCAGCGTGGCCGCCAGCAGGCGCTGCAGCCGGGGCACGGCAGGGCGCCAGGTCGGGACCCGGGACCGGGCGCGCTTCCTGGATAGTTGCGATATGCGCATCACCATCGTGTTCATTTCCGGCTCCTTGGATTTCTGTTTCTGGTGGATATCATCGGCAATAACGAGCAGACAATCCAATGAGATCGCGCCGACACACTGATGCACATAGATCATGAATCAGACCCGCCAACGCCCGCTGTCCGTCGGTCCGATCCGCGCCTTCGAGGCGGTGGCGCGCCGGCTCAGCTTCCGGGCGGCCGCCGAGGAGCTCTACCTGACCCAGTCGGCGATCAGCCGGCAGATCCAGGCCCTGGAAGAGGAACTCGGGGCGCCGCTCTTCACGCGCGGCACCCGCCATGTCGCGCTGACGGCCGCGGGCACCTCGCTGATGGCCGCGGTCGCGCCGGCGCTCGACCGGCTGGACACCACGGTGCGCCAGCTGCGCCGCGCGCGCAGCCGGCGAGGCGTCAACGTCAGCACCTTCGCCTCGATGGCGTCGATGTGGCTGCTGCCGCGCATCGAGGCCTGGCAGCGCGACCAGCCCGAGCTCGACATCCGCATCGACGCCAGCGACCGCCTCGTCGACCTGGACGATCCGGACATCGAGATCGTGATCCGCCACTGCCCCGAATCCAGCGCGCCCGACGGCGCCCTGCGGCTGTTCGGCGAGATGCTGACGCCGGTGGCGAGCCCGCGCCTCATGGAGCAGGCCGCGGCCGGCGTGGCGCCGCCGCTGTCGACGATGGCCGACCTGGCCGGCCACACGCTGCTGGAGGAGGACGATCCGCGGCCCTACGCCCGCCAGCTGCGCTGGCCGCACTGGCTGGAACGCCACGGCCTGCCGACGCTGGCGCCGCGTCGCTGGATCTACCTGAACTTCACCTACCAGCAGGTGCAGGCCGCGCTGGCCGGCCAGGGGGTGGCGCTGGCGCGACTGGCGCTGGTCAGCGAGATGCTGGAACGCGGCGAACTGGTCGAGCCCTTCGGGCCCGGCTGCCGCATCCGCAGCCCCTATGCCTACTGGCTGATCGTGCCGACGCTCGGCGGCGAACGCGTCGAGGTCCAGAGGCTGGCCGAGTGGATCAAGGCGCAGTCGGCGCTGACGCGCGCCGCGATCGGCGAGGCCGACCCAGGCTGAGCCGCAGCGGCAGCCGCCGGGTCAGCGCGGCTGGCGCGACATCAGCGGCTGCGGGCCGACGCGGGCGCCGGCGAGTTGCTGCGCGTCGGCCGCAGCGTCGCGCTTGGCGTGGATCACGACGCGCGGCAGCTCGACGGCCCGCGGCTGGCGGGTCGCGGTCACCGTCACGCGCGGCAGCTCGACGACGCGCAGGCTCTCCTGGCTGTTGCTCGGCGCAAAGGCCGGAGCCAGGGCCAGCATCAGCGTGGCGGCCGAGGCGGCGATCGCGGCGGCAATCACGGTCAGGGTCGGACGTTGTTGCATGGTGGGCTCCTTGGGGCGGTCTTCGTTGTCGATGGAGCGAACTCTAGGCAGTGCCTCGCCGCGCCGCGAGCGGCGTGCGACGAACTGCAGCGGAGGCGTCGTGAACTGCAGGCGGGCGCGACGAGCCTGCCCCGCCGATGCCGCACCTGGCCGCTCGTCATGCCAACTGCGTTAAATTCAGAGCCACCGCCACGGCCCCAGCGGCCCGCCTGTCGGCATGATTCGCCTGCTGTCTCGACCTGTCCTCCTGCCCGCGCTGGCCTGCGCGACGATCCTGCTGACCCTGGCGGCGAACGCCGCCGCCGCGCCCGCGGCCCCGCCGCGCGCGTCGGCCACCGGCGACCTGCTGCTCGACGCGCAGGACGCGCTGCGCAAGAAGGACCGCAGCCGCCTCGCCGCGGCGCGCGCCGCGGCGATCGCGGGCAATCACCCGCTGGCGCTGTGGGTCGACTACTGGGAGATCGGCAACCGCATCCTCGAGGTCCAGCAGGACGACCTGAACGCCTTCTACGCGCGCTGGCCCGGCAGCTACGTCGAGGACCGCCTGCGCAACGACTGGCTGCTCGAGCTGGGCCGTCGCCGCGACTGGGCCAACTTCCGCGTCGAGTACCCGCGCTTCAAGCTCAACGACGACCGCGAGGTCAGCTGCTACGCCCTGCTGACGCGCCACCTCGACGGCGAGGACGTGCGCCCGGACGCCCGCAAGGCCTGGCTCGCGCAGCGCGACGCCGACGAGGGCTGCGCGCTGCTGGCGACCACGCTGTTCGAGGCCAGACGCCTGAGCAGCGACGACGTCTGGCGCAAGCTGCGCCTGGCCGTCGAGGCCAACCGCCCGCGCATGGCGCGCCAGGCCGCCGGGCTGCTGGGCGAGGATGTCGCCGCGCAGGTCGCAGACCTGAGCGAACAGCCGCAGCGCTACCTCACGCGCAAGGCCGGCAGCGGCAGCCGCCAGGCCGCCGAACTGACGGCGCTGGCATTGATCCGCAGCGCCGCCAACGACCCCGACGCCACCGCGCTGGCGATGCGCGAGAAGTGGGACGGCGCCCTGCCCGCCGACGTGGCGGCCTGGGTCTGGGCCAGCATCGGCAAGCAGTCGGCGCAGAAGCTGCTGGACAGCGCGCCCGATCACTTCCAGCGCGCGGCGCTGCCGCGCCGGTCCAGCGTCGACGTCGTGCTGCCCGACGACACGCTCGCCTGGAAGCTGCGCGCCGCGCTGCGCGCCAACAACGGCGCCGGCCGCTGGCAGCAGGTGATGCAGGCGGTCAACGCGATGAGCCCGACCGAACAGCGCGAGCCGGCCTGGGTCTACTGGAAGGCCCGCGCGCTGACCGCGCTGGCCGCGAGCAGCCAGGACGGCGATGCGCTGCGCACCGAGTCGCGCGAGCTGATGGCGTCCATCGCCAACCCGCTGCACTTCTACGGCAAGCTGGCGACCGAGGAGCTCGGGCAGCCGCTGCTGCTGCCGGCGCCGCCGGCGCCGCCGACGGCCGAGGAGCGCGCCGCCGCCGCGGGCCACCCCGGGCTGCAGCGCGCCCTGATGCTGATCGACGGCGGCCTGCGCAGCGAAGGCGTGCGCGAGTGGAACTTCTCGCTGTTCGGCATGAAGGAGCGCGAACTGCTCGCCGCGGCGCAGCTGGCCTGCGAGCGCGAGGTCTGGGACCGCTGCATCAACACCAGCGAGCGCACGCGCGAGCAGGTCGACATGGCCCAGCGCTTCCCGACGCCCTACCGCGACGACGTGGTGGCCCGCGCGAAGGACGCCGGACTCGATCCGGCCTACGTCTACGGGCTGATCCGCCAGGAGTCGCGCTTCGTCGGATCGGCACGCTCGTCGGTCGGCGCCTCGGGCCTGATGCAACTGATGCCGGCGACCGCGAAGTGGACCGCGCGCAAGCTGGGCATCGACTACAGCCACGACCGCATCACCGACCAGGGCATCAACCTGCAGCTGGGCACCGGCTACCTGAAGATGGTGCTCGACAGCTTCGAGGGGTCGATGCCGCTGGCCTCGGCCGCCTACAACGCCGGCCCGTCGCGGCCGCGCAAGTGGCGCGAGGGCCCGCAGGTCGACGCGGCCGCCTGGGCCGAGAACATCCCCTTCACCGAGACGCGCGACTACGTGAAGAAGGTGCTGTCCAACGCGACCGACTACGCTGCGCTGCTGACCGGCGAACCGCAGTCCTTGCGGGCGCGGCTCGGTGCGCTGATCGGCCCGCGCGGCGCGGCGCTGAGCCCGACCGAGCGCGAGCTTCCATGACGGGCCGCCGATGCGCGACCTGCTGATCCTCGGCGGGACCGGCTTCGTCGGCCGGGTGCTGTGCGAGCGCCTGATCGAGCACTTCGCCGGCCAGGCCCGGCTCACGGTGCCGACGCGCCGCCTGCAGCACGGCAAGGCGCTGCTGACGCTGCCGACGATCCGGCTGATCGAGGCCGACCTGCACGACGACGCACAGCTCGCTTCGCTGGTGGCGGGCCACGATGCGGTGATCAACCTCGTGGCGATCCTGCACGGCAGCGCGTCCGACTTCGAGCGCGTGCACGTGGCCCTGCCGCGGCGCCTCGCCGAAGCCTGCCGCGCCGTCGGCGTGCGCCGGCTGCTGCACGTCAGCGCGCTCGGCGTGGCCGCCGATGCGCCGTCGAACTACCTGCGCTCCAAGGCCGCCGGCGAGGCGGCACTGCGCGGGCAGGGGCTCGACGTGACGGTGCTGCGCCCGTCGGTGATCTTCGGGGCCGGCGACCGCTTCCTGAATCTCTTCGCGCAGCTGCAGCGGGTCTTTCCGCTCAT
The DNA here is from genome assembly GCF_902826655.1 of uncultured Methylibium sp. Taxonomy (GTDB): domain Bacteria; phylum Pseudomonadota; class Gammaproteobacteria; order Burkholderiales; family Burkholderiaceae_C; genus Methylibium. Next base: position 45,905 of record NZ_CADEFR010000022.1, on the reverse strand, counting down.
GCCGCTGGCCGGATCCGGTGCGCGTTTCCAGCCGGTGTGGGTCGGTGACGTCGCCGCGGCGCTGGTGGCCGGCCTGGCGCGGCCGCAGAGCATCGGACAGACCTACGAGTGCGCCGGCCCGTCGACCTACACGCTGGCCGAGATCGTCCGGCTCGCCGGCCGCTGGGCCGGCAACGAACGCCCGGTGCTGCCGCTGCCCGACGCGCTGGGCCGGGTGCAGGCCGCGCTGATGAGCCTGATGCCCGGTGAGCCGCTGATGTCGGGCGACAACCTCGACTCGATGCGCGTGCCCAACGTCGCGACCGGCTGGCTGCCCGGGCTCGACGCGCTGGGCATCGCACCGGCGGCGCTCGAGGCCGTCGCCCCGGCCTATCTCGGCCCGCAGGCCGGCCCGGCCCGGCTGGGCAGCTGGCGCGCCCTGGCACGCCGCGGCTGATCGGCCGCCCGCGCATCAATCCGATGCGCCGAACTCAAGCCGGCACCTGCGCACGCGGGCTAGCATCGTCGTCCTTGTGGAGATGAGCATGCAACTCGTGATCGGGAACAAGAACTACTCGTCGTGGTCGATGCGGCCCTGGGTGCTGATGCGCCAGGCCGGCATCGCCTTCGAGGAGGTGCTGCTGCGCTTCGACGGCTTCGCGCCGGACAGCCGCTTCCAGCGCGAGCTCGCCGCCTACACGCCGGCCCGGCGCGTGCCGGTGCTGATCGATGGCGACGGCGATGGCGACGGCGATGGCGCCTTCTCCGTCTGGGACACGCTGGCGATCGCCGAGTACCTGGCCGAGAAGTTTCCGCAGGCGCGGCTGTGGCCGGACGACGTGCGAGCGCGAGCCCGCGCCCGCAGCGTCTGCGCCGAGATGCACGCCGGTTTCCCGGCGCTGCGCAGCCACTGCCCGATGAATGTCGAGGCCTCGCTGCCGGAGGTCGGTGCACGCCTGATGCGCGAGCAGCCGGCCGTGGGCACGGACCTCGAACGCATCGTCGCCTTGTGGAGCGAGTTGCTGCAGCAGCACGGCGGGCCCTTGCTGTTCGGCCGCTTCACGATCGCCGACGCCTACTTCGCGCCGGTCTGCAGCCGGCTGCGCACCTACGCGCTGCCGGTGCCGCCACGGATCGCGGCCTATGTCGAGGCGGTGCATGCCCTGCCCGGCGTGCAGGCCTGGGTGAAGGACGCGCTCGAGGAGCGCGAGTTCCTCGACTTCGAGGAGCCCTACCGCAGCTCTCGCTGAAGCTCGGCGCCGAAACGACAACAGGCCCGCAGGCCCGTTTCCGGTCCGGCAGATCCAGCGATCAGGCCGACGGCGCGCGGCGCCGCAGCATGAAGGCCAGCGCGCCCAGCCCGGCCAGCATCATCGCGTAGGCGCCAGGCTCGGGAACCGGGCTCACGCTCAGCGCGCCCGGGTAGCCGGCCGACGCGCGCTGGCCGTCGCCGAGCTGCGGGCCGGACAAGCGGGTCGATCCCCGGCCACCGATCTCGATCGCGCCGAGGCCGGCGAAGGAGTCGGCCACGCCGTTCAGCGACGCCGAGGTGGAGCGCAGTTCGCTCGCGCGACCGGAGCCGGTCGTGAACAGGGCGCCGCTGACGATGGCATCACCGCCGAGCAGGAAGCTGTAGGTGTCGCTGAAGGCGCCGGCCGGCACGTTCTGCAGCGCGACATCCTGGGTCTGCGCCTGGACCGATGCGCCGGCGAGGCCGACCACGACAGCAAGCGTGCGAAGCAGCGACCGCAGGCGCATCGAGAACCTCTTTGTAAGATGCCGCCGAGCACCAGCACCCGTCGGCGCGAGGGGTTGTAACTGCCACCCCTCCAGCCGCCCACCCCGTGACTCAAGGCCCACCCCCCGAACCTGGGGCTCAGCACGACCCGTCGATCCCCGCCGGTGCCGCCGTCTACGAGGTCGGCGGTGCGGTGCGCGACGCGCTGCTCGGTCTGGCCGTGCGCGATCGCGACTGGGTGGTCGTCGGCAGCACACCGGACGCGATGCGGGCTGCCGGCTTCCTGCCGGTCGGGCGCGACTTCCCGGTCTTCCTGCATCCGGCCACGCACGAGGAATACGCGCTCGCGCGCTCCGAGCGCAAGACCGGGCCGGGCTACCACGGCTTCGCCTTCCACGCGGCGCCCGACGTCACGCTGGAGCAGGACCTGGCGCGCCGCGACCTGACGATCAACGCCATCGCCCGCCGCGACGACGGTACGCTGGTGGACCCGCATGGCGGACGCCGAGACCTCGCGGCACGCGTGCTGCGGCACGTGTCGCCGGCCTTCGCCGAGGACCCCGTGCGGATCCTGCGACTGGCCCGCTTCGCCGCGCGCTTCAGCGACTTCGCGATCGCTCCCGAGACCCTGTCGCTGATGCGCGCGATGGTCGAAGCGGGCGAGGTCGACGCGCTGGTGCCCGAGCGGGTCTGGCAGGAGCTGGCGCGCGGGCTGCTCGAGGCCCGGCCGTCGCGCATGTTCGAGGTGCTGCAGGGCAGTGGCGCACTGCAGCGGCTGCTGCCCGAGCTCGCCGTGCTGCGGGCCGGGCCGGGGACCGCCCGCGATGCCTGGGCCGGGCTGATGGCGGTGCTCGATGCCGCCGCCGGGCTGGGTGCGCCGATCACCGTGCGTTACGCCTGCCTCGGGCACGCGCTCGGCGTGTCGGCCCTGCACGAGATCGGCGAGCGCCTGCGCGTGCCGAACGACTGCCGCGAGCTGGCCCAGGTCGTCGCTCGCGAGCACGACGCCGTCGATCGTTGCGGCGAGCTCGACGCCTCCGGCCTTCTGCGCTTGCTCGAGCGCTGCGACGCGCTGCGCAAGCCGCAGCGCTTTGCCGAGCTGCTGCAGGCCTGCGAGTGCGCGGCTCGCGCCGGGCCGGCGACGAGCGACCGCCCCTATGCGCCGGCGGCGCGCCTGCTCGCGGCGCTCGGCGTGGCGCAGGAGGTCGACACGGCCCAGGTCGCCGCGCAGGCGGCGGCCCGCGGCGCCACCGGACCCGCGATCGGCGACGCCATCCACGCGGCCAGGGTCGCTGCCATCGGGGCGGCGCGGCTGCCGCGGTGACCCTGCCCCGGCCGCGCGCCCTGCGCCGCCGCCGAAGGCAGCCTGGCCGCCAGGCGAATCAGGTCGTCGATGCTGCCGGCGCCCAGCTTGCCGCGGATGGAAGCGATCTGCGTGCGCACGGTCGACAGCTCGACGCCCTTGGCCGCCGCGATGCAGGCGGGCTCGAGGCCGATCACCAGGTCACGCAGCACGCGCCGCTCGGACGGCGTGAGGCCGTGCGTCTCGGCCAGCAGGTCGATCGCCAGGTCCTGGCACAGCGCTCGCCGCCCGATCAGCACGAAGGCCAGGCCGGTCGGCAAGCCGTCGCGCAGCGCCGGCAGCACGGCGACGAACAGTCGACCTCTCCTGCCGGGCAGAACCCGCAGGCGCCGGCCGCCGCCCCGTGCCGCCTCGCGAAGGTCCGAGTCCAGCAAGGCCGCATGATGCCGATCGGCCGCCGAAAGACGCCCGCCCTCGAGCCGCAAGGAGCCCGCGCCGGCCAGTTCCGCCTGCGCTGCCCGGTTGACCAGCACCGGCCGGCGCGCGGCGTCGCAGACGACGATGCCCTCGTCCAGTTCGTCGAGCAGGCCGCGGATCAGCGGCTCGGCGAAGCCCATCGAACCCGGCCAGGCGCCGACCTCCTCGCCGTCTCGCGAGACGGGATCCCACGGATCGAGCACATCGAACTCCCTCGACCCCACGGGCCGCATCGACACTGTCTCCGTCGGAGCCATGGAGGTCCTTTGCCGGCCCCAAGCTTTGCTAAACCTTCCTAAACGAGAAGGCCCGCGCGGCTATCACGAAACCTCCGTGCAGGTTGTCGTCGCGCGACCGAACCTGTAAGACCTGACAGGCACGCGGAAGAGGGATGGAATCGCGAGTCCTTCGCCCCCTACGCTCTGTCTCATGTCACCACGAGCGCTGGTGACAGCAGCGGTCGTCGCGCGCCGTGCCGGATCCGGCGACGAACGCGGCCAGAACCGCGAAGAGCAAGGCAACCAGGGAGGGGTAGTCATGGCCGCAATCCTGCGCTTCGGCCATTTCGAGATGCGGCCCGAGCAGCGCCAGCTGCTCGCCGACCGGGTGCCGCTGGCACTCGGCACCCGGGCCTTCGACCTGCTCGCCGTGCTGCTGGAGAACCGCGACCGCATCGTCTCCAAGACCGAGCTGCTCGAGCGCGCCTGGAGCGGTGTCGTGGTCGAGGAGAACAACCTGTCGGTCCAGGTGTCCTCGTTGCGCAAGCTGCTGGGCGAGTCGGCCATCGTCACGGTGCATGGGCGCGGCTACCGCTGGACCGTGCCGGTCCACGACGCCTCGGCGGCCGGGCCGTCGGGCTCGGCGTCCGTGCGGCCTTCGCTGGCCGTGCTGCCGTTCGCGAACCTCGGCGGCAGTTCCGACCAGGCCGACTTCGCCGACGGCCTGGCCGACGACATCGTCGCCAACCTGGCCCGGTCCCCCTGGCTGCACGTCATCGCCCATCGGGCCGCGCGAGGCCGTGGTGACTCCGGGCTCGGCGCGGTCGACCTTTGCACCGCACTGGGCGTCAGCTACCTCATCAAGGGCAGCGTGCGACGCGCCGGCGCCACCTTGCGGGTCAGCGCCGAGCTGGTCCACGGCGCCAGCGGCGAAACGCTGTGGGGCGAGCGCTATGACCGCCCGGTCGACGACCCGTTCGCGGTCCAGGACGAGATCGCCACCAACATCGTCGGGTGCATCGAGCCGATGTACCTGAAGCGGGAGGAGCTGCTGGCCTCGCGACGCAACGCGCGCGACGTGCAGCACTGGGACCTGCTGATGCGGGCTCGCTGGCACTACTGGCGCTCCACATGCCTGCACAACGCGGAGTCCAAGCTCCTGCTGCAGCGTGCACTCGGGCTGCGACCGAACGACGTGACGGCCCTGTCGCTGCTGGCCCTGAGCCTGGCGACCGATGCCTGGTTCGGCTGGGCTCCCAACGCCAAGATCGCCGCGACGGAGGCCCGGCGCGTCGCCCTGCGCGCCGTGGCGCAGGACGATCGCGACAGCTTCGCGCACTTCGCGCTCGGGCTCACGCAGGTGGGCTTCGGGCAGATCGACCGCGCGATCGACGAGCAGCGGCGCGCGCTGGAGCTCTATCCGCAGTTCGCGGCCGCCTCGGGCGAACTGGGGCGGCTGCTCGCCTACTCCGGCCGCACCGTCGAGGGTGCGGCGATGATCCGCCGCGCGATGGCCGCGAGCCCCACCGATCCGCGCCTGAGCCTGTGGTACTTCGGCCTGGCGATCGCGAGCTTCGTCGACGAGGACCACGAGGCCGCGGCCCGGCATGCCGCGACCGCCGTGGCCCACCGGCCCGACTGGTACTTCAACCATTACCTGCTGGCCGCCTGCCTGTCGAGCTGCGGCGAACTCGACGCGGCGCGCGATGCGCTGGCCGAGGGCAGCCGCCAGATGCCGCGCTTCTCGGTCGCCACGCTGGCGATCGGGCATCCGTTCAAGAACCCCGCGCACCGCGACCGCTACGTGGCCGCCTTGCGGCAGGTCGGCTGGAAGGGCTAGGGCGTCGAGGCGCCGGGCCGTGGCGTCGGTGTGCTGGTAGGCCGTGCTGGGATCGAACCAGCGACCAAAGGATTATGAGTCCTCTGCTCTAACCGACTGAGCTAACGGCCCGCGCAGCCGATTCTAGGTGGCGCCCCTCGCGGGACTCACTTCTGGCTCAGCGCCTGCGTCACCAGCCGCGAGGTGATGTCGACGATCTGGATCATGCGGTCGTAGGCCATGCGCGTCGGGCCGATGACGCCGAGCGTGCCCACCACCTTGCCGTCGACCTCGTAGGGCGCCGACACGATCGACAGCTCCTCGTACGGGACGATCTGGCTCTCGCCGCCGATGTAGATGCGTACGCCCTCGGCGCGGCTGCTGACGTCGAGCAGGCGCATCAGCTGGGTCTTCTGCTCGAACAGGTCGAAGAGCTTGCGCAGGCTGCCCATGTCGCTGGAGAAGTCCTGCACCGCCAGCAGGTTGCGCTCGCCCGAGACGATGACCTGCTCGCCGCCGTCGGCCACCGCCTCGCTGCCGAACTGCACCGCGGCCTGCATCAGCAGCGCGATCTCGCCGCGCAGGGCGTCGATCTCGGTCTTGAGGCGCTCGCGCACCTCGTCGATCGTCAGTCCCGCGTAGTGCGCATTGAGGAAGTTGCTGGCCTCGATCAGCTCGGACGGGCTGTGGTCGCGTGCCGTGATGACGACGCGGTTCTGCACGTCGCCGTCGGGCGCCACCAGGATCACGAGGACCCGCCGCTCGCCCAGGCGCAGGAATTCGATGTGGTGGAAGACGCTGGCCTTGCGCGGCGCCGTCACGACGCCGACGAACTGCGACAGGTTGCTCAGCACCTGCGCCGCGTGCGCGATCACGCGCTGCGGCTGGTCGGGTTGCAGCTGCTCGTGCGCCGCCTCGAGCCCCGGCGCCCGGGCGCTCAGGTCGATCGGTCGCGCGGTGAGCATCGTGTCCACGAACAGGCGGTAGCCGCGTGCCGTCGGGATGCGCCCGGCGCTGGTGTGCGGGCTGGCGATCAGCCCCAGCTCCTCCAGGTCGGCCATCACGTTGCGGATGGTCGCCGGACTCAGCTCCAGGCCCGAGGCCCGCGACAGCGTGCGCGAGCCGACGGGCTGCCCATCGGCGATGTAGCGCTCGACGAGCGTCTTCAACAACGTCTTGGCACGGTCGTCCAGCATGGAAAATCATTGTAGGGCGGGGGTCGATCGCGAGGTTTCGCCCTCGCGGCGACGCAAAGGGCTGTGGTGTAATTTCTTCAACATGGCGAGCCGCTTCCGTCACGCTGCCCTCGTGGGCAAGTACCAGGCGCCGGGCAGCCGCGCGGTGCTCGCCAGCGTGGCCGACTTCCTGGCCAGCCAGGGCCTGGAGGTCTCGCTCGACGCCGACACGGCCCTCGCGGTCGGCCTGCCCGACTACGCCGCGCTCGACGCCGCCGCGATCGGGCGGCACTGCGACCTGGCCGTGGTCGTCGGCGGCGACGGCACGATGCTCGGCACCGCGCGCCAGCTGGCGCGCCACGGCACGCCGCTGATCGGCATCAACCAGGGGCGGCTCGGCTTCATGACCGACATCCCGGTCACCGAGATGCGCGAAACCCTCGCCCCGATGATCGCCGGCGACTACGAGGAAGAGCACCGCACGATGCTCGAGGCCCGCGTCAAGCGCCAGGCCGGCCACGAGATCGAGACGCTGTACGAGACCTTCGCGATCAACGACGTGGTCGTGAGCCGCGGCGCGGGCGCCGGCATGGTCGAGCTGCGCGTCACGGTGCAGGACCAGTTCGTCGCCAACTTCCGCGCCGACGGGCTGATCCTCGCGTCGCCGACCGGGTCGACCGCCTATGCGCTGTCGGCCGGCGGGCCCATCCTGCACCCGGGCATCGCCGGCTGGGTGATGGTGCCGATCGCGCCGCACTCGCTGTCCAACCGCCCCATCGTGCTGCCCGACACCGGCGAGGTCTCGATCGAGATCGTCACCGGCCGCGACGCCAGCGTGAACTTCGATCACCAGAGCCTCGCCAGCCTGCTGCCCGGCGACTGCATCTGTGTGCGCCGCAGCGAGCACCGCGTGCGCGTGCTGCATCCGCGCGGCTGGAGCTACTACGCGACCCTCCGCCGCAAGCTCCACTGGAACGAAGGCGTCCTGCCCGAGGCTGGCGGTCACTGAGATGCTGCGCCGCATCGCCCTGCGCGACTTCGTCATCGTGCCGGCGCTCGAGCTGGAGCTGCAGGCCGGCTTCACCGCGCTGACCGGCGAGACCGGCGCCGGCAAGTCCATCCTGATCGACGCGCTGCAGCTGGCACTCGGCCAGCGCGGCGACGCGGGCGTGGTGCGCGAGGGCGCCGCGCGCGCCGAGATCACGGCCGAGTTCGACACGCCGCCGGCGCTGCGGCCGTGGCTCGCCGAAGCCGGTTTCAATGCGGACGACGACGACACCCTGCTGCTGCGCCGCAGCCTCGACGCGCAGGGCAAGAGCCGCGCCTGGGTCAACGGCAGCGCCGCCACCGCCACGCAGCTGCGCGAGCTGGGCGAGAAGCTGGTCGACATCCACGGCCAGCACGCCTGGCAGAGCCTGACCCGGCCCGACGCGGTGCGCGCGCTGCTCGATGGCTACGCCGGCGTCGACAGCGCGCCGCTCGCTGCGGCCTGGGCCGCGTGGCGCGGCGCCAGCGAGCGACTCGCCGACGCCCGCGCGCGCCAGGGCGACCTGGACCGCGAGCGCGAGCGCCTGCAGTGGCAGCTGAACGAGCTCGACAAGCTCGCGCCTGCCGACGGCGAATGGCCCGAGCTCGAGGCCGAGCACCGCCGCCTCAGCCACGCCCAGGCCATCCTCGACGCGCTGCAGGCCGCGCTGGCCGCGATCAGCGACGACGAGGCCTCGGCCGATGCGCGCAGCGCACAGGCGATCGATGCCATCGAGTCGGTGCTGGACCACGACGCGTCGCTGCGCGAGCCGCTGGACGTGATCCGCAGCGCGCAGGCCCAGTTGCAGGACGCCGCGCACACCCTCAACGCCGCGCTGCGCCACGCCGACCTGGACCCCGACCGCCTGCAGCAGCTCGATGACCGGCTGGGCGCGTGGATGGGCCTGGCACGCCGCTTCCGCCGCCCGGCCGAGGAGCTGCCCGTGCTGCGCGCCGAGTGGAAGGCCGAGCTGGCGCAACTCGACGCCGCCACCGACCTCGACGCGCTGGAGCGCACGCTCGCCGCGGCGCGCAGGAGCTACGACGCGGCGGCCAAGGCCGTGTCCGCCCAGCGCGCCACGGCCGCGCCCAGACTCGCCGCCGCCATCACCGCCGCGATGCAGCAGCTGGGCATGGCCGGCGGGCGCTTCGACGTGGCGCTGGAGCCGCTGGCCGAGCCGCAGCGCCACGGCCGCGAGTCGGCCGAGTTCCGCGTCGCCGCGCATCCGGGCAGCACGCCGCGCGCGCTGGCCAAGGTCGCGTCGGGCGGCGAGCTGTCGCGCATCGCGCTGGCGATCGCGGTCACCACGAGCGAGCTCGGTGAAACCGGCACGCTGATCTTCGACGAGATCGACGCCGGCGTCGGCGGCACCGTGGCCGACGCCGTGGGCCAGCTGATGAAGCGCCTGGGCCGCGACCGCCAGGTGCTGTGCGTCACCCACCTGCCGCAGGTCGCGGCCTGCGCCGACCGGCATTGCGTCGTCAGCAAGTCGGCGCGCGACGGCCGCACGACCAGCGACGTGCAGCCGGTGCAGGGCGAGGCCCGCGTCCAGGAGATCGCGCGGATGCTGGGCGGCAGCGCCGCCAGCACCAGCCTCGCGCACGCGCAGGCGCTGCTGAGCGGGGCCGCGGTGCCCGACACCAAGACACGGAAGCAGCGAGCATGAGTGCCGGCGGGTCGGCGCCGCGTGAGGTCGTGCTGGTGACCGGCATCTCCGGCTCCGGCAAGACCATCGCGCTGCACGCCCTCGAGGACGCCGGCTTCTACTGCGTCGACAACCTGCCGCCCGAGCTGCTGACCGAGTTCCTGCGCCTGGAGCAGACCCGCGCCATGCCGCGGCGCGTCGCGATCGCGGTCGACGTGCGCAGCGCGGCGTCGCTGCCGCACCTGCTGCCGCTGATCTCGCAGCTGGGCAGCGAAGGCGTCACGGTGCGGCCGATCTTCCTCGACGCCAGCACCGACGCGCTGGTGCGCCGCTACTCCGAGACGCGCCGCCGCCACCCGCTCAGCGCCGAGGCCGCCGACGGCTCGGTCGACCAGCACCGCGCGCTGGTCGACGCCATCGGCCTCGAGCGCGAGCTGCTGGCCGAGCTGCGCGACGTCTCGGCCCTGATCGACACCAGCCAGCTGCGCCCCGCGCAGCTGCGCAGCTGGGTGCGCGACCTCGTCAAGGCGCCGTCGGGCGCGCTGACGCTGGTGTTCGAGTCCTTCGCCTTCAAGAACGGCGTGCCGCTGGACGCCGACATGGTCTACGACGTGCGCGTGCTGCCCAACCCGCACTATGTGCGCGAGCTGCGACCGCTGACGGGCCGCGACGCGCCGGTCGCCGAGTACCTGGAGCAGCAGCCCGAGGTGATCGAGATGCTCGGCCAGGTCGAAGCCTTCCTCGCGCGCTGGCTGCCCGCCTTCGAGCAGGACCAGCGCGCCTACCTCACCGTCGCCATCGGCTGCACCGGCGGACAGCACCGCTCGGTGTATTTCGTGGAGCAGTTGGCGCGGCGCTTCGCCTCCCGTGGTATCACCTTGTTGCGGCATCGCGAACTCGACGCGCGCTCGTAGTACGCTGCCGCCGCGGCGCCCGCCGCCCCCGCCATGACCGTCGATCCCACCGCCTCTTTCCGGGTCCCGTTGTTTCCGCTGCAGTCGGTGCTGTTCCCCGGCGGCCTGCTGAGCCTGCGGGTGTTCGAGGCCCGCTACCTGGACCTGATCGGCGACTGCCTGCGTGAAGGTCGGCGCTTCGGTGTCGTCGCGCTGCGCAAGGGCAGCGAGGTCAACAAGGGCGATCGCGACGTCGCCTTCGAATCCGTCGGCTGCGAGGCCGAACTGATCGACGTCGACAGCGAGCGTCCCGGCATCCTGCACGTGCGCTGCCGCGGCGTGCAACGCTTCCGGACCGACCAGGTCGCGCAGGAAGCCAACCACCTGTGGGTGGCGCACGCCCGTCACCTGCCGCAGGACGAGCCCACCCTGCCCACCGGCGACCTGCTCGGCTCGGCCAAGGGCCTGGCCAACGCGATCGCGACGCTCAAGCAGCAGGGCAACGAGCCCTTCCTCGAGCCCTACCAGTTCGACAGCGCCGGCTGGCTGGCCAACCGCTGGTGCGAGATCCTGCCGATCCCGCTGGCCGCCAAGCAGAAGCTCATGGAGCTGCCCGACCCGCTGGTGCGCCTGAAGCTGGTCGACGACTTCCTGCGCAGCAAGGGCGTGGTGGCCTGATGCGCGCCGCGGCGCGCATCGGCCTGGAATCGCCGGACCAGCCCGACGTCATCGCACTGATCGACGCGCTCGACGCCTACCAGCGCTCGCTCTACCCGCCCGAGAGCAACCACCTGCTCGACCTCGCGTCGCTGTGCCGGCCCGAGGTGCTGTTCGCGGTCGCGCGCGACGACGCCGGCGCGGTCGTCGGCTGCGGCGCCGTCGTGCTGCGGCCCGACCACGGCGAGCTCAAGCGCATGTTCGTCAGCCCGCTCGCGCGCGGCCAGGGCCTCGCGAAGGCCCTGCTGCACCGCCTCGAAGCCGAGGCGCGGTCGCGCGGCTGCCGCGCGCTGATGCTCGAGACCGGCATCCACCAGCACGAGGCACTGGCGCTGTACCAGCGCGACGGCTACCGGCGCCGCGGCCCTTTCGGTGGCTACGCCGAGGACCCGCTCAGCGTCTTCATGGCCAAGTCCCTGGATGGCTGAGTCGCCGCCCGACGCCGGCCGCCGCATCGCGGCGCTGGCGATGGAGCCGGAGCGCTTTCGCGCGCTGGGCCATGCGCTGGTCGACCGCCTGACGGCCGAGCTCGCACGACTGGCCGCACGGCCGATCACGCCCGGCGAGACCGTCGCGGAGGTGCGCCACGCCCTCGACGCGGCGCGCGGCCTGCCGGCGCAGGGCGAGGACGCCGCCGCGCTGCTGGACCAGGCCGCCTCGCTGCTCTTCGAGCACTCGACGCTGAGCAGCCATCCGCGCTTTCACGGCTACATCGCCGCGGCGCCGGCGCCGATCGGCATGCTGGCCGAGCTGCTGGCCGCGGCGCTCAATGCCAACGTCGCGCTCTGGCAGGCCGCGCCGATGGCCAGCGAGATCGAACTCCAGACCGTGCGCTGGCTGGCCGACCTGGTCGGCTGCCCGGCGGGCAGCGGCGGCCTGCTCACCAGCGGCGGCAACGCGGCCAACGGCATGGCGCTGCAGCTCGCGCTGCGCGCGCGGCTGCCCGACCTGCGCGAGCAGGGCCTGGGTGCGGCGCGCTTCGCGGTCTACGCCTCCGACCAGACGCACGGCTGGCTGCCCAAGGCGCTGGAACAGGCCGGCCTGGGCCGGCGCGCGCTGCGCACCGTCGCGAGCGATGCGCAGCAGCGCATCGACCTCGATGCGCTGTCGCGCGCCATCGCCGCCGACCGCGCCGCCGGCGTGCAGCCGCTGATGCTGGTCGGCAACGCCGGCAGCATCGCCACCGGCGCCGTCGACCCGCTGCCGGCGCTGGCCGCGCTGGCGCGCCGCGAAGGCCTGTGGTTCCACGTCGACGGTGCCTACGGCGCGCCCGCCGCCTGCCTGCTGGGCACGCCCGATGCCACGCTGCTGGGCGCGCAGGCCGCCGCCGACCTGCCGGGCCTGCGCGAGGCCGACTCGCTGGCGCTGGACCCGCACAAGTGGCTGTACGCGCCCATCGAGGCCGGCTGCCTGCTGGTGCGCGAACCGCAGCGCCTGCAGGACAGCTACGGCCAGCGGCCCAGCTACTACGCCGCGCCTTCGCACGGCGAGCCCGACCTCGTCGACTTCCACGAGCTCGGCCCGCAGAACACCCGCGGCTTCCGTGCGCTGAAGGTCTGGCTGGCGCTGCGCATGGCCGGACGCGACGGCTACCGGCAGATGATCGCCGACGACATCGCGCTGGCCCGGCGGCTGTTCCAGCGCGTGCAGGCGACGCCGGGCCTCGAGGCCGCGACGCACGGCCTCAGCGTCACGACCTGGCGCTGCCGGCCGGCCGGCATCGACGATGCGACCGCGCTCGACGCGCTGAACCGCGACATCCTCGCGCGCGTGCAGCGCGGCGGACGCAGCTACCTCAGCCCGGCCGTCGTGAACGGCCGCTTCCTGCTGCGCGCCTGCATCGTCAACTTCCACACCGGCGCCGCCGACATCGACGCCCTGCCCGGCCTGGTGCTCGACGCCGCCCGCGACTGCACCCAAGCGACGGCACGAGCCCGGTGACAGGCATGCTCCCCTTGCATCCTTCGCCCGGGCACCCGCGGCGCCGCGCGCTGGCGGTACTGCTCGCGCTCCTGGCCCCTCTGCCGTCCGGCGCCGGCGACGACGCCGAGACGCTGCGGGCCATCGTCGACGAGGCGATTCGCCCGCTGATGGCCCGCCACGACATCCCCGGCATGGCGGTGGGGCTCGTCGTCGATGGGCGGGCCCGAGTCTTCAACTACGGCGTGTCGTCGAGACAGAGCCGTGCACCGGTCACCGACACGACGCTCTTCGAGATCGGCTCGATCAGCAAGATGTTCACCACGACGCTCGCGGCCTGGGCGCAGGCCAACGGCAAGCTCTCGCTGGACGACCATCCCGGTCGCCACTTGCCGCATCTGAAGGGCCGGCCGATCGACCGGGCCACGCTGCTGCACCTGGGCAGCTACACGGCCGGCGGCCTGCCGCTGCAGTTTCCCGACGCTGTCGCCAGCGACGAGGCCGCGCTCGCCTACTTTCGCGCCTGGAAGGCCGATGCCCCGCCGGGCACGCTGCGCCAGTACTCCAACCCCAGCATCGGCCTGCTGGGCGCGGTCACCGCGAAGGCGCTGGGGGATGGCTACGCGACGCTGATCAAGACGCGGCTGCTGCCGCAGTTCGGCATGCGCCACACCTACATCCACGTGCCGCCGCAGGCGATGGCCGACTACGCCTGGGGCGACCGCGACGGCCAGCCGGTGCGCGTCAATCCCGGCCCGCTGGACGACGAGACCTACGGCATCAAGTCGACGGCCGCCGACCTGCTGCGCTTCGTGCAGGCCCACATCGACCCGCGCGGGCTCGAGCCGCCGCTGCGCCGCGCGATCGCGGTCACGCAGGTCGGCCGCTACCGGGTCGGCAGCATGGTGCAGGGCTTCGGCTGGGAGCAGTTCGCCTACCCGGTGTCGCGCGAGGCGCTGCTGGGAGGCAATGCGGAGGAGGTCATCTTCGAGCCCAACCCCGTGCAGCGCGTGGCTCCGCAGCCGGCCGATGCACCGCGCCTCTTCGACAAGACCGGTTCGACCGGCGGCTTCGGCGCCTACGTCGCCTTCGTGCCGACGCAGCGCATCGGCATCGTGATCCTCGCCAACCGCAGCTATCCGATTCCGGCGCGCGTCGAGGCGGCGCACGCGATCCTGGATCGGCTGGCGCCGGGCACGCGCTGACCGCGCGACCCGGCGCCCGCGAGCTACCACTTCATCTCGCCCTTGTTGACCTTGGCGCCGATGTCCAGCGCGATGCCCAGGCCGGCCTGCGGATACGCCTTCTGCAGCACGCCGATCAGCTCGGCCGCGTTGCCGGCCTTCGGCAGCTCGGCCTCGAAGCGCTGCAGGTAGCCGCGCGTGTAGCGAATGGCGCTGTCGTCCAGTGCCGTGCCGGCCGCCATGTGGCCCGGCACCACCAGGGCCGGGCGCAGCGCCTGCATCTCGTCGAGCTGGGCCAGCCAGGCCTGGCGCTCGCCGGGCTTCTGCGTGTCGGCGGTCCAGACGTGCAGGTTGCCGAACACGGCGATGTTGCCGACGATGGCCTGGATCGACGGGATCCACACATAGGGCCGGTGCGCCAGCTCGCCGGTCGTGCCGCGGACCTCGACGGTCTCGCCGTCGATGCTGAGCGTGCGGCCGTCGAGGGCCTCGGGAACGATCGGCACCTTGGGCGCGTTGGCGCCCATCTTCGGGCCCCAGAAGGCCAGCTTGCCGGCCAGCTTGGCCTGGATCTTCTCGCGCACGGCCGGCGTGGTGAGCACGCGCGCCTGCGGGAACAGCTCCTTCAGCGTCTCGGCGCCGAAGTAGAAGTCGGGGTCGGCATTGCTGATGAAGATGGTCTTCAGCGTCTTGCCGCTGTCCAGCACATGGGCTGCCACGCGCAGCGCGTCGGCGCGCGTGAAGCCGGAGTCGATCACCATCGCCTCCGACTTGCCGCTGACCACCACGGCGTTGACATGAAAGCTGTTGGCGTCGGCGTTGTAGACCTTCACCGACAGCGGCGCGGCGACCTGCGCCGACGCGCCGTCGGCGGCGACCACGCCCAGCGCCAGCAAGGGCAGGACACGGCGGACGAACTGGAGGGGAAACATCATGCTGAGCTCCTGAAGTGGTGGTGATCGGGACACCGACACTCTATTCAGCCCAGCTCGGTTGATAAACGGCATGTCGATTGATGTACTGTTGCGTACATCGATGAACTGGGGCCTCAGCGCCACCACCCGCCATGGACCGACTGACCGCCACCCGCGTCTTCCTCACCGTGGTCGACCACGGCAGCCTGACCCGCGCCGCAGAGCATCTGGAGATGTCGACCGCGATGGTCAGCCGCTATCTGGCGGCTCTGGAAGACTGGCTCGGCGCCCGCCTGCTGCACCGGACCACGCGCCGCATCGGCCTGACCGAAGCCGGCCAGTCCGCGCTGGTCTCGGGCCGCCAGCTGCTGGAGACGGCCGAGGACCTGGAGCAGTCGGCCGGGTCGGCCCGTCGCCAGCCGGCCGGCCGGCTGAGGGTGGCGTGCGCGCCGTCCTTCGCCGAAGCCCAGCTGACCGCTGCGCTGATGGAGTTCCAGGACGCCCACCCGCTGGTCGACCTGTCGGTGCTGGCGGCCGATCGCAGCGTGGACCTCACGGCCGAGCGCATCGACCTGGCGGTGCGCATCACCAACAAGCTCGAGCCCGGACTGATCGCGCGGCAGCTGGCGGTGTGCCGCTCGGTGCTGTGCGGGGCGCCGCGCTACCTGGACCGCCACGGTCGGCCGCAGACGCCCGACGACTTGCTGTCGCACCGCTGCCTGTCGCACGCGCTCGTCAGCGCGACGCACTACCGGTTCACGCAGGCCGGCCGGACGATCGAGGTGCCCGTGGTCGAGCGCTTCTCGACCAACGAGACCGCCGTGCTGCGGCGCGCCGTGCTGGCAGGCGGCGGCATCAGCATCCTGCCCACCTACTTTGTCGGCGACGACCTGCGCGAGGGCCGCCTCGAGCGGCTGCTGCCCACGCACGAACCCGACACGATGGGCGTCCACGCCGTGTTCCTGTCGCGCCTTCACCAGCCGCTGGCGCTGCGGCTGCTGGTGGACTTTCTGGCGGCCCGGTTCGGCGGCCCGACGCCGCCGTGGGACGCGGCGCTGGGCATCGGCGGCGAGGCCGGATCGGCGTTGCCGACGGCGTCGGGCGGCGAGCGTTGATCGCCCGATCGTCGGTGGCCAGGAACTACCGATGCACGCGAGGGCCGCCGTCCAGCCACTCCAGCACCCACCGCGTCACCTCGGCCGGCTGCTCGCGCTGCAGAAAGTGCCCGGCGTTGGCGACCTCTTCGTAGCGGTACTCGCCGGCGAAGTGCCGGCCCTGGTCGCGCATCAGTTCGGCGCGCAGGTCGTCGGCGCCGCACAGGGCGAGCGTCGGCACGGTGATCGGGCCCTGCATGCGCCGGCGCAGATCTTCGAGCGCCGGGTCGCCCTTGCCGGCGTCGAGCATGGCGCGGTAGTAGCCCAGCGTGGCGGTCAGCACGCCTGGGCGCCGGAGCATGGCCTTGATGCTGGCGATGTGGGCCGCGTCTTCATGGCCGGGGCTGGTCCAGTAGGTCCACAGGTAGTCGATGAAGGCGGCGTCCTTGTCCAGCAGCGCGCGCTCCGGCAGGTCGGCCAGCTGGAAGAACCACCAGTGGAAGGAGCGGTGCACATGCCTGGGGTCCAGCATGCTGGCGGCCACCACGGCGGGGTGCGGCACCGCCATCACCACCGCGCGCTTCACCAGCTGCGGAAACGCCGCCAGCACCGCGTACGACACGATGGCGCCCCAGTCCTGGCCGACCAGATGGACCGGCTGGCCGCCGCCCAGGGCGCGGATCAGCGCGGCCACGTCGGCGGCCAGCGTGGCCTTGTCGTAGTAGCCGTCGGCCGGGATGGCGGTGGGGTGGTAGCCGCGCATGAAGGGCGCCACCACGCGATAGCCGGCCGCGGCCAGCGCCGGCATCTGGTGGCTCCAGGTGTGCGCGGTGTCCGGAAAGCCGTGCAGCAGCAGCACCAGCGGGCCGGTGCCTTGTTCCAGGTAGGCGAAGGCCAGGCCGTTGGCGTGAACGTGCTGCATGCGGGTCGAGGCGGGGAGTGAGGCGCGCGCGTCGATTCTTGCAGGCCGCGCGACCCGCCCCTGGCCGGCGGCAGCAGCAGCAGCCGCGTCAATACATGATCACGCCGCTGGAGCCGCCGAACAGCCCGCGCACGCAGGCCTTGGGCGTGGTGGCGCAGACGTTGGTGGCGACCTCCTCGCAGTCGGTCTGGCTGCCGCTCTTCTTGGCGACGCACTTGTAGCCATAGGGCGGCTCGCCACGCAGCTGGCAGTCGGAGCAGCCGGCCACCGTGATGACGCCGCCGCTGCCGCCGCTGCCGATGAGGCGGGCCACGTCGTCGTCGGGCAGCGGCGTGCCGTCGGCCGGCAGGGGCACCGGCCAGGCCAGGCGCACCACGAAGTCGGGCGCCAGCTGCTCCAGCGGCTGCTTGGCATCCACCGCGAAGGCCGTGCCGCGCGCCGCCGACTCCAGGCAACGCTGCGCCGCTGCGGCCTGGTCGGCCGGCAGCGCGGCGGCGGACTTCTGCAGCTTGGCGCTGTCGAAAGTCCACTGCTCCCCGGCCTTGCGGAACGCCAGGTCCAGCGCGATGGCGCCGGTGGCCGCCCCTTCCGGCTTGATGCCGGCCCAGCAGCCGTGCAGCTTGCCGCCGGCGAAAACGGAGTCCTGCAAGTACTGCCCGATGCGCTTTTGCGCGGCGGCACCTTCGTCGGTGAAGCCGGGCGGCGGCGGCTTCTCTTCCTTGCGGCCGCAGGCGGCCAGGGTGAGAGCCAGGGCAAGGGTGACCAGAACCAGGGAGCCGGGGTGGCGCATGGGAGCTCCTGATGGGTGGCGATGCGGCCACGGGTTCAGGGAACGTAGGGGGTGGGGGCAGGGGAGTCAATCCCACGCGCGCCTACGCCTACGAGGTCTCTGTTCCCAAGTTGCATCGTGTCGACGAGGGCGTTCTGCCGCTTCACTGATGGCACTCTCAACACGATGGCGACGCAGCGTTCACTTGGCGCCCTCCTACTGCAGCAAGGCCAGTGATCGGGCCGATAGATCATTGATGGCTACTCGGCGCTTGCCGACGGTGATCGCAGCGGGTTGGCCTAGGCTGCCTGGCCCAAGCCATGCGGGCTTTGGCCTCGGCGACCGACGGCTGGTTCGGAGAGCGCGTGCATGACGCACCATCGATGCACCGCTATCGGTAGCCGACAACGCTGGCATCATTGTCGTAAGTGCATGAAGTCGCGGTGAAGCCTTGAAACCCGAAGAGCAACAGTTCCTCAACGACCTCGACAAGCGCCTGTGGAATGCGGCCGACCGCCTGCGCTCCAACGTCAACCCCAGCGACTACATGCACGTCGTGCTGGGGCTCGTGTTCCTCAAGTACGTGTCCGACGCCTTCAAGGAGCGGCGCACCGAACTTCAAGCCGCCTTCGCGGACCCCGCTCACGACTACTACCTTGGCCCGGACGCCGGCGAGATGGTCGAGCAGGAGCTCGAGGCCCGCGACTACTACCTCGAGAAGAACATCTTCTGGGTGCCCGCGCTGGCACGTTGGGACTTTCTTCGAGTGAACGCCAAGGTGGCCAACGGCACCAAGCTGCTGGTCAAGAACGGCAAGACTTTCGAGTACGACTTCAAGGGCATCGGCCGCCTGCTCGACGACGCGCTAGAAGCGGTCGAGAAGGACAACCCCAAGCTGAAGAACGTGCTCGACAAGAGCTACGCGCGCTGGCGCGTGGACGATGCACTGCCCGGCCTGATCGACGAGTTCTCGAAGGTGCCGTTCCACCACGGCTCGCTCAGAGCCAAGGACATCCTCGGCCACATCTACGAATACTTCCTCGGCGAGTTCTCCATCGCGGCCGGCAAGCGCGGCGGCGAGTTCTACACGCCCAAGAGCATCGTCACGCTGATCGTGCAGATGCTCGAGCCCTTCCAGGGCCGCGTATACGACCCCTGCTGCGGCTCGGGCGGCTTCTTCGTGCAGAGCGAGCGTTTCGTCGAAGAGCATGGCGGCAAGGTGGGCCAGCTCAGCGTCTATGGGCAGGAAGCGAACCCCACCACGTGGCGCCTGGCCAGCATGAACATGGCCATCCGCGGCATGGACTTCGACTTCGGCAAGGAGCCCGCCAGTACCTACACGCGGCCGCAGCACCCCGACCTGCGCGCCGACTTCATCATGGCCAACCCGCCCTTCAACATGAAGGCGTGGAAGGACGGCGTGAAGGACGACGACGTGCGCTGGAAGTACGGCGTGCCCCCCGAGGGCAACGCCAACTTCGCGTGGATGCAGCACATGATCCACCACCTGGCACCGCACGGCAGCATGGCCCTGCTGCTGGCCAACGGTTCGATGAGCAGCAACACCAACAACGAGGGCGAGATCCGCAAGGCCATCGTCGAGGCCGACCTTGTCGAGTGCATGGTGGCGCTGCCCGGCCAGCTGTTCACCAACACGCAGATCCCGGCGTGCATCTGGTTCCTCACGCGCAGCAAAGCCGCACGCAACGGCTGGCAAGAGCGCAAGGGCCAAACGCTATTCATCGACGCGCGCAACCTCGGCTACATGAGGGACCGGGTCCTGCGCGACTTCAAGCCCGAAGACGTCGCCAAGGTGGCCGACACCTTCCACCGCTGGAAGCGCGGGGAGGCGGTGGACGAACCCGGCTTCGCCAAGGCCGCCACGCTGGAAGACATCCGCAAGCACGACCATGTGCTCACCCCCGGCCGCTACGTGGGCGCCGCCGTACAGGAGGACGACGGCGAGCCCTTCGAGCAGAAGATGGCCCGCCTGACCGCCACCTTGAGCAACCAGCTCGCCGAGAGCGCGAGGCTCGAAGCGGCCATTCGAAAGAACCTGGCCGGCCTGGGCTACCCGCTCAAAGAACCCGGGTGAGTCCGGAAGGGCGGCGAACGTGTATAGAGAATCTGGTTTTTCTATACATGTTATGCGAACATGCATAGCAAATCGCTAGGCCTTCGATGCCCGCCCTGCCGCCGCTCCAACCCCTGACCCGCCTGAAGGCGGCGTACTTCGAGTCCCCCGCGCTTCTCAAGGCCACCGCCACCGCGAGCCGCAAGCTCGCCGAGTTGAAGGGCCTGGCGGCTGGCATGCCCAACCAGGGCATCCTCATCAACACCCTGGGCCTGCAAGAGGCCAAGGACAGCTCGGCCATCGAGAACATCGTCACCACACACGACGAGCTGTTCCGCAGCGCCACCTACCCGGACCTGTTCGCCTCGCCCGCCGCCAAGGAAGTGCGGCACTACGTGCAAGCGCTCGGCGTCGGCTTCGACTTGGTCAAGCGCAGTGGCCTGCTCACCGCCAACCACATGATCGAGATCCAGGCCGAGCTGGAGCAGAACAACGCGGGCTTTCGCAAGTTGCCCGGCACGGCGCTGAAGGACGGCGCCGGCCGCGTGGTGTACACGCCGCCGCAAGACCCGGCCGCCATCGTCGCGCTGATGCGCGACCTGGAGCGCTTCATCAACGACGACAGCGCCTTCGACGCCGACCCCTTGATCAAGATGGCGCTGGTGCACCACCAGTTCGAGAGCATCCACCCCTTCTACGACGGCAACGGCCGCACCGGCCGCATCGTCAACGTGCTCTACCTGGTGAACAAGGACTTGCTCGACATCCCCGTGCTCTACCTCAGCCGCCACATCGTGCGCCACAAGCCCGACTACTACCGCCTGCTGCAAGCCGTGCGCGAGCAGAACGACGCCGTGCCGGTGTGGCAAGCCTGGGTGCTGTACATGCTGGCCGCCGTGGAGCAGACCGCGCAGCAGACCATCGCCACCGTGGCCGACATCAAAGCCGCGCTGATGGACTACAAGCACCGCATCCGCACGGCGCACAAGTTCTACAGCCAGGACCTGATCAACAACCTGTTCATGCACCCGTACACCAAGATTGAATTCGTCGAGCGCGATCTGAAGGTGTCGCGACTCACGGCCACCAAATACCTGGACGCGCTGACGGCCAGCGGCTTCGTGCAGAAGGTGAAGGTGGGGCGGTCGAACTACTACATCAACCAGGCGCTGAATGCAATCTTGACGAAGGCGGAGATGGTGGAAGGGGCGCAGGGATGAGTGCCTGGGTAACGAAACCATTAGGTGAGGTCATACACCTCCAGCGTGGGTTTGATCTTCCGGTTCAGGTTCGGTGCGAGGGCCCGTTTCCCGTGATTGCTTCAACGGGGCAAGTGGGTAGTCATGTCAAGGCAATGGTGTCCGCTCCGGGGGTCGTGATCGGTCGTTCTGGAAGTCTTGGTGGGAGCCAGTACATCGAACGCGACTTCTGGCCATTGAACACCACCCTATGGGCTAAGGACTTCAACGGCAACGATCCCCGCTTCTGTCATTACCTGTTGTCATCGCTGGACCTTGCGGCCTTCAATGCCGGCGGGGCGGTGCCTACTCTGAATCGAAACCACATCGCGCCACTTCCGGTGCGAGTTCCGCAGAGTGCTCGTGATCAGCGAGCCATCGCAGACGTCTTGGGAGCCCTCGACGACAAGATTGAGCTGAACCGCCGCATGAGCCAGACGCTGGAGGCCATCGCGCAGGCGATCTTCAAGTCTTGTTTCGTGGACAACACGCCCGACGACGCGCAGCCCGTCACGCTGAAAGACCTGACCACCAAGATCGGCAGCGGCGCAACCCCGCGTGGCGGCCGCGAGGTCTACATTGACGAAGGCGTGGCCCTGATCCGCAGCCAGAACGTCTACGACTCGCAATTCGTCTGGGACGGTCTGGCGCGAATCACCGACGAAGCCGCGCGCCAGCTGGCCAATGTGCAGGTGCAAGCCGGCGATGTGCTGCTGAACATCACGGGCGCGTCCATCCTGCGGACCTGTGTCGTGCCGCCGGATGTGCTGCCGGCTCGCGTGAATCAACACGTAGCGATCATTCGGGCCAAGACTGATGTGTCGCCGCACTTTCTGCACCTGCACCTGCTGCAGCCAGACACCAAGGCCTACTTGCTCGGCCTCAACGCGGGCGCGTCGCGCGAAGCCGTGACCAAGGCGCACATCGAATCAGTGCCCATCCTGGACCCCGGTGTTGAGGGCATGGCACGGTTCGATGCCGCCGTCGCACCGCTGTTCGCCCTGGCGCAGGCCTGTTCAGCCGAAGCGCGGACGCTGGCGGCCATGCGCGATAGCCTGCTTCCCAAGCTGCTGTCGGGCGAAGTTCCCGTTGCAGCCATCGAGCCCGCGGCATGACCGAAGACGACCTCGAACAGCTCGCCATTGCCTGGTTCCAGGAGACCGGCTGGGAGTTCCGTCACGGCGTGGCCATCGCGCCGGACAGCGCCGCACCGGCCCGTGCGGAGTGGCGACAGGTCGTCCTTGCCGACGAGCTGAGCCAAGCACTGGCGCTGTTGAACCCGGGGTTGACCTCCTCGGCGCTGGACGAAGCCGTCCACGCGTTCACCAAACCCGATCACCCTTCGCTGCTGCAGCGCAACCAGGCGCTGCACCACGCGCTGGTCGATGGCGTGCCCGTAGCCATCACCGATACCCAGGGCCTGCAACGCGGCGACCGTGTGCGCGTGATCGACTTCGACAATCCCGAGCGCAACCGCTTCCTGGTCGTCAACCAGTTCACCGTGCAAGGCCACGGTTCCAAGGGACAGCGGCCGCGCCGGCCCGACCTGGTGTGCTTCATCAACGGCCTGCCCATCGCGGTGGTTGAGCTGAAGAACACTGCCTCTGAACAGGCCGACATCTGGAGCGCCTACAACCAGCTGCAAACCTACAAGGAAGAGATTCCCGACCTCTTCGCCACCAACGAGGCGCTGGTCATCAGCGATGGGCTGCACGCGCGCATCGGCTCGCTCACCGCCAGCCGCGAGCGCTTTCTGCCGTGGCGCACGGTGGCGAACGAAGGCGACCGTCCGTTGCTGCAGTTCGAGCTGGAAACGGTGGTGCGCGGCTTCTTCAAACCCGAGCTGCTGCTCGACTACCTGCGCTACTTCGTTCTGTTCGAGCAAGCGGATGGGCAGCTGATCAAAAAGATCGCCGGTTACCACCAGTTCCATGCCGTGCGCGAAGCGGTCCGGGCCACGGTCATCGCGGCCAGCGGGCCACCGCCAGAGGCAGCGCAAGAGGAGCGCGCCACGTACGGCCGGCAGGTGCAGCCGGGTTCGCGCAAGGGCGGCATCGTGTGGCACACCCAAGGCTCGGGCAAGAGCATCTCGATGGTGTGCTTTGCGGCCAAGCTGATGCGCGAGCCGGCGATGGGCAACCCGACGCTGGTGGTGGTGACCGACCGCAACGACCTGGATGGCCAGCTCTTCCAGACTTTCGTCGGCGCCAAGGCGCTGCTGAAGGAGCTGCCGCAACAGGCGAACGACGGCGACGAGCTGCGCGCCTTGCTGGCCGGGCGGCCCTCGGGCGGCATCATCTTTTCCACAGTGCAGAAGTTCGCGCCGGGGCCGGGCGAGGCGCAGTTCCCCAAGCTCACCGATCGGACCAACGTGGTGGTGATCGCCGACGAGGCGCACCGCTCGCAGTACGGCTTTCGCGCGGTGCTCGACAAGAAGAGCGGCCAGTACAAGTACGGCTTTGCCAAGCACTTGCGCGACGCGCTGCCGAACGCCACCTTCGTTGGCTTCACCGGCACGCCGGTGGAAAGCAGCGACAAGGACACACGCGCCGTGTTCGGCGACTACGTCAGCATCTACGACATCCAGGACGCGGTGGACGACGGCGCCACCGTGCCCATCTACTACGAGAGCCGCCTGGCCAAGCTGGACATCAACCAGGCGCAGATCGAGCAGCTCAACGCCGACGTGGAGGAGGTGTTCGAGGACGAGGAAGACGTGGCCCAGCGCGAGGCCGCCAAGGGCCGCTGGGCGCAACTGGAAAAGCTTGTTGGCGCCGAGCCGCGCCTGAAGCAGGTGGCCGCCGACCTGGTGGCGCACTTCGAGGCGCGCAACGCGGCGGTGGAAGGCAAGGCGATGGTCGTGTGCATGAGCCGCGCCATCTGCGCGCAGCTCTATGCCGAGATCGTGGCGCTGCGGCCGGCTTGGCACAGCACCGACGCGGCGCAAGGCGCGGTCAAGGTGGTGATGACGGGCTCGGCCGCCGACGATGCGGCGCTGCAGCCGCACATCACCAACGCCGGCACCAAGAAGCAGTTGGAGAAGCGCTTCAAGGACCCGAAGGACCCGCTCAAGCTCGTGATCGTGCGCGACATGTGGCTCACCGGCTTCGACGTGCCCTGCCTGCACACCATGTACGTGGACAAGCCGATGCGCGACCACAACCTGATGCAGGCCATCGCGCGGGTGAACCGCGTCTTCCGCGACAAGGAAGGCGGCCTGGTGGTGGACTACATCGGCATTGCCGCCGAGCTGCGCAGCGCGCTCAAGACCTACACCGAAAGCCGCGGCAAGGGCCAGCCGACGCTTGACGCCGCCGAGGCACTGGCCAAGCTGAAGGAGCTGATGGACGTGGCGCGTGGCCAGTTGCACGGCTTCGACCACAGCGCTTACCGAACCAAGGCCGTGGCGCTGTTGATCCCCGCGGCCAACCACGTGCTGAGTCAGGACGAAGGCAAGAAGCGCTGGGCTGACGTGGTGTTGGGCATCACCAAGGCATTTTCCCTGTGCGGCACGCTGGACGACGCAGTGGTGCTGCGCGAGGAGATCGCGTTCTTTCAGGCCATCAAGGCCGTGATCGCCAAGGCCACCGAGCCCGACAAGAAGCTCTCGGAAGACAGGCGCAACGCGGTTCTGCGGCAGATCCTCGACAACGCCGTGGTGGCGCAGGGCGTCGAAGACATCTTCAAGCTGGCGGGGCTGGAGCGCCCGGACATCGGCATCCTGTCGGATGCCTTCCTCGAAGACGTACGCCGGCTGCCGCAGAAGAACTTTGCGGTGGAGCTGCTGCAGCGCTTGCTCAACGACGAAGTGAAGTCGCGCTCGCGGACCAACGTGGTGTTGGAGAAGAAGTTCGGCGATAGGTTGCTTGCAGCACTGAATCGCTACCGCAGCCGCGCCATCGAGAGCGCACAGGTCATCGAAGAATTGATCGCGATGGCCAAGGAGTTCCGTGAAGCAGCCAAGCGCGGCGACGAGCTGGGTCTGAACGAGTCAGAGCTGGCCTTCTACGACGCGCTGGCCAACAACGAGAGCGCAGTGCGCGATCTCGGCGACCCCGTGCTGAAGGCCATCGCGCAAGAGCTGACCCAGAAGCTGCGAGGCAGCGCCACGGTGGACTGGCAGAAGCGCGACAGCGTTCGTGCGCGGCTGCGCAATCTCGTGCGCATCACGCTGCGGCGGCACAAGTACCCACCGGACATGCAGGAAGAGGCGATCCGGCTGGTGCTGGAGCAGGCGGAGCGCTTGACAGACGGTTGGGCAGCTTAGCGGTCAGGGTACTCAACCAAGCGCACCGCAGCGATCGAGCTCAGCCCCAAATGAACGCCGTGTCACCGCCAAGGGTGGCCACGCCAGGTGGTTCGCCAGCAGTCAAGCAGCTCAAAGTTGCGAGCCAGTCTGCTGAATGACCTACCCCCGCCTCCCCACCACATACACCCCCTCCACCTCCCGCCTCTGCTCCCGCCGGATCACATCCCGCTCCAGCGCCAGCAGTTCGAAGCCCTGTGCCTCGGCCAGCCGGGCCAGGTAGTCGGTGGAGTGGGCGTAGCGCAGGCTGGGCAGCAGTTGCACGCCTTGCCGCGGGTCGGTGGGCGGTTCGGCGGTAAAGGCGAAGATCGCGCCGGGCGTGGTGGCGGCGCGGACGGCGGCGAACACGGGTTCCAGCTCGCCCACGTAGATGAAGACGTCGGCCGCCACGACGAGGTCGTGGCGCGGTTCGGCGGGGCGCGCCAGCGCCTCCAGCAGGTCGGCCTGCAGCAGCTCGTCGTACACGCCCAGCACCCGCGCCTTGGCCAGCATGGCGCCCGACAGGTCCACGCCCACCAGGCGGCGCGACATCGGCCGCAGCAGCGGGCCGCACAGGCCCGTGCCGCAGCCCAGGTCCAGTGCCGACTGGAAGGGCGCGTGCGTGGCCAGGCGGCGGGCCAGGCGCTCGGGGGCCTCGTAGCCCAGCAGGCCGCGCAGGTGCTGGTCGAAGTCGTCGGCGTAGCCGTCGAAGAGGCCGCGCACGTAGGCCGCGGGTGCGGTCGGCGGCGGCGACGCGCGGCCGTCGCCGGTCACCGCCGCGAGGTAGTAGCCGTTCAGCGCCGCGTCGCCGCCGCGCGCCAGCGCCTCGCGGAAGGCCTGCGCCGCGTCGTCGTGGCGGCCGGCCTCGCGCAGCAGGTCACCGTGGCGCGACCAGACCTCGGGCTGGTCGGCCTCCAGCGCCAGCGCGCGCGCATAGGCGCGCAGCGCATCGTCGCGCCGACCCAGGGTCTTGTAGGTCTCGGCCAGCCGCGTCCACGCGGCGACGTGCCGGTCGTCCACCGCCAGCAGCCGCTCGAAGCCGCGCCGTGCCGCCTCGGCGCGGCCCAGCTGCGCCAGGGCGCTGGCCTGGTGCAGCAGCGCGTCGACGTTGTCCGGCTCGCCCTGCAGGGCCTGGCGGGCGCTGTCCAGCGCTTCTTCGGGCCGGCCCAGCAGCAGGCGCACGGCCGCCAGGTTGACCAGCGTCGACACGCGCCCCGGCACGCCCCGCAGCGACGCGCAGAAGCAGCGCTCGGCCGCGTCGCATTGGCCGGCCTCCAGCTGCGCCAGGCCTTCCATGAAGTCGGCCTTGGCCTGCGCAAAGCGCGGGTCGTCGGGCGGGGCGGTGGTCATCGCGCCGGCCTGCTGTTCAGCGACGCGCCAGCACCGGCGCCAGCGCGACCCCGGTGTGCGTACCGGCCGCGACCACCTGCTCGGGCGTGCCGGCCGCCACGACCCGGCCGCCGCCGGCGCCGCCCTCGGGTCCCAGGTCCAGCACCCAGTCGGCTTCGGCGATGACGTCGAGGTCGTGCTCGATGACCACCACGCTGTGGCCGCCGTCGACCAGGCGGTGCAGCACGCGGATCAGCTTTTCCACGTCGGCCATGTGCAGGCCGACCGTGGGCTCGTCCAGCACGTACAGCGTGTGCGGCGGCTTCTGGCCGCGGCGGGTCACGTCGTCGCGCACCTTGCTGAGCTCGGTGACGAGCTTGATGCGCTGCGCCTCGCCGCCGCTGAGCGTGGGTGACGGTTGACCCAAGGTCAGGTAGCCCAGGCCCACGTCCTGCAGCAGCTGCAGCGGGTGGGCGATGCTGGGCATGCTGGCAAAGAAGGGCAGCGCCTCGTCGACCTCCATCTGCAGCACGTCGCCGATGCTTTTTCCCCGCCAGGTCACGGCCAGCGTCTCGGGGTTGAAGCGCGCACCGTGGCACAGGTCGCAGGGCACCTTCACGTCGGGCAGGAAGGCCATCTCGATGGTGCGCAGGCCCTGGCCCTCGCAGCCCGGGCAGCGGCCCTCGCCGGTGTTGAAGCTGAAGCGCCCCGCCGCGTAGCCGCGCGCCTTGGCTTCCAGCGTCTCGGTGTACAGCTTGCGGATCGTGTCCCAGAAGCCGATGTAGGTGGCCGGGCAGGAGCGCGGCGTCTTGCCGATCGGCGTCTGGTCGACCTCCAGCACGCGGTCGATGGGCGCAAAGCCTTCGAGCGCGTCGCAGGCGATCCAGGCCGGCGTCTTGCCGGCCGCGAGCGCCGCACGGCCGGCCTGGGTGGCCTTCATCGGCGCGACCTGCTGCACGTTGGCCAGCAGCACGTCGCGCGCGACGGTGCTCTTGCCCGAGCCGCTGACGCCGGTGACGGCGACCAGGCGGTTGACGGGCACGCCCACGTCGAGCCCGCGCAGGTTGTGCAGCGTGGCGCCGCGCACGGTCAGCCAGGCGGCGTCCTGGCCGACCGCGCGGCGCGGCTGCAGCGGGTGGCGCATCGGGTGCTGCAGCAGCTTGCCGGTCAGCGAGTCGGGCGCGCGCAGCAGGTCGGCCGCGGTGCCCTCGGCCACCAGCCGGCCGCCGCGCTTGCCGGCGCCGGGGCCGATGTCGATGATGTGCTCGGCGCGGCGGATGGTGTCCTCGTCGTGCTCCACCACCACCAGCGTGTTGCCCTGGCTGCCCAGCAGGTGCAGCGCGTCGAGCAGCACCTTGTTGTCGCGCGGGTGCAGGCCGATGGTGGGCTCGTCGAGCACGTAGCAGACGCCCTGCAGGTTGCTGCCCAGCTGCGCCGCCAGGCGGATGCGCTGCGCCTCGCCGCCGCTCAGCGTGGGCGCGGCGCGGTCCAGCGTCAGGTAGCCCAGGCCCACCTGTTCCAGGAAGGCGAGGCGCGACTTGATCTCGGCGATCACGTCGCGCGCGATCGTGGCCTCGCGGCCGTCGAGCTTCTGCGACTCGACCCAGCGGCGCGCCTCGTTGACGGCCTTGGCCGCGACGGCGGCGATCGACTGCTCGCCATCCGCCGCGTGGCCGAAGCGCACCGCCAGCGAGGCCTTGTTGAGCCGCGCACCGTGGCAGGTGCCGCAGGGCGCGTCGGCCACGTCTTCGACCTCGGGCTCCGCGAAGGTCTTCTCGCGGCCGCCGTTGTCGTCGTCGCGGACCGAGTCGTCCAGCGCCTTGCGCTGCTCGCGCGTCAGCGTGAGGCCGGTGCCCACGCAGTCGGTGCACCAGCCGTGCTTGCTGTTGTACGAGAACATGCGCGGGTCCAGCTCGGGGTAGCTGGTGCCGCAGGACGGACAGGCGCGCTTGGTCGAGAAGACCTTCACCCTGCCGATGCGGTGGGTCGCGGCGCCGGCGGCCATCGCGCCCTGCAGGCCGTCCAGCGGCGCCAGCAGATGCACGACGCCCTTGCCCAGCTCCAGCGCTTTGGCCAGCAGCTCGCGCAGCGCGGCCTCCTGGTCGGCGCTGACGAACAGGTCGCCGACCGGCAGCTCCAGCGTGTGTTCCTTGAAGCGGTCCAGCCGCGGCCAGGGCGAGGTGCGCACGAACTCGCCGTCGACGCGCAGGTGCGTGTGGCCGCGCTGCGCGGCCCACTTGGCCAGGTCGGTGTAGACGCCCTTGCGGTTGACGACCAGCGGTGCCAGCAGGCCGATGTGCTGGCCCTTGTAGTCGCGCAGCAGCTGCGCGGCGATCGACTCCGGCGTCTGCGGCTTCACGGCCACGCTGGCATCGGCCGTGCACTTGGGGCAGTACTGCGTGCCCAGCTTCACGTAGAGCAGGCGCAGGAAGTGATAGACCTCGGTAGTGGTGGCCACCGTGCTCTTGCGGCCGCCGCGCGACAGGCGCTGCTCGATCGCCACCGTGGGCGGGATGCCGTAGACCGCGTCCACCTCGGGCCGGCCGGCCGGCTGCACGATGCTGCGGGCGTAGGCGTTCAGGCTCTCCAGGTAGCGGCGCTGGCCCTCGTTGAACAGGATGTCGAAGGCCAGCGTGCTCTTGCCCGAGCCCGAGACGCCGGTCACGACGCTGAACTTGCCGCGCGGGATGTCGACGCTCAGGCCCTTGAGGTTGTGCTCGTGCGCGTTGACGATCTGGATGGCCTCGACCTGCGCGCGCGCGCGGCGCGCCTTCACCACCGTCTGCAGCGGCGCGCCCTCTTCCACCGCATGGCCGCCCTCGCCCAGCGAGCGCTCGTAGTCGCGCAGCGCGGCGCCGGTGTAGGACGTGGCATGCGCCTTCACGTCGTCGGGCGTGCCGTCGCAGACCAGCTGGCCGCCGGCCTCGCCGCCCTCGGGGCCCAGGTCCACGATCCAGTCGCTGGCGCGGATGACGTCGAGGTTGTGCTCGATGACGATGATCGAGTGGCCGGCCTCCAGCAGCTTGCGGAAGGCGCGCATCAGCTTGGCGATGTCGTCGAAGTGCAGGCCGGTGGTGGGCTCGTCGAAGAGGAAGAGCGTGCCCTTGCGCGCCACCGACTGTCGTGACGCCGGGCTGTCCTTGGCCGCCTCGGCCAGAAAGCCCGCGAGCTTGAGGCGCTGCGCCTCGCCACCGCTGAGCGTGGGCACCGGCTGGCCGAGCTTGACGTAGTCCAGGCCCACGTCGACCAGCGGCTGCAGCGCGCGCAGCACGTCGCGGTCGTCGGCGAACAGGCGCACCGCGTCGGCGATGGTCAGCTCCAGCACGTCGTTGACGTCGAGCGGGCGGCCGCCGCGCTCGATCTTCACTTCCAGCAGCTCGGGGCGGAAGCGCTTGCCGTCGCAGTCGGGGCAGCGCAGGTAGACGTCGGACAGGAACTGCATCTCGACGTGCTCGAAACCCGAACCGCCGCAGGTGGGGCAGCGGCCGTCGCCGGCGTTGAAGCTGAACATGCCCGGGCCGTAGCCGCGCTGCCGCGACAGGGCCGCGTCCGCGAAGATCGTGCGCAGGCCGTCGAAGGTGCCCACGTAGCTGGCCGGGTTGGAGCGCGCGGTCTTGCCGATCGGCGACTGGTCGACGAAGACCGCGTCGCTCAGCCAGTCGGCGCCCAGCAGGCGGTCGTGCGCGCCGGGGGTCTCGGTGGCCTTGCCGAAGTGGCGGGCCAGCGCGGGGTACAGCAGGTCCTGCATCAGCGTGCTCTTGCCCGAGCCGGACACGCCGGTCACGCAGACCAGGCGCTGCAGCGGGAACTCGACGGTGATGTTGCGCAGGTTGTGCTCGCGCGCGCCTTCGACGATGAGGCGCGGCGTGCCGACGGTCACCGCGCGCTTGAGGCCCAGGCCGATGCTGCGCCGCGCGCCGAGGTAGGCGCCGGTCATGGTGTCGGCGCGCTTCAGGTCCGACGGCGTGCCGTCGAAGACGATGCGCCCGCCCTGCGTGCCGGGACCCGGGCCCATGTCGATCACGCGGTCGGCGGCCAGCATCACGGCCGGGTCGTGCTCGACCACCACCAGGGTGTTGCCGGCGTCGCGCAGCCGCAGCATCGCCTGCTTGATGCGGTCCATGTCGCGCGGGTGCAGGCCGATGCTGGGCTCGTCCAGCACGAACAGCGTGTTGACCAGCGAGGTGCCGAGCGCCGTGGTGAGGTTGATGCGCTGCACCTCGCCGCCGCTGAGCGTGCGGCTCTGGCGGTCCAGCGTCAGGTAGTGGATGCCGACGTCGCACAGGTACTTGAGGCGCGTGCGCACCTCGTCGAGCAGCAACTCCAGCGCGTCGTCGAGCATCGTGCTGGGGAGCTGCAGCTCGTCGAGGAAGCGGCGCAGCCGGTCGATCGGCATCAGCATCAGGTCGTGCAGGCTCAGGCCGGGCAGGGCCTCGAGCTGCTCGCGGGTCCACGCCGCGCCGACCGGCATCACGCGCTTGCCGGGCGGCAGCACGGCGTCGGCGCCGTCCTTCGTGCCCAGACGCCACAGCAGCGACTCGAGCTTGAGCCGCGCGCCGCCGCACACCGTGCAGGGTGTGTAGCTGCGGTACTTGGACAAGAGCACGCGGATGTGCATCTTGTAGGCCTTGCTCTCCAGGTACTCGAAGAAGCGGCGGATGCCGTACCACTGCTTGTTCCAGTTGCCCTTCCAGTTGGGCGTGCCGGCTATGACCCAGTCGCGCTGCGCCTCGGACAGCTGGCTCCAGGCGGTGTCGCGCGGGATGCCGGCCTCGCCGCCGTACTTGAGCAGGTCGTCCTGGCAGTCCTTCCAGGCGGGCGTCTGCAGCGGCTTGATCGCGCCGCTGCGCAGGGTCTTGCGGTGGTCGGGGATCACCAGGCCCCAGTCGACGCCGATCACGCGGCCGAAGCCGCGGCAGGTCTCGCAGGCGCCGTAGGCCGAGTTGAAGCTGAACATCGCCGGCTGCGGGTGGCTGTAGCGCGTGTCGCTGTCGGGGCTGTGCAGGCCCTGGCTGTAGCGCCACAACTCGGGCTCCTCACCCTCTTCCTTCAGCGCGTAGACGTTGACCCGGCCGCTGCCGCGCTTGAGCGCGACTTCCAGCGCCTCGGCGACGCGCGACTTCTCGGTGCCGTCGAGCCTGAAGCGGTCCGCGACGACATCGAGCAGCGTGCGCGGCCCCGTCGGCGTGGCGACCTCGCGCTTCGCCTGCACGCGGGTGTAGCCGCTGGCGGCGAGCCACTGCTCGATCTGCTCGTCGCTGGTGCCCGCGGGCAGCTCGACGGGAAAGGTGACGACCAGGCGCTGCCCGGGCGCCGCGCGCTTGTGCAGGTCGGCGTAGATCGACTCCGGGTCGTCCTCGCGCACCGGCTTCGCGGTCTGCTTGTCGAACAGCTGCGCGGCGCGCGCGAACAGCAGCTTGAGGTGGTCGTTCAGCTCGGTCATCGTGCCGACCGTGCTGCGGCTGGTGCGCACCGGGTTGGTCTGGTCGATGGCGATGGCCGGGGGCACGCCGTCGACCGCGTCGACCGCCGGGCGGTCCATGCGGTCGAGGAACTGGCGCGCATAGGCGCTGAAGGTCTCGACGTAGCGGCGCTGGCCCTCGGCATACAGCGTGTCGAAGACCAGGCTGGACTTGCCCGAGCCGCTGGGCCCGGTGACGACGGTCAGTTCGCCGGTGTGCAGGTCGAGGTCGAGGTTCTTGAGGTTGTGCTGGCGCGCGCCGCGGATGCGGATCAGGCCGGGTGGGCGTTGACCGTTGGGCATGGGGGGTCCGGGGGTGAGGCCGAAGATTCTAGGAAGCTCCGGCGGCGGTGTCGGTGTCGTTTCGAAAGCCGGAGCCCGCCGCAGGGCCGCGACGCGGCGTGCCCGGCCCCCGGCCCCCGGCCCCGCATCGGGGTGTTGCTTGCGGGCATCTCCCCTGCCACGCCGCGGACCCGCGCAGTACATTGGGTCGCCAACCCCGCGCCCCCATGGAGCCGCCCCCACCCCAGCCCCCGTCGCTGACCGACGCCGAGCTGCTGGCGCGCTACGAGCGGGCCATGGCCGGCTCGCAGGACGGCTATTGGGAGCGCAACCTGCGCAGCAACCTCAGCTGGTATTCGCCGAGTTTTCGCGCGATGTTCGGCTTCGGGCCCGACGAGCTGCCGAACGACCGCAACGTCATCAACGCGCGCGTCCACCCGGACGACATCGGTCCCTTCCTGGCGTCCTATCAGGCGGCGATCGACAGCGTCGGCAGCTTCACCTACGAGGTCCGCTTCCTCGACCGGCAGGAGCGCTGGCGCTGGGTGCGCGGCCGCGGCCGCGCCTGGGCCGGCAGCGACGGCCGCTCCGAGGTCATCACCGGCGCGCTGAGCGACGTGCACCGCGAGAAGACGACGCAGCAGGCGCTGACGCAGATCACGCAGCGCTTCGAGCGTGCCGTCGAGGCCGCGAACGAGGCGCTGTTCGAGCGCTGGGCCGACAGCGACGACTTCTACCTCGCGCCGCGCTTCGCCGAGCTGCTGGGCTACACGCCGGCCGAGCTCGGCACGAGCCGCGCCCGGCTGACCGGGCTGATGCATCCCGAGGACCGCGATCGCTTCGAGTCGCGCGTCGCCGTCGGCATCGACGAGCGCAGCCGCTGGACCATCGACTACCGGATGCGCACGAAGTCCGGCGGCTACCGCTGGTTCCACTCGCGCGCGATGGCGCAGGAGGACGCCGACGGGCGCGTCCTGGTGACCGGCGTGATGGCCGACATCCACGAGCAGGTGATGGCGCGCGAGGCGCTGCAGCGCCAGCAGCAGCACCTGGAGCAGCTGGTGAGCGAACGCACGGCCAAGCTCGAGGCCACGCTGGCGCTGGCCGAGCAGCAGCGCGCCGCGGCCGACCGCGGCAGCGAGGCGAAGTCGCGCTTCCTGGCGCACATGAGCCACGAGATCCGCACGCCGCTGAACGGCGTGCTGGGCCTCAACGAGCTGGCGCTGCGCAGCGCGCAGTCGCCGGCGCAGCGGCGCCACCTCGAGCTGGCGCTGCAGTCGGGGCGCTCGCTGCTCGGCATCATCAACGACGTGCTCGACTTCTCGCGGCTCGAGGCCGGCAAGCTGGCGCTGGTCGACACGCCCTTCGACCTGCCCGGCCTGCTGGCGCAGACGCTGCGCGCGGTGATGCCGGCGGTGCGCGGCAAGGGCCTGAACGTGATGTTCGACCACATCGGCGACATCACGCGGGTGCGCGGCGACCCGGAGCGGCTGCGCCAGATCGCGACCAACCTGCTGGGCAACGCGGCCAAGTTCACCGAGCGCGGCCATCTGGCGCTGGTGACGACGATGCGGCCCGCCGGGCCGGGCCGCTGCGAGGCGGTGATCGAGTTCCGCGACACCGGCCCCGGCATGGACGCCGCGACGCAGGCCCGCGTGTTCGACGCCTTCGTGCAGGGCGACGCCAGCCTGACGCGGCGCCACGGCGGCACGGGCCTGGGCCTGTCGATCGCGCGCGGCCTGGCCGAGGCGATGGACGGCGAGCTGACGCTGGCCAGCACGCCGGGCGCCGGCAGCTGCTTCACGCTGCGCCTGCCGCTGGCGGTCGACGGCGACGCGCAGCTGTGGCAGCCGGTGCCGGGCCGCGCCTGGCTGCTGTACACGCGGCCGATGATCGGCGAGTGGCTGGTGACGCGCTTCGCGCGGCTCGGCTGGCAGTCCGCGCTGCTGCCGGGGCTCGCGGCCGCGGTGGCGCAGGCGCGGCAGACGCCGCCCGCCGATCACCCCGAGCTGGTCGTCGTGGCCGAGCACGTGCTGGGCGAGTCGCCGGACCTGGCCGGGCTGCGCGCCGCGCTGCCCGACGCACGCATCACGCTGCTGGTGCGGCCGGACTGGGCCCAGCCCGAGGTCGAGCTGGCGGCGCGCGCGCTGGCGATCACGCCCAGCTTCATGCCGCTGACGCCGCACGACCTGCTGGAGATGCTGCAGCCGTCGGCCGCCCATGCGGCGCTGCCGCCGATCACCCGGCCCGGCGCGCTGCCGCGGCGCGTGATGCTGGTCGAGGACAACCCGGTCAATCGCCTGATCGGCGAGCAGATGCTGGTCGCGCTGGGCCTGGAGGTCGACAGCGTCGACGGCGGCGAGGCCGCGATCGCCGCCTGCCACACGCAGCCGCCGGACCTGATGCTGCTGGACGTGCAGATGCCGGGCCTGGACGGCCACGCGACCTGCCGCCGCCTGCGCGCGCTGCAGCAAGGCGGCACGCTGCCGCCCTTCGCGATCGTCGCGCTGACCGCGCACGCGCTCGAGAGCGACCGCGCCGCCAGCCTGGCCGCGGGCATGGACGGCTTCCTGACCAAGCCGATCGTGCTGGAGCAGTTGCGCGCCGAGCTGCTGCGCTGGCTGCCGGACGACGACGAGGCCTGAAGAAAAAACGGCGCGCCGGGAACCGGCGCGCCGCTTGCAAGTGTCCGCTGCGCTCAGTCGTCGGCGTAGATGTCGCGGTCCTTGGTCTCGGGCACGAACAGCAGGCCGATGACGAAGGTCCCGAGCGCGATCACCACCGGGTACCACAGCCCGTAGTAGATGTCGCCCGACTGCGCCACCATCGCGAAGGCCGTGGCCGGCAGCATGCCGCCGAACCAACCGTTGCCGATGTGGTACGGCAGGCTCATCGAGGTGTAGCGGATGCGGGTCGGGAACAGCTCGACCAGCGCCGCGGCGATCGGACCGTAGACCGCCGTCACGTAGATCACCAGGATGGTCAGGATGCCGATGATGGTGAGCTTCTGCGCGCTGAAGATGTCGAACATCTTGAGCACGTTCCACAGGCCTTCCTTGGGCTCGATCGGGATCTTGACCTTTTCCGGATCGCTGGCGCCGGGGTAGCCGGCCTTGGTGATCAGATCCGCGGCCTTCTTGGCGAAGTCCGGGTCCTTGGCCGACAGCGCCTCTTCGGCGCCGATCTTCACCGTCGCCACCGTGCCGGCCGGGGCGTCGACCGTGGTGTAGCTGACCGCGTTGCGCGCCAGCAGGGCCTTGGCGATGTCGCAGGACTTGGTGAACTTGACGGTGCCGGTCGGGTTGAACTGGAACGAGCAGTCGGCCGGGTCGGCATTGACCACCACCGGCGCCGACGCCTGCGCGCGGTGCAGCGCCGGGTTGGCCGTGGCCGTCAGCGCCTTGAACAGCGGGAACACGGTGAGCGCCGCGATCAGGCAGCCGCCCAGGATGATGGGCTTGCGGCCGACGCGGTCGGACAGCGCGCCGAACACCAGGAAGAAGCCGGTGCCCAGCGTCAGCGACCAGGCGATCAGCACGTTGGCGGTGAACTGGTCGACCTTCAGGATCGACTGCAGGAAGAACAGCGCGTAGAACTGGCCCGTGTACCAGACCACGGCCTGGCCGGCGACCAGCCCGAGCAGCGCCAGCAGCGCGATCTTGGCGTTCTTCCACTGGCCGAAGGCTTCGGACAGCGGCGCCTTGGACTGCTTGCCCTCTTCCTTCATCTTCTTGAAGGCCGGGCTCTCGTTCATCTGCAGGCGGATGTAGACCGACACGGCCAGCAGCAGCACCGACAGCAGGAAGGGAATGCGCCAGCCCCAGGCCGCGAACGCGGTGATCTTGGTCTTGGTGCCGCTGATCAGCACTTCGACTTCGGGGTAGTTGGCGTTGACGTAGATCTGCGTGAACAGGATGACGATCAGCGACAGCAGCAGGCCGAGCGTCGCCGTGGTCTGGATCCACGCGGTGAAGAAGCCGCGCCGGCCCTTCGGCGCGTGCTCGGCCACGTAGGTCGCCGCGCCGCCGTACTCGCCGCCGAGCGCCAGGCCCTGCAGCATGCGCAGGGCGATCAGGCTGACCGGCGCGGCCCAGCCGAGCACCTCGTAGCCGGGCAGGCAGCCGACGATGAAGGTCGACAGGCCCATGATGACGATCGTGATCAGGAAGGTGTGCTTGCGGCCGACCAGGTCACCGAGGCGACCGAACACCAGCGCGCCGAACGGCCGCACCAGGAAGCCGGCGGCGAAGGCCAGCAGCGCGAAGACGTTGCGCGTCGCCTCCGGGTAGTTGGAGAAGAACTGCGCGCCGATGATGGCCGCCAGCGAACCGTAGAGGTAGAAGTCGTACCACTCGAAGATGGTGCCGAGGGACGAGGCCAGGATGACCTTCTTCTCCTCGCGGGTCATGGGTGCCGCCGCGGTGGATGCGGTGGCGGGCAGGACGGCGGCCATGGGGGTTGTCTCCTTGTGTGCAGACGCCGCAGCTGCGGCGCGTGCCGAGGAGGATCCGCGGTGCGACTTGACAGGCCCTGACGCCAAACCAACGCACGCTGACGGCTCGCGGGTTAACCCCCGCGCCTTGTATTGCGATGCGAAAGCGGGCTTGCCCGCAACTTACGCGACAGGCTGGCGTCAGCGCGCCCGCGTCACGCCGGTCCCGACCTGCGCGGGCGCGTCCCAGTGCGCGGCGAACCAGGGATCGCCGCGCAGGCAGGCCGCGGCCATGTCGAGCGCGTCGAAGCCCCAGAACAGTCGGGCCCCGCCATCGGCCCGCGGCAGCTCGAGCGTCGGCACGCCGAACACGCCGCGCGCGACGGCGGCTTCGGTGTTCTCGCGCAGCTGCTGCTTGACGGCGTCGGACTGTGGATCACGTCTTGGCTGCAGGCGTGCGCCCAGCTCGGCCAGCCGCGCCGCATCGTCGGCCGGCGCGCCGCCCTGCCACACATGGCGCAGCACGGTCTCGCACTGCAGGCGGTTCGGCCGGCCGTCGTCGGCGCAGGCCAGCAGCAGGCGCAGCAGCGGCAGCGGGTTGAAGGGATGCACAGCCGGCACCTCCATCGCCAGGCGCTGGCGGTGCGCGAGCCAGGCGATCTGGCGATAGGTCCAGTCGCGCTTGGGCGCGATCTCGGCCGGACCGAGCTGGCCCCAGTGCTTCAACAGGCCGGCGAACAGCAGCGGCCGGTACTCGACGACGTAGGAGCAGCCTTCCAGCGCCTGCGGCAGCTGCTCGAAGGCGAGGTGCGCATACGGCGAGATCGGATCGAACCAGAAGGTGATCGGCGTCATCGCGCGGTCTCCGTCGCGCCGGAGCGCCGCGCCCCCAGCTGCAGCCAGATCGCGCGCTTGGCCGCGTCGTCGAGCCGGCCCCAGGCGACGATCTCGTCGAGCGTGCGCCAGCAGCCCTCGCACCAGCCCGTGGTCGCGCTCATGCGGCAGACGCTGTTGCAGGGCGACGGCACCGGCGTGGTCGCGACGTCGGCTTGCTTCACGACTGCACCACGTCCGCGACCGGCGCCCCGGTCAGTTGCTCGAGCTGCTGCGGGCTCAGCGGGAACACGCCGTTCGGATGGCCGGCCGCGGCCCAGATCTCGTCGAAGCGGAACAGCTCGCGGTCGATCAGCGTCACGCAGGGCCGGGCATGGCCGAGCGGCGCCACGCCGCCGATCGAGTAGCCGGTGTGCGCCTTGACGAAGTCGGCATCGGCGCGCTTCAGCGCACCGGTGTGCGCGGCCACCTTGGCTTCGTCGACCCGGCGATCGCCGGAGGTGACGACGAGCACGGCCGCGTCGTCGTCGCGGCGCCGGAAGATGACGCTCTTGGCGATCTGGCCGAGTGACACGCCGAGCGCGTCGGCCGCCTCCTGGGCGGTGCGGGCCGCGATGTCCAGGAAGCGCGGCGCGCGCGGATGACCCAGCTCCGACAGCACGCGCGTGACGTGCCGGAAGCCCTCGGGCCGCGGCTCGAGCGTCGCCTCGTTCATGCGGCGGCTTCCGCCGTCGGCCGCTTCGCGAGCACGGCGTTCGCGACGCGCGACACCGGCTTGCGGCCGAGCACGCCGGAGATCCAGCCGGCGGCGTCGACCAGCGCGTCGAGGTCGATGCCGGTCTCGATGCCCAGTCCGTGCAGCAGGAACACCACGTCCTCGGTCGCGACGTTGCCG
Source organism: uncultured Methylibium sp. (assembly GCF_902826655.1). Lineage (GTDB taxonomy): Bacteria > Pseudomonadota > Gammaproteobacteria > Burkholderiales > Burkholderiaceae_C > Methylibium. The sequence continues at coordinate 7,281 of NZ_CADEFR010000022.1, read as the reverse complement.
GTCGCGCCCTTGGCGTACGGGCAGCCGCCCAGGCCGCCGACGCTGGCGTCGAAGACGTGCACGCCCATCTGCAGGCAGGCGTGCACGTTGGCGAGCGCCTGGCCGTAGGTGTCGTGGAAATGGCCGCTGACCTCGTCGAGCGGGTAGTGCCTGAGCGCGCGCTCCATCGCGGCCTGCACGCGCCGCGGCGTGCCGACGCCGATGGTGTCGGCCACGCCGACGTGCTGGACGCCGATCTCGTGCATCAGCCGCGCCACCAGCTCGACGCGATCGGGATGGATGTCGCCTTCGTAGGGACAGCCGACCGCGCAGGAGATCGCGCCACGCACCTTGATGCCGGCCGCGCGCGCCGCGGCCGTGACCGGCGCGAAGCGCTCGATCGACTCGGCGATCGAGCAGTTGATGTTCTTCTGGCTGAAGGCCTCGCTGCAGGCGCCGAAGACGACGATCTCGTCCGGCTGCGTGGGGACGGCGGCCTCGAAGCCCTTGAGGTTGGGCACCAGCACGCTGTAGCGCACGCCGGGTCGGCGGTGGATGCCCGCCATCACCTCGGCGTTGTCGGCCATCTGCGGCACCCACCTCGGGCTGACGAAGCTGGTGACCTCGACCTCGCGCAGGCCGGCCGCCTGCAGGCGATGCACCAGTTCGATCTTGTGCGTGGCGGCGACCGGCTGCCTCTCGTTCTGCAGGCCGTCGCGCGGACCGACATCGACGAGGCTCACTCGACTCGGCAGCATGTGCGTTTCCTCACGAACAGGACCCTCGTTGCGTCAGCAGGTGCCCACATTCCCCCATGAACCGGTGTGGACCCTCCCCATTGTGCGGGATGGGCAGGTGATCCCCCGCAAAGCACCATGCATTCACCTCGCGGAGTTCCTCGTGACCACCACCACCTTCACCCGCCTCCAGCTCGCCACCCGCATCCACTTCGCGCTGCTGCGCAACCTGGGCGAGGGCATCGACGTCGGCCGCATGCTGCGCCAGCGCGACTATGCGGACGAGGCGCTGAATGTCTGCCGCAGCCTCGACGACGACGGCCTGTTCGACCTGGCCAACCGCTTCGAGGAAGCGACGGCCGCCGAGAACGCGAAGGTCCACATGGACGTCGCCGCCAAGGCCGCGCGCGCGGCCCTCGCGCTGATCCCGCGCCGCGGCCCGGTCACTCCGCAGGAGATGCCCTGGTCGCAGCAGACCAGCGGCTTCGGCCTGACGCACACGCTCGAAGCCGAACCGCCGACGCCGCCGGTGCGCCGCTTCTCGGTGTCGGGCTGGCTGGGATTCGGCGCCGACAGCCAGGAACGCCACTGATCCCGAGGCGTCGCTCACGACGCCTGCGCCTCGAAGTCGAGCAAGGCCTCGCCCTCGCCGACCTGCTCGCCGGCGGCAAACCGCAAGCCCTTCACGACGCCGTCGCTCGGTGCGGCGAGCGTGTGTTCCATCTTCATCGCTTCCATCACCGCGAGCGGCTGACCGCGCTTGACGCGATCGCCGGGCTGCGCGAGGAACGCCACCACCTTGCCGGGCATCGGCGCCGTCAGCCGCCCGCCCTCGGCGGCGCCCTCGCCGGCGTGGCCCAGCACATCGACCTCGCGCGACAGCGCCGACCCCTCGGGCGCGAACACCGCGACGTCCTCGCCGATGGCATAGACCGACAGCAGCAGTCGCCGCTCGCCGACCACCACGTCATAGCGATCGCTGCCCGCCGGCACGGCCGAGAACGCCTGCGCCCGTTCCCCGGTCGTCAGGACCATGCTGCCGTCGTGCCGACGCTCCAGGGCGACGCGATGGTGGGCTCCGGCATGGTCGATCTCGAAGCGGCGCGTCGCACCGCCGTGCAGGCGCCAGCCGTCACGGCGTGACCACGGGTCGGCGGCCTCGGCGGCGCGCTCCAGCGCCAGCGCATGCGCCGCGACGCCGCTCGCCACGATGTCGATCGGCAGGGCCGGTGCATCGAACAACGCGGCGCGCTCGCGCTCGATCAGGCCGGTGTCGAGGTCGGCCGACGAGAACGAGGCGCTGGCCGCCGCACGCCGCAGGAAGGCCACGTTGGTGTGCGGCCCGACGATGTGCGTCGCGGCCAGCGCGGCATCCAGCCGGCGCAGCGCCTGCGCGCGGTCCTCGCCCCAGACGATGAGCTTGGCGACCATCGGGTCGTAGTGCGGCGTGATGGCGTCGCCCTCGCCGACGCCGGCATCGACACGCACCGGCGCCGGCTCGTGGAAACGCTCGGCATCGGCGTTGCGACTGAAGGCCACGTGCGCGGGCCAGCGCAGCACGTCGAGCCGGCCGATGGACGGCAGGAAGTTCGCGTCCGGGTTCTCGGCGCAGATGCGCGCCTCGATCGCGTGGCCGTGGATCCTGAGCTCGTCCTGCTTCAGCGGCAGCGGCTCGCCGGCCGCCACGCGCAGCTGCCACTCGACCAGGTCGAGCCCGGTGATCGCCTCGGTGACCGGGTGCTCGACCTGCAGCCGCGTGTTCATCTCCATGAAATAGAAGCGACCGTCCTGCTCGGTGATGAACTCGACCGTGCCGGCTCCGACGTAGCCGACCGCCTTGGCGGCCGCGACCGCGGCCTCGCCCATCTCGCGGCGGCGTTCGGGCGTCATGCCGGGCGCGGGGGCTTCCTCCAGCACCTTCTGGTGACGACGCTGCACCGAGCAGTCGCGCTCGAAGAGGTAGACGCAGTCGCCGTGGCGGTCGCCGAAGACCTGGATCTCGATGTGCCGCGGCCGGGTCACGTAGCGCTCGACCAGCACCGCGTCGTCGCCGAAGCTGTTGATCGCCTCGCGCTGGCAGGACGCCAGCGCCGCGTCGAACTCGGACTCGGCATTGACGACGCGCATGCCCTTGCCGCCGCCGCCTGCGCTGGCCTTGATCAGCACCGGATAGCCGATGCGCCCGGCCTCGCGCTTGAGCAGCGCCGGATCCTGGTCGGCGCCGTGGTAGCCCGGCACCAGCGGCACGCGCGCTGACTCCATCAGTCGCTTGGACTCCGCCTTCAGGCCCATCGCCTGGATCGCCGACGGCGGCGGCCCGATGAAGACGACGCCGGCATCGGCGCAGGCCTGCGCGAAGCCTTCGTTCTCGCTCAGGAAGCCGTAGCCCGGGTGCACGGCCTGGGCGCCGGTCGCCAGCGCGGCCCGCAGGATGCGCTCGTGCAGCAGGTAGCTGTCGCGCGGCGCATTGCCGCCGATGTGCACGGCCTCGTCGCAGGCCCGCACGTGGCGCGCGTTCGCGTCGGCGTCGGAGTAGACGGCCACGGTCGCGATGCCCAGCCGGCGCGCGGTGGCCGCGACCCGACACGCGATCTCGCCGCGGTTGGCGATCAGGATCTTCTTGAACATCTCGTTCTTCTCCGTCAGGCCGCCGTCGACGACGGCAGGCCGAGCAGCATCTTCAGTCGCGACCACACGCGCCGCAGGAACTTCGACAGCCACCAGATCACGCCCAGCATCGTCACGAAGGCCAGCGACACCGCGACGATGGCGAGCACCGGGTGCTCGAAGGCCAGCCACAGCATGCCCGGCACCGCCAGGTCGCCCAGCAGCGACAGCCCGATGTTGGAGAAAGGCTCGGGCGAGGTGTTGACCGCCGCGCGCGTGCTTGCCTTCGCCGCATGGCTGGTGGCGGCCAGCGTGCCGCCCAGCAAGGCGGCCACCGCGGCCATCGTGGCGTGATCGGCCCCGAACACGCCGGCCGCCAGCGCCGCGCCGGCCGGGATGCGCAGCAGCGTGTGCACCAGGTCCCACAGCGAATCGAGCCCGGGGATCTTGTCGGCGAAGAACTCGGCGAACACCATCAGGCTGCTGCCGGCCAGCATCGCCGGATGCTGCAGCAGCTGCAGGCCCGGCGGCAGCGACACCCAGCCGGCATAGCCGACCAGGCCGGTGATCGCCAGCACCGCGTACAGGCGCAGGCCGCTGGCCCAGCCCAGCGTCGCGGCCAGCGCGATCAGCTGGGTCGTGTCGAGAGCCTGCAGCGCATCCATGCGTTCATGCGGCCCAGTGCGGCCTGGTCTTGCCGAGGAAGGACGCGATGCCGTGCCGGCCATCGTCGGACGCGCGCGAGTCGGCGATGAACGCGACCGTCCGTGCGACCAGCGCCGCATCGACCGGCTGCGTACCCACGTCGTGCAGCAGGCGCTTGCAGTCGGCCAGCGCCTGCGGGCTGGCGGCCAGGAAGGCCTCGACGAAGTGCTGGACCTTCGCATCGAGCTGATCGGCGGCGACGGCTTCGTGCACGGTGCCGATGCGCGAGGCCGTCGCGGCATCGAAGCGCTCGGCGGTCAGGAAATAGCGCTGTGCCGCATGCGCGCCCATCGCGCGGATCACGTACGGCGAGATCGTCGCCGGGATCAGCCCGAGCTTGACCTCGCTGAGGCAGAAGTGCACGCCCTCGGCGGCGACCGCGACGTCGCAGGCGGCGACCAGTCCCATGCCGCCGGCGTAGGCGTCGCCCTGCACGCGAGCGATCGTCGGCTTGCGGCAGGCGGCGATGCTGCGCAGCATCTCGGCCAGCGCGCCGGCGTCGGCCAGGTTCTCGTCGCGCGAGTAGCCCGACATGCGGCGCATCCAGTTCAGGTCGGCGCCGGCACAGAAGGCGCTGCCGTCGGCGGCGAGGACGATCACGCGCACGCTGTCGTCGGTGTCGAGTGCGCGGAAGGCCGCCGTCAGCTCGGCGATCACGACCTCGTTGAAGGCGTTGCGCACCTCGGGACGCGCGAGCGTGACGCGCGCCACGGCGGGTGCGGGGCGTTCGATGCGGATCGTGGTCGGGTCGGTCATCGCGGGCTCAGTATCTTTTGGCGGCTTCGTCGAGCATGACCTCGGTCGCGCCGCCGCCGATCGCCAGGATGCGCGCATCGCGCCATAGGCGTTCGATCGCGGTCTCGCGCATGTAGCCCATGCCGCCGTGGAACTGCTGGCAGGTCGAGACGACCTCGTTGACCAGTTCGCCGGTCAGGGCCTTGAGCATCGACACGTCCTGCACCACGTCGCGCCCCTGCGTGACCAGCCAGGCGCAGTGGTACATGTAGGCGCGCGCGGCGCGGGTCTTCGCGTCGAGCATCGCGAGGCGCTGGCGGATGGTCTGCTTGTCCCACAGCGTGGCGCCGAAGGCGCGACGGTCGCGGACCTGGGTCAGCGTCATCTTCAGCGCCTGCGTCGCATGGCCGACGGCCATCGCGGCCAGCGCGATGCGCTCGGTCTGGAAGTTCTTCATCACCGCGTGGAAGCCCTTGCCTTCCTCGCCCAGCAGGTTGGCGGCGGGGATGCGGCAGTTCTCGAACACCAGCTCGGCGGTGTCCGACGACAGCCAGCCGGTCTTCTTCAGGGAGCGGCCGACACTGAAGCCGGGCGTGCCCTTCTCGACGATGAACATCGAGATCGCGTGCCGGCCCTCGCCGGTTCTCGCGGCGATGAAGTAGAGGTCACCGTGCACGCCGTTGGTGATGAAGAGCTTCGTGCCGTTCAGCACCCACTCATCGCCCTCGCGCCGGGCCGTCGTCCGCAGGCCGGCCACGTCGGAGCCCGCGCCGGGCTCGGTGATGCCGACGGCGGTGATGGTCTCGCCGCGGATCACGCCCGGCATGTAGCGGGCCTGCTGCGCCGCGCTGCCGGCATGGTGCAGGTGCGGGCTGGCCATGTCGGTGTGCACGAGCACCGTGATGATGAAGCCGCCGAAGGTCGACTGCGACAGCGCCTCGGCGAACACCAGGTTGGTCAGCGCGTCGGCCTCGGCGCCGCCGTGCTCGGCCCCGTACATCAGGCCCAGCAGGCCGGCACCGCCCATCTTGCGCAGCACGTCGCGCGGCGTGAAGCCGGCTTCTTCCCACTTCTCGGCGTGGGGTTCGACCTCGCGCGCCAGGAAGCGCGCGACCTGGTCGCGCAGCAGTTCGTGTTCGGGGCTGAGGTAGATGTTGTCGTTGCTCACGGCCGGGCCTTCACATGCGGAACACGCCGAAGCGCGGCGAATCGGGAATCGGTGCGTTGAGGCTCGCGCTGATCGCCAGCGCGAGCACGCGCCGCGTGTCGGCCGGATCGATGACGCCGTCGTCCCACAGCCGCGCGCTGGCGTAGTACGGGTGCGACTGGTGCGCGAACTGGTCGAGGATGGGCTGCTTGATCGCAGCCTCCTGCTCGGCCGTCATCGTGCCGCCCTTGGCCTCGACCGCCTCGCGCCGCACGGTGGCCAGCACGCCGGCCGCCTGCTCGCCGCCCATCACGCAGATGCGCGCGTTCGGCCACATCCACAGGAAGCGCGGCGAGTAGGCGCGGCCGCACATGCCGTAGTTGCCGGCGCCGTAGCTGCCGCCGATGATGACGGTGAACTTGGGCACGGTGGCGGTGGCGACCGCGGTGACCATCTTGGCGCCGTGCTTGGCGATGCCCTCGGCCTCGACCTTGCGGCCGACCATGAAGCCGGTGATGTTCTGCAGGAAGACCAGCGGCACGCGGCGCTGGCAGCACAGCTCGATGAAGTGCGCGCCCTTCATCGCCGAGTCGCTGAAGAGGATGCCGTTGTTGGCGACGATGCCGACCGGCTGGCCCTCGATGTGCGCGAAGCCGGTCACCAGCGTCGGGCCGTAGCGCGCCTTGAACTCGTCGAACTCCGAGCCGTCGACGATGCGGGCGATGACCTCGCGCACGTCGTAGGGCTTGCGCGTGTCGACGGGGATCACGCCGTGGAGCTCGGCGGGGTCGAACTTCGGCGGGCGCGCGGGCTGCAGCCGCAGCGGCTCGGCCTTGCGCCAGTTCAGGCTGCCGACGATCTGCCGCGCCAGCGCCAGCGCGTGCGTGTCGTTGTGCGCCAGGTGGTCGGCCACGCCCGACAGGCGCGTGTGCACGTCGCCGCCGCCCAGGTCCTCGGCGCTGACGACCTCGCCGGTCGCCGCCTTCACCAGCGGCGGGCCGCCCAGGAAGATCGTGCCCTGGTTCTTGACGATGACCGTCTCGTCGCTCATCGCCGGCACGTAGGCGCCGCCGGCGGTGCAGGAGCCCATCACCACCGCGACCTGCGGGATCCCCTGGGCCGACATGTTGGCCTGGTTGTAGAAGATGCGGCCGAAGTGCTCGCGATCGGGAAATACCTCGTCCTGGTTCGGCAGGTTGGCGCCGCCGCTGTCCACCAGGTAGAGGCAGGGCAGGCGGTTCTCGCGGGCGATCTCCTGGGCGCGCAGGTGCTTCTTGACCGTCATCGGGTAGTAGGTGCCGCCCTTCACCGTGGCGTCGTTGCACACGATCATGCAGTCGACGCCGCTGACCCGGCCGATGCCGGCGATCA
>NZ_CADEFR010000021.1 GCF_902826655.1 uncultured Methylibium sp. | reverse complement strand
CGAGGACCTGCGCGCCGACCGCCAGCCCGAGTTCACGCAGATCGACATCGAGACCTCGTTCCTGAACGAGGAGGAGATCCGCGGCATGTTCGAGGGCATGATCCGCACGGTCTTCCGCAACGTGATGGGCGTGGACCTGCCGGGCTACCCGGTGATGAAGTACGCCGACGCGATGCACCGCTACGGCTCGGACAAGCCCGACCTGCGCGTCAAGCTCGAATTCACCGAGCTGACCGACGTGATGAAGGACGTCGACTTCAAGGTCTTCTCGGCGCCGGCGCAAAGCAAGGCCGGCCGCGTCGCCGCGCTGCGCGTGCCGGGCGGCGGCGAGGCCCAGGGCGGCCTGAGCCGCGGCGAGATCGACGCCTACACCGAATTCGTCAAGATCTACGGCGCCAAGGGCCTGGCCTGGATCAAGGTCAACGACGCCGGCAAGGGCCGCGAGGGGCTGCAGAGCCCGATCGTCAAGAACCTGCACGACGCGGCGATCGCCGAGATCATCGCGCGCACCGGCGCCTGCAGCGGCGACCTGATCTTCTTCGGTGCCGACAAGGCCAAGGTCGTCAACGACGCGCTCGGCGCGCTGCGCGTGAAGATCGGCCACAGCGAGTTCGGCAAGGCCAATGGCCTGTTCGAGGACAAGTGGGCGCCGCTGTGGGTCGTCGACTTCCCGATGTTCGAGCACGACGAGGAGAACGACCGCTGGGCCGCCGTGCACCACCCGTTCACCGCGCCGAAGGACGGTCACGAGGACCTGATGGACACCGATCCCGGCAAGTGCATCGCCAAGGCCTACGACATGGTGCTCAACGGCTGGGAGCTGGGCGGCGGCTCGGTGCGGATCCATCGCGCCGAGGTGCAGAGCAAGGTCTTCTCCGCGCTGAAGATCGGTCCGGCCGAGGCGCAGCAGAAGTTCGGCTTCCTGCTCGACGCGCTGCAGTACGGCGCGCCGCCGCACGGGGGCCTGGCCTTCGGCCTGGACCGGCTGGTGACGATGATGGCGCGCGCCGAGAGCATCCGCGACGTCATCGCCTTCCCCAAGACCCAGCGCGCCCAGGACCTGCTGACCGGCGCGCCCAGCCCGGTCGACGAGAAGCAGCTGCGCGAGCTGCACATCCGGATGCGCAATCCGACGGCCGCGGCGTGAGTCGCGGGACTCCCGCAGAATCGAGGGGCGCCGTGGGCGCCCCTTCTTTCTTCCAGCCGATGCCGCCGACGTGACGACCTCGCGCCCTCCCAAGATCCCCGAATCCGTGCTGGTGGTGATCCACACGCCGGCGCTCGACGTGCTGCTGATCGAGCGCGCCGACGCGCCCGGCAGCTGGCAGAGCGTCACCGGCTCGAAGGACCGCGTCGACGAGCCGCTGCTCGAGACCTGCGTGCGCGAGGTGCGCGAGGAGACCGGCATCGTCATCGGCAGCGCGGTCGTGCCGCTGTCGGCGCTGCGCGACTGGGGCCAGTCGACCGTCTACGAGATCTACGCGCGCTGGCGCCATCGCTACGCGCCCGGCGTCACGCACAACACCGAGCATGCCTTCGGCCTGCAGGTGCCCGCCGGCACGCCGGTGGTGCTGGCGCCGCGCGAGCACCTGCGCCACGCCTGGCTGCCGTGGGCCGAGGCGGCCGGGCGCTGCTTCTCGCCGTCCAATGCTGCGGCGATCCGCCGCCTGCCCGAGTTCGCTGCCGCATGAACCCCTTGCAATCCTCGGTCCTGCCGCCGGCGTCGGGCTACGGCGGGCGGCTGCGCGTGGCCACCTACAACATCCACAAGGGCGTGCGCGGCGTCGGCCCGCGCAAGCGCCTGGAGATCCACAACCTGGGCCTGGCGATCGAGGCGCTGGACGCCGACCTCGTGTGCCTGCAGGAGGTGCGGCGCTTCCACAAGCGCGATGCGCGGCGCTTCGACCGCACCTGGTTCGGCTGGCCCGAGCAGGGCCAGGCCGAGTTCCTGGCGCCCGACGGCTACGACGTCGCCTACCGCACCAACGCCGTCACGCGCGACGGCGAGCACGGCAATGCGCTGCTGTCGCGCTGGCCGATCGGCGACGTCGGTCACCACGACGTCTCCGACCACCGCTTCGAGCAGCGCGGCCTGCTGCACGTGCCGGTCCAGTGGCACGGCGGCGCGATCAACGCCGTCGTCGTGCACTTCGGCTTGCGCCACCAGAGCCGGGTGCGTCAGGTGCAGCGGCTCGCCGAGTTCATCGCGCGCGAACTCGACCCCGCCGCGCTGCTGCTGGTGGCCGGCGACTTCAACGACTGGGGCGAGCGCCTCGACGCGCCGATGCGCGAGGCCGGCCTGCAGCGCGCCGCGCCGCCGCCCGACGGCGGCGGCTTGCAGCGCTCGCTGACCTTCCCCTCGCTGGCGCCGGTGTTCGCGCTCGACCGCATCTACACGCGCGGCCTGCGCTGCGTGTCGACCTTCGTGCCGCGCGGCAGCACCTGGGCGCGCATGTCCGACCACCTGCCGCTGGTGGCGGAGTTCGAATTGTCCGACTGAGGCCGCGATGACGATGGGTGCCGGCACCGAACCCCCGCTGCCCGAAGCGCTGGACTGGTACGTGCACTCGCGCGCGGTCTTCAGCGGCGGCAACGAGGTCGTGCTGCTGCGCGGCGGCGACGCGCTGTTTCCGGCCATGTGCGAGGCCATCGCGGGTGCGATGCGCGAGGTCTGGCTCGCCACCTACATCTTCGACGACGACCCCGCGGCGCGCTGCGTCGTCGACGCGCTGGCTGCCGCGGCGCGGCGCGGCGTGCGGGTGAGGGTGGTGGTCGACGGCTTCGGCTCGATGCACGCGCTGGACGCGCTGCAGCAGATGCTGGTGCCCGAAGGCATCGGTCTGGCCATCTTCCGGCCGGCGCGCCGCTGGTGGAGCTGGCTGCAGCCGGGGCAGTTCCGGCGCCTGCACCAGAAGCTGTGCGTCGTCGACGGCGAGGTCGGCTTCGTCGGCGGCATCAACCTGCTCGACGACCGCCACGACCTGCACCACGGCTGGAGCGAGGTGCCGCGCCTGGACTACGCGGTGCGCCTGCGCGGCCCGGTGGTCACGCCGATCGAGCAGACCGCGCGCGCGATGTGGACGCGCGCCGCCTTCGGACGCGACTGGCGCGAAGAGATCTTCGACATCGCGCGCAGCGGCCGCCCGGTGCTGCGCGCACGCCGGCTGCTGCGCCGCATGCGCTTGGCGCTCAAGCCCGGCGTGCCGTCCGGCGAGCCCGCCCTGGCGCCGGTGCGCGCCGCCTTCGTCGTGCGCGACAACGTGCGCCAGCGCCGCAGCATCGAGCGCAGCTACATCGACGCGCTGCGTCGCTCGCGCGAGCGCATCGACCTGGTGTCGGCCTACTTCTACCCCGGCCGCGAGTTCCGCCGGGCGCTGCTGGCCGCCGCGGCGCGCGGCGTGCGCGTGCGGCTGCTGTTGCAGGGCAAGGTCGACTACCGCTTCGCCGCCCTGGCCGCGCAGGCGCTGTACGACGAGCTGCTGGCCCGCGGCATCGACGTCTACGAGTACACGCCGGCCTTCCTGCACGCCAAGGTCGCGCTGGTCGACCGCCACTGGGCCACGGTCGGCAGCTCCAACATCGACCCGCTGTCGCTGCTGGTCAACCTGGAGGCCAACGTCATCGTCAGCGACCGCGGTTTCGTCGACACGCTGGCGCGCGAACTGGACCGCGACTTCGCCGCCGCGGTCCGGATCACCGCGCCGCCCGCACTGGCCGGCTGGCGGCGCTGGCTGCGGCGCGGCTTCGTCGCCTGGGTGGCGCGCACCTACCTGCAACTCGCAGGCGCGACCGGGCGCTATTGAGCTCGTGAGCCCCGACCTCGTCGTCGAGCGCCCGGAAGGCCTCTACTGCCCGCCCGGCGACTTCTACATCGACCCCTGGCGGCCGGTCGACCGCGCGGTGATCACGCACGCCCACGCCGACCACGCGCGCACCGGCCACGGCCATTACCTCGCTGCGGCCGTCGGCGCCGGCGTGCTGCGCGCGCGGCTGGGCGCGATCGACCTGCAGACGCTGGACTACGGCGAGGCCATCGTCCACCACGGCGTGCGCCTCAGCCTGCACCCCGCCGGCCACGTGCTGGGCTCGGCCCAGGTGCGGCTGGAGCACGAAGGCCGCGTCTGGGTCGTCTCGGGCGACTACTTCGTCTCGGGCGTCGGCGACGGCAACAGCACCTGCGCGCCCTTCGAGCCGGTGCGCTGCCACTGCTTCGTCACCGAGTCGACCTTCGGCCTGCCGATCTACCGCTGGCGGCCGCAGCGCGAGGTCTTCGCCGACATCGACGCCTGGTGGCGCGCCAACGCCGCCGCCGGCCGGCCCAGCCTGCTGATGGGCTACAGCTTCGGCAAGGCGCAGCGCATCCTGGCGGGTGTCGACGCGAGCATCGGCCCCATCGTCGTGCACGGCGCGGTGGAGCCGTTGAACCGCGCCTACCGCGAGGCCGGCGTCGCGCTGCCGCCGACGCGGCTGGTGAGCGAGGTGAACGACAAGGCCGACTTCCGCACCGCGCTCGTCGTCGCGCCGCCCAGCGTGGCCGGCAGCGTCTGGTCGCGCCGCTTCGCGGACGCGAGCGACGCCTTCGCCAGCGGCTGGATGCAGCTGCGCGGCGCGCGGCGCCGCCGGGGCGTGGATCGCGGCTTCGTGCTGTCGGACCACGCCGACTGGCCCGGCCTGATGCAGGCCATCGCCGCCACCGGCTGCGAACGCGTCGTCGTGACCCACGGCTACGAAGCCGTGCTGGTGCGCTGGCTGCAGCAACAGGGGCTGCAGGCGTCGTCGTTCAAGACCGAGTACGGGGACGACGCGCTGGATGCGGCGGTCGAGGACTCCGAGCGGGGGACGTCATGACGCGGGCCGAGCGCCGGGCCGCTCCCAAGCCGGCCCGCATCCCCCCGGGAGATCGCCCGCGGTAAGCCGCGGGCGAGGGGTCGACATGAAGCGTTTCTCCAGGCTCTACGCCGAGCTCGACGCCAGCACCGCCACGCTCGACAAGGTCGCCGCGCTGCGCCGCTACTTCGCCGACGCGCCGCCGGCCGACGCCGCCTGGGCCGCCTACTTCCTGGCCGGCGGCAAGCCGCGCCAGACCGTGCCGACCGCACTGCTGCGCACGCTGGCCTGCGAGGTCTCGGGCATCGCCGACTGGCTGTTCGAGGAGTGCTACCAGGCCGTCGGCGACCTGGCCGAGACCATCGCCCTGGTGCTGCCGCCCGCCGACGGCGACGGCGACCTCGGCCTGGCCGCGTGGGTCGAGCAGCGCCTGCTGCCGCTGCGTGCGCAGCCGGCCGGGCAGCAGGCCGCCAGCGTGCGTGCCTGGTGGCGCGAGCTCGGCGCGGCGGAGCGCTTCCTGCTCGTCAAGCTGATCGGCGGCGGCTTTCGCGTCGGCGTCAGCAAGTTGCTGGTGCAGCGCGCGCTGGCCGAGCACGCCGGGCTGGACCCTCAGCTCGTCGCGCAGCGCATGATGGGCTACACCGATGCGAAGCGCGCGCCGGATCTCGCGCGCTTCGAGCTGCTGATCGCGCCGCCGCAGGCCGGCAGCGCGCGCGAAGCCGGGCAGCCCTATCCCTTCTTCCTGGCGCATGCGGTCGAGGGCGGCGTCGACGACTTCGAAGCGAGGCTCGGCCCGCCGTCGCAGTGGATCGTCGAGTGGAAGTACGACGGCATCCGCGCGCAGATCGTCAAGCGCGCCGGCCAGGTGTGGATCTGGTCGCGCGGCGAGGAGCTGGTGACCGAGCGCTACCCCGAGGTCGTCGAACAGGCGCAGGCGCTGCCCGACGGCAGCGTGCTCGACGGCGAGCTGCTGGTGTGGCGGGACGAGCGGCCCGCGCCCTTCGCGCTGCTGCAGCAGCGCATCGGCCGCAAGCTGCTGTCGAAGAAGCTGCTCGCCGAGCTGCCGGTGCGCTTCATGGCCTACGACCTGCTGGAGCAGGGCGGCGTCGACCTTCGCGAGCGCCCGCAGCACGGGCGCCGCGCCGCGCTCGAGTCGCTGCTGCAGGGCGGCCCGCTGCTGCTGTCGCCGCGCCTCGAGGCCGCCACCTGGCAGGAACTGGCCGCGCAGCGCGCCGGCTCGCGCGAACGCGGCGTCGAAGGCCTGATGCTCAAGCACCGCGACGCCGCCTACGGCAGCGGCCGCAGGAAGCAGGAGGGACTGGCCGGCGGCACCTGGTGGAAGTGGAAGATCGATCCGATGAGCGTCGACTGCGTGCTGGTCTACGCGCAGCGCGGCCACGGCCGCCGCGCCAGCCTCTACACCGACTACAGCTTCGCGGTCTGGAACCGCCCACCCGCCGATGCCGCGGAGGCGCAGGCGGTGGTCGAGGCGATCGCTGCCAGACGCCCCGCGGAGCCGGGCGCGCTGCAACTCGTGCCCTTCGCCAAGGCCTATTCGGGACTCACCGACGACGAGTTCAAGGAAGTCGACCGGGTCATCCGCGCCAGCACCATCGACAAGTTCGGCCCGGTACGCAGCCTGCGACCCAGCCTGGTGTTCGAGCTGGGCTTCGAGGGCATCGCCCGCAGCGGCCGCCACAAGAGCGGCATCGCGGTGCGCTTCCCGCGCATGCTGCGGCTCAGGAACGACAAGCCGCTGCACGAGGCGGACACCTTGCAGGCGCTGGAGGCGTTGCTGTTCAGTGCGTGATTTCGGCGTGCGCAGCGAAGCCGGGCGGGGCACTGCACTGCGCTCGTGTCCCCCGGCCACGCTGCGCGTGGCCTCCTCCTTTACCTCGCTCCGTGCAGCGCCCCACCCGGCTTCGCTGCAGTCACCGCACAGGCTGTCGCGTGCTTGCACGAGCCAGTCGATGGATGGCCGAGGGTGATGGGTGACCGGCGCAGTGAAGTAAAGGGGGAGGCCAGGTGCAGCCTGGCCGGAGGACATGAACGGAGCCGGTCGCCCGTCAGCCTCGGCCCGCACCGCGTGCGCATGCGATCGAATCGCAGGGTCTCCCGCCACCCGTTAAGCTACGCGTCCGTCGATGCGCTGCCGGCCCTACGGCCGGATGCCCACCCATGAATGCCCCCCAATCCCTGCCTGCGCTGCAGTCCCTGGCCGACCCGGCCGGCGACGAGGGCGTGCCGGTCTCCGTCAGGATCCGCGAGCGCCTCAAGGCGCGCGGCGAGCGCTTCCACGCCAACGACAACATCGCCGACTTCATCGAGCCGGGCGAACTGTCCGCGCTGCTCGACGAGGTCGCCGGCAAGATGAAAGGCGTGCTCGACAGCCTGGTCATCGACACCGACAACGACCACAACACCCAGGACACCGCGCGGCGCGTCGCCAAGATGTACGTCAACGAGGTGTTCAAGGGCCGCTACGTGGCGCAGCCGCCGGTCACCGAGTTTCCCAACGTCGAGCGCCTCAACGAGCTGATGATCGTCGGCCCGATCACCGTGCGCAGTGCCTGCTCGCACCACCTGTGCCCGATCATCGGCCGCGTGTGGATCGGCGTGATGCCCAACGAGCACTCCAACCTGATCGGCCTGTCCAAGTACGCGCGACTCACCGAGTGGATCATGAGCCGGCCGCAGATCCAGGAAGAGGCGGTCACCCACGTCGCCGACCTGCTGCAGTCCAAGATGAACCCCGACGGCCTGGCCATCGTGATGGAGGCCGACCACTTCTGCATGCAGTGGCGCGGCGTGCGTGACCTCGACTCGAAGATGATCAACAGCGTGATGCGCGGCAGCTTCCTGAAGGACCCGAACCTGCGCCGCGAATTCCTCGCCCTCGTCAATAACAAGAAGTCCTAGGCCCGAAATGCTGGTCCGCCTGCTCTACGCCAGCCGCGCCGCCGAACCGGTGACGCCCGAACTGGTCGACTCGGTGCTCGCGCAGTGCCGCGCGCACAACCCCGGCCTCGGCATCACCGGCATCCTGTGCCACGGCGGCGACGTGTTCATGCAGGTGCTGGAAGGCGGCCGCACCGCCGTCAACTCGCTCTACGCCGAGATCGTGCGCGACCCGCGCCACCGCGACATCGCGGTGCTCCACTTCGAGGAAGTGACCGAGCGGCGCTTCGCCGGCTGGACCATGGGGCAGGTCAACCTGGCCCGGATCAACCCGTCGATCCTGCTGAAGTACAGCGAGCGCCCGGTGCTGGACCCGTTCGCGGTGTCCGGCAAGGTGTCGATGGCGCTGCTCGAAGAGCTGATCGCGACCGCATCGATCATTGGACGAGCCGGGTAGGCCGAGCTTCAGCGGCCGGCGCGATCCGAGGCGCGTGCGGACGCCTCAGTCCAGCGTCGCCGCGTTCGCCAGCGCCTTCATCAGGCCGCGGTTGATCTCCGCCGGATCCATCAGCAGCGCATCGCAGCCTTCGCGGATGCTGTCGAGCGCATCGCCCTCGACGGCCTGCACCAGCCGGCAGTAGGGCGCGTAGGGCCCGGTGCCGGCGGCCAGCGCCTGGTAGACGCGCTCGGGCACGGGGATGGTCTGCAGCAGCTCGGCGAAGGGCTGCTTGAACATGCGGTCCAGCAGCGAGAACACGCCGCAGATGAAGAGCTCGCCCTGCATCTCGTCGTCGCCGGTGTGGCGCACCAGTTCCTCCATCAGCATGCCGCGGCGCACCGCCGCGAACATCACCGGCTTGAGGTTCACGTCCTTGCTGCCGGTGGCCAGCAGCAGCGCCAGCCAGCGCTTCAGCCGGGTGTAGCCCAGCAGCATGATGGCGTGCCGGAAGGAGCTGATCTCCACGCTCAGCCCGAAGGCGGGCGAGTTGATGTAGCGCATCAGCTTGAAGGCCAGCGTCGGGTCGCGCTTGAGCGTGGCCTCCAGCTTTTCGATCGGCTCGGCCTGGTCCACCTTGTGGATCAGCTCGACCATCACCTGCAGGTCGGGCGCCGCGGCCTTGGTGTTGCTGGGCTTGCCGCTGGCGGCGGCGTGGGCGATCGCGTCGTCCATCGGCCAGCCCAGCACGGCGATCGCGCCGCGACCGAAGGAGGCCTCCATGTCGGCCAGCCGCGCCACGCCCGACTGGATGAAGCCGATGTTGCGCGCCACGCCGGCGGCCGGCGTCGTCTCGCCGACGCGGCGGTCGTCCGCCAGGTCGATGATCGAGTGCTTGAAGCAGGGCAGCACCTCGCGCGGCAGTTCGCGCAGCGGCCGACCCTTGATCAGCAGCGTGTTGCCGCGCGCGTGCAGCGCGACGATGGCGGCGGTGTGGGCGGGGTCGGCGGCCATGAAGGCCGGCACCTCGATCATCACGTTGGCGCTGGGCTCGGCCTGCAGCAGGTCGGCCAGCAGGTTCTCGGACAGCACGTTCAGCGACACCTGGCCGCCGCCCTCGGGCCACACGGCCCCGACCTCGCGCAGCAGCGCAGCGGCGTCGAGCGGCGCGCCCGGCAGCAGCGGAAACACCGTCAGGCGCGTCGCGCTCACCGAACGCTGGCGGTCGATCACCGGCGAGTAGCTCAGCGCGACCTGGCTCAGGAGGCTGGCTTCTGGCGCGGCGCTTTTCAGGATGGCATTCATCGTCAGACGCTCAGGTACTGGAACAGCGACAGGCGCTGCACCGAGGAGTAGGACTTCAGCGCGGCGTCGTAGCCGGTCTGCTGTTCCTGGAACTTCGAGATCGCCTCGACCATGTCGAGGTCCTCGGCGGCCGAGCGCTCGGTCTGCGCGCTGAGCTTCTGCGCGCTCAGGCGGTCGCCCGCGCGGTCGATGCGGTTCAGGGTCTCGCCGGCCAGCGACCGCTGCGCCTGCAGCCGCGTCATCGACTGGTCGACGTCGCGCAGGCCGAAGGCCACGCTCTGCGCGACCTGGCCGCTGTTGCGCCCCGGCGTCTCGAGCGCGGCCGCGGTGCGGTCGAGCGCGTCGAAGACGCTCAGCGAGGCGCTCGACGGCACCAGGTCGAAGCGGTCGGCGTTGGCCGGCGTGCCGCTGATGGTGACCGACTGGCCGTCGATCTCGATCGCCTGGCCGGCCTGGTAGGCCACGTTGGTCAGCGCGGTCGGGTTGCCGTTGCGCAGCACCGTGTAGGTGGTCGTGCCGCCGCTGACGCTGAAGCTGATGCTGTAGGGATCGCCGGTCACCGCCGACGGGTCGCTGACGCGGCCGCCGTCGATCCAGGCGCTGCCGTTCTGCGTCGTCGCCTGCGTCTCGAAGACGCCGTTGCCGGTGCGCGCCTGCAGCCAGGTGGCCTGGCCGTCGAAGGTCAGCGGCAGCGGTTCGCTCGAGCCGGCCTCGGCCGAGCCGGACACGCCCTGGAACTGCACGCCGCCGACCGCGTCGATGAAGGGCGGGCTGCTGGCGCCCTGGCCGGCGAACAGGAAGCTGCCGGCGCCGTCGGGGCTGTTGGCCAGGCTCAGCAGCTCGGTGCGCAGCTGGCGCAGCGTCTGCGCCAGGCCGCGGCGCTCGGCGTCGGTGTAGCTGGCATTGCCGGCCGAGACCAGGGCCTCGCGCGCCTGCTGCAGCAGCTCGCCGGCGCTGCCGAGCACGCTCTCGCTCAGCTCCATCGAGCTGCGGCTCGCGTCGACGGCGCGCTGGCTGGCGCTGGTGCGGGCCTCGACGGCCAGCGCCCGCTCGGCCCGGGCCGCGGCGGTCGGGTCGTCGCTCGCCTTGGTCACGCGCTTCAGGCTGGTCAGCTGCATCTGGCTTTCCTGCAGGTTCTGCTGGCGCTTCTGCAGGTTGGCGACGGCGGCGTCGTAGCTGTTGGAGGTGGTCACGCGCATGGTCGTGTGCTTTCTGGGGGTGATCAGCGGCCGCCGGCGGCCAGCAGCGTCTCGAAGACGCTCTGCGCCACCTGCAGCACCTTGGCGGCGGCCTGGTAGCCCTGCTGGAACTGGATCAGCCGTGCGGCTTCCTCGTCGAGGTTGACGCCGGCCACGCCGGCGCGGGCCGCCTCGGCATTGGTCGCCACCGCGGTGGAGATGTCGCTCGAGGCCTGCGCGCTCTGTACGCGCACGCCGATGTCGGCCATGGCGCGCGCGTAGGCGCCGGTGATGGTCTCGCCGGGCACGAAGCCGCCGCCGCCCAGCAGCTCGCGGCCGACGATGTCGGCATCGCGCAGCGCCAGCAGCGACAGCGCGTTGCCGTTGTTGGCCGCCGGGAAGGCGGTCGGTGCGACCTGCAGCGCGTCGCCGCTGCGCGGCACGCCGTTGAGGTTGAGCTCGAAGCCGTTCAGCGCGATCGGCGAGCCGGCGCTCCAGACGCCGGTGCCGCTGCCGACCAGCGCGTTGCTGGCGTCGCGCAGTTCCCAGCTGTAGTTGCCGCTGTCGTCGGTGAAGGCGATGTTGGCGGTGAGCGCCGGGTTCAGCGCGGCGCTGACGACGCCGAGCGAGCCGACGCTCGCCGTGCCGGTGTTGGCCGTCCCGACGGTGGCCGCCACCGGCGAGGCCGCGGCGATGCCCTGCGGGTCGTCCAGCACGCGCTGCATGCCCTGCACGGCCTGGCTCACCGGGCGCAGCAGGAAGCGGTCGGTCGCGGCCGGCGCGGGCGCGGGGATGTTGATCGTGAAGCCGTCGAGCGTGTCGCCCGAGACGGCGCTGCGCACCAGGCCGTCGCTCAGGCGCGTCACCAGGTACTGGCCCGGCGTCGAGGGATCGCTGCGCAGTTCGTAGTCGCTGGCGACGAGCTGGCGGCTGTCGGCCACCGTCAGCGACACGCTGGAGACGAAGGCGCCGGCGCCGGTGCGCGCATTGGTCGCCGCCGGCAGCGCCACCGGCGCGCCGACCGCGAACAGCGGCGCGCCGCTGCCCGGCGGATTGCGCAGGTCGAGGCCGAAGGACTGCTGCTGGTTCACCGCGCCGGCCATCGCGCTGGCCAGCTGGCCCAGCATCGCGCGGGCATCGGCGAGGTCCTCGTTCTGGAACGTCAGCAGGCCGGCCACCTTGCCGCCGGCCAGGGCCTGCGCCGGCAGCAGGCGCGCACCGCCCGCCTCGTCGATCGCCAGCCGCACCTTGGCGGGGTCGTATTCGTCGGCCACGACGCGCAGGTTCAGCGCCTCGCCGCCCAGCACCAGGCGCTGGCCGCCGCCGAGGAAGACGCTGACCGAGCCGTCGCCGGCCGACACCGTCGTCACCTGGACGATGTCGCTGATCTTGCTGATCAGCAGGTCGCGCTGGTCCAGCAGGTCGTTGGGCGTGTGGCCCGTGCCCTGCGTGCCGGCGATCTGCCGGTTGATGTCGGCGACGGCCCGGGCCATCGCGTTCAGTTCGGCCACCGAGTTCTTCAGGTCCTGCGTCACGCCGGTCTGCAGCGCGTCGAGCTGCTCGCCGGCGGCGCGGAAGCGCGACGCCAGCTCCTCGGCGCGCGCCAGCACCACCTGGCGGGCGGACGTGTCCTGCGGCCGGTTGGCCACGTCGACGAAGGCGTTGAGCATCTGCCCGGCCGCATAGCCCAGCCCGGCCTCGCCCGGCGTGAACGACTGCTCCAGGCGCTGCAGCTGCTCCAGGCGCGTGGCGTCGCGCGCGGCCAGCGACTTGGACAGCGAGGCCTCGCGCGTCAGGAAGGAGTTGGTGACGCGCGTGACTGTGGCCACGTCGACGCCGCGGCCGAAGAAGCCGCCGCCGGTCGACTGCCCGCCGGCCGTCGCCAGCTCGACCTGCTGGCGCGTGTAGCCCGGCGTGTTGGCGTTGGCGATGTTGTTGCTGGTGGTCTGCAGCTGCGCGTAGTTCGCGAACATCGCGCGCGTCGCAAGCGAGAGGATGCTGGCCATCTGCGGGGTCTCCTCAGGCCGTCAGCGTGCGTTGCAGCCGCAGCGTGGTGTTGATGACGCGGCCGAGCTTGTCGGCGTAGGCCGGGTCGGTGGCATAGCCGGCGCGCTGCAGGTTCACCGCGAAGCCCTGGGCGCTGCCGCCCTGGGCCACGACCTTGCTGTAGCGCGGGCTGTCCTTCATGAGCTTCGCGTAGTCGCGGAACGACTCCTCGGCCGACGCGTAGGCGCGGAACTTCGCCTTCACCTTCTGCGGCTTGCCGTCGACGTACTCGGTGGTGGTGACCTCGGTCACCGCACCTTTCCAGCCGGCGCCGGCCTTGATGCCGAAGAGGTTGTGGCTCGGCGTGCCGTCGGCGTTCTTGATCTGCTTGCCGCCCCAGCCGGTCTCGTGCGCGGCCTGGCTCAGGATGAAGGCCGACGGGATGCCCGTCTCGGCCTCGACCTTCTGCGCCGCACCGGTGTGGCGGGCGATGAAATCCTGCGCCTTGCTCATGCCGGGCAGGCGGTTCCAGACTTCGGCCTGAGGCGCGCCCGCGGCGGCGGCGGGCGCGGCCGGCGCCGTGGGGGCCGTGGGCGTCGTGCCTGCGGCGGCCGCGGTCGCGGCAGCACCCATCTGACGCTCCAGCTGCCTGGCGATCATCGCGCCCAGGCCGTTGGGCAGGCCGGTCAGCTTCTGCGCGAACTGCGTGTCCAGCAGCTCGGTGCCCATCTGCGTGCCCGAGTTGTCGAGCAGGCCGCTGGACATCGTGGCCTGGCGCATGCTCTTCATCAGCTGCTGCATGAACAGCGACTCGAACTGCTTGGCCGTCTCCTGGATGGCCGCCTTGGGGTCGCTGCCGGCCTGGGCCTGCAGCGATCGCAGCGCATTCGCGTCGAAGCCGACTCCGGAGCGCATGATCAGATGACTTCCAGTTCTGCGTTCAGCGCGCCCGCGGCCTTGATGGCCTGCAGGATCGCCAGCAGCTCCTGCGGCGTCGCGCCCAGGGAGTTGAGCGCCTTCACCACGTCGGTCAGCTTGGCGCCGGCGGGCAGCTGGATCAGCGAGCCGCCGTCCTGCTTGAGCTGGATGTCGGCCTTTTCGCTCACCACCGTCTGGCCGCCCGACAGCGGGCCGGGCTGGCTGATGACGGGCGTGGAAGAGATCGTCACCGACAGGCTGCCGTGCGCCACGGCGCAGGGGTTCAGCGTGACGGCCTGGTTGACCACCACCGAGCCGGTGCGGGCGTTGACCACCACGCGCGCCGCCGGCGCCGCGAGGGCGATGTCGAGGTTCTCGATGTCGGCCAGGAAGCCGACGCGCGCGTCCGGCTCGGCCGGCATGCGCACGCGCACCGTGCGGCCGTCCAGCGCCTGCGCGGTGCCCGGACCCATCTTGCCGTTGATGACCTTGGCCACCTCGCGCGCGGTCGAGTAGTCGGCCGCGTTGAGGTCGAGCTGGATGCTGTCGCCCTGGGCCAGCGGCGTGGGCACGCTGCGCTCCACCGTGGCGCCGCTCGGCACGCGGCCGGCGTTGAGCGTGTTGACCTGGACCTTGGAGCCGCCCGCCGAAGCGCCGGCGCCGCCGATGATGAGATTGCCCTGGGCCAGCGCGTAGATCTGGCCGTCGGCGCCGCGCAGCGGCGTCGCCACCAGCGTGCCGCCGCGCAGGCTCTTGGCGTTGCCCATCGAGGACACGTTGATGTCGATCGCCTGGCCCGGCTGTGCAAAGGCCGGCAGCGTGGCCGTGACCATCACCGCGGCCACGTTGCGCAGCTGGACGCTGGTGCCGGGCGGCACCGTCACGCCCATCTGCTGCAGCATGGCGTTGAGGCTCTGCGTCGTGAACGGGGTCTGGGTGGTCTGGTCGCCGGTGCCGTCGAGGCCGACGACGAGGCCGTAGCCCACCAGCTGGTTGCTGCGCACGCCCTGCACGGCGGCGACTTCCTTGAGCCGGGCCGCCTGGGCCTCGTGCGGCCACCACAGCGCGGCGCTGGCTGCCAGCAGGCCCAACGGGATGGTCAGGCGCAACAGCGGGTCGGCGAGGGAGGGGCGGTGCATGGCGGTGTCCAACGAGGGTCGTTGGACACCATTCTCAAAAGCTTTAGAGCGGCAGAACGTTCAAAAAGAAGCGCCCCAGCCAGCCTATTCCCTGCGCTTCGGCCTGGGCGCCGCGGCCCCGCTGGTCGATGCGCACGTTGGCGATCTGCGCCGAGGCGACCACGTTGCCCGGGTTGATCGCCCGCGGGTCGACCTGGCCCGAGAAGCGCAGCACGTCGACGTGCTGGTTGACGCCGATCTGCTTTTCGCCGGCGATCTGCAGGTGGCCGTTGGGCAGCACGCCCACCACCGTGGCGGTGATCGTGCCGCTGAAGGTGTTGGCGCTGGCGGTCGTGCCCTTGCCCTCGAAGGCCTGCTCGCTGGAGCCGGTGGCCGAGGCGCGCTTGAAGGAATTGGGGGCGAACAGCGGCAGCGCCGAGATGCCGGCGTTGACCGAGCCGCTCTTGTCGATGCTGCTGGTGGACTGCTGGCTGGCCGCGACCTTTTCCACGATCTGCACGGTGATCGTGTCGCCGACCAGGCGGGCGCGGTGGTCCTCGAACAGCGGGCGGTAGCTGGCCCCCTGGAAGATGGCGCCGTTGTTGACCACCGGCGCGGCCACGGCCTGCGGCCGCACCGGCGAGGTGTCGGCCACGTCGACCTTGGGCGTGAGGGTCTGGCAGCCGGCCAGCAGGGCGGCGGCAGCGGCCCGCGCCAGGACGCCGCGCTTCACAACTGCGCCAGACGCTGCAGCATCTGGTCCGAGGTCTGGATGGCCTTGGAGTTGAGCTCGTAGGCGCGCTGGGTCTGGATCATCGCGACCAGTTCTTCCACCACGTTGACGTTGCTCGTCTCGACGAAGCCCTGGGCCAGCGAGCCCAGGCCGTTGCTGCCCGGCGCGCCCGCGTTGGGCGTGCCCGACGCGGCCGTCTCGGCATACAGGTTCTGCCCGCGCGGCTCGAGGCCGGCCGGGTTGACGAAGCGCGCCAGCTGCAACTGGCCGATCTGCGTGGTGGCCGCCTGGCCCTGCAGCGCGACCGTGACCGTGCCGTCGGCGGCGATGGTCACGCTCTGCGCGTTGGCCGGGATCACGATGCCGGGCTGCACGACGAAGCCGTTGTTGGTGACCAGCTGGCCCTGCGCGTCGACCTGGAAGGCGCCGTCGCGGGTGTAGCCGGTGGTGCCGTCGGGCATCTGGATCTGGAAGAAGCCGTCGCCCTTGACCGCGACGTCCAGGTAGTTGGTCGTCTGCTGCAGGTTGCCCTGGCTGAACTGGCGCGACGTGGCGACCGCGCGCGTGCCCAGGCCGACCTGCAGGCCGGTGGGCAGCTGCGTCTGCTCGGAACTGTTGGCGCCGGACTGCCGCAGCGTCTGGTACATCAGGTCCTCGAACACCGCGTGCGAACGCTTGTAGCCGTTCGTCGCGCTGTTGGCGAGGTTGTTCGAGATGTGGTCCAGCTGGGTCTGCTGGGCCTCCATGCCGGTCTTTGAGATCCAAAGGGAACGCATCATGGCCAGGGGCTCCTTGTCGGCCGATGATGGCGGGGCTGGAGGGCGGCGAAGGGCGGGAAAAGGGCGGGAATTCGGGGCCAGTTCGGTCGCGGAGCGGCGGGCACGCTTGGCACGGTCGTCCTGCGGCCCATCCGGTGAGATTGAGCCGCGTAACGCACTGCCGGGGCCTTGTGCCGATAGGCCGGCGAGGGGGTTTCCGTAGGCGGCGAAGCCGACGATGATGGGCGACATGTCCGCGCATACACCAACCCTTCCCAACCCGACAGGTTGGCCTACTTCACGTTAGGCCTCGCAAATACGATGACTTGGTACGCAGACGAGATCCTCATCACTGGGACGGCCCGAGCTCTCAAGTGGGCTGCGGCTTCTGCACTCGCAGATTCTTCCTACGTCGTTCGCGAGCTTGCCGAGAACAGTTGGGATCGCCCCGACCAAGAACACGGCCTTCCTTCCGAGGGTCTTCTGGTTGTTCGGCCCGTTTGCGGCAAGTCCTCGTATGGCGCGAAGTGGCATGACTCGGCATTCGTTGACTGGTCCACACTTATAGGAACTGAAGTTCAGGTGTCCAGCAATCGAGACGTAGATCAAGTGATCGCCGAGTATCTTGATGAAGAGTCCACGCCCCCGCTGCCATTCAGAGCCTTCCTTAGTCAGCTCTCTCACTCTCTCGAACAGTCGGTTGTTTACTACGCGTGCGCCATGTGGGGTGGCGACATTGACTACGAGTACTCTTTGATCTACTCGCCGAACGAGTTGATCGCCACGACTCGGCCAACCTTGCCTCCTGAGCGTCCTGGTGAAGGCGACGCCCTGCAAGTTGGTCTCTTGGCCCTTGGCCTGCGATTGCCAACTCCATTCTTCGCTCTGCACACGCGATCGTTCCCCTGGGGCGAGCATCGATTGCGCAGCGAGGCCTAACTCTGCGCTCGGGTGGACGCGCTCCGGCATAGCACTTGGCCCGCGCAGCGGTCGTTCCTATCATCCGACACGCGGGCCAAGCGCCATGCCTGCGCGCGCGCCTCGGCTCAAACGTTGTGCCGCGCATCAACCGTCTACGCAGATCGGAGGCAAATGTCTGAGATCGGCTACAACACCAATTTGGCCGCGGAGTTCTACGTCATGTCGGTACTGCACCGCCTTGGCGCCGATGCGGCTCTCAGCTTGGGCAACAAGAAGTCGGTGGACATCGCCGTGGTTCGGGGAGCCGGCGACACCATCACTATCGATGTCAAGGGTCTGGCTGGCACAACGTCCTGGCCGGTAGACAACGTGCAGACAGCGAAGCAGGGCCACTTTCTCGCCTTCGTCTGCTTCCTGGGCAAGATCAAGGAGCCCGGGACACGCCCCGAGACCTGGATCGTTCCATCCAGCAAGTTGGAACCCTTGGTCTACAACTCACCCAATGGCAAGCGTCGTGTCGTGCCTTTGGGAACCTTGCGCAAGGTGGGGGCCGCGTTCAAGGAAGACTGGCTCTCTGTCGTCTAGTGGCGCGGCCTTAGCTCGAGCCGACACGCACCGGGATGGTCCACTGACCGCGACGCAGCTCGAACGATATGGCAACAGGTATCTGGCGAACGAACTATGGCAAAAGGACCGAGCTCCACTGAGCTGACCGCTGGCGCAGAGGGCAAGCCGCGGGCTGACACGAGACGCCCGCATGCGGCGATTCTTCATCCCGTCGACGCCTTCCTCCACGCCATCGCCGGTTGGCGCGCCGAGACCTTGACCCAGGTCCGCCGCCTCATCCACGAAGCCGCGCCCGACATCGTCGAGGAGTGCAAGTGGGCCAAGGCCAGCAATCCCGGCGGCGTGCCGGTGTGGTCGTGCGACGGCATCGTCTGCACCGGCGAGGCGTACAAGCAGGTGGTCAAGCTGACCTTCGCGCGCGGCGCCTCGGTGGACGATCCGCAGGGTCTCTTCAACGCCAGCCTGGAAGGCAACACGCGGCGGGCCATCGACCTCCGCGAGGGCGAGTCGCTGGATGCGCGGGCCTTCAAGGCGCTGATCCGGGCGGCCGTTGCGGCCAACCGGCAGGCGGTCGCGGCCAAGGCGCCGGGCCGTGGCCGGAAGTGAGCCGCGTCCATGCCCACGATCACCCCTGACGCCGTCGTCGCCTTCCTCCACGAGTTCGAGCGCCTGGCCGGGCAGGAGGACTTCGCGCTGATCCGCGACCTGATCGACGAGCGCGCCTACTTCCGCTTCAACGACGGCGACTTCATCGGCCGGGCTGCTATCCAGGCCGCCTTCGAGAAGACCTGGCGCGGTGACCCCACGGTGAAGAAGGCGCGCTTCTACCTGAGCGACATCACCGTGCTGACGGTCGACGAGACCACGGCCACCGCGACCTACACCTGGCACTGGGAAGGCTCGCAGGGCGATCGAAGCTTTGCGGTGCGCGGTCGCGGCACTCGCGTGCTGGTGCGCGGGGCAGGGGGCTTTCGGATCGTGCACGAGCACCTGAGTCGGTTTCCGGCCGCAGCCCGGTAGCATGGAAGGCGACGCAGACAACAACGCCCATGCCCACCATCCGTCGCTGTGACTTGCCGGCCGCTGCCTTGCTGCAGCGGTATGCAGGCGCGGCGGGTTATGCCGACTGCTACGCCGTCGACGTCGCGGGCCGCGTGTCGCACGCCGCGTTCGTCGAGGCCTTCTACACGACCTGGGTGTTCAAGCTGGAGCGGCTGATCCTGCGGCTGTTCGCGTCGCGTCCGTCGACGGACGCCCAGGCCCGGCAGCTGGCGGACGGCACGCGCGACAGCTTCGCGGCGTGGTCCGTCGAGGGCCGCACGGCGGACCAGTTGCTGCTCGCAGACTTCACCGGCCGCACGAAGTCCTGGCTGATGGTGGCCGCGGCCGGGAGTGCGGCGTCGCCGGGGACGCGTCTGTACTTCGGCTCGGCGGTGGTTCCCGTGCGCAGCCGACGCACGGGCCAGGCCGGCCTGGGCTGGATGTTCCGCGCGCTGCTGGGCTTTCACCAGCTGTACTCGCGCATCCTGCTGGGTGCTGCCAGGGCGCGGCTGGGCTGACCCGATGGGGAGGTGCTGATGACCACGAGAACCGCGTCCTGCTGCTGCGGCCAGCTGCGCATCGAGGTCGAAGGCGACCCGCAAGGCGTGGGCGTGTGCCATTGCCTGGCCTGCCAGCAACGAACCGGCAGCGTCTTCGCGGCGCTGGCGGCCTTTGCGGCGCCGTACCGGGTCGTCGGCCAGGCGACGGAGTTCGTCCGCGCCGGCGACCAGGGCGCGAAGTTCCGGTTCCGCTTCTGCCCGGTCTGCGGGTCGAACCTCTTCCACACCGAGGAGGGGCGTGAGGCCCTGGGCGTCGCCGTGGCCGTGGGCGGCTTCGCGGACCCGGCCTTCCCGCCGCCGCAGGACTCGGTCTACGACTGCCGCCGTCATCCCTGGGTGCAGTTGCCGGCCGGCGTGACGGTGTTCGACAAGGACCCGGAGTGAACGCGCCCGCCTGCGCTTGAGGCCCGGACGCTAGACTCGCTCAACGATTCGGCCGTTTCGCAGCGACGCACCCAGACGTCGTCCGGCCGCAGGGAGGACAAGGATGCTCAGGATCCTGCAGTCGTGGTGCTTGGGGCTCGTCATGCTGTCGGTCAGCGGCGGCCTGCTGGCCCAGACCGACAAGGCGACGGCCGAACAGCTGGTCCGCAAGTCGGGCTTGTGGGAGCAGCTGGCCAGCCTGTCGCCGCAGGTGCAGGACGCCTTCTCGGCGGCGCTCGAGCGTGGCGGCAAGCCAACCAGCGATGCCGAGCGGCAGCGCCTGGCCGGCGTGCTAGCGGACGCGTACGCGCCGCAGCGGCTGCAGGCCGCGGCCATCGGCACGGTGTCCCGACGGCTGGGCGCCGCGCACGTGCCGGTGCTGAAGCGCTGGTACGACTCTCCGACGGGGCGGCAGGTGACCCGCCTCGAGGAAGCCGCCTCGGCGGACCCGGTCGAGCCCGACGTCGTCGTGCGTGAAGGCGTGGCGGTGCTGGAGCGCGCGTCGCCGGCGCGACGGGCGCTGCTGGAGCAATTGCTCAAGGAGACCCGCGCGGCCGAGGCGCTGGTGCAGATCGCGATCAACTCGTCGCTGGCCATCCACCGCGGCGTGACCAGCATGCAGGCGCAAGCGCCGGCAATGTCGTCCAAGGAACTGCGGGCGCTGATGGAAGCACAGCGGCCCCAGATGCTGCAGGGCTTCAGCGGCATGATGCTGGCGGGTTTTGCGCGGACCTACGAGCCGCTGCCGGACGACGTGCTGCGGCAGTACGTCGCCTTCCTCGGCTCGAAGTCGGGCGCGCATTTCAACGCGGTGGCGATCGAGGCGCTGGACGCGGCGCTGACCGAGGCCGCCGCCGCGATGGGCCGGGGGCTGCCGGGCACCCGGGACGGGCTCAACACCTAGCCGCCGGCCGACGCGATGCCGATGAACGACCTGCCACCGCTCCCCGCGCCGCGGCTCGGCCGCTACCGCCACTACAAGGGCGGCGAGTACGAGGTCGTCGGCGTCGCGCGGCACAGCGAGACCCGGGAGCCGCTGGTCCTGTACCGCCCGCTCTACGACGACAGCGGCCTGTGGGTGCGGCCGTACGCGATGTTCTTCGAGGACGTCGACGTCGGCGGGCGGCGCCAGCCGCGCTTCGCTGCCGTCGACCCGGTGGATCCCCCATCTTCTCTGGAGTCGCCCTCATGACCGACCGAGCCGCGGCCCTGGCCGCCACCCTGATCCGCAACTTCAACGAGGTGCCGCTCGAGCGCGGCGTGCGCGAGCCGCACTACGACGCCCGCGCGGCGCGACTCGCTCGGGGCACGGCGGCCCGCAAGCTGGGGGCGACGATCGACATCCTGGAGCCCGGCAAGCGCGGCTGCCCGTACCACCTGCATCACGCGCAGGAAGAGATGTTCATCGTCGTCGAGGGCAGCGGCACGCTGCGGGTGGCCGGCGAGATGCTGCCGCTGAAGGCCGGCGACGTGATCTTCATCCCGGCCGGCCCCGAGTACCCGCACCAGATCATCAACACCTCGGATGCGCCGCTCAAGTACCTCTCGATCAGCACGATGGAGACGCCGGAGATCTGCGAGTACCCGGACTCGGGCAAGTACCTGGCCGAGGCCAGCCTCGACAGCCCTGCACGCTTCGACGTGATCGATCGCAAGGGGCCGGGCCTCGACTACTGGGAGGGCGAACCGTGATGCCTCGCTTCCTGGCCACCGACGCCGCACGCAGCCGCTTCGGCTGGGACGCGCTGCGCGTGGTCCTGGCCGGCTTGATCGCCGCGCACGGCTGGGCGCGGCTGGTGGAGGGCGGCGTCGTGCCCTTCGGCGCCTGGCTCGGGAGCCAGGGCTTCCCGCTCGGCCTGGGCATCGCCGGCGCCGTCACGGCGCTGGAGATCGTGGGGACCGTGCTGCTGCTGGCGCGCCGCTGGGTGCTGCCGCTGTGCCTGGCCTACGCCTTCGTCTATGCGATGGGCATCGTGCTCGTGCATGCCCAGGCCGGCTGGTTCGTCGTCGGCCTGGGCCGCAACGGCGCCGAGTACAGCGTGCTGCTGATCGCCTGCCTGCTGTGCGTCGGCCTGCAGCACGGGCGGGCCGCGCGCGGCGCCGACTGACGAGAGAGGGTTTCCATGTCCACCACCCACATCCGCGATTCCCTCGCCAGCGTCGCCCGGCACTTTGCCGATCATCCGCAGGACGCGCTGTCCGTCGACAGCCCCGCGGTCGCGGTGCTGCAGCACGACTTGCGCTGCGTGGCCGCAGGCCCCAACGGCGCCACCATGGCGAGCGACATGCCGGCCGCGATGGGCGGCGGCGGCACGGCGCCGTCGCCGGGCTGGCTGCTGCGCGCGGCGCTGGCCAACTGCGACGCCACCGTCATCGCGATGCGCGCGGCGCAGCTGGGCATCGCGCTGCAGCGGCTGGAGGTCAGCGTCGGCAGCCGCTCCGACGACCGCGGCCTGCTCGGCGTGGCCGACGGCGTGCCGGCCGGCCCGCTGGCGCTGCGCGTGCACATCCGCATCGCGGCCGCCGGCGTGCCGCCCGCGCGGCTGCGCGAGCTGGTCGAGTGGGGCGAGGCCCATTCGCCGGTCGGCGACGCGGTGCGGCGGGCGGTGCCGGTCGAGTCGGAGATCGAGCTGCTGTAGCGGGCCGCGCCACGGTAAAGTCGCGCCCCGCATCCTGCCCGTCACCCCGGAGATCGCATGGCCAGCTACGTCGAGGGAGCCCTGATCAAGGACGAGCGCATCGTCCACCTGGGGCGCATCAGCCTGTGGTCACTGTGGGGCTGGCTGCTGCCGGGCATCGTGCTGCTGCCGGCCTTCGGGCTGGGCCTGGTCTTCCTGATCGTCGCCTACGTCAAGTACAAGACCACCGAACTCGCGATCACCACGCGGCGCGTCATCGCGAAGTTCGGCTTCGTCAGCCGCCGCACGGTGGAACTCAACATCCACAAGGTCGAGAGCGTGCAGGTCGACCAGAGCGTGATGGGCCGGCTGCTGAACTACGGCACGCTGGTCATCGCGGGCGCCGGCGAGCCGCAGGCGCCGATCCCCGGCATCTCCAATCCGATCGCCTTTCGCCGCGCCTTCATCGAGGCGCAGGACGGCGCGCGGGCTCCGCGGCAGCCGTGACACGGCGTGTGCTGGTGCGGCCCCCCGCGCCCGGTGATGCGCGCGACTTTCTCGCCGCCGTGCGACGCAGCCGCGCCTTGCATCACCCCTGGATCAGCGCACCGGACACGCCGGCGAAGTTCCGCGCCTACGCCCTGCGCATGGCCGAGCCGGCGAACCAGGCCTACCTGGTGTGCCGCCGCGACGACGGCGCGCTGGTGGGCGTCTTCAACCTGAGCAACATCGTGCGCGGACCGTTCCGCAGCGGCTACCTGGGCTACTACGCCTTTGCCGGCCACGAGGGCCAGGGCCTGATGAGCGAGGGCCTGCGCGCCGTCGTGCGGCACGCCTTCCGGCAGCTCGGGCTGCACCGGCTGGAGGCCAACATCCAGCCGGGCAATGCGGCGTCGATCGCGCTGGTCACGGCCTGCGGCTTCCGCAAGGAAGGCTGTTCGCCGCGCTACCTGAAGATCGGCGGGCGCTGGCGCGACCACGAGCGCTGGGCGATCCTGGCCGATGGGCAGGCGGCCGCATGAACCTCAACACGGCGCGCGTCTTCGTGCGCGACATCCATCGCGCCAAGGCCTTCTACGGCCAGGTGCTGGGCCTGAAGCTGCGGGCCGACGGCGCACTGCAGGGCTGGTGCGTGTTCGACGCCGGCAACTGCGAACTGGTGGTCGAGGCCGTGGCCGCCGCTGCGCCGGCCGACGAGCAGGCCCTGGTGGGCCGCTTCACCGGCCTGTCCTTCCGGGTCGACGACGTGCACGCCAGTCACCGCGCGCTGGCGGCGAAGGGGGTGACGTTCAGCGGCCTGCCTGAGCGGCAGGCCTGGGGCGGCACGCTGGCGACGCTGCGCGACCCCGAGGGCAACGAGCTGCAGATCGTGCAGCGGCCGGCGGCAGCCTGAGCGGTGCCGGCCGCGGCCGCCTCAGTCGCCGCGCTCGGTGTCCAGGAAATCGATGCGGTTGCGCGCGGCGTTGACGACCAGCGCGTTCCAGCGCCGCTGCTGCGCCGGCGTGGCGGCCCAGCCGCTGCCGAACAGCGCCGGACCCTGGTCGTGCATCACGATCGCGAGCCGTGCCGACGGCACGTGGCCGGCGTCGGCCAGCGCGCTGAGGCGGCCGTAGGCATGCGCGTAGCGGCGCTCGCGGAAGGCCTGCTCGGCCTGGGCGAGACTGGCGCCCTGCACGGTGCTCAGCGAGGGGTCGCGCGCGTCGTAGGCGTTGAACGCGATGAAGGGCACGGCCAGCAGCGTCGTCAGCGGGATCGCGAGCGCGAAGCGGCGCAGGCGCTCGGCGGCGCGGCGCCGGCGACGCAGGCGGGCGCTGGACGACAGCGAAGGCGACGTGGAGGGCGAGGTGGCGAAGGTCATGATGTTCTCCCTGGGGCGTTGATGCGAGCCAAGAAGCAAGGGCTCGTACCCAGTACCACGCAGGGGCCGGCCGCAGCCGGACATGCTCAGCGGCTGGCGACGACGCGGGTCGATGCGTCCTGCAGCGGCGCCTTCAGGTGGGCGCCGAGTTCGGCGTGGGCGCGCTGCGCCCGTGCGGCCTCGGCCAGCAGGGCGCGTGCGCTGCGCCGGTCGCCCAGGTCGATCAGGCAGTCGGCGAGCGCGATGCGCGCCTCGGCCAGCCAGGGACTGTCGGCCCACTCCTGAGCGACCCGCAGCGCGAGCGCGGCCTCGAGCTCGGGGCGCGCCGTCCGCGGCTCGCCGCCGCGCTGGCGTGCCTGGCCCAGGCGCAGCAGCGCCTCGGCCTCGAGCCGCGGGTAGCGGTCGCGCAGCGGCGAGCCGCGCACGTGATCCAGCGCCAGTTGCGCCAGCGACTGCGCGTCGCCCGGCCGCTGCTGCGCCAGGCGCACCTGGGCCAGCAGCAGCTGCGCGCGCGTCTCGTCCAGGCGCAGCGGCAGCCGCGCGGCGTTGGGCGGCGCCGTGACGGCGGCCAGCTTCGCGTCGGCCGCGGCCGCGTCGCCGCCCGCCAGCAGCAGGCGGGCCTGCTCGATCAGGTAGCGGTTTTGCAGCGCCGGCAGGGCCGCATCGCCGGCGATGCGGCGCCACGCGGTCCAGGCTTCGTCGAGTGCGCGCCGGGCTGCGTCGTAGCGGCCCATGGCCGTCAGCGGCTCGGCCTCGAGCAGCAGCAGGCGCGACAGCGGCAGCGAGTCGGGCAGCTGGCGCCGCAGCGTGTCGGTGCCGCTCGCCAGGCGCGCATGGCCTTCGGCGAGCCGGCCGTCGTCGAGCATCAGCTGGCCGCCGACGCGCCGGGCCGCGTCGATGGCATTGGGCGTCGCGTTCGACGCCTCGCGCTCGGTCGCGGCGATGCCGTCCTGCACCAGCCGGCGGCCCTCGTCGCGCCGGCCGGTGGCGTGCAGCAGGCCGCCGAGCTTGAGCTGCGTCTGCAGCGTGACGCTGCTGTGCTCGCCGGTGAGCCGGCGCGCCAGCGCGAGCGCCGTGCGCAGGTCGCGCTCGGCGTCGTCGAGCCGCAGGTCGCCGGCATGGGCCTCGGCGCGTTGCACCAGCGGCGTGATCGACCAGGCCGACGGCCCGTTGAGATGGCGTTCCGCGAGCTCCAGCGCCCGGTCATGTCCCGCCGCGGCGGCCGCGTACTCGCCGGCGATGAACTGCGCCCGCGCCACGGCCTGCTGTGCGTGGAAGTGGCTGGTCCACTCGGACGGGCGGGTGCGGAAGTGCTGCTGCGCGGCCAGCGCGTCGCGGCGGGCCGCGGCCACCGAGTAGTACTGCTGGTGCTGGGCCGACTCCAGCAGCACCCAGCCGCGCGTCTCGGAGCTGTGGTCCCCGGCCGCGTCGAGGATGCGTCGGGCCTCGTCCAGCGCCGCGACGGCACGCATCGGCCGGTCGGTGGCCGCGACGTCGTTGGCCAGGGCGAGCAGCGCCTCGGCGACGCGCGGATCGGATGGGCCGTAGGCGCGGCGCAGCGCGTCCAGCCGCTGCTCGCGCATGCGCACCGCGTCGTCATGCAGGCCGAGCTGGTAGTACATGTCGGCCAGGGTGTTGAGCACGTCGTCCTGCGCCGCCGGCGAGTCCTTCAGGCTCTCGACGGCCTGGGCCGCGCCGATGTCTAGCAGTTCGCGCGCCGTGGTCTGGCGTGCGCGGATCGGGTCGGGGTTCTTCAGCGAGTTGGAGCGGAACAGGTTGAGCAGCACCTCCTGCACCGCCTGCGCGCGCTGCGTCTCGCGCTGCGCCAGCGCCGCCTGTTCGACCGCGCGCTTCGCCTGCCACATCGACACGCCGGCGCCCGCGACGACCGCGACGCCGACGGCCAGGCCGGCGCCGACCTGCAGGCGGTGGCGCCGCACGAACTTGCCGAGCCGGTAGCTGCGGCTGTGCGGCGCGGCGAGGATGGGCTCGCCGGCGAGGTAGCGCTCGATGTCGGCGGCCAGGGACTCGACGCTCGCGTAGCGGTCGCGCTGGCTCTTGCGCAGCGCCTTCTCGAGGATGGTGTCGAGGTCGCCGCGCAGCTGGCGGGCCAGCCGCCGGTCGCCGGCGGTGCGCGTGCTGGCGGGCGGCACGTCGGCGGCGAGGATGGCTTCCTCGAGCGCCGCGGTGCTGTCGCGGCCCAGCCGGTAGGGCCGCTGACCGGCCAGCAGCTCGTAGAGCACGACGCCGAGCGAGTAGACGTCGGTCGCGACGCCGACCGGCTTGCCGGCGACCTGCTCGGGCGAGGCGTAGTCGGGCGTCAGCGCGCGACCCAGCAGCTGCGTGAGCTGCGAGGACGGCGGCGCGTCCTGCTCCAGCAGCTTGGCGACGCCGAAGTCGAGCAGCCGCACCTCGCCCTGCGGCGTGACGAGGATATTGCTGGGTTTCAGGTCGCGGTGCACGACCAGCCGCGCGTGCGCGTGGGCCACCGCGTCGGCGACCTGCAGGAACAGCCGCAGGCGCTGCGCCACGTCGAGCTTGTGCTCGCGGGCATGGCGGTCGATCGGCAGGCCGTCGACGCATTCCATCGCCAGCCACGGGCGGCCCTCGGCGGTGACGCCGGCGTCGTAGAGGCGGGCGATGCGCGGGTGTTCGAGCGAGGCCAGGATGTCGCGCTCGCGCGCCATGCGCTGCGCCAGGCCCTGGCTCCAGCCGGTGCGCGGCAGCTTCAGCGCGACCTGGCGCTGCAGCGCGTCGTCGACCGGCTCGGCCAGCCACACGGTGGCCATGCCGCCGACGCCGATCTCGCGCACCAGGCGGTAGCGGCCGATGCGGTCGCCGGGGCGGTCGGGCGCGGGGTCCAGCGCGTCGAGCGCATCCAGCGCCACCTCGACCGGGCGGCGCAGGAAGGAGTCGGTCTCGACCGCGGCGCGCGACAGCATCGCGCTGAGTGCCGGCACCAGCGGCTGCTGGTCGGCCGGCAGGCCCTGCAGCCAGGTCTCGCGCTCGGTCTCGGGCAGCGCGAGCGCCGACTCGAGCAGCGCGTTGATGCGCTTCAGGCGCTCGGCGTCGGGGCTGGGCTTCATGGCGACGACGGGCCCGCCTTCAGGCTGGCGGGCCCTAGCGGCCGAGCATGTCGGCCAGCAGCAGGCGGGCGCGCTCCCAGTCGCGCCGCACGGTGCGGTCGGTCACGCCCAGCGCGCTGCCGATCTCGACGTCGGTCAGCCCGGCGAAGTAGCGCATCTCGACCACGCGCACCAGCCGCGCATCGACCTTGGCCAGCGTCTCGAGCGCCTCGTGCACCTCGAGGATCTCGTCGTCCGACGCGCCCAGGGCCTCGGCCGCGCGCGTGTCCAGCGTGATGTGCTCGGCCCCGCCGCCGCGCCGGTCGGCACTGCTCCGGCGCACGAAGTCGATCACGATCGAGCGCATCGTCGTGGCGGCGTAGGCGAGGAAGTGCTCGCGGTCCTTGACGGCGACGCCGCCGTCGCGCTGCATGCGCAGGAAGGCCTCGTGCACCAGCGCCGCGGTGTCCAGCAGCGTGTGGCGCCCGCCCGACGCCAGGCGCGAGCGCGCCAGCCGCCGCAGCTCGGGGTAGAGCGCGGGGAAGAGCACCTGCACCGGTTCGGGCTTCGGCGGGATCGTGGGGTCGGGGGACCGCATCGATTCGAGAATACCGCGGCGGGCCGCGCCTGGCACGGCCGAGGTCGGCGCGGCCTCGTCCGGCCGCCCGAACGGCGAGGCGGCTCATGCGGCGCTGCGCTCGGCGGCGTCGCCGGCATCGTCCAGCAGGGCCAGGATGCGCGGCAGCTGCTGCGCCGCCGCGCGCCGGCCGGCCTCGTAGAGGTAGGGCATGGCGCCGGTCTCCCACAGGCCGACGCGGCGGTCGATCTCGAGCTCGATGTGGACCATGCGGTGGCCGGTCGCGCGGGCCGCGGCGACGCGCGCGTCCATCAGGTTGTTGATCATCGCCGTGGTGGCCTGCGCGACCAGGCGCGAGACCCGGTCGATGCGGCGCGGCATCGTGCCGCGCAGGCCCAGCGTGACGACCACCTGCGCGTCGGCCGCGGCCGACACCGGCAGCGGGTCCGAGACCACGCCGTCGACGAGGCGGCGGCCGTCGATCTCGACGCTCGGGAAGATGAAGGGCACGGCGACGCTGGCACGCAGCGCGTCGGCCACGCGGCCGCGGCTCAGCACCACCGGCTGGCCGCTGGCGGCCTCGGTCGCGACGACGCGCAGCGCGATCGGCAGGTCCTCGAGCCGGGCGCTGCCGAAGGCGCGGCGGATGCGCTCGGC
The DNA here is from genome assembly GCF_902826655.1 of uncultured Methylibium sp. GTDB lineage: Bacteria > Pseudomonadota > Gammaproteobacteria > Burkholderiales > Burkholderiaceae_C > Methylibium. Next base: position 32,272 of record NZ_CADEFR010000021.1, on the reverse strand, counting down.
GATCAGGTGGTCGTCGCGCATCGCGAAGCCGGCGTCGAAGCCCGCCAGCCGCGGCGCCACCAGCTGCGCGTAGGCGCGCCAGCGGCGCTGCTCGGTCAGCTCGGCCGACCACAGCGAGGTGGCGGCGCGCAGCGCCTCGTCGCTGGCCATGCCGGCGGCGATGGTGGCGCCGAACACCGCGCCCGAGCTGCAGCCGACGACGAGGTCGGGGCGGAGGCCGGCGCGCCACAGCACGTCGTTGATGCCGACGCCGGCGATGCTGCGCACGCCGCCGCTGCCCAGCACCAGGGCGAGCCGTGGCCGGGCCGGCGCGGGGTGGGCCGGCCTCACAGCTGCAGCCCCAGGCCCGGCATGCGCCGCGCCGGCCAGAGCCCCGTCGGCTCGGCGGCCTCGAGGGCGCGCTCGGCGATGACCAGCGACTGCTCGCTGCGGCTGACGCGGCAGCGGAAGCCCGCGCGCTGCAGCAGCACCAGCATCGCCGCGTTGTCGATCAGCACGCGGCCGTAGAGCCAGCGCAGGCCGGACTCGGCGGCCGACTGCAGCAGCGCGCGCACGCAGCGCTGGCCGATGCCGTGGCGGCGCCAGGCCGGATCGACCGTCAGCGCCAGCTCGGCGGCGTTGCCGCTGTCGTCGATGGCCCAGCGCGCCTCGGCGATCAGCGCATCGCCGCCGGCACCCGGCAGGGTGACGCCGAGCGCCAGGTGGTGCGGGTCGACCCGGGTCAGGCGCTGCAGCCACGCGGGCGACAGTCCCTTGATCGCGCCGTGGAAGCGGCTGCGGCGGTCGTGGTCCGGCAGGCTGGCGAAGAGGGCGTCCAGTGCCGGCGCGTCGCGCAGGCACAGGGGCCGCATCAGCAGGGCGGTGCCGTCGGGCGCCGTCCAGTGGTGGTGAGTGTTCATGGCATGTCTCCCTGAACCCGGTACCACGCAAGGCGGCCCGGGATCCGGACATGCAGGTTCAGACCAGCGTCGCGACCGTCGTCGTGGAGGCCCAGTTCGGGCCGGGCGCCGTCCGCACCGCGTCGCGGCCGGCCGCCTTGGCGGCGTAGCAGGCGGCGTCGGCGGCCTCGATCCAGGCGGCCAGGTCGGGCATCTTCGCGTCGAGCCCGGCCACGCCCAGGCTGGCGCCGACGCTCAGCGGGCGACCCTCCCAGACCAGCACGATGCCGGCGATCGCGGCGCGCACGTCCTCGGCGATGCGCAGCGCCGTCGCCGGGCTGCAGCGCTCCAGCAGCAGCGCGAACTCGTCGCCGCCGAGGCGCACCACCAGGTCCGAGGCGCGCACCTGCGAGGCCATCGCCTCGCCCACGGCGCGCAGCATCGCGTCGCCGGCGGCATGGCCGGCGCTGTCGTTGATGGGCTTGAAGCGGTCGAGGTCGATGCACACCAGCGCGGCGGGCATCGACATCGGCGCCGCCGCGATCAGCCGCGCCGCCCGCGCCTCGAGCACGCTGCGGTTGGCCAGGCCGGTCAGCGCGTCGTGGCGGGCCGACCATTCGAGCTGCTGGCGCTCGCTGCGCTGGGCGCTGATGTCGGCCAGGGTCCAGATGGTGCCGGCGGCGGGGTCGTGCGGGTCGACCGGACTGCCGCGCAGGTTGGCCCAGAACGCCGAGCCGTCGGCGCGCCGCATCAGCCACTCGCCGTCGTAGGGGCGGCCGGCCTGGAAGGCCTCGCGCACCTGCGGGCCGAGCGTCTCGCGCGCCAGCGGGTCGGCATAGATCATCGCGGTCGACTGGCCCAGCAGCGCGTTGCGCGGCTGCAGCAGCAGGCGGCAGAACTCGTCGCTGACCAGCTCGAAGCGGCCGTCGCGGGTGAAGGCGATGCCCAGCGGCGCCGCGCTCATCACCGAGGCCAGCTTGCGCAGCACCTCACTGTTCATCGCCTCGAGCTGCACCCGCTCGGTGCCGACCCGGCGCAGCACGCGCGCCAGGTGGCCGATCTCGCCGCGGGCCTGCGGCCAGCCGGCGTCGGCCGCGAGCGAGCCGTCGAACAGGTGCTGCGCACGCCGCGCGAGCTGGCTCAGCGGCCGCAGCAGCAGGTGCAGCAGGCCGAGCAGCAGCAAGGACATCACGCCGACCAGCGCGGCCGCGGCGATCAGGGCTTCGCGGCGCGCCGACTGCAGCGGCGCCAGCAGTTCGGCCTCGCGCCGCACGCGCCAGACCATCCAGTCGGGGCCCGGCACGCCGGCGACGGTCACGACCTCGCCGGACTGCGGCAGCGTCATGCCCGCGGGCTCGACGGCCTGGCCGGCGTCCACCCAGGCCGCGAAGGCCTCGTGCAGGCGCGGCTCCTCGACCAGGTGCTTGAGCAGGCGCTCGCGCTGCGGGTGCGCCAGCACGCGCCCGCCGGCGTCGGTGACGATCAGCAGCGACTGCGTGTCGCCGTCCTGCGGCTCGACCAGGTCGGACAGCAGGTCGCGCTGGGCCAGGCGCAGCGCGCCGCCGATCACGGCGTAGGTGCCGGCCGCGTGGGTCACCGGCTGGGTGAAGACGATGATGGGCTCGCCGGTGATGCGGCCGGGCAGCGGCTCGGAGATGAGCGCGCGGCCTTCGTCGATCGTGCGGCGGAAGTAGGGGCGGTCGCCGATGTGCAGCGCGGGGCGCTGCGCGGTCGTGCCGTCGACCCGGACCAGCACGCGGCCGTCGGGGTCGGCGACGAACAGCCCGGAGAACATGTCGCCGATGATCGGCTTGCCCACCAGGAAGCGCGCCAGCGCCTCGGGGTCGGCGACGGTGGCGGGGTCGAGCTGCGTGGCCACCGAGCGCAGCGCGCGCTGCAGCGACACCGCCCGGCGCGACAGGATCGTGGCCATGCGCACCGACTCGCTCAGCTCGCGCTGGCGCTCGGCGCGCAGCGTGTCGCGTTCGGCGCGCTGCACCAGCAGCAGCGCGATCAGGCCGATGCCCAGCAGCAGCGCGGCGATGCCGCCGAGGGTGATGCGCAGCTTCAGCGAGCCGCGGTCGATGCGCAGGCGTCTCGCCCACCAGCGGTCGATGCGGTCCCGCCCCACGATTTCAGCCGTTCAGCGACAGCAGCGAGGCTGCGGCCTTCTCGTCGGACTCCGCGGTCTGCAGCATCTTCATCTGCGCCTCGAACTGGCGCGCGGCGGCGATCATCGCCACCATGTTCTCGATCGGGTTGACGTTGCTGCCTTCGAGGGCGCCGTCCTGCAGTCGCGCGGTCGGGTCGGCCGGCAGGTCGCCGGCGGCGGCGCGGAACAGGCCGTCGTCGCCACGCTGCAGCGGCGCCTCGGGCGTGACCATCTTGAGCCGGCCGACCGGCGTGATGCTGCCGTTGGCCTGGCGCACGCTGACCGTGCCGTCGGGCGCGATGCTGGGCGTGGTGTTCGCGGGGATGGTGATCGGGCCGCCGTCGCCCAGCACGGTGGTGCCGCCGCTGGTCATCAGCTGGCCCTCGGCATCGGTCTGCAGCGAGCCCATGCGGGTGTAGGCCTCGGTGCCGTCCAGGCCCTGCACGGCCAGCCAGGCGTTGCCGCTCATCGCGACGTCGAGCGGGCGGCCGGTCGCGCTGATGGGGCCGGCGCTGGGGTCGTAGCCGGTGGTGGTCTCGAGCGCGTAGGCGCGCGTCGACGCGCCGTCGCCGCGCACCGGCACGGCGCGGAAGGCCTGCAGCTCGGCACGGAAGCCGGTGGTCGAGGCATTGGCCAGGTTGTTGGCCAGCACGTCCTGGCGCTGCATGGTCGCCTTCGCGCCCGACATCGACAGGTAGATCATGCGATCCATCGCGGACTCCTAGTGCACGGACACGGCCATCGCACGCGGCAGCGCCGGATGGCGCGCGCGCGGGCGGACCTGGAGGAAGGCGGCCGCGAAGCGTCCCGCCAGCCGGTGCGCGGCGGCGAAGCGCTGGACGCGGATCTTCTTCATGGCGTCGGGCCGATCGTCGCGTCAGCGCAGGTTGACCAGCGTCTGCAGGACCTGGTCCTGCGTCTTGATGGTCTGCGCGTTGGCCTGGTAGGTGCGCTGCGCGGTGATCATGTTCACCAGCTCGCCGGTCAGGTCGATGTTGCTCTCCTCCAGCGCGCCCGATTGCAGCGAACCGAAGTTGCCGTCGCCGGCCGCGCCGACCACCGGGTCGCCCGAGGTGTAGGTGCGGGCCCAGGCGTTGCCGCCCAGCGGCTGCAGGCCCTGCGGGTTGCGGAAGTTGGCCAGCTCGATCTGGCCCGCCGGCCGCGACTGGCCGTTGCTGTAGCGCGCCATGATGATGCCGTTGCCCTCGATCGAGATGCCCGACAGCTGGCCTGGCGCGTAGCCGGTCTGGGTCAGGTCGGTCACGCCGAAGCCGGCGCCGTACTGCGTGGCGTTGGTCAGGTCGAGCTGGATGCCGGCGATCGGCAGCGTGGTGCCGCCGCTCGTGCCCGTGGTGGCCGGGATGTTGAGCGTGACCGGGCCGGCCGGCGACAGCGGCGCACTGCCGTTGGTCGCGAACTGCATCGTCGTGGTCGGCGTCGGCACGCCCGCGCCGTCGACGCTGACCGGCGCGCCGTTGGCGGTGACGTAGACGTCCCAGGTGTCGGCCGCGGTCTTCTGGAAGTAGTAGGTCAGCGCGACGTCCTGGCCGGTCGCGTCGTAGACGGTGACCGAGGTCGCGTTGTTGTAGGTCGTCGGGTCCGTCAGGTCGATGCGGGCGGCCGGCGCGGTGGGCAGCGTCACGGCCGAGCGCACGTCGAGGTTCATCTCGATGGCGATCTCGTCGGTGGCGCGCGGGTTGATGCCGGCGGTCGGCAGCTGGATCGCCTGCGCCTGGCCGGGGACGATGGTGCCCTGCGAGTCGGCCGGGTAGCCCAGCAGCTGCTGGCGCTGGTTGTTGACGATGAAGCCGTCGCGGTCGATCTTGAACTGGCCGTTGCGGGTGTACATCGTCGGGTTGCGCCCGTCGCTCACCTGGAAGAAGCCGCTGCCGTTGATCGACAGGTCCATCGGGTTGTCGGTCGTCGAGATGTTGCCCTGCGTGAACTGCTGGGCCACCGCGGCGAGGTTGACGCCGATGCCGACCGTGTTGGAGCCCGACCCGTTGAGCGCGTTCGCGTACACGTCGGCGAACTCGGCGCGCGAGCTCTTGGCGCCGTAGGTGGCGGCGTTGGCGACGTTGTTGCCGATGATCTCGAGGTTCTTGCTCGCCGCGTTGAGACCGGACAGACCTTGCTGGAAGCTCATGGTGATTTCCTCTTCGGGGGCGGCGGTCAGGAGAACGCCTTGATCTGGGTGTAAGGGACCGAGCCGCCGTACAGCAGCTCGAGGGTCAGCGTGTCGCCGCCGGTGGCGACGGCCTTGACCAGGTCGGTGGTGAGCGGCGTCGCGGTCAGGGCCGTGCTGCCCGACTTGGCGACGACGCGGAAGGTGATGCCGTCGGTGCTGGTGCCGGCGGGCGCCTGCCACTCGAAGCCGTTGCGGCCGCTCGACGAGGCCCCGACGTCGACCGTGTCCAGCACGCGGCCGGCCGGCGACAGGATCTCGACCTTGACGCTGTCGGCCGCGCTGGTCAGCTCGAAGCCGCCGGCGGACTTGCCGGTCTCGTCGAAGTTCAGGCGGCTGCCTTCCATCAGGACCGTGCGGCCGACCAGGGCCGCGCCCTGCAGCGCCTGCGACGACAGCATCTGGCTGGACAGCGACTTGACGGTGTCGTTGAGCTTGTCGATGCCGGTCACGGTGTTGATCTGCGCGATCTGGCTCGTGACCTGGGCGTTGTCCATCGGGTTCAGCGGGTCCTGGTTCTTCATCTGCGTGACCAGCAGCTTGAGGAAGCGCTCGGAGCCGTCGTCCTTCTTGGTGGCGGTGACGCCGTTGAGCGCGTCCAGCGTGCCGGACGACAGTTGATTCACGGAAGAGGTGGCCATGGCGGTCTCGGTTCGGGGCGGGGCGTCACTGGCCCATCTGCAGCGTCTTCAGCAGCAGGCTCTTCGCGGTGTTCATCACCTCGATGTTGTTCTGGTACGAACGCGAGGCCGAGATCATGTTGACCATCTCCTCGACCGCGTTGACGTTGCTGTAGGTCACGTAGCCGTCGGCGTCGGCCTGCGGGTGCTTGGGGTCGAGCACGCGGCGGCCGGCGCTCTGGTCCTCGGCGACCTGGGTGACCTGCACGCCGGCGGCGCTGCCGGCAGCCTCGCCCGGGGCGTTGAAGGGCAGGGTCTGGAACACGACCTGGCGCGCCTTGTAGGCCTGGCCGTCGGGGCCGGCCACGGTGTCGGCATTGGCCAGGTTGGAGGCGACGACGTTGAGCCGCTGGCTCTGCGCGCTGACCGCGCTGCCGCTGACTCTGAAGATGTTCAACATCGACATGAACGCTCTCCTTACTGCCCGGTGATGGCGCTGAGCATCGTGCGCACGCTGCCGTTGATGAAGCGCAGCGTGGCCTCGTAGTGCACCGCGTTGTCGGCGAAGGCCGCGCGCTCGCGGTCCATGTCGACGGTGTTGCGGTCCAGGTTGGTCTGGCTCGGCGTCGCGTACTTCAGGCCGGCCTCGCTGCGGGCGCCGGCCGCCGGGCTCAAGTGCCCGGCCTGGGTGGCCGATAGCGCATTGCCGGGGGTGCTGGCGCCGGTCGCTTCCTTCAGCGCGCTGGCGAAATCCATGTCGCGGGCCACGTAGCCCGGCGTGTCGGCGTTGGCGATGTTGCTGGCGATCAGGCGCTGGCGTTCCGACCGCAGGACCAGGGCCTGGGTCTGGAAGTTCAGCGCGTTCGTGAGTCGGTCCAACATGCTGTGCCGTGACGAGGGCCACGCTCTGGTGGCGATGGCTGGCATTCTTGGACCCGGACCCCGGGAACATTAGCGGGAATAGCAGGCCCTTCCGCGGTCAATTCCCGCCGCCGCGGCGCGGTCGGCTCTTTACAGTGGCTCCTCATCATGAAGACGCTATCCGTCCTTCCTGCGCTGCTCGCGCTGGCCTGCGTGGCCGGCGCGGCGCATGCCGAAGGCGCGCGCGATCCGCTCGCGCAGGACGCCGTCGCGCTGGCGCTGAAGAGCGCCCGGCCGGCGGCCGGCCTGCGCGTCGAGGTCGAGGCCGGGTCGCTGGATCCGCGGCTCAGGCTTGCGCCCTGCCAGCAGGTCGAGAGCTATCTGCCGCCCGGCTTCAAGCCCTGGGGCAAGACCCGCGTCGGCCTGCGCTGCCTGCAGGGCACGACGCGCTGGAACGTCTACCTGCCGATCACCGTCAAGGTCTACGGCCGTGCGCTGGTCGCCGCCATGGCACTGCCGGCCGGCAGCGTGATCGCCGCGGCCGACCTGAAGCTCGCCGAGATCGACCTGGCGGCCGACAGCGCGCCGGCCGTCGTCGACGCCGACGAGGCGATCGGCCGCACCCTGACCCGCACGCTCGGCGCCGGCGAGAGCCTGCGCCAGGGCCAGCTGCGGGCCCGCCAATGGTTCGCTGCCGGCGAGACGGTGAAGCTCGTGGCCGTCGGCCCCGGCTTCGCGGTCCACGGCGAAGGCCAGGCCCTGACGGCCGGCCTGGAAGGCAGCGCGGTGCGCGTGCGCACCGACAGCGGCCGCATCGTCACCGGCACGGCCGTCGCGGAACGGCGCGTGGAGCTCAAGCTGTGAACGCGCACGCCTGTTACAAAAAAGGCGCTCAAGTTCGCCCACAGGCCGTCGATACCGCTGACATATTGGAACGTCCGGAGCCTGTTGCCCCGGACTGCAGGAGCCCGTCATGAAGATCGGTCACACCTCGAGCCCCGCGGCGGACGCCGCCCTGCTGGCACGCACCAGCGCCGAGACCGGCGCCGTCGCCGCCAAGGCGAAGAGCGCGCAGTCGGCGGATGGCAGCAGCGTCAAGCTGTCGAGCGCCGCCGCCGGCCTGATGGCCGAAGGCAGCAGCGCCGAGTTCGACGCGGCCAAGGTCGAGCGCATCAAGCAGGCCATCGCCGACGGCAGCTTCAAGGTCGACCCCGAGGCGATCGCCGACAAGCTGATCGCCAACGCCCAGGAACTGCTGGACGCGGCCAGGCGCTGACGCGCCGCCGGCCCCGAGATCCCCTCATGGTCCTGCTTCCCCTGGATGCCCCGGCCCTGGTGGCCGACCGGCTCGAACCTGCGGTCGCCGACGTCGAGCAGCGGCTCGCCGGCCTGGCCCAGGCCCTGCTGTCGCGCGACAGCCGCGGCGTCGACACCGCGGCGGCCGAACTGCAACGTGCACTCGGCTCGGCGCTCGACCACTTCAAGCGTCATCACGGCCCGGTGCCGCCGGCGCTGCGCCAGCGCCTGGCGCAGGCCAGCAGCCAGGTGGCGCTGCAGCGCGACACGCTGGCGCGCGCGACCGCCGCGCTCGACCGCGCGATCGACGTGCTGATCCCGCGCGAGGCCCCGGTCTACAACGCGCGTGGCGGTGCCGCGCACGCGGTCCACAGCGGGCTGCTCAAGGCCTGAGCCGGCCGCGCCGCCTGCCGGCGCGATCTCCCCATACCGAAGGATGCGCCGCGCGCGGTGCGCGGACCACACTGACTGCCCACGCAGGACAGGGAGGTTCGCCATGAAGCACGCACTCGCGCGGCTGATCCTGGCCGGCGGCGTCGCCGGCCTGCCGTCGATCGCCGCCCTCGCGGCTCCCGAGCCGACCGGCGACTCGCGGCTGCAAGGGAGCTTCTTCGCGATCGAGAACGACTACCTCGGCCGCACCAAGGTCCACACCGACCGCTGGTACACGAACGGCCTGCTCTACGCCCGCAGCTACCAGCGCGACAAGCCGCCGGCCCTGCTGGCCGCGGCGCTGGAACTGGGGCGTCGCCAGTTCGGCCTGCTGGCCGACACCGAGGGGCCGACGACGACGCTGTTCTTCGGGCAGAACATCTACACGCCGTCCGACATCGAGCGTGTCGACCAGCAAGTGTTCGACCGGCCCTGGGGCGGCTGGCTGTTCGCCGGCACCGGGCTGTCGCTGTTCGACGGGCCGCGCCATCGCAGCGTCGAGGTCAAGCTCGGCGTGGTCGGCCCGGCCTCGATGGCCGAGCAGGTGCAGCGCGGCTTCCACAAGATCATCAAGGACGACGACCCGGCCGGCTGGCGCAACCAGCTGCGGCCGCGGCTGGGCCTGCAGGCCTCGTACATGGTGACCCACCGGCTGACCGACGCGGACCTGGGCTTCCTGCCGAACTGGGCCGGTGTGCACGGTCACGCCCGCGCCACGCTCGGCACCGTCAAGACGCTCGGCGCGCTGGGCCTGACCCTGGTGGCCGGCGAACGCGACCGCGTCTTCGGCGCGCCCGACGAGGGCGACTACCTGGCGGCCGACTTCAGCGAGCGCGCGGCCAGCCCGCTGAAGCTGCCTCTGCTCGGCTGGCCGACGACGCTGTTCCTGCAGGCGCAGTGGTCGGCGGTGGCCTACAACCACTTCGTCACCGGCCGCACCTACGGCGAGCCGCAGCCGCAGATCGAGCTGAAGCGGTCGAACCTGATGATGACGCTGGGCTTCTCGGTCCAGATCCGCGAGCGCTACCGCCTCGAGTACCGCGTCAAGCGCCGCACGCCCGAGTTCAGCGTGCCCGGCCAGGCGCGTGACGACGGCTACCATAGCTACGGCGAGCTGCGCCTCGTCTGCGCCACGAACTGAGTCCTCGTCCGACTTGAACCTCGACCCCGCCTGGATCCTTGCCCTCACGCTGGCGGCTGCGCTCGGCAGCGGCCTGATCGCCGGCGTGTTCTTCGCCTTCTCGGCCTTCGTGATGAAGGCGCTGGGCCGCCTGCCGGCCGGGCAGGGCATCGCGGCCATGCAGTCCGTCAACGTGGTGGTGCTGAACCCGTGGTTCCTGGGCGTGTTCCTGGGCACCGCCTTGCTGAGCCTGCTGGCGCTGGCCGCGGCCTGGATGCAGTGGGGCACGCCCCGCGCCGCCTGGCTCGCCGCGGGCGGCGTGATGTACCTCGCCGGTTGCCTGGGCGTGACGATGGCCTGCAACGTGCCGCGCAACGAGGCGCTGGCGCGCATCACCCCCGGCAGCCGCGGCGCCGAGGCGCTGTGGACCGACTACCTGCGCACCTGGACGGCGTGGAACCACGTTCGCACGGGGGCCTCGCTGGCGGCGGCCGCGGCCTTCGGCTTGGCGCTGGCCGCTTGAACGGCCGGCGCCCGCTGGCGCGTCAGACCGTGATCGCCGCGAACAGCGCCCGCCGGTCGTCGGCGTCGGTGCCGCGGCCTTCCAGCACCACCTGGCCGCGTTCCAGCGCGTAGAAGCGCGTCGCCAGATCGAGGGCGCGCCGCACGTTCTGCTCGACCAGCACGATCGGGATGCCCTCGCGGGCCAGGCCCTGCATGATGTCGAAGATCTCGTCGACGATCTTCGGCGCCAGGCCTTCGGTCGGCTCGTCGATCAGCAGCAGGCGCGGCTCACCGACCAGCACGCGCGCCATCGCGAGCATCTGCTGCTCGCCGCCGGACAGCGTGGTGCCGAGCTGGCGCCGCCGCTCGGCGAGGCGCGGAAAGCGCTGGAAGCTCGCGTCGAGCTTGCGCCTGGATTCGACGCCGCTGCGCCGCGGCACCTGCATGAAGCCGAGCGCCAGGTTCTCCTCGACCGTGAGGCCGGGGAAGATGCGCCGGTCCTCGGGCACGAAGCCGACGCCGCGACGGCAGATCGCGTCGGAGGCCGCGCCGCCGATGTCCTGGCCGTCGAGCACGACGCGTCCGCGGCTGGGTGCGAGCCAGCCGGCGATGGTCTTCATCACCGTGGTCTTGCCGACGCCGTTGCGACCGAACAGGCCGACCACCTCGCCGGCGCCGACCTTCAGGTCCACGCCCTGCAGCACGTGGCTGAGGCCGTAGTGGACGTGCACGCCCTGGAGTTCAAGCATGGGCGGCGTCTCCGAAGTAGGCGGCCTGCACGGCGGCGTCGGCCCGCACCTGCTGCGGCGGGCCTTCGGCCAGCTTGGCGCCCTGGTGCATCACGACGACGTGGTCCGACAGGTTCATCACGAGGTCCACGTCGTGCTCGACCAGCAGGATGCTCAGCTGGTCGCCGGCGAGGCTGCGGATCATGGCCTCGGTCTCCTGGGTGTCGGCATGGCTCATGCCCTGGGTCGGCTCGTCGAGCAGCAGCATGCGCGGCCGCGCCGCGAGCGCGACCGCGATCTCCAGCCGGCGCTGCTCGCCGTGCGACAGCGTGCCGGCCAGCGCGTCGGCCTGGGCCTGCAGGCGGAAGCGCTCGATCAGCTCGTCGACGCGCTGCAGCGCGACGCGGCTGGCCGCGACCGGCCGCAGCAGGCCGCGACCGCCGCACAGGAACTGCGCCGCGAGGCGCAGGTTCTCGCGCACCGGCAGCTCGAAGAACAGGTTGGTGATCTGGAAGGAGCGCGCCAGGCCGTGGGCCAGCATGCGGTCGGGGCGTGCGCCGGTGACGTCGCGGCCGTCGAACTCGACGCGGCCGGCGCTCGGCCGGATCGCGCCGCTGATCAGGTTGAACAGGCTGCTCTTGCCGGCGCCGTTGGGGCCGATGACCGCGGTGATGTGGCCGCGCTGCGCGTCGAAGCTGACGTCGTCGACGGCGCGCAGCGCGCCGAAGCGCACCGACAGTCCGCGCACCGAGAGGATGGGGCCGGGGCTCATCGCCGTGCCTCCCGGCGGCCGAAGCGCCGCTGCAGGGCCGGCGCGACGTAGCCGATCAGGCCCTTGGGGAAGAAGATCACCGACACCATGAACAGCACCCCGATCGCGATCTGGTGGTGGGCGGTGTAGGAACCGACCACCGACTTCAGCACCGTCAGGATGGCCGAGCCGTACAGCGGCCCGATCAGCGTGCCGGTGCCGCCGACGATGACGTTGATGATCGCGTTGCCCGAGACCTGGAAGAACATCAGCTCCGGCGACACGAAGCCGCGCAGCATCGGGTACAGCGCCCCCGACAGCGCCGCGATGTCGGCCGCGATCACGAAGGCCGCGAGCTTGTAGCGCCAGGGGTCGGCGCCGAGGAAGGCGACGCGGTGCTCGTTGGTGCGGATCGCGTCGAGCTGGCGGCCGAAGGGCGTGTCCATCAGGTAGGCCAGGCCGGCGTAGATCAGCGCGATGAAGCCCAGCACCAGCAGGAAGAAGGCGCCCGCGTGGCCGGCGTCGACGGTGAACAGCCCGAACGCGATCTGCGGCACCGGCACGCCGATGATGCCGTCGGAGGCGCCGAGCTCGCGCGTGTTGAACACGACCTTGGCGACCACCTGGGCGAGGCCGAAGCTGATCAGCGCGAAGTACACGCCCTTGGCGCGGATCGCGATCAGCCCGCCGACCAGGCCGACCACGCTGCCGGTGACCAGCACCACGCCCAGCACCAGCCAGAAGGACGGCGCGCCGGCCTTCAGCACCAGCGCCGACACGTAGGCGCCGAAGCCGAAGAACAGCGCCTGGCCCAGCGGCAGCAGGCCGGTGCGGCCGAGCAGCAGGTCCACCGACAGCGCCAGGCCGCCGAAGATCAGCGCCTCGGTCGCGAGGCGGAAGAAGAAGACGTCGCCCTTCAGGCTGGCGACGGCCGCGAAGGCCAGCGCGATGCCGAAGAATCCGAAGGCGAGCCAGCGCAGCGGCTTATGCATGACCGAGCTTCCCGAACAGGCCCTGCGGGCGCCACATCAGCACCAGCACCATGATCCCGAACAGCAGCGGATCGCTCCACACCGGCGAGATGTAGAGGCTGGAGATCGACTGCACCTGGGTCAGCAGCAGGCCGGCGATCACCGCGCCCTTGATCGAACCCATGCCGCCGATGATCACGACGCTGAAGGCGATCAGCACGAAGTCACGGCCCATGGTCGGGAACACCGAGTAGATCGGCGCCAGCAGCACACCCGACAGCCCGGCCAGCGCGACGCCGAAGGCGAAGGTGCCGGCATAGACCGCCTTGACCGGCACGCCCAGCGAGGCCGCCATGTGGCGGTCGAAGGCGGCGGCCCGCACCATCGCGCCCAGGCGGGTGCGAAAGACGACGAGCCACACCGCGGCGATCACCGCGCCGCCGAGCGCCATCAGGAACAGCCGGTAGTTCGGGAAGAACAGGCCGAACATCTCGGTCGCGCCGGAGATCGGAGCCTCCAGGCGCAGCGGGTTGGCGCCGAACACGATCTTCAGCGCGTCCTCCAGGATGATGGCGAGGCCGAAGGTCAGCAGCAGCGTCAGCGTGTGGCGGTCCTTGGTGTGGAACACGCGCTGGATCAGCGCGCGCTCGGTCGCGTAGCCGACCACCGCCATCAGCAGCGGCGTCAGCAGCAGCGCCCACCAGAACGACAGGCCGATGCCGACCAGCGCCACGGCGGCGTAGGCGCCGACGGCATAGAACTCGCCGTGGGCCATGTTGATGACGTCGAGCAGGCCGAAGATGATCGTCAGCCCGAGCGCCATCAGCACCACCGCGACGCCGATCGACAGGCCGTTGACGACCTGCGGCGCGAGGACGAACTGCAGCCAGTCCAGCATGGCGATGCGCTCAGAACTTCTCGCAGCGGTCGGGGCCGATCGCGGCGGCCGCAGGGACCTTGCCGACGATCCCGAAGGCGCCGCCGTTGACGCGCACCGCGTACATGTCCTGCATCGCCTGGTGGTCGCCGGCGCGCAGCGTCTTCTGGCCCTGCGGCGTGGCCCACTGCAGGCCGCGCATCGCGTCGCGGACCTTGGCGGTCTCGGTGCTCCCGGCCTTCTCGACCGCCGCCTTGTAGAAGAACAGCACGCCGTAGCTGTCGGCGCCGTAGAGGTCGGGCTTGGCCTTGTTGGCCGCCTCGAAGTCGGCGACGAACTTCCTGTTCTCCGGCAGGTCGATGGTGGGCGAGTAGCCGACGCCGGTGACGAAGCCGTCGGCCGCCTTGCCGATCGCCGCCAGGTTCTGCGAGGTCACGGTGCCCGAGGCGCCGACGATCTGCACGCCGCGGTTGACGCCGAACTCGGCCATCTGCGTGAACAGCCGCACCGTGTCGTTGCCGGCCACCGAGGTGTAGATCACCGCCGGGCGGGCCGCGCGGATCTGGCCGAAGAAGGGCGAGTAGTCCTTGTTGTCGAGCGGCGCGAACACCTCGCCGACCGTCTTGGCGCCCTTGCCCTCGGCGGCCGACTTGAAGGCGGCGACCGTGCTGCGGCCCATCTCGTAGTCGGGGCCGAGGTAGAAGACGTTGGCGCTGGGCTTGTCCTTCGCCACCCACTCGGCCAGCGCCGCCGACTGCATGCCGGCGCGCGCGTTGACGCGGAAGACGTTGGGCGAGCACTTGTCGGCGGTGATCGAGTCGGCGAACGACACGGTGGTGGCGATCAGGCGGTCGTTGCGCTCGGCGACCTGGCCCACGGCCAGCGTCGAGCCGGAGTTCACGGTGCCGGTCAGGAAGTCGACCTTGCCGACCTGGAAGAGCTTCTCGGCCTTCTGCGTCGCGACCGCCGGGTTGGCTTCCTCGTCCTCGTAGACGAGTTCGAGCTTGCGGCCCATCACGCCGCCGGCCGCGTTGATCTGCGCGGCCGCGAGGTCCAGGCCCCACTTCACCTGCTGGCCGATGCCGGCATAGGTGCCGGACAGCGGCGTGACCACGCCGACCTTGATCGGCGTGCCCTGCGCGGCGGCGCCGGCGCAGGCGGTGGCCGCGGCGGCGGCGAGAACGAGGCGGGCGAACTGGGGGATCGAGGTCTTCATGCTTGTCTCCTGGGGTGTGGGGCGGGTCGTCGGGATCACTGTCCGGTGAAGTGGGGCTTGCGCTTGCCGTGGAAGGCCTCCACGCCTTCCTTGAAGTCGGCCGAGCTGCGCAGCCGCGAGTAGCTGTGGCCTTCGAGCTCGATCGCGATCGACAGCGGCGAGTCCTCGGTGTCGTTCAGCAGCTTCTTGGCGGTGCGCTGGGCCAGCGGCGAGAAGCTGCGCAGCTCGTCGACCAGCGCATCGGTGGCCTTCTCCAGTTCGGCGTCGGGCACGCACGCGGTCGCGACGCCCCAGTCGAAGGCCTGCGCGCCGGGGATGCGGCGCGAGCGCATCACGATGTCCTTGGTGCGCGTGATGCCGACCATCTTCTGCAGCCGCGCCGAGCCGCCGGAGCCGGGGATCTGGCCGAGCTTCTGCTCGGGCAGGGCGTACAGCGTGGTCGCGGTGACGAGGCGGAAGTCGCAGGCCAGCGACAGCTCGAAGCCGACGCCGAAGCAGTAGCCGCGGCCGGCCGCGATCACCGGCTTGCTGCAACGCGCCGGCGCGGCGACGTTCCAGGCCAGGCGGGACACGTGCTCGGGCGTCGCCTCGAGGAAGCCCTTGATGTCGCCGCCGCTGGAGAAGTGCTCGCCGATCGCCCGCACGACGATCACGCGCACGCGCGGGTCGGCGTCGAGCGCCTCGAACACGATGCGCAGCTGCTCGCGCGCGCCCATGCTGATCACGTTGAAGGGCGGCCGGTCGAGGACGATGTCGGCGCGTTCGCGCGCGGCGTCGATCTCGACGCGGAAGCCGTCGAGTTCTTTCGGCAGCGTCTGCGCCGGGTGCTGGAGGTCGGTGAGGGTCATGACGGGGCTCCGGGGGAACGGGACGGGTCGGTCGGCGCGGCGTCGAACTCGCCGGCGACGAGCTTGCGGCGCAGCACCTTGCCGACCGGGGACTTGGGGATCTCGCGCACGAAGACGTACTCGCGCGGGCGCTTGAAGTTCACGAGGTCGCTGGTCCGGCAGTGCGCGTCCAGCGCCGCGGCGTCGACCGGCGCGCGCGCCTTGACGAAGGCGACGACCTTCTGGCCCCAGCGCTCGTCCTCGAGGCCGGCGACCGCGACCTCGTCGACCGCCGGGTGCAGCGACAGCACCGACTCGATGTCGACCGGCGAGATGTTCTCGCCGCCGCTGATGATCATGTCGTCGACGCGGCCGGTGACGTAGAGGTCGCCGTCGGCGTCGACGTAGCCGGTGTCGCCGGTGAAGTACCAGCCCTCGCGCAACGACTTCGCATCGGCATCGGGGCGGCGGTGGTAGCCCTCGAAGGCCTCGTCGCCGGCCAGGTCCGCGATGATCTGGCCTTCTTCCGTCGGCAGCGTGCGCTGCTCGACCGACGTGGCATCGAGCTTCACCACGCGCAGCCGCGTGTTGAGGCCGGCGCGGCCCGCCGAGCCGGGCTTGCCGAGCGCGTCCTGGTTGATCGAGAAGGTGTAGATCTCCGAGCTGCCGTAGTGGTTGACGAAGAGCTCGGGCTCGAAGGCGCGGGCCAGCCGCAGCAGCAGCGCGTCGTGCATCGGCGCGCCGGCGAAGCCGAGCTTGCCGACGCTAGACACATCGGTGGCGGCGAAGTCCGGGTGCGACAGCAGGTCGTGGTACAGCGTCGGCACCAGGTAGAGGTGGCTGATGCGCTCGGCCTCGATCGCGGCCAGCGCGGCGGCCGCGTCGAACTTCGGCATGCAGACGAAGCGGCCGTCGATCAGCGCCAGCGCCAGCAGCGAGCGCACGCCCATCGTGTGGTACAGCGGCATCACGCCCAGCGTGCGCTCGCCGACGCCGTAGCGGTTCTGCGCGACGTGCGCCAGCGCGGCGATGCGCTCGGCGCGCTGGCGGCGCGGCACGCCCTTGGGCTTGCCGGTGGTGCCGCTGGTGTAGAGCATCAGCGACAGGTCCCCGGCCGCGGCCAGCGGCAGCGGCATGGAGGCGTCGGCGAGCCAGTCGTCGAAGCGCAGCGTCGCGCCGGCCGCGCCGCCGACACCGATGCGCAGCACACGCTGCGCCGGCGCCGAGGCCGCGACCGCCGCCTCGACCACCGGCTCGAAGACCAGCGCGCGCGCGGCCGAGTTGGCCAGGCAGTAGTCGATCTCCTCGGGCTTGGCGCGCCAGTTCAGCGGCGTGACGACGATGCCGGCGAACTGGCAGGCCCAGTGCAGCGTCGCCATCTCCCAGCGGTTCTGCAGCACCACCAGCAGGTGGTCGCCGCGCTTCAGGCCGGCGGCCGCCAGGCCACGCTGCACGGCGCCGACGCGCAGCGCCCAGTCGGCGTAGCTGAGGCGCAGCGCGCCGTCGACCAGCGCGATCGCCTGCGGGCTGCGCTCGACGCTCTGCAGGAAGGTGCGGCCCAGGTCAAGCATCGGTGGCCCCCGCCTTCGCGGCGCGCTCGCGTGCCACCTCCATCACCGCGGCGACGATGGGCGTGTAGCCGGTGCAGCGGCACAGGTGGCCGGACAGCATCTCGCGCACCTGGTCCTCGCTCGGCTCGCGGACGCGGCCCAGCCAGTCGGCACACGACATCAGGATGCCGGCGGTGCAGAAGCCGCACTGCAGCGCGTGGTGGCGCCGGAAGGCGGCCTGCAGGTCGCCCAGCAGCCCGTCCGGCCCGGCCAGGCCCTCGACGGTGTCGACCCGCCGGCCGTCGACCTGTACCGCCAGCATCAGGCAGGCGCGCGCCGCCACGCCGTCGATACGCACCGTGCACGCACCGCAGACGCCGTGCTCGCAGCCGACGTGGGTGCCGGTCGCGCCGAGCTCTTGGCGCAGGAAGTCGCTGAGCAGCAGGCGCGGCGACGCCTGGCCGCTGCGCGGCCGTCCGTCGAGTGTGAGCTGCACCGGGTGCAGCCGGTCACGGGTGAGCGCGGTCATGCGGCGGTCCGTAGGTGGCGGTGGCGGAGGGCCTGGTCGGCGGCGCGGCGCCCGAGCGTGCGCACCAGCTGGCGGCGCAGGCGGGCACTGGCCTGCGGCTCGTCGCGCGCGTCCAGCGACCAGGCGAGTTCGTTGAGGGCGTCGTCCAGCGCGGCACCGGCCAGCACGGGCGGGTAGTCGCGCGCCACCGGCCGGTCGGCGACGCCGCCGATCGCGATGCGCAGCCGGCGCTCGTCGGCGACGACCGCCGCCGCGCACACCGCGAAGTCGCCGTGGCGCATCGAGAACTCCTCGAAGCCGTGGCCGGCGCCGGGCCGCGCGAGCGGGAAGTGCACGGCCTCGAGCAGTTCATCCGGCGCGCGTGCGGTCAGCAGCATGCCGGTGAAGAACTCGGCAGCCGGCACCACGCGCCGCCGCTTCGCGCTGCGCAGCACGACCTCGCCCTCGAGCGCCAGCAGCACGAGCGGCAGCTCGGCCGACGGGTCGGCGTGCGCGATCGAGCCGCCGACGGTGCCGCGGTTGCGGATCTGGAAGTGCGAGATGTGCGGGAAGGCGAGCGCCAGCAGCGGCAACTCGGCGGCGAGCGTCGGCCGCCACTCGACGCTGGCCTGGGTGGCGGCGGCGCCGATGCACAGCCGGCCGCCGTCGATGCGTACCTGGGCGAGCGCCGCGCTGCGCGAGATGTCGACCAGCAGCGCTGGCTGCGCGAGCCGCATGTTCAGCACCGCCATCAGCGACTGGCCGCCGGCCAGGATGCGCGCGTCCTCGCCGTGGCGGGCCAGCGCGGCCACCGCCTCGTCGGCGCCGTCGGCGCGCAGGTAGTCGAAGGCGGCGGGCTTCATGCGCCGACTCCCAGGCGCCGCAGCAGGCGCTGCCACCACGAGGCCGGCGCTGTGGAGCCCCCGGCCTGGCGGCCCAGCGACTCGAACAGTTGCGCCAGCACGATGCGCGCTGCGCCTTCCAGCATGCGGCTGCCGACCGCAGCGACCTTGCCGCCGACCTGGGCGGCGTAGTCGTAGTGCAGTCGCGTGCCGCCGTCGTGGGCCTCGAGCCGCACCGTGCCGCTGCCGGCACCGGTGCCGAGCGAAGACTGGCCCGAGCCGGCCAGCCGCAGGCTGCGCGGCGCGTCGATCTCCGACAGCGCGATCTCGGCCGCATAGCGCGCCTTGACCAGGCCGACGCCGACGGTCACGTCGGCGCGGTAGCGCTGCTCGCCGATCGGCTGCAGCGCGTGGCAGCCCGGGATCACGCGCGCCAGCGCCTGCGGGTCGAGCAGCACCGCGAACACGCGCTCCGGCGGCGCGGCGATGTCGATCGTGCCGGCGGCGTGCAGCGACAGGCCGTCGGCGGGTGCGGCGGCCGGCTGCGCGGCGACGGCCAGGCCGGCCGGCGGCGCCGGCTCGTCCCGGGCCAGCAGCGCGAGCACGCGCGACGGCGTCAGCGGCAGTCGCACGTCGACCTCGCCGAGCCGCTCGCGCAGCGGCGCCAGCGCGTCGGCGAAAGCGTTGGCGATGCACACCGGCGTGCTCATGTTGTTGCCTTCGCCCAGGCCCTTGGCGCCCAGCGGCGTGAAGGGCGAGGGCGTCTCCAGGTGGACGATCACCGGGTCGGGCACCTCGCAGGCGGTCGGCACCAGGTAGTCGGCCAGCGTGCCGGACAGGAAGCCGCCGTCGGCCGCGTAGCGGAACTCCTCGGTCAGCGCCGCGCCCAGGCCCTGCGCGAAGGCACCGCGGATCTGGCCGTCGGCGAGCGCCGGGTTGAGGATCCGGCCGGCGTCGTGCGCGGTGACGTAGCGGTCGACGCGCACGCGGCCGGTGGCGGGGTCGATGTCGAGCCCGCAGACGTCGAACACGAAGCCGTAGGCCGCCGAGGTGTTGACGCGGTCCTGCGCGTCGGGCGCGGCCAGCGTCTCGGCGGTCCAGAAGGCGGTCTCGCGCAGGCCGGGCTCGACGCCGTCGGGCAGCAGCGCCGGCGCCCAGTGGGGGCTGCCGGCGATGCGCGCGAAGGGCTGGGCGCGACCCGAGGCCGGATCGACGATGCGACCGCCCTCGAAGCGCAGCGACTCGGGCGCGGCGTCGAGCACCGGTGCCGCGATGCGCGCGAGCTTGTCACGCAGCTTGACGGCGGCCAGGTGCACCGTGCCGGCCACCGCACCGGCGAAGCGGCTGGAGTAGTTGCCGGCCGCCACCGACCACGCGTCCTTCGCGGTGTCGAACTCGACGTTGACCTGCACCTGCCCGGGCTGCAGGCCGAAGACGTCGGCGACGACCTGGGCGCACACGGTGATGTGGCCCTGGCCGGCCGGGGCCGAGGCGATGCCGACGTTGACGCCGCCCAGCAGGTCGATCGCGACCGTCGCGCTGGCGATCGCGCCGTTCTTCGGGCCGGCCTTCGCGCGCTGCTCGGCCGTCAGCACGGTGCTGATGTAGCCCATGTTGGAGATCGAGGGTTCGACGACGGCCGCGCAGCCGATGCCGTAGAGCCGGCCGGCGGCGCGCGCCTCGGCCTGGCGCTCGCGAAGGCCCTGGGCCGCGGCCGCCTCGAGCGCGAGCTCGGTGACGCGCGCGTAGTCGCCCGAATCCAGCACCGCGCCGGCGGCGGCGAGGTAGGGGAACTGCTCGCGCCGCACGTAGTTGCGCCGGCGCAGCTCGACGGGGTCGAGGTGCAGCGCCTCGGCGATGCGGTCCATCAGCCGCTCGAGCGCGTAGTAGACCTGCGGCCCGCCGAAGCCGCGCACCAGGCCGGTCGGCGTCTTGCTGGTGAGGACGACGCGGTTGCGCACCTCGAGGTGGGCGATGTCGTAGGCGCCGGTCAGGGCGCCGTGCATGCGGTAGAAGGTCGCCGGCTCGGGCGCGCGCAGGTAGGCGCCGACCTCGTCGCACTGGTCGTAGCGCAGCGCGCTCACGCGGCCGTCGGCGGCGACCGCGGCCTCGATCGTCGTCAGGCGCGCAGTGGCGGAGGTCGCGGCGCTCAGGTGCTCCAGCCGGTCCTCGACCCACTTGACCGGTGCACCGGCCTTGCGCGAGGCCAGGCACATCATCACGACGTAGGGGAAGACCGCCTGCTTGACGCCGAAGCTGCCGCCGGAGTCGCGCGGCACGCGGTGGCGCAGCTTGTTGCCGGGCACCTGCAGCGCCAGCGCCATCACCGCGTGCAGCGAGAACGGCCCCATGAAGTTGGACAGCACCTCGTAGCCTTCGTCGCCGGGCAGGTGTTCGGCGACGACCACGCCGCACTCGATCGGCGTGCAGCTGTTGCGCGGGTAGTGGACGGTCAGCGCGACGCGGTGCGCGGCCGACGCGAAGGCGGCCGCAGCGTCACCGTAGGCGAAGGCGCGGTCCGAGACGACGTTGCTGCCGACGGCCTCGTGCAGCAGCGGCGCGCCGTCGGCCATCGCGGCCTCGATGCCGACGACGGCCGGCAGCGGCCGGTAGTCGACGCGGATCGCGTCGAGCGCGTCTTCGGCGAGGTAGCGGTCCTCGGCCACGACCACCGCGACCGGCTCCCCGACATGGCGCACGCGGTCGACCGCCAGTGCCCAGTGCTGCATCGGCTGTTTGACCCCGACGACGAAGGGCTGGGCCCAGCGCTGCACGTCCTCGCCGGTCAGCACGGCGCGCACGCCCGGCATCGCCAGGGCGGCCGAGGCGTCGACGCCCAGCAGCTCGGCGTGCGCGTGCGGCGAGCGCAGCACGGCCGCGTGCAGCGTGCCCGGCGCGGTCCCCAGGTCGTCGGCATAGCGGCCGCGGCCGCTCAGCAGTGCCGCGTCTTCGAGACGCGGCACCGGCTTGCCGACGTGGGGGGCTTGCAGGGCTTGCGCCATGCCGGGATCGCTGTGCACCTCGTCTCCTGCCTGTTGTCCTTGATGTGGACGTGAAGGCTAGGGACGGCACCGAACCACCGTGAGCACGGCGGTCCGGTGAAGGTCCAGGCAGTCTGATCAGGGTCCGGACAGTCCGGCGACTTGCATGGCGCGGCGCAGCAAAGCGCTCAGATCAGGTCCTGCGTGGCGCCCGTCTCGACCGGCGGGTCGAACAGGTTGACCGCGCGGCGGTAGTCGGTCGGCGTGATGCCCAGGTGCTGGCGGAAGAAGCGCGCGAAGTGGCCCGGCGCCGAAAAGCCCAGGTCGTGGGCGACGTCGCCCACCGGCTCGGCGGATTGCGACAGGCGGTCGATCGCCGCCTCGAAGCGCAGCACGTTGGCGTAGACGAGCGGCGTGACGTGGGTGTCGCGCTGGAACAGCGTGAAGAAGTGGGCCCGCGACAGGCCGGCCTGGCCGGCGAGGTCGTCCATGTCGAAGTCACGCGCCAGGTTGTCGCGCATGTGGCCGATGACGCGACGGATGCGCGGATCGATCGAGGTCGGCGGCTTGCTGCGCAGCAGGGTCGCGAGGTCGCGCCAGCCGGCATAGCTGTCGATCACCGAGATCACCAGGTTGAACAGCAGGTTCTCGAGTCGCGCAGCGGCGACCTCGTCGGCCCACCACAGCTCGAGCACGAACTCCTCGGCGATCTTCTGCGTCTCCGGCTTGATGCGCACGCAGGGCTGGGGGAAGAAGCGCGGGTGGCCCGACAGCGTCAGCGAGCGCTGGATCTCGCTGAGCCAGGCCGGCTCGATGTAGAGCGCCAGGATCAGCGTGCGCTGGCCGGGCGGCGCGTCGTGCGTGTAGGCGTGCGGTTCCCAGGCGTTGACCAGCACCGCGGTGTCGTCGCTCAGCGGCTGGCGCTCGCCGCGCACCAGGAAGGCGCTGTCGGCGCCGCCAGCCTTGATGAGGATGTGGCAGTGGTGGTGCGCATGCGCCACCAGCGAGGCGTTCATGTCGAGCAGGGCGACGCGTCCGAAGCGGCCCTGGAAGATCTTGATCGCGGAGGACATGGGAGACGGCGGGCGCTGGCGGACGGAGGGCGGTCGGGCCCGCATTCTGGTCCGCGGGCGGCGCGCGCGCGCCGGGGATTGCCCACCCACCGACCCGCGGTGTGCCCCGCGGCGATACTGCGCGCGCCGTCCCCGCCGCAGGAGATCGCTTGAGTTTCGACCGACCGATCGCCGTGCTGATGGTCTGCATGGGCAACATCTGCCGCAGCCCGACCGCCGAAGGCGTGCTGCGGGCCAAGCTGGCCGCAGCAGGGCTGGCCGGGCGGGTGAGGGTGGACTCCGCCGGCACCCACGCGTATCACGTGGGCGAGCCGCCGGATGAGCGCAGCCAGACCCATGCTGCCCGGCGCGGCTACGACCTGTCGGCGCTGCGGGCGCGGGCCGTGGACCCGGACGACTACCGCCGTTTCGACCTGCTGCTGGCCATGGACTGGGACAACCTGGCGCTGCTGCAGGACGACTGCCCGTCGGGGTCGGAGCGCAAGCTGCGGCGCCTGATGGAGTTCGCGCCGGGCGCCGGGAGCGAGGTGGTTCCCGACCCCTACTACGGCGGCAGCCGGGGCTTCGAGCAGGTGCTGGACCTGGTGGAAACGGCCTGCGATGGCCTCATCTCCCATCTGTCTGCAAAGCCCGGCTGGCGCTAGGGGAACTTCTGCCGGGTAGTCCGACCAAATCAGTCGGCTTCCTCTATAATTGAGTCATTCAGTCGGGATTAGACCCTCCGACGGTGGCTCGACAGGGGATCTCGTCTCTCCCCCTCGGGCGCCCGTTCCAGCGTCCCCCGCCACAGGAGTTCAGCATGCGTCTCACCACCAAAGGTCGCTTTGCCGTCACCGCCATGATCGACCTGGCGCTGCGCGAGCACGGCGGACCGGTCGCCCTGGCGGCGATCAGTTCGCGCCAGCAGATCTCGTTGTCCTACCTGGAGCAGCTGTTCGGCAAGCTGCGCCGCCACGAGCTGGTCGAGTCGACCCGCGGTCCGGGCGGCGGTTACTCGCTCGGCCGCAAGGCCGAGGAGATCACCGTGGCAGACATCATCGTCGCGGTCGACGAGCCGATCGACGCCACCGGCTGCGGCGGCAAGGAAAACTGCATGGGCGACGACACCGGCCGCTGCATGACGCACGACCTGTGGGCCAGCCTGAACACCAAGATGATCGAGTTCCTGGACTCGATCTCGCTGCGCAAGCTGGTCGACGACCAGCTGGCCAAGGGCGTGTCGATCGAGGAGGCGCCGGTCAAGCGCGCGATCTCGTCGCAGCCGGTGGTCAAGCCGATCAAGATCACCGCGCCCAATTCGGTGTTCGCCCTCGGCAGCACGCTCGCCAAGTAAGCCCGCCCAGCCAGCATTCGCGCGCCATGGACATGACCCCGCATTTCCCGATCTACATGGATTACGGCGCGACGACGCCGGTGGACCCGCGCGTCGTCGACGCGATGATTCCCTGGCTGCGCGAGCACTTCGGCAACCCGGCCTCGCGCAGCCACGCCTGGGGCTGGGAGGCCGAAAAGGCCGTCGAGGACGCGCGCGAGCAGGTCGCCCGGCTGATCGGCGCCGACCCGCGCGAGATCGTCTGGACCTCGGGCGCGACCGAGTCCAACAACCTCGCGCTCAAGGGCGCCGCCAGCTTCTACAAGACGCGCGGCAAGCACATCGTCACCGTCAAGACCGAGCACAAGGCCGTGCTCGACACGGTGCGCGAGCTGGAGCGCCAGGGCTTCGACGCCACCTACCTTGAGGTGCAGGAAGACGGCCTGCTCGACCTGGAGAAGTTCAAGGCCGCGCTGCGGCCCGACACCATCCTGGTCTCGGTGATGTTCGTCAACAACGAGATCGGCGTCATTCAGGACATCCCGGCGATCGGCGCGATCTGCCGCGAGCGCGGCATCGTCTTGCACGTCGACGCGGCCCAGGCCACCGGCAAGGTGGCGATCGACCTGGCCACGCTGCCGGTCGACCTGATGAGCCTGGCCTCGCACAAGACCTACGGCCCCAAGGGCATCGGCGCGCTCTACGTGCGCCGCAAGCCGCGCGTGCGCCTGGAAGCGCAGATGCACGGCGGTGGCCACGAGCGCGGCATGCGCTCGGGCACGCTGCCCACGCACCAGTGCGTCGGCATGGGCGAGGCCTTCCGCATCGCCCGCGAGGAGATGGGGACGGAGCAGGAGCGCATCCGCGCGCTGCAGCAGCGCCTGATCCGCGGGCTGGCCGACGTCGAGCAGACCTTCCTCAACGGCCACGCCGAGAAGCGCGTGCCGCACAACGTGAACATGAGCTTCAACTTCGTCGAAGGCGAGTCGCTGATCATGGGCATCAAGGGCCTCGCGGTGTCCTCGGGCTCGGCCTGCACCTCGGCCAGCCTGGAACCGAGCTACGTGCTGCGCGCCCTGGGGCGCAGCGACGAGCTGGCGCATTCGAGCCTGCGCATGACCATCGGTCGCTTCACGACCGAGGAAGAGATCGACTACGCGATCAGCACCATCCGCCACAACGTGGCGAAGCTGCGCGAACTGTCGCCGCTGTGGGAGATGTACCAGGACGGTGTGGATATCAGCACCATCCAATGGGCCGCCCATTGATCCGGCGCACACTGAGACTGCATTGAGGAGTACCCACCATGGCCTACAGCGAAAAAGTCGTCGACCACTACGAGAATCCCCGCAACGTCGGCTCCTTCGAGAAGGGTGACGAGACGGTCGGCACCGGCATGGTCGGCGCGCCCGCCTGCGGCGACGTGATGAAGCTGCAGATCAAGGTCAATCCGCAGACCGGCCTGATCGAGGACGCCAAGTTCAAGACCTACGGCTGCGGCTCGGCCATCGCGTCGAGTTCGCTCGTCACCGAGTGGGTCAAGGGCAAGAGCCTCGACGAGGCGCTGACCATCAAGAACACCCACATCGCCGAGGAACTGGCGTTGCCGCCGGTCAAGATCCACTGCTCGATCCTGGCCGAGGACGCGATCAAGGCTGCGGTCAGCGACTACAAGGCCAAGCACGGCGCGTCGTCGCTGCAGTGAAGGTACGACGATGGCAGTGACCCTGACCGAGGCGGCCGCCCGCCACGTGACGCGCTACCTCGGCAAGCGTGGCAAGGGCGTCGGCGTGCGCCTGGGCGTCAAGACGACCGGCTGCTCGGGCCTGGCCTACAAGCTCGAGTACGCCGATGAGGTGGCACCCGAGGACGTGGTGTTCGAGGACCAGGGCGTCAAGGTGCTGGTCGACCCCAAGAGCCTGCCCTACATCAGCGGCACGCAGCTCGACTTCGTGCGCGAAGGCCTGAACGAAGGCTTCCGGTTCAACAACCCGAACGAGCGCGACCGCTGCGGTTGCGGTGAGTCGTTCCGGGTCTGAGGCGGGGAACCGAGACCGAGGCGCGGCACGGCCGCGCCTTTTTTGTGATGAAGCTCGACAGCGACGACTTCCAACTGTTCGACCTGCCGCGCCGCCAGGCGCTGGAGCGTGCCGTGCTCGACGCGCGCTGGAAGGCGCTGCAGGGCGAGGTGCATCCGGACCGCTTTGCGTCCGAGGGCGCGGCCGCACAGCGCGTCGCCATGCAATGGGCCGTGCGTGTGAACGAGGCGTACGCGCGGCTGAAGGATCCGCTCAAGCGCGCCGCCTACCTGTGCGAGCTGCACGGCGCCCGCATCGACGCCGAGAGCAACACCGCGATGCCTGCCGACTTCCTGATGCACCAGATGCAATGGCGCGAGGCGCTCGACGAGGCCAGCGAACCCGCGGCCGTCGAGGCGCTGAACGACGAGGTGCTGGCCTGGCGCCGCGACGCGCTGGACGACCTGCAGGGCACGCTCGACGAGCGGCAGGACTGGGCCGCTGCCGCGCAGCAGGTCAGAGCCCTCATGTTCGTCGAGCGCTTTGCGCAGGACCTCGATCGTCGGCTGGAAGCCTTGGGACAATAAGGACACCATGGCCCTGCTGCAGATCTCCGAACCCGGCCAGTCGCCGGACCCCCACCAGCGACGCATCGCGGTCGGCATCGACCTCGGCACCACGCACTCGCTGGTCGCGGCGGTGCGCTCGGGCGCGGCCGAGTGCCTGCCCGACGACCAGGGCCGCGTGATCCTGCCGTCGGCGGTGCGCTACCTCGAAGGTGGCCGCCGCGCGATCGGCTTCGACGCGCTGGCCGCGCAGGCCGACGATCCCGAGAACGCCATCGTCTCCGTCAAGCGCTTCATGGGCCGTGCGCTGGCCGACGTCGCTGGGCACGACAGGCTGCCCTACCGCTTCGTCGACCGCCCGGGCATGGTGGCGCTGGACACGCGCGACGGCGTTAAGACGCCGGTCGAGGTCTCGGCCGAGATCCTCGCGACCCTGCGCTTCCGCGCCGAGGACAGCTTCGACGCGGAAGACCTGTTCGGCGCCGTCGTCACCGTGCCGGCCTACTTCGACGACGCGCAGCGCCAGGCGACCAAGGACGCGGCGCAGCTGGCCGGCCTGAACGTGCTGCGCCTCATCAACGAGCCCACCGCCGCCGCGATCGCCTACGGGCTGGAGAACGGCAGCGAAGGCCTCTATGCGGTCTACGACCTGGGCGGGGGCACCTTCGACATCTCGCTGCTGCGGCTGACGCAGGGCGTGTTCGAGGTCGTCGCGACCGGCGGAGATTCGGCACTCGGCGGCGACGACTACGACCACGCGCTGGCCGACTGGGCCCTGGCCGAAGCCCGGCTCGAAGCCCGCACGGCGCAGGACAAGCGCACGGTCCTGGTGGCGTCGCGTGCGACCAAGGAGGCCCTGTCGGCCGCCGACACGACGCGGCTGCACGCGCGCCTGAGCACCGGCACGCTCGACCTCGCGGTCACGCGTGAGCGCTTCGACGCGATCACGCGTCCGCTGACCGACCGCACGCTCACCGCGGTGCGCAAGGTGCTGCGCGACGCCAAGGTCGGCAAGGACGAGGTGCAGGGCGTCGTGATGGTCGGCGGATCGACGCGCATGCCGCAGGTGCGCGCGGCCGTCGCGGCGCACTTCGGTCGCGATCCGCTGACCGACCTGAACCCCGACGAGGTCGTGGCCCTGGGTGCGGCGATCCAGGCCAACCAGCTGGCCGGCAATTCGCCGGGCGGCGAGCTGCTGCTGCTGGACGTGACGCCGCTGTCGCTGGGCCTGGAGACGATGGGCAGCCTCGTCGAACGCATCATTCCCCGCAACAGCACCATCCCCATCGCCAAGGCGCAGGACTTCACGACCTTCAAGGACGGGCAGACCGCGATGGCGATCCACGTGCTGCAGGGCGAGCGCGAGCAGGTCGAGCACTGCCGCTCGCTGGCGCGCTTCGAGCTGCGCGGCATCCCGCCGATGGTGGCCGGCGCCGCGCGCATCCGCGTCACCTTCCAGGTCGACGCCGACGGCCTGTTGAGCGTCAGCGCGCGAGAGCAGGGCTCGGGGGTCGAGGCGGCGGTGACGGTCAAGCCCAGTTACGGCCTCGCCGACGACGAGATCGCGCGCATGCTGCAGGACGGTTTTTCCACGGCCGAAGGCGACATGCGCGAGCGCGCGCTGCGCGAGGCGCGCGTCGAGGCCGAGCGCATGGTGCTGGCGACGCGCTCCGCGCTGGCCGCCGACGGCGACCTGCTGAGCGAAGCGGAGCGCGACGCGATCGAACGGCTGGTCGCCGCAACGACCGAACAGGCGCGCAGCGAGGACCCCGCGGTCGTCGACGCGGCCGTCAAGGCGCTGACCGATGGCACCGAGGCCTTCGCCGCCGAACGCATGAACCGCGGCATCCGCGAGGCGCTGGCCGGACGCCGCGTCGAAGAAGTGTGAGGACCGCATGCCGGTGATCAAGATCCTGCCCCATCCCGAGTACTGCCCCGAGGGCGCGCGCATCGAGGCCGCGCCGGGCACGTCGATCTGCGAGGCCCTGCTCGAGCACGACATCGAGGTGGAGCACGCCTGCGAGATGAGCTGCGCCTGCACCACCTGCCACGTCGTCGTGCGCGAGGGCTTCGCCTCGCTGAACGAGATGGACGAGAACGAGGAAGACCTGCTCGACCGCGCCTGGGGCCTGGAGCCGAACTCGCGCCTGAGCTGCCAGGCCATCCTGGCGCAGCAGGACCTGGTGGTGGAGATCCCCAGGTATTCGATCAACCACGCCAAGGAGAACCACTGATGACGCGGCAGGTGTTCCTCGACACCGAAACCACGGGTCTCAGCCCCGAGAGCGGTGACCGCATCATCGAGATCGGCTGCGTCGAGATGCTCAACCGCCGCCTGACCGGCGAGAACAGGCACTTCTACCTGAACCCCGAGCGCCGCAGCCACGAGGACGCCGTCAAGATCCACGGCCTGACCGACGAGTTCCTGGCCGACAAGCCCAAGTTCGCGGTCGTCGCCGACGACCTGATGGCCTACCTGGCCGGCGCCGAGATCATCATCCACAACGCCGCCTTCGACGTCGGCTTCCTCGATGCCGAGCTCCGGCGCCTGGGCCGGCCGCCCTTCGCCCTGCAGGTCGGGCGCGTGACCGACAGCCTGACGATGGCGCGCGAGATGTTCCCCGGCAAGAGCAACTCGCTCGACGCGCTGTGCAAGCGCCTCGAGGTCGACAACAGCAACCGCACGCTGCACGGCGCGCTGCTCGACGCCGGCCTGCTGGCCGAGGTCTACATCCGCATGACGCGCGGGCAGGACTCGCTGGTCATCGATGCCGGCGACAGCAGCGGTGCCCAGGTGGCCGTCGCGGCCATCGACCTGAGCGGCTTCGAGCTGCCGGTGATCGACGCCAGCGAGGCCGAGCGCGCGGCGCACGAGGCCTTGCTGGCCGAGCTGGACAAGGCCTCGGGCGGCAAGACGCTGTGGCGTGCCATGGCATAATCCGCGCGCTTCGCGAGACTCGCGAAGTCCGGATTCCTCCAGCGAAACCGGGCGGTTAGCTCAGCGGTAGAGCACTGCCTTCACACGGCAGGGGTCGCAGGTTCGAACCCTGCACCGCCCACCAGGTCCCATCCACATCGACGCCACCTCCGGGTGGCGTTTGCGTTTGCGCTTCACTGCATGGCCGCCGCTTCCTTGCCGTTCGCGATGTGCTGGCGCATCAGGCGCTGCGCCCGGTCGGCATTGCGCGCGCGCAGTGCCGACATGATCTGCCGGTGCTCGTTCAGCGAGGCCTCGAGCCGGCCCTGCTTGAACAGCGAGTGGTGGCGGTTGAGCTTCATCACCTTGCGCAGGTCCGCCACCATCTGCAGGCGCCAGCGGTTGTCGGCGATCTCGAGCAGGCGCAGGTGGAAGCGCTCGTTGGCCGCGAAGAAGCGGTCGCGGTCGTCGAGCTCGGCTTCGAGCCTGCGGTGCAGCGCCTCCAGCTCGGCGATCTGCTCGGGCGTGGCCCGTTCGGCGACGACGCCGGCCGCATCGCCCTCCAGCAGCGCCAGCAGGTGGAAGACCTCGCTCAGGTCGCGCAGCGAGACCTCGGTGACGTAGGCGCCGCGGCGCAGCTTCATCGTCACCAGGCCTTCGGCGGCCAGCACCTTCAGCGCCTCGCGCAGGGGCGTGCGGCTGATGCCGTGTTCGGCGGCGAGCGCCTTCTCGTCGATCCAGCTGCCGGGGGCGAGGCGGTGCGACAGGATCAGCCCGCGCACCGACTCGGCGACCTGCTCGTACAGCGCGCGCTCCGCCGGAGCGGCGCGCGCGGCCTCGGCCGCGGGGCCTGCTTCGGCGGTCTTGCTGCTGGTGAGGACGGTCATCGGACGTCGGCTTGCTGAGGCAACTGTAATTCAAATTTGAATTATGATCACGCCGTTCCGACCGTCCACCCCCAGGACGGCATCTGCTTCGCTTTCGAGAGCCGCCATGTCCGACCGTCCTACGACCCCTCCCGTCGATCTGGCCGCATGGCAGAAGGCCGCCGCCAAACAGGCGCCCGGCGGTGATCTCGCCGCGCTGAACTGGACCACGCCGGAAGGCATCACGGTCAAGCCGCTCTACACCGCGGCCGACCTCCAGGGCCTGCCGCACACCGACACGCTGCCGGGCTTCGAGCCCTATCTGCGCGGCCCGCAGGCGACGATGTACGCCTCGCGTCCGTGGACCATCCGCCAGTACGCCGGCTTCTCGACCGCCGAGGAGTCCAACGCCTTCTACCGCAAGGGACTGGCCGGCGGCGCGCAGGGCGTGAGCGTCGCCTTCGACCTGGCCACCCACCGCGGCTACGACAGCGACCACCCGCGCGTGACCGGCGACGTCGGCAAGGCCGGCGTTGCGATCGACTCGGTCGAGGACATGAAGATCCTGTTCGACGGCATCCCGCTCGACAAGGTCAGCGTGTCGATGACGATGAACGGCGCCGTGCTGCCGGTGCTGGCGGGCTACGTGGTGGCAGCCGAGGAGCAGGGCGTCGCGCAGGACCAATTGAGCGGGACCATCCAGAACGACATCCTCAAGGAGTTCATGGTCCGCAACACCTACATCTACCCGCCCGAGCCGAGCATGCGGATCATCGGCGACATCATCGAGTACACGGCGAAGAAGATGCCGAAGTTCAACTCGATCTCGATCTCCGGCTATCACATGCAGGAGGCCGGCGCGAACCAGGCGCTGGAACTGGGCTTCACGCTCGCCGACGGCATGGAGTACGTGCGCACCGCGCAGGGCAAGGGCCTGGACGTGGACGAGTTCGCCGGGCGCCTGAGCTTCTTCTGGGCGATCGGGATGAACTTCTATCTCGAGATCGCCAAGATGCGCGCCGCGCGCCTGCTGTGGAGCCGCATCATGAAGGGCTTCGGCGCGAAGAACCCCAAGAGCCTGATGCTGCGCACCCACTGCCAGACCTCGGGCTGGAGCCTGACCGAGCAGGACCCGTACAACAACGTCGTGCGCACCGCGATCGAGGCGATGGCGGCGGTCTTCGGCGGCACGCAGAGCCTGCACACCAACAGCTTCGACGAGGCCATCGCGCTGCCCACCGAGTTCTCGGCGCGCATCTCGCGCAACACCCAGCTCATCATCCAGGAAGAGACGCACATCACCAGCGTGATCGACCCCTGGGCCGGCAGCTACATGATGGAAAGGCTGACCCATGACATGGCCGACAAGGCCTGGGCGCTGATCGAGGAAGTCGAGGCCATGGGCGGCATGACCAAGGCCGTCGACTCCGGCTGGGCCAAGCTCAAGATCGAGGCCAGCGCGGCCGAGAAGCAGGCGCGCATCGACTCGGGCAAGGACGTGATCGTCGGCGTCAACAAGTACCGGCTCGACAAGGAAGACCCGCTCGACTTCCGCGCCATCGACAACCACCTGGTGCGCGACCAGCAGATCGAGCGCCTGCAGCGCATCCGCGCCACGCGCGATGCGGCCAAGGTCCAGGCCGCGCTGGCCGCGCTGACCG
Source organism: uncultured Methylibium sp. (assembly GCF_902826655.1). GTDB lineage: Bacteria > Pseudomonadota > Gammaproteobacteria > Burkholderiales > Burkholderiaceae_C > Methylibium. The sequence continues at coordinate 560 of NZ_CADEFR010000021.1, read as the reverse complement.
ACAGCGCGAGGTCCGGGCAAGGTAACCTGCTGGACCTGAGCATCCAGGCGATCCGGCTGCGCGCCACGGTGGGCGAGGTGTCGGACGCGCTGGAGCAGGTCTTCGGGCGCCACCGCGCCGACATCCAGAAGGTGACCGGTGTGTACGCAGCCGCCTACGACAGCGCCGAAGGTTGGGACAAGCTCAAGACCGAGATCGCGGCGTTTGCCGACGTGCACGGCCGCCGGCCGCGCGTGATGATCTCCAAGCTCGGCCAGGACGGCCACGACCGCGGCGCCAAGGTGGTGGCGACCGCCTTCGCCGACCTCGGCTTCGACGTCGACATGGGCCCGCTGTTCCAGACCCCCGAGGAATGCGCGCGCCAGGCGATCGAGAACGACGTGCACGCGGTCGGCGTGTCCACGCTCGCGGCCGGCCACAAGACCCTGGTGCCGGCGATCATCGACGAGCTGAGGCGCCAGGGCGCCGACGACATCATCGTCTTCGTCGGCGGTGTGGTGCCGCCGCAGGACTACGACTTCCTCTACGAGGCCGGCGTCAAGGGCATCTACGGTCCCGGC
>NZ_CADEFR010000020.1 GCF_902826655.1 uncultured Methylibium sp. | reverse complement strand
CGCCATCACGTCGCTCCAAACTGCACCGCGCGGCGCGTTGTGCAGACGTTCCTTAAGTGCCCAGTTGCTGGGCGCCCATCCTCAGCGACGCGCTGCAGCAAAGACCGCAGGATCGAAGCCCACGGTGATCGAGCCGTCCGCCCAAGCCACGACCGGACGCCTGATGACGCTGGCCTGCTCGCGCATCAGCACGGCCGCACTGGCCGCATCGACGATGCGCGACTGCACGGCCGCATCGAGCTTGCGCCAGGTCGTGCCCTGGCGGTTGAGCAGCCGCTCCCAGCCGACCGCCGCCAGCCAGGCCGCCAGCGCCTCGGCGGGCACGCCGGCCTTCTTGAAATCGTGGAAGCGGTAGGCGACATCGGCTGCGTCGAGCCAGGCCCGCGCCTTCTTGACGGTGTCGCAGTTCGGGATGCCGTAGAGGACCGTCATCTCACCAGCGCCGGTCGCTGCGCTCGCACATCGGGTCGACGTTGTGCCCGAGTTCCGCGACGCGGTTCGCCGTGTCGAGGCTGACCTGGAACCAGATGCAGAACGGTGTCTCGTAGCGGTAGGACCACAGCTGGTGCTGCTGTCGCGGCAGGAAGCGCACGTCGGACGGATGGCCGACACGGCGCAACACCTCCTCGCGCGTCATGCCGGGCTCCAGCTTCAGGAAGTTGGCCTCGGTCAGCACCTGCTCCCAGCGCAGCAGCCGACCGTCCGCGTCGAAGTCCAGCATGTAGGTGTGCTGGCCATAGGGTCCGCGCGCGAACTCGAGGCGCTCGCCGGGTGCGCCGCCATCGAGCCCGCGATAGCGGCCGGTGGGCGGCCCCATCCTCTCGATCACGGCGCCCGTCGGCGTGCCGACCGGCAGGCTGGACGGGCCGTAGCTCGCGCAACCCGCAAGCAGCGCGGCAGCCGCCAGCACCGACGCAGCGCGCCGTCGCATCCTCACACCCTTTCCAGCAGCACCGCGATGCCCTGGCCGACGCCGATGCACATCGTGCACAGCGCGTAGCGGCCGCCGGAGCGGTGCAACTGGTTGATGGCCGTGGTCGCCAGCCGCGCGCCGCTGGCGCCCAGCGGATGGCCGAGCGCGATCGCCCCGCCGTTCGGGTTGACGCGCGGGTCGTCGTCCTTCAGGCCCAGTTGCCGCAACACCGCCAGACCCTGGGCGGCGAAGGCCTCGTTCAGTTCGATCACGTCGATCTGCTCGAGCCTGATGCCCGTCTGCGCCAGCAGCTTCTGCGTCGCGGGCGCCGGGCCGATGCCCATCACACGCGGCGCCACGCCGGCCGTCGCCATGCCCAGCACGCGGGCCTGCGGCGTCAGTCCGTGGGTCTTGAGCGCGCCCTCGCCGGCCAGCAGCAGGGCGCAGGCCCCATCGTTGACGCCGCTGGCGTTGCCCGCCGTCACGCTGCCCTCGGGCCTGACCACGCCCTTGAGCTTGGCCAGCGCTTCCAGGCTGGTCTCGCGCGGATGCTCGTCCTTGGCGACGACGATGGCGTCACCCTTCTTCTGCGCGATGCTCACCGGCGTGATCTCGGCATCGAAGTAGCCGCTCTTCTGCGCAGCCACGGCCTTGAGTTGCGAGGCCAGCGCCATGCGGTCCTGGGCCTCGCGCTCGATGCCGTGCTCGGCGGCGACGTTCTCGGCGGTCTCGGGCATCGAATCGACGCCGTACTGTTCCTTCATCAGCCTGTTGACGAAGCGCCAGCCGATGGTGGTGTCGTAGACCGCGTTGCTGCGGCTGAAGGCGGACTCGGCCTTCGGCATGACGAAGGGCGCGCGGCTCATGCTCTCGACGCCTCCGGCCAGCATCAGCTGCGCCTCGCCGGCCTTGATCGCGCGAGCGGCACTGCCTACGGCATCGAGACCCGAGCCGCACAGCCGGTTGATGGTCGCGCCCGGCAGCCCGATAGGCAGCCCGGCCAGCAGCGCGCTCATGCGCGCGACGTTTCGGTTGTCCTCGCCGGCCTGGTTGGCGCAACCGTAGAGGATGTCGCTCACCGCGTCCCAGTCCAGCCGCGGATGGCGTGCCATCAGCGCCTTCAGCGGGATCGCGCCCAGGTCGTCGGTGCGCACCGACGACAGCGCGCCGCCATAGCGGCCGAAAGGCGTGCGGATCGCGTCGACGATGTAGGCGTGCTGGGTCATGACGGTTCGCTCCTCGAGCTCAGGTCGAACAGGCTGGTCGCTTCGAGGTCGAGCACCTCGATCTTGCGCTGGTTGAAAAGCCTCCAGCGCCAGCGCAGGATACCCAGACCGGAGCGGCTGCGCGCCGTGCGCAGCTCGATCACCTCGGCGCGCAGGCTCAGGTGGTCGCCAGGACGGACCGGATGCGGCCACTTCACGTACTGCAGGCCCGGGCTGGCGAAGGACTCCGATCCGGCGAGCGCTGCATCGGCCACCAGCCGCATCGCGATGCCGCAGGTGTGCCAGCCGCTGGCGATCAGACCGCCGAACCGACCACTCGCCGCAGCGTCGGGGTCGGTGTGGAACCACTGCGGGTCGTAGGACCGCGCGAAGGCCAGGATCTCGTCGGCCGTCAGCTCGTAGGGCCCGGCCTCGATGACCTGGCCGACGTGAAAGTCCGCGAACCTCACCGCGCCGCGGCCCAGGCGCGCTGGCGCAGCCAGGGGCTGGTGCGGTAGCGTTCGCCGCGGTAGTGCTCGTCCAGGCGATCCAGCAACTGCACGATGTCGCGCACGCCGAAGCGCGCAAACCATTCGAAGGGCCCGGCCGGGTAGCTGACGCCGAGCTTCATCGCCAGGTCCGCGCCGGACTCGTTGCACACGCCCTGCTGCACGGCGTCGGCGGCCTCGTTGACCAGCATCGCCAGCGTGCGCGCGACCACCAGGCCGGGCGTGTCGGCGATGCGCTGCGGCTCATGCCCAGCCGCCGCGATCGCCTGCGCGACCTGGGCCGCGTAGTTCTCGCTCGCCGTCGCGCTGACGGCATAGGCCAGCGCGGCAGCATTCGGACCGGTGGTCCAGTCGAACACGGCACCATCGCGCTGGCCGGCGTCAGCGGCCCGCTGCGTCGCGGTGCGGCCATCGGTGCGACCGAACGCGGCCGTCTCGGCGATCGGGCCGGCGCTGCGTGGCGCTGACTCGGCCGGCGCGGGTCGCGGCGTGGCGTAGTCGTAGAAGCCACGGCCGGTCTTGCGGCCGAGCAGGCCGCCGTCGACCATCTCGCGCTGCACCAGCGACGGCTGGTAGCGCTTGTCGCCGAAGTTCGCCTGGAACACCGACTCGGTCACCGCGAAGTTGGTGTCGTGGCCGATCAGGTCCATCAGCTCGCAAGGCCCCATGCGGAAACCCGCGCCGCGCAGGCAGGCGTCCAGCACCGCCGGCTCGGCCGCGCGCTCGTGCAGCAGCGCCAGCGTCTCGGCGTAGTACGGCCGCGCGATCCGGTTGACGATGAAGCCCGGCGTCGACCGGGCATGCACCGGCACCTTGCCCCAGGCTTTGGACAGATCGAAGATGGCTTCGGCCACCGTGGCATCCGTCTGCAGGCCCGACACCACCTCGACCAGCTTCATCAGCGGCACTGGGTTGAAGAAGTGCATGCCGACGAAGCGCCCCGGCCGCTTCAGGCCGTTGGCCAGCGCCGTGATCGAGATCGACGAGGTGTTGGACGCCAGGACGCAGTCGTCGCCGACGATCGCCTCCAGCTCGCGGAAGAGCGCGCGCTTGATGTCGAGGTTCTCGACGATGGCCTCGACGACCAGGCGCGTGCCGGCCGCATCGGCCAGCGACGTGGCCGGGCGGATGCGCTCGAGCACCGCTGCCGCCTCCTCGTCGGCGAGCCGGCCTTTCCTGACCAGCCCGGCCAGCGTCTCGCCCAGCTTGCGCCGCGCTTCGGCCGCTGCGCCCTCGCGGCTGTCGTGCAGCAGCACGGCATGCCCGGCCTGCGCCGCCACCTGGGCGATGCCGGCGCCCATGATGCCGGCGCCGATCACGAAGACGGCATCACGTTGCGCTTGTCCTGGCGGGTTCATCGCGGCGTCGGTTCAGTAGGTCTCGAGGTGCAGACGGCCTTCGCGCTTCAGCGCGGCGCCGAGCGCATCCCAGGACTGGCCGCTCTGCTCGGCGATGTCGCGCAGCGCCAGCACCACGCCCTCCTCCATGCTCTTGAGGCCGCAGACGTAGACGAAGGTGTTGGTGTCCTTGAGCAGCGCGGCCAGGTCGAGCGCGCGCTCGCGCATCAGGTCCTGCACGTAGCGCCTGGGCTGGCCCGGCTGGCGCGAGAACGCCAGGCTGATGTCGATGAAGTCCTTGGGCAGGTTCTGCAGCGGCCCGAAGTACGGCAGCTCCTGCGGCGTGCGCGCGCCGAAGAAGAGCATCAGCTTGCCGGACTCGAACTTGCCGCTCTGGCGCAGGCGGCGGCGCCACTCGGTCATTGCGCGCATCGGCGCGCTGCCGGTGCCGGTGCAGACCATCACGATGTTCGACTTGGGGTGGTTCGGCATCAGGAAGCTGCTGCCGAACGGTCCGATGACCTGCACCGTGTCGCCGACCTTGAGATCGCAGACGTAGTTGGACGCCACGCCGCGCACCGGCTTGCCCTGGTGGTCTTCGGTGACGCGCTTCACCGTGAGCGAGACGTTGTTGTAGCCCGGCCGCTCACCGTTGCGCGGACTGGCGATCGAGTACTGGCGCGCCGTGTGCGGCTTGCCGCGTGCGTCGAGTCCCGGCGGCACGATGCCGATCGACTGGCCTTCCAGGACCGGGAAGGGCATCGCGCCGAAGTCCAGCACGACGTGGTGGGTCTCGCTGGCGTAGCCGGCCTCGGTGCAGTTGAAGTTGCCGACGACCGTGGCCGTCGTGGGGCTCTTGGGGCCGTAGAGGTTGGTGTAGGCGTGCGCCGCCGACCAGGGCGGCAGCGTCGCGCCCCAGGCCGCCGACTGGAACGGCGCCTCGCCGCTGGCATCCGGCGTCGGCGCCGGGGTGGCGTCGGCGACCGCCGTCGCCGCCGACGGAGCGACGCCCTCGGCAGCGAGCTGCTCGGCCGTCAGCTCGACGGGCAACTCGTCCCAGGTCAGCTGCTCCTCGATCGAATAGGCGCGCACCAGCGGCATGGTCCGCCAGTTGTCGATCGACCCGGTGGGGCATGGCGAGATGCAGGCCATGCAGGCATTGCAGACCTCCGCCTTGACGACGTAGTTGCGATCGTCGTGCGTGATCGCGCCGACCGGGCACGTGGCTTCGCAGGTGTTGCAGCGAATGCAGATCTCGGGATCGATCAGGTGCTGCTTGATCACCTGCACGTCGGCGGCCATGTCCATCGGAGTTTCTCGATCACCCAAACCTGACGTATTCGAAGTCGATCGGCTGGCGGTTGATGCCCATGGCCGGCGGGGCGATCCAGTGGGCGAACTGCCCCGGCTCGACGCAGCGGCCCATCAAGGATGCCACGAAGGCGCGATCCTCGGCGGTCGGCAGCCACTCGGCCTCCTTGGCGGCCCATTCCGCCTCGCTGACCGGCCGGCCGTCGGGCGCGACCTTGATACCGGCCAGCGCGCCGATCTGGCGGTGGAAGGCCTTGTGCGGCACCTTCAGGCGGTGCGGCAGCCCGGCCTTGTCGATGACCTTGTTCCAGCGCTCGACGCCAGCCACCGAGTCCTTGATGAAGTCGTCGCGCAGCACCTCGTTGAGGGCGTTGAGCATCGGCACCTCCTTCTCGACCAATTGCCCGTTCTGGACCTCGAGCACCTTGTAGGTCTGACCCTTCAGCACATGGTCGTCCGTGCGCTTGCCTTCCTCGTAGCGGCCCTTCAGGCCCGAGCTGTAGAAGGTGGCGGCGTTGCTGGACTGGTCGGCGCCGAACAGGTCGATCGTCACCGAGTAGTGGAAGTTGAGGTAGCGCTGGATCGTGCCGAGATCGATCGCGCCCGCCGCGCGCACCTTCTGTACGTCGTCGGTCTTGATCTCGTTCATCACCTGGCAGGTGCGCTGGATCACGCGCGACACGCCGCTCTCGCCGACGAACATGTGATGCGCTTCCTCGGTCAGCATGAACTTGGTCGTGCGGGCCAGCGGGTCGAAGGCGCTCTCGGTCAGCGCGGCGAGCTGGAACTTGCCGTCACGGTCGGTGAAGTAGGTGAACATGAAGAAGGCCAGCCAGTCCGGCGTCTTCTCGTTGAAGGCGCCGAGGATGCGCGGGTTGTCGGCATCGCCCGAGTTGCGCTGCAGCAGCGCCTCGGCCTCTTCGCGGCCGTCGCGGCCGAAGTGCTTCTGCAGCAGGTAGACCATCGCCCAGAGGTGGCGGCCTTCCTCGACGTTGATCTGGAACAGGTTGCGCAGGTCGTACATCGACGGCGCGGTCAGGCCCAGGTGGCGCTGCTGCTCGACCGAGGCCGGCTCGGTGTCGCCCTGCGTGACGATGATGCGGCGCAGGTTGGCGCGGTGCTCGCCGGGCACGTCCTGCCAGGCCTTCTCGCCCTTGTGGTCGCCGAAGTGGACCTGGCGCTCGCTGTCGCCGGGATTCAGGAAGATGCCCCAGCGATAGTCGCGCATCTTCACGTGGCCGAACTGCGCCCAGCCCTGCGGGTCGACGCTGACGGCGGTGCGCAGGTAGACCTCGTGGTCGGTCGAACCCTCGGGCCCCATGTCGTCCCACCAGTTGATGAAGTTGGGCTGCCACTGCTCGAGCGCGCGCTGCAGCGTGCGGTCCTCGGCGAGGTTGACGTTGTTGGGGATCTTCTCGCTGTAGTTGATGGCGGACATGCGGGCTCCTGGGACTGCGGGTGGAATGGGGCTCAGACGCGGTTGAAATCGAACAGGGCCTTCTCGCCGGTGCCGTAGACCTTGAGCGCACCCTTGGGGCCGACGGCGTTGGGGCGGATGAAGATCCAGTTCTGCCAGGCCGACAGGCGCCCGAACACACGGGTCCACATCGTCTCGGGCCCGTTGAAACGCAGGTTGGCCTCGAGACCGGTCAGCGCATCGGGCGACAGCGCGGCACGCTCCTCGACCGCGATGCGGATCTCGTCGTCCCAGTCGATGTCGTCGGGGGCGGCCGTCACGAGGCCGTGCGCCATCGCGACATCGGCGTCGAGCGGCTGACCGATCGAATCGCGCGCTGCCGCGAGCGGGGCCGACATGCCGTAGAAGCGCCGGTGCAGGCGGCTCTCGCCGGTGATCATCGGCAGCAGGCCGAAGCTGGCTTCGCCGAGCGTGAGCTTCGGCGCCGCGTCGGGCGCGTCAGGCAGGGCCAGCATGTAGGCACGGTCGGCCGCGAAGGCGAACTCGGCAAAGCTGCCGGCCAGGCAGCTGTCGCGGTCGATCAGCGCGAACAGCGAGCGCGAGGACACGTCGAGCCGCGCGAAGGTCCGGCGCAGCAGGCCGATGGTCTCGCGCACGAACCAGTGGTCCTTGTGGGCAATCAGGCTGGCGTCGGCGGCCAGCACGGCTCGCGCGTCGCCACGCGTCTTGAGCAGCCAGGTGCCGATGTCGAGCTCGTTGGTGCGCAGGTGCAGGATCGCATCATCGAGCTCGCGCGCGAACTGCAGCGGCCACCAGGCGGCGCCGGCGGCGACGATGGCAGCGATGTCCTGCGGCGGTGCCGACGCCGGCGCCTTGGCGGTGATCGTCGCGGTGCGCTTGCTGCGGTCGATCTGCACGTCGATCGTCGCGTAGTGCACGCCAGCGGCATCGAGCGTGCGTTCGATCGGCGAAAGCAGCACGCCCTCGGCGCCCTGCCCCGGCCCGGGTCGCCGGCTCTGCGCGGCCAACGCGAGTGCGCGATCCTTCACCGCCTGCGCGAACACCGCGGGCTTGGCGATCGCGTCCACCAGCTTCCAGTCCACTGCCTTCTGCCCGCGCACGCCCTCGACGCTGGTGCAGAAGATGTCGGCCAGGTCATGGCGTACCTTGCGCTTGTCGGTGACACGCGTCAGACCGCCGGTGCCGGGCAGCACGCCGAGCAGCGGCACCTCGGGCAGCGAGACGGCCGAGGAGCGATCGTCGACCAGCAGGATCTCGTCGCAGGCCAGCGCGACCTCGTAGCCGCCACCAGCGCAGGCGCCGTTGACTGCAGCCAGGAACTTGAGGCTGCCGTTGCGCGACGAATCCTCGAGGCCGTTGCGCGTCTCGTTGGTGAACTTGCAGAAGTTGACCTTCCACGCGTGGCTCGACAGGCCCAGCATGAAGATGTTGGCGCCCGAGCAGAAGATGCGGTCGCGCCCGCCGGTCAGCACCACCGTCTGCACCTCGGGATGCTCGAAGCGCAGGCGATTCACCGCATCGTGCAACTCGACGTCGACACCGAGGTCGTAGCTGTTGAGCTTGAGCTTGTAGCCGGGGCGGATGCCGCCGTCCTCGGCCACCGCCATCGAGAGCGTCGCGATCGCGCCGTCGACCGCCAGCTTCCAGTGCTTGTAGCGGCCGGGCTCGGTGCGGTAGTCGACGATGGGCGGCGCGGCGACGGCGGCTTGCTCGGCGGGATGCATGGCGGTCATGAAGGCTCCTCGGCGGGTTGAGTCAAGAGACATGCATCATTGTGCATTTCTCCGTAGTTTCTGCATCATAGTGCACTTTCTTATGGAGATCAAGCGCTTCCTTCTCTAAAAGCTGATGCAGTCAGTTCACCCAACACATGCACTATAGTGCTTTCTTTCCAGAACCTCAGAGACCATGATGGCGCCAGACCAGTTCCACTCATTGATCGCCGGGCTCACCGCCTCTGTGGCGGGACGAGCGCTCGACGCGGCTCTGGCCTCCGACCTGAACCGCGAGCACGGCCCGGGCAGTCGTACCTACGAGGCTCTGTTCCAAGCCTGCCGCGACGGAGTCGCCGAGGGCTGGATGTGCGAGCGCGAGGCCGGCGGCATCCGCTACGGCCGTGTGATCAAGCCGACGCCGGCCACGCAGGGCTACTCGGTCGACGTCGTCGACATGGACGACTGCATCGGCCCGCAGCACACGCACCCGAACGGCGAGATCGATCTGGTGATGCCGCTCGAGGGCGACGCACGGTTCGACGGCGCCCCGGCCGGATGGGTGGTCTACGGTCCCGGCACCGCTCACAGGCCCAGCGTCAGCGGCGGTCGTGCACTGGTCCTCTACCTGCTGCCGCAGGGTGCGATCGAGTTCAGCAGGACTTGAGCGCGAGGACGAGCCAGAGCACCAATGAAAAAGGCCTCGCACGTTGTGCGAGGCCTTTCGTTCTGGTGGGCCCTGAGTGACTCGAACACTCGACCTACGGATTAAGAGTCCGCTGCTCTACCAACTGAGCTAAGAGCCCGGGAATTCGACCCCGGTGGTGGGTTGTGCAGGATTCGAACCTGCGACCAACGGATTAAAAGTCCGCTGCTCTACCGACTGAGCTAACAACCCGCCGTAGAGCCATTCATTATAAGCAGATCCGTCGTCGCGGCTCAAGCTCGGCGACCACCCGCCACGAGGCTCTCGACCGCCTCGCCGGCCGCCACCAGACCGAACGTCGCCGTCACGCTGACGGTGGATCCGTAGCCGTGGCAATTGAGGCTGCCGTCCACGTCGCAGCCGCCGTCGGGCTCGCGGACGGGCTCGCGCGAGAACACGCAGCGCACGCCGATCAGGCCCTTGCGCGCCGCACCGTGATGCTGCCGCAGCCGCTGCCGCAGGGCCGCGAGCAGCGGATCGTGCGTCGCATTCGCCAGGTCGTCGACCTCCACCGCCTGGGCCTTGCGCTTGCCGCCTGCCGCACCCACCGTCACCAGCGAGACGCCTTGCGCGAGGGCCCACGCGGCCAGCACCGCCTTGGCACGCACCTGGTCGCAGGCGTCGATCAGCAGGTCGACCGGCGTCGGCAGCAGGCCGGGCCAGTTCTCGGCGTCGGCAAACTCCTCGACCGCATGAACGGCGCACGCCGGGTGGATCTGTGCGATCCGCTCGCGCAGGGCTTGCACCTTGGCTTGCCCGAGCGTGGCATCGAGCGCCTGCACCTGGCGGTTGATGTTGGACTCGCCGACGTGATCGAGGTCGATCAGCACCAGCGTCGCCACGCCGCTGCGCGCCAGCGCCTCTGCCGCCCAGGAGCCGACACCACCGACGCCGACCAGCGCCACGCGTGCCGCACGCAGACGCGCGTAGCCGTCGTCGCCATAGAGTCGCCGGAGCCCGCCGAAGCGGCGCTCGAGATCGGCATCGACCGGAGGCAACGCCGTCGGCGGCACCGCATTCACCAGGTGGCCTTCACTTCAGCGAGGCGATGCGCTCTCGACCGGCCTGCGCGGCCTCGCTCTTCGGATAGGTCTTCAGCAGTTCGTCGAGCGTCTTGCGCGCGGCCTTGGGATCCTTCAGCTCGATCTGGCAGTTGGCGATCGACAACAGCGCCTCGGGGGCGCGCGGATGGTCGGGCGCACCGTTCACCAAGGCGCGGAAGGCCGGAATCGCCTCCTTGTAGTCGCGCTTGCCGTAGTACGCGTTGGCCAGCCAGTACTGCGCCGCGCTGGCGTAGCCGCTGGTGGGGTAGCGACGCTGGAAGGCGGCCAGCGCATTCACGGCCGGCGCGAACTCGCCTTGCCGCAGCAGGCCGACGGCATCGCCGTAGAGGCGCGTCTCCTCGGGGTCTGCGAGGAACTCCTTGCCGTCCAGCGTGACCTTCTGCGGCTCCATCTTGCGCAGCCGTTCGTCGACGCCCTGCTGCACATCCTTCTGCTTGCGCTGGAGTTCGGCGACGTCACGCTGCAGCTGTTCATCGGTACCGCGCTGCTTCGCAAGGTCGCTGCGCAGCTGCTCGATCGTCGCGTTGAGCTCGAGCAGGCTGCGCTTGAGCTGGTCGACCTGCGCGCTCAGTTCATCCTGGCGCACCTTGGCCGCCTTGTCGCTTTGCTCGACACGCGCGCGCACGTCCAGGATGGCGCGGCGCGCCTCGTCGTCGTCGAACAGGCCCGCCTGCGCGGTCCCGGTACCCAGCAAGGCTGCCGCCCATAGCACGGCACCCAGCACCAGGCGGCCGCCGCGGACCGGCTGTGCCGGTCCGCCAGCGGCGCGCCCTCGGGCCACGAAGGGGCCCCTGCGTGGCCCGTGGGGAGCGGCGAAGCCGCAACGGGGGTGGTCCATGTCCTATCGGTCGCGCAGTTCGGCGCGGCGGTTCTTGGCCCAGGCGGCCTCGTCGCTGCCGGTGGCAGCCGGGCGCTCCTTGCCGTAGCTGACCGACTCGATCTGGCTGTCCTGCACGCCCAGCAGGGTCAGCGAGCGGCCCACGGCCTCGGCACGCTTCTGCCCGAGGGCCAGGTTGTACTCGCGGCCACCGCGCTCGTCGGTGTGGCCTTCGATGACGACACGCTTCTTGCGGTCGGCGCCCAGCGCCTTGGAGTAGCCGTCGATCACCGGGCGGTACTCGTCCTTGACGACGTAGCTGTCGAAGTCGAAGTAGACGACCTTGGCGAGGCCGGCGGTCGCATCCTTCGAGAGATCGACGCTCGCGACCTGCGACTGGCTGGTGCCGCTGCTGGCGCCGCCGGCGCCCGCGCCGCCCACCGGCGTGGCGGTGCGGCTCTCGACCGCCGGCTCGTCGAGCTTGACCGGCGAGCTGCAGGCGGTCAGGACCAGGGCGGTCAGCAGGGCCAGGGCCGGGGTGGAGCGGGTGATCATCGTCTTCATGGGCTTCCTCTGTAGCTTGGTTTCACTCGAATGCAAACACGCCCGGCGGGCGGGTCCTCAACGACCGTAGGGCCCCCATACCGGCTCGCGCACGTCGGCCTGGGTCGACACGAGGCGGGCCTTGATGCGTCCGTCCAGCGTCGTCGTCATCAGCACGTCGCGGCCGCCGTCGCGGGTGGCGTAGATGATGAGCCGGCTGTTGGGCGCGAAGCTCGGGCTCTCGTCGTCCTTGGTGTCGCTGACGGAACGCGTGGTTCCGCTGGCCAGGTCCATGACCTGCAGGCGGAACGCGCCGCCGTCACGGGTGATGAAAGCCATGCTGCGCCCGTCGGGGCTGAGCGCCGGGCTGATGTTGTAGCTGCCGTTGAAGGTGACCCGCTCGGGGTTGCCGCCGGCGGCCGGCATGCGGTAGACCTGAGGGCTGCCGCCGCGGTCGCTGACGAAGTAGATCTGCTTGCCGTCGGGCGACCAGGCCGCTTCGGTGTCGATGGCGCCGCCGCTGCTGGTGAGGCGCCGCACGTCCTCGCCGTTGCGGTTCATCAGGTAGAGCTGCGAGCCGCCGTCGCGGCTGAGCGTCAGCGCCAGCTGCCGGCCGTCGGGCGACCAGGCCGGCGCGCTGTTGGACCCGCGGAAGCTGGCGACCGTGCGGCGCCGCCCCGAGCCGACGTCCTGCACGTAGACCACGGCCTTGCGGCTCTCGAAGGAGACATAGGCCAGTTCGCGCCCGTCGGGCGACCAGGCCGGCGAGATGATCGGTTCGGGGCTGGCCAGCGCCGTCTGGCCGTTCTCGCCGTCGGCATCGGTCACCCACAGCGTGTGGCGACCCGCTGCCTTGGTGACGTAGGCGATGCGCGTCGAGAACACGCCCTTCTCGCCGGTGAGCTTTTCGTAGACGGCGTCGGCGATCTGGTGGGCGGCGAGCCGCAGGTCCGCGGCCGGTACCGCATAGCCCTGCCCGCCCAGGTCGCTGCCCTTGACGACGTCCCAGAGCCGGTAGCGCACGTCGTGGCGTCCGTCGGCCAGCCGCGCCACGGATCCGGCCACCAGCGCGTCGGCGCCGCGGCCGCGCCAGTCGCTCATGGCGGGACGCGAGCCCTCGTCCAGTGTGACGCCGGCGGTGTCGAGATTGCGGAACAGGCCGCTGCGCTCGAGGTCGGCACGGATGATGGCGCCCACCGGCTGCGGCGCCTTGTCTTCCTCGCGAAACCTGGCGATGGCGATCGGCACCTGCGTCGCGCCGACGCCGGAGATCTCGACGCGGAACTGCGCCAGCGCCGCCGGCACCGCAAGCGCCAGCGGCAGGCCGATCAGGCCCCGGCGCAGCGCGTCGGGCCCGGGAGCGTCGAGGGGTCGAAGTCTCATGGGGTACGGGGTGCGGCCGCTTCGATCGCGGGGCGATCGAGCAGCCACATCTTCAGGTAGCGGTAGTAGGTGCCCTCGGCGATGCTGAAGGCGACCACGAAGCCCATGCGCCCGTCCAGGAAGCCGCGCTTGAACAGGTAGGAACGCAGGAACGCCCAGACGCCGTGAGCCACCGCCTTGCCGAGGCCGCCCGCATGACCCGCGCGGTGGCGGTCGAGCGCACGGCCGCTGGAATAGCGATTCATCTTGTCGAGGCAGGACTCGAGGCTGGGCATGCTGTCGTGTAGGAGGTGGCCGCTCAGGGCCCCGGTCGGACCCTCGGCGACGACATGCTCGTGCACCAGGTCGCTGGTGAAGCGCGCATGGCCGCGGCGGAACAAGCGCACCACCAAGTCAGGATACCAGTCGCCATGGCGCATCCAGGTGCCGCAGAAGGAAGAAAGTCGTGACACGGTGTAGGCAGACGGTCCCTCCTGCCGCGCCATTGCGACCCGGATCTGGGCTGCGAGTTCCGGCGTCACGCGCTCGTCGGCATCGATGCTGAAGACCCAGTCGCCGGTCGCGGCGTCCAGGGCGCGGTTCTTCTGGGGACCGAAGCCGGGCCAGTCGGGGGTGCTGATCACGCGCGCACCGCGGGCCGCGGCGATCGCCGGTGTCGCGTCGCTGCTGCCCGAGTCGACGACCACCCATTCGTCGGCGAACGCGACCGACGCGAGACAGGCGTCGATGTTGTGGGCTTCGTTGCGGGTGATGACGATGACCGAGAGCGACATGCAGTGGCGGCTTCCCCGGCGCGCATTGTAGGCAGCCGGGCCGGCGGCCCCGGGGGCCGCGAGGGCTGCCGCGTATCATCGTCCGCTGTCGTCCCGCCGCGTCGCGCATGTCCGAACGCTCCAGCCACAATCTCTCGCGGCTCAAGGCCGTCTGGCCCTACTTCTCCGACGCTCGGCGCGGCTTGGTGCTGGCGGCACTGGGCGCCTCGGTCGGAGCGGCGACCGAGCCGCTGCTCGCCTACATGATGAAGCCGCTGCTCGACAGCGGCTTCTCGAGCCAGGCGGTGCCGCTGTGGATGGTCCCGGCGGTGATCCTCGGGCTCTTCCTCGTGCGGGGCGTTGCCGGCTTCGTCGTCAACTACGCGCTCGCCTGGACGGCCAACCAGGGCACCCTGCGCATGCGCCACGCGATGTTCGCGCGGTTGCTGGACGCCGATCCCGGGCTGTTCAACGAGCAGTCGACCAGCAAGCTCATCAACTCCGTCGTCTACGAGGTGCAGAGCGGATCGAACCTGCTGGTCAACGCCGTGCAGACGCTGATCAAGGACTCGCTGACCGCCGTCGCCCTGCTGGGCTACCTGATCTGGATCAACTGGCAGCTCACGCTCTTCATCGCAGCCTTGTTCCCTGCCGTCGCCATCGTGATGCGCGTCTTCGGCAAGCGCATGCACGGCATCGCGGTGGCCAGCCAGCGCGCGACCGACGAGCTGGCCTACGTGGTCGAGGAGAACGTGCTGGCCTGGCGCATCGTGCGCCTGCACGGCGCGGCGCCGGCCCAGGGCGAGCGCTTCCGCCGCGCCAGCGACGGCCTGCGGCAGCTGATGCTGAAGGCCACCGTCGCGGCGTCGACCGTCACGCCGGTCACGCAGATGCTGGCGGCGGCGGCGCTCTCGGCGGTCATCACCGCGGCGCTCTGGCAGGCCAGCACCGGCGGCTCGACGGTCGGCGGCTTCGTCTCCTTCGTCACCGCGATGCTGATGCTGATCACGCCGCTCAAGCACCTGTCCGAGGTCGCTGGCCCGATCACGCGCGGCCTGGCGGCCGTGCAACGCGGCCTCACGCTGATCGAGGACACCCCCGTCGAGCGCGGCGGCAATCACGCGGTCGCGCGCGCCCGCGGAGAGTTGTGCCTCGAGAGCGTGAGCCTGCGCTACAGCGCCGACAAGCCCCCGGCGCTGGATGGCGTGAGCCTCACGATCGCGGCGGGCGAGACGCTGGCGCTGGTCGGCCCGTCGGGCTCGGGCAAGAGCACGTTGGTCAACCTGCTGCCACGCTTCCTCGAGCCGCAGGCCGGGCGGGTGCTGCTGGACGGCGTCGCCCTGCCCGACTGGGACCTGCTCGCACTGCGCCGCCAGTTCGCCCTGGTGAGCCAGGACGTGGTGCTGTTCAACGACAGCGTCGCGGTCAACGTGGCCTTGGGCTACGAGATCGACGTCGCGCGGGTCCGTGCGGCACTGGCGGGTGCGAACCTGCTGGACTTCGCCGAAGGCCTGCCGCAAGGCATCGACAGCACGATCGGCCACAACGGCAACCAGCTCTCGGGCGGTCAGCGCCAGCGGCTGGCGATCGCCCGCGCGATCTACAAGGACGCGCCGCTGCTGATCCTGGACGAGGCGACCTCGGCGCTCGACTCCGAAAGCGAGCGCCTGGTCCAGACCGCACTGGAGCGCCTGATGGTGGGCCGCACCTCGGTCGTCATCGCACACCGGCTGTCCACCATCGAGGCCGCCGACCGGGTGGCCGTGCTCGACCGCGGCCGCGTCGTCGAGCAGGGCTCGCACGCCGAGCTGCTGGCCCGCGGCGGCCTGTTCGCCCGCCTGCATGCGCTGCAGTTCAAGACCGACCTGGAGACCGCCGCATGAGCGCCGCCCCCGTCACCGCATCCGCCCCGCCGATCAGCCGCTACCCGGTGCCCGAGCTGAAGGACCTGCCCGACGACATCCGCGAGAAGATCCTCGCGGTGCAGGAGAAGGCCGGCTTCGTGCCCAACGTCTTCCTCGGGTTCGCTCACCGGCCCGACGAGTTCCGCGCCTTCTTCGCCTACCACGACGCGCTGCTGCTGCGCGAGTCCGGGCTCACCAAGGGCGAGAAGGAGATGATCATCGTCGCCACCAGCGGCGTGAATCGCTGCCTGTACTGCGTGGTGGCCCATGGCGCGATCCTGCGGATCTACGAGAAGAAGCCGCAGCTCGCCGACCAGCTGGCCACCAACCCGCGCAAGGCCGACCTCACGCCGCGCCAGCACGCGATGATCGAGTTCGCGCTCAAGGTCTGCAGCGCCGCGCAGGACGTCGACGACGCCGACTTCGCGGCCTTGCGCGCCCACGGCTTCAGCGACGAGGACATCTGGGACATCGGCGCGATCACAGCGCTGTTCGGCCTGTCCAACCGCATGGCCAACCTGATCTCGCTGCGGCCGAACGACGAGTTCTACCTGATGGGCAGGCAGCCCAGGCCTGCACGCTGAGATGCGCTACCGCGTCGTCATCCCGGTCCTGGACCAACTGGCCTACACGCGCCAGTGCGTCGACAGCCTCCTGGGCGGCGGTACGCCAGCCGATGCCTTGCTCGTGATCGACAACGCCAGCCGCGACGACACGCCGGCCTGGCTTGCCGCACACCCCGAGCTGCCGAGCGTCAACAACCGGGTCAACCTCGGCTGCGGCGGCGCCTGGGCCCAGGGCGCGCTGCTCTCCGGCGACGCCGACTGGACCGTGCTGCTCAACAACGACATCGTCGCCTGCGACCGCGCGATGGACCGCATGCTCGACGCCGCCGAGGCTCACGGTCTCCAGGTGGTCAGCCCTTCGCTGGTCGAAGGTGAACTCGACTACGACTTCGCCGCGCATGCGGCGGCGTTCACCGCTTCGATGGCGGGCACTCTGCGAAGCGACTGGTTCCACGGCGTTTGTTTCGCGGTGCGGCGCGAGGTGTTCGAGCGCATCGGCTTCCCCGACACCGACCGCCAGCTCGGCGGCCGCGAGGACGTCGAGTTCCTGGTGCGCTGTCTGCGTCATGGCGTCCCGGTCGGGACGGTTGGCGATGCGCTCTTGCATCACTTCGGGTCGATCACGCAGAAGGCGATCAAGCTCGAGACCGGCGCCGACGATCTTGGCGACCGGCACCACTTCTACGCCAAGCTCGGCATGGGCTGGCTGGCGCGTCGCCGCTTCAAGCGCGAGCGGCGCGAGAGCGCCAGGCGTTGGGTCGCCGCCGAGCGCGCCGCGCACGGCTACGCCATGCACATGCACCGGCAGCAGGGCCGGTGGTCCGACGCCCTCTATCTCTGACTCCTGCGCGATGTCCGAAGCCGACGCTCCGTGCTGCCGCCAATGCGGCTCGGCCGCACTCGACGACCTCGGCGCGATGCCCGATGCCGATGTGTTCGCCGCGCAGCGGCTCGATCCACCCTGGCCGGGCGGGCGGCTCTGGCGCTGTCGCGACTGCCATCTCGGCCTGCGCCACCCGGTCCGCGACGAAGCCACCTACGAGCAGCTGTACGCCCAGGCGCCTGACTGGATCTGGGTCCAGCGCGCCTTGCGTCCGGATCAGCGCCTGGTGCTCGAGCGCATCGCCGCACGCGGCGACGCCGGCCGCGTCCTCGACGTGGGCTGCTACGACGGCGCGCTGCTCGCCGCGCTGTCCCCGGACTGGACGCGGCACGGCGTCGAGGCCTCCACCGCCGCCGCGGCGCGCGCCCAGGCGCTAGGCATCGACATCGTCGCCTCGCGCATCCGCGACCTGCCGGCCGTGCCCGGCCTCTACGATGTCATCTGCGCGGTCGACGTGATCGAGCACCTGCTCGACCCGCGCGCGCTGGTGGCCCTGCTGGCGCCCAAGCTCGCCCCCGGCGGCTCCCTGCTGGTCTCGACCGGCGACCTCGAAAGCCCTGCCTGGCGACACGCCGGCGGCGCCTGGTGGTACGGCAGCTTCCCGGAGCATGTCTCCTTCGTCTCGTCGCGCTGGGCACGGGCGGTGGCACCGGCGCTCGGGCTCGAGCTGGTCGAGGCGCCCACCTTCGCCTACGACACGCCGCACGACGAAGCACTGCTCGCGCACCGCCGCCGGCGACTGCGTCGCAAGCTGCTGCAGCGCCGCGTGCGCAGCGCGCTGCCGGCGCTGCTGCGCACGCGGCGGCCGACGCGCGCGCTGGGCGAGCCCGGCCTGGTGGTCGACCACGTCCTGCTGCATCTGCGCCGCACCGGCGACGCGCGCACCGCGACCACCCCATGAGCCCGCCCACCACCTCCTTGCTGCTGCCGGCCGACGAGCCGGTCTACGACCTCGACCTGCTGCGCGCGCTGCGCGGCACGCGGCTGGCGCGCGAGCTGAGGGTGCTCAGCGTCATCGGCGCCCACCGCTTCGACGAACTGCCGCTGGTCGACAAGCTCTTCCCGGCGCTGCGCCGCATCGACCTGTTCGAACCCCAGCCCGAGCCGCTGGCGGCGCTGGAGGCGCTGGCCCGGCGCGATCCGCGCCTGCGCGTCTTCCCCTGCGCCATCGCCGACACCGACGGCACCGCCACCTTTCATGTCGCCAGCAACCACGGCGAGTCCAGCTCGCTGCTCGAGCTCGGCTCGCACAAGTCGCTGTTCCCCGAGGTCAGCATGCAGACCTCGATCGAGGTGCGCACGCGTCGGCTCGACTCTGTCCTGGCCGAGCACAGCCTCGAGCCGCCCGACGCCTTGATCATCGATGTGCAGGGGGCCGAGTACCTGGTCCTGTCGGCGCTGCCCGCCGCGCTGCTGGCCAACGTGCGGCTGATCTACACCGAGGTCAGCACCGAGGCCGTCTACGCCGGCGCGCGGCCACTGGCCGACGTCGAGGCCCTGCTCGCGCCGCGCTTCGTCAACGCCGGCTTCGCACCGATCAACGCCCGCGTTCCGGTGCACGGCAACGCGGTGTTCGTCGCACGCGAGGATCTCGCCGCGCTGGTCGAGCTGCCATGGCGCGAGCGCACCCGACGCGCCCTGCACCGCTGGAAGCGGCGCCGGCGCGAGGCGCGGCGGTCGCGCGACGCATGAACACGCACGACGCCCCCGGGCCGCTCGTCAGCATCGTGATGCCGACGATGAACAGCGCAGCGGTGCTCGCCGGCGCGCTGGAATCCCTCGCGGTCCAGCGCTTCCGCGACTTCGAGGTGCTGGTGTGCGACGGCCTGTCGCGCGACGCGACGCTCGAGGTCGCCGAGAGCTTCCGCCCGCGGCTGCCGGCGCTCGCGATCGAATCGCGCCGCGACTCGGGCGTCTACGACGCGATCAATCACGGCGTGCGACGCGCTCGTGGACGCTGGTTCCTGGTGCTGGGCAGCGACGATCGCCTGCACGCCGACGAGACGCTGGCACGCGCCGCCGAGGCCCTGACCGGCGAGCGCGAGGCCGCGATCGTCTACGGCGACGTGCGTGCGATGGCCGACGGGCCCGTCGGTGCGGCCGGTTCGCGCTACACGGGCGCGCTGACGCCGGCCGGACTGCTGGGCCGCAACCTCTGCCAGCAGGCGGTCTTCTATCGCCGCGAGCTGTTCGACCAGCTGGGTGGCTTCGACCTGCGTTACCGCCTCTATGCCGATTGGGACTTCAATCTGCGTGCCGCACTCGCGCATCCGATGCGCTGGATCGACCTGGTCGTCGCCGACTACGCGGCCACCGGGATGAGCGCCAGCGCGCAGGACGAGTTGTTCCTCGCCGAGCTCCCCGAGCGCGTGCGCCGCGAGCTGCATCGACAAGCTGGCCGGCGGGCGACCTGGCCGCTGCAGGCGCGCTTGCTGAGCTGGGCCAACCGCTACCGCAAGCACGGCGACTGGCGGCGCTGTGCCGAGTTCGTCTTGAGCTGGCTCGGCCTGCAGCTGCAGCGACTGCCGGCCCTGCTGCGATCGCCGTGAACCCGAGCGCCGGCTTCCCCAGCGTCAGCCTGCTGGTGTTGACCTACCAGCAGTGTGAGCTGCTGGACGTCGCGGTGCAGGCCGCCTTCGCGCAGGACTGCCCGCCGATCGAGATCGTGCTGTCCGACGACGGCTCCACCGACGGCAGCTTCGAGCGGCTCGAAGCGCTGGCCGCCGGCTACCGAGGCGTGCATCGCGTGCGCCTGCGCCCGCGCGGTCCCAACCTCGGCATCGCCGCCCACTACAACGAGCTGCTGCGCTTCGCCGACGGCGAGTTGCTGATCACCGCCGCAGGCGACGACATCTCGGCGCCCGACCGCGTGCGTCGGCTGGTCGAGGCCTGGGACGCCAACGATCGCCGCGCCGACCTGATCGCCAGCGACCTGATGGACATGGACGCCAGCGGCCGCCTGCACGACCCGATCCGCGTCGACGACCTCGGCCGCTGGCGCGGCGTGGCCGACTGGATGGCGCGACGCCCCTACATCGTCGGCGCCGGCCACGCCTTCACGCGCCGCCTGATGGAGCGCTTCGGCCCGATGGACGCGCGCATCGCCTACGAAGACCAGATCATGGTGTTCCGGGCAATCGCCCTCGGGGGCGCGATCACCGTCGCGGTGCCGCTGGTGCACTACCGGCGCGGCGGCACCTCGGTGATGCCGGGCTTCGAGAGCGCCGAGGACCAGGGCCACTGGAGCGAACGCCAGCTCGACCGCCTGCTGGCCGAGATGCAGCAGCTCGTCGCCGATGCCGAGCGCTGCGGCCACGGCGAGGCGATGCGCGCGCTGATGTCGAGGCCGCTGAAGCGCGACCGCTACCTGCGCACGCTGCTGGCTCATCCGCCGTGGCCGCAGCGTTGGCGCGCCTACCGCGACGCCGCGCCGCTGGGCCGCGGCTGGCGCCTGCGCAAGCTGCTGCACTCGGCGTTTCCGCAGGCCACCTTCCGCATCAAGAGCGTGCTGCAGCTGTTTCACCGCCGCTACTGGCGGGCGCGCCACGAAGCGCGCCTCAAGGCCCAGCGCGAAGCCGGGCGCGATTGACGGCCGGCGAAGGTTCAGGCCGCGACCCGACCGGCGAGCCGCGCCCTGGCCTCGTCGATCACGCGCTGCGGTTCGAGCGCGACGAGGCAATCCGCGCGGCTCGCGGCGTGATCCTCGCAACCGGCCCGCCCGCAAGGCACGCAGGCGCCCGGGCCCTGCAACAGCGTGACGCCGCCCCGGCGCTGCAGCGGCGCCGTCGGGCGCCATGGCGGGTCGGACCGGCGTTGACCCTGCGGCCACGGCCCCCAGACGGTGGGCGGCGTGGGACCGTAGAGCGAGATGGTCGGCGTGCCGGAGGCGACCGCGAGGTGGGTGATCGAGGTGTCGGGCCCGATGTACAGCGCGGCCGCGCGCAGCAGCGCGGCCAGCTGGCCGAGCGACAGGCTCCCGGACGTGTCGAGCAGCGCTGGCGCCGTGCCGAGATCGCGCAGCGCGGCAACGACCGCCTGATCGGCCGCGCCCGGCCCTCCGCTCAGCACGACCTGCTCACCATCGGCCAGCAGCTCCGCGATCAGCACCCGGAAGTGCTCGACCGGCCACTGCTTGTAGCGCCACATCGATGGCGCATGCACCACGACATAGCGCTCGCGCAGCGCCCCGGCCAGAGCGGTCGGCAGCGGTTGCAGCGCCGGCGGCTCGACGACCAGCGGCGCGGTCGCCGCCGACGCATCGACCCAAGGTGCGAGCAGCGCGAGCTTCTCGCCCACCACATGCGCGTGTGCATCGGTGATGACCAGGCCATGCGCCAGAAAGGGCCGCTTCCACCAGTCGAAACGCCTGGGGCCCATCAGCAGGCCGGCCCGCACACGCGCCGCGACCAGCGCGTACCAGAAGGCCCGGTCGCTGCGCTGCGTGACCAGCGCCAGGTCGTAGCGCCGCCACAGGCGACGGATCAAGCCGAGCGAGGACCACCAGCCGCTGCCCGGCCGGACCTCGATGCGCCCGGCGATGTCCGGGTTGCCTTCCAGCATGCCCAGCGTGCCTGCGAAGCCCAGCACGTCGATGCGCGCAGCGGGCCACCGCGTCTTCGCGGCGCGGATCAGCGGCGTCGTCAGCAGAACGTCGCCGATCTGGCGCGTGCAGACGACGAGGATCGAGCGGAAGTCGTCGTCGCGCGGCGTCACGGCAATCACAGCAGCACGATGTCGTATTGAGGGGCTTGAATCGAAAAGCGTTGACGGGACAACGACTTGCGCTCACGCCCTCGGCTTGTGTCGGTTCGAGCTACCCGCCTGGCTACCTGGATCGCACGGGCTCTCATGGAACGCCTCGCGACGTCATGCAACGCTGACCCGCACGAAGATCAACGGGCGCTGCGGCTTGCCGTTTTGACGCTCGATCGTCACCGTCATACGGCCGCTCTGCATCCATCGACGGAACATGCCCTTCAGGGCTCGATTGACGAACCCAATGCGTTGACCCTCGTGCAGGACGACCAACGCATCCGACTCGACGGGGTTGTCGGGATCCGGCTGGATGCTCACGGGGTCGCCAACGCGCAGGTCCGACAGCGGGCCTTGCATGACATGTCGCGTCCCGGCGACTTCCATGACGTAGTCGCAAGGGCGGGTGTCTTCCGGGAATTCGGGCACCAGCGCAAAGCCGTCGCTGGGCAGTCGTGCTCCGGTATAGCCGAGCAGCGCCACGTCGGACAACTCGAACGGCGCGGACAGTCCGTGCAGTTGCAGGTAGTCGGCAAAATCCTCCCGGTTGCGCGGCGGCAGGCGGCGCATCAAGGAGTCGAGCACGCCACTGCGAATCTCTTCCTCATCCACCCGGAATGCCGGAAACCCCTTGAAGCCAGCCACTTCGGCAGCCTTGAAGTCTTCGGTTGCCTTCAGGTAGCGGAACACGGCGGACTTCGACCCGGCGACTGGGATGACCTCCCCCACAACCCGCCGAGTGCGCACCGGGGCGCCCTCATCGGAGGGTTGCCACGTCATCAACAGACGCGATGGTTCAACCAGGTGGCGCAGCGGGGACATCCAGGAGATCTTTCAACAGGGCAAGCCGGCGAACCAGCAAGCGGCAGACAAACCGCATTCTGGCAGTTGACAGCGGCGACGGCACCGGCAGATGCACCAAGTCCCCCACGCAAGAGGTGAGGTCGTCCGGAGAGAAGTCAATGCGGCTGCGCAGCAGGTTCAGGTCCAGGTGCTGCGCCCAGTCGTGGAGGACGTGGCGAAGCAGCGCGAGATGCCCCTGGACATGGCCGGGGTCGATCGATGACTTGATGTGATGCGTACCGCGCTCGATGTACTGGTCAAGCCTGGCATCCGTCCATCCGGCTACGCGCTCGGGAAACCGCTCGTGACCGAGGCTGGTGCCGTTGTCGAACAGGGGTGCCAGTCGACAAGGTGGCATGTTGGGCGGTTGGCGCCCGGCGGACTCGAAGATCAGGCCCCAGTTGTCCTGATGACGATCGGAGTTCCCGATCAACGCATCGAACAGCAGTGCTTCGGCCCACCATTGACGCCAGTTCTGCGTGAGCGCGCCGGTATGGACCAGTGCGCGCATCAACCTTTCAACATCCTGCAGGTTGTGCTGCGTGCCTCGGTCCCTGTCGAAGTCGGGTCGCAGCATCTGCATGAAGTCGCCGCCCAGCGCGAACAGCTCGGCGCCATCCCGGTAGAACCACTCGATCAGCGCCGCACTGTGACCCGTGCGCGAGTTGAACGCCGCGAACGCGGGCGGCACCTGCAGCCCCATCAGGCAGCCCACCCGGTAGGCGATCACCTCGCCCCAGAACTGGTCCGGATAGCTGCGCTTGGAGCGCTTGAACAGGTACCGCTTTCCACCGACCAGCACAGCCTCCGGCGGCAGCGCCGGCGCGAACACCGCATCCTTGGCCCGCGCGCCTTGCGGGAAGACGCCGAACTCGGCATCGACTTCCCACTCGGCGACGTCGAAGGCATGGGTCTGGATCAGCGGTGGCTGCCTCACGGGGGCTCGGTGTGCATGTCGTCACCGTGGACGACACCGCCAATGTAGTGGACACGCGAAGCTGCGCCGCTTCTACCGGTGATGGACCGGGCAGTTGCAGAATCAAGCTCGGGAGGCAATGCATGAGCGACATCAAGGACAACACCGAAGGCCGCGTCGCCGTTCTCGTCGACTGCGACAACACCAGCCCGGAGATCCTGGAGTACGCGTTGCGCGTCGTGGCGCAGTTCGGCCGCGTGGTCCTTCGCCGCGGCTACGGCAACCATGGCACCCTGGCCAACAAGTGGCAGGACGCACTGGTCCGACTAGCCTTCACACCCTGCCTGCAGTACCAGTACGCTTCGGGAAAGAACACCTCCGACATCGCGCTCGCGCTGGACGCCCTGGAAGCGATGTTCGACGGACGGGCCGACACCTTTTGCCTGGTCACCAGCGACTCGGACTTCGCGTACCTGTGTCGCAAGCTTCGCGAGCGCGGTGCGACCGTGCACATCGTCGGTGAGACCAAGACGCCCGACGCGCTGCGCAACGCCAGCGATCAGTTCTTCGAGTGGCAGGCTCCGGACACCGCAACCTCCTCCGGGGAGCCCAAGCCCGAGGCCGCCAAGCCCGTCAAGCGCCGACCGCGGAGCCTGATCTCTGCCGTCACCCTGCTGGCGGCCAACACGTCCGAGGGACGCGTCGGGCTGGGCGCGTTGGGCCAGTACCTGAAACGCACGGACCCGGCCTTTTCGCCCAAGGCCTTCGGGCACTCCGGCCTGCTGGACATGGTGCAGACCTACACCGACCTCGTTACCGTGAAGGATGGCGGGGGCTACTGGGTCAGTCCGAAACCACGCACCGAAACCGGGACCAACGGCGCCTGAATACGGTTCGCGCCCCGCCTGCCACTCGTGGGCAGCTTCAGACATGCAGGGTCTCACGCTCGACATAGGGGCGCAGCTCAGGGCGCAGTGCCTTGTCGGTGACCAGGTCCACCCGACGCCCGAGCAGATCCTCGAGAAAGAACTGCACGCCGAAGTAGCGTGACGAGATGGCTGGTCCATCGAACGAGACCAGGATGTCCACGTCGCTGTCGGCTCGCGCCGCATCACGGGCCATCGATCCGAAGAGCGCGAGACGAGTCACCCCGTATCGATGGGCGAGTTCAGCCTTGCTCGCTGCCAACTGCTGCAGCACATGCGCGCGGTTCATGGTGGTCTCATCCGCCCTGTCCGCTGCAGACACGTGCGCCCACCGGGTCGGGCGCGCCGATAGGAAAGTGCCGGGCCTCGTAGGCTTGCACCAGCGTGGCCAGGATGTCCAGGTGATCGCCCTTGGTCGTGCCCGGCGCAGGGTCGGATGCCATCAGGGCCGCGATGTCGCCGAGCGCGGCCTGGTAGTCGGCTTCTGTGCGGATGGGACGGATGTTCACGATGACCTCGCTCAGCTCGGTTCGATGGTGTGTGCGTTGATCGCGTCGTACTGCTGATGCGTGCCGATGAACTTCACGTAGACGATCTGCAGTTTGTAGGCGATGGCCACGATCAGGCTGGTTGATTCATTCTCGGTTCACTGCGACATCACGACCCGTCTTCGCCGAAAGCAAGATCGACGTCGCGACCACTGTGGAGCACCCGCACCACATCGACCCCATCCTTCACCGCCATGTAGAAGATGACGTACCGCCCGAACGGAAAGCTCCGCAGACCCGCGAGCAACTCGTCTCTGCCGCGCCCCATCAAGGGCTGCGTGGCCAGGAGATCGAGCTTCTCGTCCAGCCTGTCGACCCAGCGGTCGGCCTCATCGAGGCTGTCCTCGGCGATGTAGTCCCAGATATCGAGGATGTCGGCCGCGGCCAGCGGCCGGCGGGACACGCGCGCCATCGCGCGCTACGCCGCCTTGCGCGCGCGGCGGGCGCGACCTTCACGCTTGACCTCGTCCGCGCTCCAGGGCTGGCTCGGGCCACTGGCCATGCCCTGGCGGACGTCGTCGCGCAGTTGATGGAGCTTGGCCTCGCGAAGGCGGTCCTGCTCGTCCATCAGCCGCAACGCTTCGCGGACCACTTCACTGGCGGAGGTGTAGAGCCCCGAGGCCACTTTGGAACGAACCAGTTCCTCGAGCTGCGGGGTCAGGTTGACGTTCATGCCCATGGTTGCACTCCTTCGTCTGCGTGGCAGCAAGGATATCAGGCTATGTCAAAGATGGACATCTTCCGCACCACTCAAGCCCGCACGCCGATGGCCCCGGCGTCCACGGCAAAGAGACGGCAGAGGTGACCCACCACTTGTGTCGTCATCGCGCGAGGCGTGACTGTCCCCTGTTCACCGAATCACCTCTGCCCTTGAACGAATCGTCGCTGTTCTTCTTGCAGGTCGGCCATCGAAAAGCGGTCAGCCCGGCTCAGGACATAAATCGTCGCCGCATTGTGGCGACCGCCGCGAAAACGAGCCCGGACTGCCCCTCGATGGTGACCCTGCCAGCGCGGCGCGACACGGCTGGCACTGCCCGACGCGAGAAAGCGAAAGCACCTCTACGAATCGACCCTTTCAGAACCCGCAGGGTTGCGCCTTGCCAGGGTACGCCACAGGGTGCGCGCGTTTCTGTTTGCCAGGGCCACGCAGGCCTTGGGCCAGCCGATCCGCTCCCGCACCTGGACCGCCCACCTCGCATCGGCGTCGTCGTGTCTGGGCGCGACCGTCAAGGCGCTCCGCGCGCCGAGGACGAGCAGCTTGCGCAGATAGGCATCGCCTCTCTTCGTGATGCGACCGAGCCTCTGCTTCCCGCCGGAAGAGCGCTGCCTCGGGACCAGTCCGAGCCAGGCGCCGAACTGCCGCCCATTGCCGAACTGGGTCAAGTCGCCGAGGCTCGCAGCAAGCGCCGAGGCGCTCAGCGGGCCAACTCCTCGTACCTCCATGGCAAGCCTCGCGTTCACGTCGCTGCGCGCGTGCTTCGCAATCTGCTCATCGCACCAGGCGACCTGCCGCTGAATCTGATCCAGATGGACACAGCATCGACGCAGCGCAGGCCTCGCGTTTCCCGGAAGGCCCGAGTCGCGGGCAGACACCGCCTGTTGCAGCGCGTCGCGGAACCGCGCGCCGGCAAGCGGGAGCGTGATGCCGAACTCGAACAGAACGCCCCTTGCGCGGTTCATCCAGGCAGTGCGATCCTTGATGTAGCCATCGCGCAGGCGATGGATCGCAAGCCATCCCTGCTGTTCGGGTGTCTTCACGGAAACGAATCGCATGCGAGGCCGGCATGCTGCTTCGCAAATGGCCTCTGCATCGGTGGCGTCGTTCTTCCCGGTCGCTCCGGTCATTCGATACGGCGCCACGAAGCAGGGGGCGATCAGCCTGGGGACCAGACCCACGGCGCCGAGTTGCCGAGCGAGGTGATGGGCGGCAGAGCATGCCTCGAACGCGACGAGGCAGCCCTCAGGCAACCGCTCGCACCATGGGATCAACGCGGATCGTTGGAGCTGCCTGGCCACCACCACGTTGCCCGCGGCGTCTACCGCATGCACCTGCACAACCGACCGTGCAAGGTCCACTCCGACACGGACGATGTTGTCGTGGTCTGTCATCTGAGTACCTCACTTTCCAAGCTGGTTGGAGTTCGGAATGGCCGATGGCTCATCGCTTGCGCCTGAATGCCACAACCGTTCCCGGGGCTTTGGGCGATGGGTCGAGAGGACTGTCGGCGCGCAGAGCGACCCGCGCAACCCTGGTGATCGTGACGTCGACCTGCCTTGCCCGAACCGAACGCCATACCGCTCGCACGGCACCGGCGATAAATAGCCAGACACCCCCGGCCGCGAGTGCGACACCGGGCGCCGCGTTCCCGAACCACCAGATCGCACTGATGCACAGCAGGATCAGCACGCTCAGATCCCACCCGCGCAGCAATGGCGGCGGATCGATCTCCACGTAGTTCACCGCCTCCAGCGTCGTCCAGTTGATGAGGCCGACCACCGTCGGCGGCCCACTATCGGCGGACTCGATCACCGTGACCTCATGGCCTCGACGGGCCGGCATCGTGCGGGTGTGGATCGTGACCTGGAGTTCCTGGTCGGCGTCGTCGCGCAGCCAGAGTTCGTACCGGTCACTCGGGCCAGGCGAGCGCCGGTGGTACAGGTGGACGTTGGTATGGCGGCGCAAGTCGACGATGCGACCCCGGATGAGTTCGTGCTTGGGCATGGCTTGCTCCTCGGACAGAGAAGCCGAGCCTTTGCCCGAACCGGTCCGCGTCAACCCCATCCAGGTCCGCTCCAGGACCGGGGTCGACCTCGATCGCGACTGCGGTGGGACTGCAGGACCGTTCCAGTGCGGGCCACAACCCGGCGGAAAGGCCAGGCCACAGGCCGCGACCCGGACCGCGACGGAGCCGCGCTCCGGCTGTTCTCCCGTCGCAGTGGAGAGCGACAAGCCACACCGACAAGCCGAGGTGTGCATCGGTTCGTTACCTGAGGCAGGAATCGACGGCGTCAACACGAGCGAACGAGGTGCTGAGACCGATTGGAGGCACACATACCGGCACTTTTGGGGTTTGCCAGTGCCCGGTCGCCGCGGACACTGACTTGGCTCACCGCCGGTAGCTGGCTCACCGAGCGCATCGCGCGCTGAACCCAGCCCTGTCGAAGATGGCGCAACTCGCGCCCCAGTGTCGCGACGCATGCCGTCGCCACGTCAAGCATCGCGCCTGCCGCCTCGAGCGGTTCGCGCCGAGACGGTGACCTGATCACCGTGAGCCCCGAGCTCGAACCCATCGACGACTGCACGCAGCGTGCAGGCGTCCGAGTCCCCAGCCTCGCACCCACGCCATGACATCGGTCCTCCGCGCATGCGCTTCGCCTCGTGCGAAGCCGGCGCGGACCGCGTGGACGGCCCGCGCGTCCGCCACGGAGCGGACGCAGCCAGTCGGGTCGGCGAGGCCCTGAGTACGCGGTGCCGCAGAGCACCGCGCCGAGGGTCAAGCCCTCGGATCGCCTCCGGTTCTTGTTGAACCGGGCTCGGCTCGTCCCGATGGACGGGCCGGCACCTTCACGCGCCCGACGCGTGCTGGCTGGCGATGACTCTTACGCACCTCCGTGCGGCCGAAGGCATGCCTTCCGGCCGCGAACCCTGGCAGCGACACCGGCGCCTGGAAACCGCCGATGTCGAGATCCCGTCACCCGATGCCCCCGCCAACCCTCGACTCCTGGAGAACGTGATGACCTCAGACCGCCCCGCCCGCAAACCCGCTCCGCGGCCGTTCGGGCCGCGCACCTACGAGCAGCCGGACCTGGACAGCGTCCCGCTCAACCCGAAGCGCTGGCGCTACGTGCTCAACCTGATCCTCGCGCGCCATGCCTGGCGGCACAGCACCCGCAACAAGGGCGTCGGCTACGACACCATCGCCGAGCACGGGCGCCTGATCGTGTGGATGTTCCGCTTCCTGCGCGAGCACCCCAAACGCTATCGACTCGACCCGCGCTCGTTCACCGGCCGCCACGTCGACTGCGTGATGGGCCACTGGGCGCAGGAGGTCAAGGCCGGACGGCTGAAGCCCTCGACGATCCAGAACTACGCCAGCCAGTTGCGCACCTTCACCGGATGGATCGGCAAGCCCAGGCTGGTGAAGCCGATGAGCGCGTACTTCGATGACGCGGCGCTTTACGCGCGACATCAGAACGCGACCGAGGACAAGGCGTGGCGCGCGAAGGGCGTCGACGTGATGACCGTGGTCAGCGATGTCGAGGGTTACGACCGCTACGCAGCGGCGGCGCTGCGACTGATGCACGCCTTCCACCTGCGATTCAAGGAGAGCCTGATGTTCCGGCCGAACAGCGATGTGCTCACCGCGGCACAGGCGGGCCGCGAAGACGCGGGGGTGGACGCGTACCTGCGGGTTCACCGCGGCACGAAGGGTGGCCGGCCACGGCTCTTCCCGATCGACAACGACCTGCGGCGCGGCGCGATCGAGTTTGCCCGCCGGGTGGCGCCAGGTCCGAACGACAGCATCGGCGACCCTCGTCTGGACCTGAAGCGCGCGATGCGGCGGCTGCGCTACGTGATGGAGCGCTTCGGCATCACGCGGGCCGAACTCGGCGTGACGCCACACGGGCTGCGGCATCAGGGAGCGGCGACGGACTACGAGGAGATGACCGGCGAGAAGCCACCGGTTGCGGGTGGGCAGCCCGTCGCCAAGGAGGTCGATGCGAAGGCGCGGCAGGAGATCGCCCAGCGGCTCGGGCACGGGCGCACGAGGATCGCCGGCATGTACTTGGGTCGGTCAGTTGTCGTGGGCAGCGAGACGACCACGCGCCCCGTTGACCCTGAGGAGACGGAAAGCTCGAACTCGACATGACCCGGTTCCTGTCCACCCGAACGTATGAGGCGAACTCCTGCGTTGCCAATCCGGCCTGGTAACCTGGTCACGAACTGACCGATCAATCGCACCGTCAGCCAGGGATGGACGAGAACGACCACTACTACAACCGGTTCGCTGCGGACTTCTTCAGCTCGACGGTCGGCGTGGACATGACGCCGATCTATCGGGGCTTTCTGGCCGGGCTGCAGCCCCAGGCGCACATCCTCGACGTCGGCTGTGGCTCGGGGCGCGACGCCAAGGCATTCGCGGGCATGGGATACCGCGTCACGGCCTTCGACGCCTCCGAGGAACTTGCCAAGCTGGCCAGCGAGCACTGCGGCTTCGAGGTCGCGGTGCGTCGCGTCGAGGACATCGACGAAATGGCGCAGTACGACGGCATCTGGTGCTGCGCCAGCCTGCTGCATGTGCCACTCGCGGCGATGCCCGATGCCCTTGCGCGGTTGTGGAACGCGCTGCGCCCAGGCGGCACCCTCTACGTCAGCTTCAAGCACGGCACCGGCGAGCGCGTCCACGGCGGGCGACGGTTCACCGATGCCGATGAGGCCTCGCTCCGCCAGTGGTTCGCCCGCTTGCCCGATGTCCGCCAATTGGAGATCTGGCTGACGGATGATCAGCGGCCCGATCGCGCCGAACGCTGGACCAATGCGCTGGCCACCCGTAAGTCCGTGCCGAGCCAGCGGCTCGTGACCGGTGGCGCCGACCACTTCCTGCCTCACCTGTCGGAAGCCTTCACGTGGGCCACACAGGCGGACCTGGCCGTCGCCTTCATCAAGACCCCGGGGTTGCGGCTTCTGCTGCCCGACCTGGAGTCGATGGTCGACGCCGGAACGTCACGGCGCATTCGCGTGCTCACCAGCGACTACCTCGACATCACCGACCCCGAGGCGCTGCGGTTGCTGCTGCTCCTGCAGGAACGGGGCGCCGAGGTCCGCGTCTACACCACGCAGGACGGCAGCTTCCACCTCAAGGCCTACATCTTCGCCAGGCTGGAGCAGCATGTACTGGTGGCTGGCACCGCATTCATCGGCTCCAGCAACATCAGCCGGCAGGCACTGCAGGACGGGCTGGAGTGGAACTATCGCGTGGTCTATCCGGGCGACTCGGGCTTTCTCGAAGCACGGCAGCGGTTCGACGAATTGTTCGGCCATCCGAACAGCGTGCCGCTGTCCGACGCCTGGATCGAAGCCTACGAGCAGCGGCGGCTACCGCCTTCGCGATCGATCGCGCCCGGCAGCCACGAGCAGGAGGCGCCGCCCGAACCGACGACGGTCCAGCTCGAAGCTCTGGCGGCGCTGGCCGCAAGCCGTGACGGCGGTTACCGGCGCGGCCTGGTGGTGCTGGCCACGGGCCTGGGCAAGACCTGGCTGGCGGCGTTCGACGCCGTGCGCATGGGTGCCCGGCGCATCCTGTTCGTCGCGCATCGGGAGGAGATCTTGGGGCAGGCTGCGGCGACGTTCGTTCGCATCCTGCCGGGCAAGCGTGTGGGCTACTACACCGGCCGCACCCGCGATGCCGATGTCGACGTGCTCTGCGCCTCGGTGCAGACGCTGGCGAGGGCCGAGCACCTGGAGCGGTTCGCGCCGCAGCACTTCGACTATGTCGTCATCGATGAATTTCACCATGCGGCCGCCGGCACTTATCGGCGGCTGCTGACCCACTTCGCCCCCTCGTTCCTGTTGGGGCTGACGGCGACGCCGGATCGCACCGACCAATCGGACATCCTCTCGCTGTGCGACGACAACCTCGTCTACAGCTGCCACCTGTTCGCCGGCATCCGGGCTGGGCTGCTGGCACCCTTTCACTACCACGGCATCCAGGACGAATCGGTCGACTATCGCGAGGTGCCCTGGCGCAACGGCCGATTCGACCCCGAGCAGCTGTCCAACAAGCTCGCCACGCTGGCACGTGCCCGCCATGCATTGCGCGAGTGGCGCAGCAAGGCCCAGCAGCGCACGCTGGCGTTCTGCGTCTCGACGCGGCACGCCGACTACATGGCGGATCAGTTCAACCGCGCCGGCGTGGTTGCTGCGGCGGTGTACGCCGGCTCCCCGCTCGGCCGGGCGCAGGCGCTGGAGAAGCTGCACGCCGGTACGCTGCAGGTGGTCTTCTCGGTCGACCTGTTCAACGAAGGCGTTGACCTGCCCAGCATCGACACGGTGATGATGCTTCGGCCCACCGAGTCCAAGATCCTGTTCCTGCAGCAACTGGGCCGCGGCCTGCGCCGCAGCGAGGGCAAGCAGCACCTGGTGGTCCTGGACTTCATCGGCAACCACCACAGCTTTCTACAGAAGCCGCAGGCGCTGTTCGGCGTGGGTGCCACGTACCAGGCGCTGGCCGCGTTCGCGCGCAAGGCGGAGCAGCACGCGCTGGATCTGCCGGCGGGCTGCTACGTCAACTACGACCTCGCGATCATCGAGTTCCTGAAGTCGCTGGACAGCGGCGGGCCGCAAAAGGACTACGAGGCGCTGCGCGACGTGCTGGGCCGGCGCCCGACCCTGAGCGAGTTCTATCGCTCGGGCAGCAGTATCCAGGCCATGCGGCAACAGGCCGGCCACTGGTTCGCGTTGGTGCGCACGATGGGCGACCTGACCGATCAAGAAGCGACAGCGGCTCAGCAATACCAGGCCTTGCTGCGCGAGGTCGAGGTCACTGCGATGACCAAGAGTTTCAAGATGGTGCTGCTGGAGGCGCTGCTCGAACTGGACGGCCTTCGGCAGGCCACCCAGCTGGACGTGCTGGCGCAGCGGTCTCGCGGCGTGCTGGAGCGGCGCCGCCCCTTGCTGGCAGATCTGTCATCCGAGGTGCGCGCCGTGGCGGCCACCGATCCCGCATGGGGCCGCTACTGGCGCGACAACCCGGTCAAGGCCTGGACCGGCGGCAACCGAGCAGCGGGCACATCTGCCCCCTTCAAGCTGGACGGATCGATCTTCGCGCTGACGCAGGGCGTGCCACCGGACATCGTGCCGACTCTGACCGCGATGCTGCAGGAACTGGTGGACTACCGGCTGGCCGCCTACGAGGTGCGCCTGGAACCCGACGCGACCACGGGCAATGTGGTGCCCTTCCCGGCCAAGCGACACGACGCCGTGGAACTGCCCTACTTCCCGAACCTGAAGATCGCGTGTGGGCACTTCAAGACCGGGCGCACCGATTCCGAAGAGCATCGCGCACTGCCGACGACGTACGGCCCGCTGGATCCGAGCCGGCACTTCATCGCTCGGGCCACCGGCAACTCCATGGACGGCGGCAAGAGTCCTGTGCGCGACGGCGACCACCTGCTGCTGGAACTCATCACCCCGGCGCGCGCCGGCTCCATCACCGGCAATGTGGTAGCCATCGAGCGGCAGGACGAGGCCGGCGGCGACAACCAGTACCTGCTGCGGGTGGTGACCAAGAACCGCGACGGGCAGTACGTGCTGAAAGCCAACAACCCGGCCTTCGAGGACATGCCGGCCACCGACGACATGCGCACGCTGGCGCGACTACGTGGCGTGATCGACCCGCTGGACCTGGCGGTCGGCCAGGCCTTCCAGCGCGAAGAGATTCCCGCGCTCTTCGGCGAGCAGTTCAACCCCGGCAGCTGGAACGTGGGGCACGTGACGCTGAACGACAAGAAGGCGCATGTGCTGCTGGTGACCCTAAACAAGCAGGGCAAGGCCGAGGAGCACAAGTACCTCGACCACTGGATCGACGAGCATCACTTTCACTGGCAGAGCCAGAACTCGACGACGCCAGAGAGCAAGCGAGGCCAGGAGATCATTGGCCACGAAGCACGTGGCATCGCCATTCACCTGTTCGTGCGGGATGGCAAGCTGGCGGGCGGGAAGGCGGCGCCATTTGTCTATCACGGGCGAGCGACGTACGAGTCGCATCAGGGGAGCGGGCCGGTGAGTGTGGTGTTCAGACTGTGACATGGGTCCGGGCACCACGCTTCGCACCACTGAAATCCGATCGACCTCGCTTGCACTGACCGTCATGCACGCTTCGCACGTGTGAGCCCGCCGCTGATCGTCGCCAAGACGCCGCGAGCGTCATCATTGCGGCGCTTGGAGCCTGTCGGCTACGGCCGTTCTACTCACGGTCTCGAAGGCATTGCGGTCATCCACGCAACAGCTAACCGACACCCAGTGCGTTCTCTGCGTCAGCCTTGACACACCATCTAGCCGCGTCGAGGAAGTTGACTGCCACGTGGTCAGCCTCCTCTTGGTCCCTCTGTGTTTGCCATGACGGCTTGAAGCGGCTAGGAATGAGGACCGTCGAACAGCCAGCGGCCTTCGCCGGAAAGATGTCACGATCGGGTTGGTCCCCGACCACGACGACTCGACTTCCAGCAAATCTGCTGACGACGCGGTCAAACTGACTCCGCTCCTTGGTCAGTTCCCAGACGCCCTCGAATGAAGCGAGCAGGCCATGCAGCTCAAGAATGCGCTTCTGCTTTTCGATGCGGCCTTCCGTCATCACGTAGAGACGCAACCTAGCGTGCGTGGCCACGCTGACACCTTCGGCCACGGTCGGCAGCAACTGTGGGGCACGCGACAGTGCCTGTACGTAGTCGGAGACGATCGCGTCAACGCCGACTTGGTCCAGCGGACTGGCCGCTGGAATTCGCCCAGAAATGGCCTCACGCGAGGCGGCTTCCGGTTCGATCCCCGCCAAACCAGCCTCCACACTCCTCACCAGCAACTGCGGTGGATAGCGCAGGTGGAGATGGTGTCTCTGGGCCAACGCTTGATCGTATGACCTGACGAACGCGAGTCGGTCAACCGCACGGCAAGCGGCCCCGGCCTCTTCTTCAACGCGCGTCAGCAGCAGTAGCTGCGCCTCCTGAAACACGGCATCGGTGTCCCAGAGGGTGTTGTCTGCGTCGACGAGGACTACTGTCTGTTGGTGCGACATGCTCCAGCCTCGGTGTTGGCGTTCATAGAACAATACACCCTAGGTGGCTCACAGGATGAGCCACTACCCGCCCGACGCGGGCTTGGCGGACTTCTGCGGAGAAGAGTCGGGCGCTTGATCCATCTTGGCGCCAGACGCTGCGCCGGCGCCCTGCGGTTCCGACGCCGCTTGACCCGACGAGGAATGAGTTGTGGCTACAGGCGCATCCCGCTTCTCCGCCGCTTTCGTTGGCGGCGTTACCAAGGCGAAGGTGAGCATGACCACGAGGAACAGGGCCAGCAGCACACGTATGCCCCACAACAGCAGCTTCTGGCCAGGGTCGAGGTAGCGAAGCTTGTCGGCGACTTTGGCCGAGATCAGGTACGCCTCGGTGACATAGTTCTTGTAGTAGGTGCGCAGCAATGCGCTCTTGTCGTCCGCGAACGCCTTACCCCAAGCCTCTGGCTTCGTTCGAACGACCTGCTGATAAAAGAGCAACGACCGCACGTGGTCCTCGTCAGCAAGGTTGCTGCCTTTGGGCCAGACGAAGCGGGTGGACATCGCGTGGAATGTCACGAGGGCACCGCTCGCGACTAGAAGCAGATAGATCCCGAAGAGCAGATAGCTCGCCGTCACCCAAGGCGACGTGGCTCCGGCCGGTGGGGGGCTGTGCAAAGGATAGGTGTCCACGAACTTGCCGAACACAGTCCCGACCGCGGCTGTCAAGAAGGCGACGATCGTCAGCAGTCGGCCAGCCTTTCCGTCCTGGTATTCGGTCTGCTTCTTCGCCTCCTCCATCGAATCCTTCGCGCGATCCATCAGCATCTTGGGATCGACCGTCTTTGCCGGATCGGTCGATTCGAAGGAAAACTGATCGAGCCCTTTCAGAATGCTGGCGATCATCTCATCGGTTTCGATCCGGGCGCCACTCTTCTCGCGCCTCGGGTGGTACGACACGTCGACGCCGAAAAGGGATCCGAAAATCGCCCTGACGATGTCGACCAACGCCTTCCAGAGTTTCTTGACAAAGTCAAACATGGAAGTCCCCCCTCGATTGCACCGCCTGGTCTGCAGGCAAGAATACGCGTAATCGCTACTTCGACGCTGCCGTCTTGTCGACGATGTCTATGTCGGTGTACCACGCGATGTCGCGGCGGCCATTGCGATAGACCTGCGTGATCGCCGCGAGAACACGTTCGCGACCCTGCGCAGTATCGAAGCCGCCCGCCGACTTCTCGGCCCACGGCGTCGTCCACAGGCGTGGATCGATGTAGCCGATGATGCTTCGCGTCTGCTTCTCGATCTGTTCGAGATCCGTGATCTGAATGTCCAGTTCGTCGCTGTCCGCCCAGTTGGCGATGCGATCGACGATCAGGCGCGTGAGGCAGAAGATCCCAACCTTGGAGACGAGTCGCGAGTCCTTCTTCCAAAGCGGCTTCCAAACGGCCTTGATGGTCTTCCAGATGACCAGGAAGACACTACGGCGAACATCCCTGTCGTCAAACTCCGCCAAGCCCAGGCCACCGAGATAGTCGAGCGACGATTCGATGGCGGTGGCCTGAATCATCCGATTGGCTTTCGGGGTCGCCGTCCAATCGATCGTCTTGAAGAAGGGGCTATCCGGGTCCGAGTTGACCAAGTCAACGTCTTTGATGCCATCCACATCGAATGCCATCTTAGCGCCGCGCAGCCGCTCTGCGAGCGCTGTGGCCTTCATGTTGGCAAGCAGAGCCTTCGTGTGAGTGGCTGGGACTTTGCTCGCCTTGTTGTTGATGACGAGAAACTGAAAGAAGCGCTCGACCTTGTCAGCCTTCAGCAACGCGATCACCGGGACCTCGATGGAGTCGTCGTACGTTGCGATTCCGAAAAGCCGATGCTGACCATCAACGATGGTCGCCGCGTCTGTGCCGTCAGCGAGGACCGTGAGCGTTCCTGCGCCGCCGGACGGCGAGTCCTTGAATGACGCATTGCCATCTGCGAATGCCAGCACCAGGGCCGTCGGAATCGTGTTCTTGTCATCGGCGGCAAGAAACTTCGCTATCGCCTGTACACGAGCCTCCTTCTGCTCGCGCTGCGGACCGCGACTGCTCGACGCGAGCTCGGCAACGTCCGCGAACTCCTTGATCTTGCCGACGGGGGCATGAAACATCACCAGGTCAGGCGACTTTCCGTCCCTCTGATTGAATCGGAACGCCTTGAACGTCCTGCCAGCGCCGGGGCCGTGCTTGATGATTTTCTTGGTAGCCATGAGGTTCCTATGCGGTTTCGAGATCGAAGAACGTCACCGGGAGGCGGGTCGTGCGATGCCGCAGTTCCGAATTCATCGGCCCCACCTTGAGGAAGGACTCCTTCAATGTCAGTCCTTCGGCATCGCAGAGTCGAAGAACCTCAAGATAGTGCCGCGCATAACGCACCCTTGGCCCAATGCCTTTATCAAGTGCCTTCGCCGAAGGCTGCGGAGGAAGAACGTAGTTGTGAACGTTGACCCACTCCCATGAGATCGTGTCTTTGGTGATCTTCTGACACACGAGGCACGCTGGAAGCAGGTTCGCTTCAACGCTGTCACCGCCGATCGAGGTCGGCCACAGGTGTTCAAGCGTCAGGAATTCCTTGGAGTCCCGGCCTGCGGCAGGGTCCAACGACTGTCGGCACAGGTAGCAGTGCAGTCGCTTTTGATCGCGCACGACAAGTTTCCTGACGCCGACGGGAATCTCGATCGAGGACGCGGCATGCGCTGCGATGACTCCTCTGGCCACCTGTGCGGTCAATTGCGCATCGAGGCTCGGGAACAGGTCTTCATTGATGAACCTCGATACCCTGCGCACGTGATTGGCCTCGTCGGGCGTCATCCCGATTTCACTCGCCCAGAATCTGAGCAGGCGCCTCATCGCGAACGCCGACATCGCCCCGCGGACGTAGTCCGCGAAGTCGCCATCCCCTCCTGCGCGGCTGATCAGTTCGCTAAAGTTCGCCCAGTTCGCCTGCTTGTTTCCGAGCGAGTCAAAGACCCCATCTCGAAGCAGAAGGAACAGGCGCTCGCCAGCTGTCCTGGGTTTCATGAGGCTTGAGCGAGCGTCAGTCGGCATGCGTCGCCGCTGGCCTCGCGCCAAACCCGCACGCTTGCGACGGGCAGGACTGTCCCTCGAAGCCGCTCCGCGATGAACGCGCAGAGGTTCTCCAGCGTCGGCGCGCCCAGCGCCGGCACCTCATCCAAGAACGCGTGATCGAGTACCTCGCGCACCGCTTCGATTTCTCGACGAAGCACCCCAAGGTCCACAACCATGCCTGTCTCGGGATTTTTCGGACCTTGGACCGTGACCTCTGCCTGGTACGTGTGCCCGTGAATGCGCTTGCTGCTAGCAGTGTCGATCTTCCGGTCGAGGGTGTGCGCCGCCTCGAAGAAGAACCGTTGAGATATTTCGTAGATCATCGGATGCCTATGATCTTGTGGGTTTGCAGGCTCAGCTTCCACCCAGGGCGGGCGAGACACTGGTCAATGCAAAACTGCGTGTTTGCCTGGCGATCGCTTCCGTCCATCGGCTGCAAAAACCGATGCTCGAACCCGGCCTCCTCGAACTCATCCAGGTCTATCCCTGGTTGTGGCCAGATCACCTTGAGTTCGTTGCCTGAGCGCTGACGCCACTCGGCACCGGCCTTCGGACTGACGCAGATCCAGTCGATGCCCGCAGGCGCCTCGATCGACCCGTTCGTCTCGATGGCGATCTCGAAGCCGCGGGCGTGAAGCGCGTCGATCAGCTCCCGATCAACCTGCAGCAACGGTTCGCCACCGGTGAGCACAACCAAGCGGCGGCCCAGTCGGTCTCCGCTGGGCCACAGGGAATCGACACACGCCGCGAGATCCGTCGGGGCCGCGAACTTGCCGCCACCGGTCCCGTCCGTCCCAACGAAGTCTGTGTCGCAGAACTTGCAAGTAGCGGTAGCTCGATCCTCTTCGCGGCCAGTCCAAAGGTTGCAGCCGGCGAACCTACAGAAGACGGCGGGCCGTCCGCTGTTCGCGCCCTCGCCTTGCAGCGTGTAGAAGATTTCCTTGACTGAGTAGGTCATGCGGCTAGCGCCTCCCCTGCCCAACGTTCCCACCCCGCGCGCCGAAGTTCGCAGGCCGGGCAGGCATTGCACCCATGTCCCCAACCATGCCGGGCGCCGCGCTCGCCCAAGTAGCAGGTGTGCGTGTACTTGACGATGAGGTCAACGAATCCGGCGCCGCCCAGTTCCTCTGCGAGGCGCCACGTGGCCGCCTTGTCCAGCCACATGAGCGGCGTTTCGATCGTCACGCGCTGACCGAGCCCAAGCGACAGCGTGATCTGCTGCGACTTGATCGTGTCGTCCCGACAGTCGGGATACCCCGAGAAGTCGGTCTCGCACATTCCGCCCACGAGGACATCCATGTCTCGCCGATAGCCCAAGCACGAGGCCAGGGTCAGAAAGAGAAGGTTGCGGCCAGGCACGAAGGTGTTCGGCAGGCCGTTGGCCTGCAGTTCGATCTGCCTGTTGTCGGTGAGCGCTGTGCTGCTGATTTGTCCGAGGATGCCGAGATCCAGCAGATGGTCGTCGCCCAGTCGAGCACTCCACTGGGGGAACTCGCGCCGGATCTCATCAAGGACCACAAGGCGCTGAGTCAACTCGATCGCGTGGCGTTGTCCATAGTCGAAGCCGACCGTCTCCACATGGGCATAGCGCTGCAGCGCCCACGCGAGGCACACCGTGGAGTCCTGGCCGCCCGAGAACAGCACCAGGGCACGCCTCGTCGCGGAGGCTGTTGGCAGCGTCGTCTGGTTCATGCAGCTTTCCTCTTGCCGGATCGAGCCGGACGGTGCGGCGCCCGCACCAACCCGACGAGATGCTCGGCCAATTGTTGAATCTGGCGAGGGACGTTCTCGATCCGGTTCCAGCGAACCACTTCACCGTCTGCGAACGTCCATTGCCCTTCGGTCCAGGCTGTCTTGCCGACGAGAGGCGCAAGGCCTTCGACAAATGCCGCCTTTGAGGTCGCGTGACGGCGCGCGTAGATTTCGTCCATGACGTAGCCCAGCGCCGTGATGCCCGCGCCGTGCACGAGACGCGATGTCGTGGGCTTGTGCCCATGCCATTCGCCCGGAAAAACCTGCTGCACGGCCGCGAAGAAGTTGTTCATCAGCTCGAACGCTGGCGCGACGTCCTTCTTGCCGGACATCACGATCTGAACGGCGCCCGCGGCTTCGGAGTTCATGATCGCCTTCTGAAGCGCAGTGTCCTTGATCACGCCGGTCGGATTGGTTTGCATCTTCACGGCCTTGCGCAGCGAACTGGCAGGATCGAAGTTCAATCGCTCGGTCAACTCCGCGGCGAGTTGCCGGGGCGCCAGGCGCTCCGGCAGGTGATCCATTCCGGGGAGGAGTTCGTAGATCAGCGACTTGGCCAGCGGGCGCGTGTTGTTGACGAGGATGAACTGGCGCTGCAGTTCCTTCATGTCGCGGCAGATGAGGCACGAGGCGAAGACCTGGAAGTCCTCGCGACCCGTCTGGCCCAGCGCCGTCAGCCGTTGCTGCCCGTCGACGACGAAGCCGGGAGGGTGATCGCCGACATCGACCTCCAGCACCGTTCCACCGCCCCGCTTGTTGACTATCCGGGCGTCACCGACAAACGCCAGCACGACGCAGTTCGGCATGACCGCGTCCGGTTCTTCCAGATAGTCGCGGATCTCCGCAATGTGACCCGCCACCTGCGGCCGTTGGAACCCCACTGCATGACCATGGGCGTCGCGACCCAGACGCTCGATGGTGGCAATGCGCGCGATCTCGGTAGCCGTCGCGCGCACCATGACGACGCTGCGGTTCGTTCCCTGCTCGGCAAGCAGAGCTTCAAACTTGAAGGTCTTTTTCGACATCTCTTGTTCTCTTCTTCGGGGACTTGTCGAGGAGCCTGCGTACGTGCTCGGAATACACGTGCAGGTTGTGGAATCCTCGACGCTTGTTGCGATTGCTGGACCGGAAGATGACCACGTCGATGCTCGCCTCGCGGCACACGCGACACGAGCAGGCCTTCCATGGTGCGTCGCTCAGGGTGCGGCGCACACTCGCTTCGGTCTCGCGCAGAGCCTTGGCGAGCGTCGCCTCGGTCTTGCACTTGCACGCCTGGTACAGACGCTGGTACCCCATGACGTGCTCAACAGTGTGCTCAAGCGATTGGGTCCCCGCGTCGAATGCGCGCAATGCCTTTAGCGCCCGCACCTCCGCCGCGGTCGCTACCTCCTGGCGCAGACGCCCCTCCTGAACGGCATTCGTCAAGGTTCGGTCTTCGGTGGACTGCGGAATCCGGATCGCGGTGTAGTAGTCGAGCCCCTTGCCAGGGCCGGGAACGTAGTAGTTCGCCTTGGCATCCTTGAACGCCCGGTACAGCGGCGACGTCGAGTCGAAGCTGTCGATGCCGTAGTCGGTGAACTCGCTGATCTGCTCGGCCTTGGCGAACCCGAGGATGTGCAGACGAGTGGGCGGTTTCAGGCGCTGGCGGATCGCCTTCAACGCCAGGTGGACTTCTGGGGACGCGAGCGGAACCATGCCCCCGATCGCTAGGTACCGGTAGCCCATCTTCTCCAGCGATTGCGCCGCCATCGCCATGCTCTCGGGCGACCAGCCCTGCACCGCGCCCATCGGCGTGAATCCGGGAATCGAGCGGGTCGCCTTGAGAAACGATTCCGCGTTTGCAAGCGTGATGTCGAAGCGTTCACGCTCGTCGCCTTCCGCGCCCTGCATGCCGACGACATGCGGCCGGAACGCGAAGATGATGTGGTCGACTGAACAACCGTGCGTGAAGCCGCCGTCTGCATAGAAGGCCGCCATCTCCTCGGCGGAGTACGGAGGGACCTTCTCCTCGACGTACGTGAAGGCCCCGCAGTCGCCGTAGATCGGCATGTTCTTCAGCGCGGGCGTGTCCATGCGAAGGAAGGCGCGAGCGCCAACCCGGCGAAAGCGCATCGCATGCGCATCGCTGTACTTGCCCTTGACACGGTGGTCGCCGACGATGCCTCGCGACACCAACACGCCGTCGTACGGCGGGCGCTCGAAGAACTCGTGGGAGTAGAGGTCAGACCAGTACGGCTTGCGACCCGGCGTGAAGCGGTCGCGCTCGAAGTCGTAGCCAGGATCGATCTGGTCGATCGCGTCTGCATAGATGAACTTCATGCAGCACCCGCCCGAACATAGGCCGCACCCAGATGCTGGACGACACGCGCCATGCTCTTGGCCGTCATCTCCAGCGCGTTCCACTCCATGCCGATCTCGGGCCACCGGCCGGAGGTCCACGCGCACTGGCGCGCAAAGCTGCTGATTTCCTTGCG
Source organism: uncultured Methylibium sp. (assembly GCF_902826655.1). Lineage (GTDB taxonomy): Bacteria > Pseudomonadota > Gammaproteobacteria > Burkholderiales > Burkholderiaceae_C > Methylibium. The sequence continues at coordinate 23,232 of NZ_CADEFR010000020.1, read as the reverse complement.
GAAGAGTTGATCGATGTCACCATGCCGGTAGCCGACCCGCGCACAGATCCGATCCATCATCACGCCCATCACCGAGATTCCGGCTGCCGATGTCAGGCGACTCTTGTCCGGCGGCAACGCCCAGGCCTCTGGGAACGTCGCTGCAACGGCGGACCAGTACGCCGCCAGCAGCCGGTACATCTCGCGCACGTTGGCGGCGTCTCTGCCATTGCCCTTGAGGTGCAAGAGCGCGCCGCTGGTGCCGTTCAAGCGGTCACGGATCATCCGTGTGACGGCAGAGTCGATGATCGCGTTCTTGTCGGCCTTCTCGGAGATCCGCGCGATCCGGTGGAAGAACGGCGACTTGCTCGTGACGTTGAGCAGGTTGCACAGTTCGCTCGGAACACGGCTGGCAATGAGGTCGCGCGGCAGCAGCGCGTCGTCGGTCTCCGGCAGCAATTCGTTGATCAGCCGCTGCGAGAGGCCCTTGGCGCGATTGACCAGAATGAACTGCTGACGATGGGTCTCGATCGAACTGGATTCGAACGCCACGACGGGCACCAGGATCGATCCATTCTTCGAACGCCCCAGGGCCAAGGAACGCTGCTGGCCATCGACGACCCACGCCACCTTTTCGCCCTCTGGTCGCACAGGAATCGAAAGCGTCCCGGCCTCGACGCCTCCCACGTTGAGGTTTGCCGTCTTGGTCCCGCGCTTGCGCGTGAAGGTTACTTCAGGCGAGAGCGCCAGGATGACAGCGTTCGGGAACAACGCCGGCCCGCGGTCGAGGTACTCGGTGATCTCGCGCACGTGCTTCTGGATTTCTGCGCGCTGGAATCCCTGGAGCTTGTGCTTCTTCTCGTCCCGTTTGATTCGGCTCAGATCGGCGATCTGCGTCAGTTGGGCGCCCGGCATGGCGAAGCTGAAGACCTTCGCGTCTCCCTGCTTGAAGAGCAAGGCGTTCATCACGAGCGCGGAAGCCCGCGAAGACTTCGACTTGGTCGCAACCTTCTTCCTGGCGACAGCGTTCATCGTGCACGAGCCCGTGTGAGGTCGGCGATGCGTCGAAAGCGCCCTTGTTCGCACGCGCGCCCCGCGGCGCGCAGCATCCGCAACAACACAGACGGAGCTCGTTCGCCACGCGGGTCCTGCTGTCGTATCCATCTCGCGATCTCGGTATCCGTCTGTGCCAAGCGGGATGGGCGGACCCTCGGAGTCGCCCGAGCGAGCGCGTCGGCCACCCAGCGCCGATGCACGTCGATGTTGGTGGCGTTCGGCCGACTCTTCAGCATGGAGGAGAAGTGCATCAGTGCGCGCTGGACGGCGCTCGACTGCGTTCCCTGCGGCGCGCCTTCGAGCTCATCCAGTCGGGCGTCGTACCCGATCACCTGCGAACGAAGATCCGTGGCCAACTCGATGCGGCCCGTCGTCACAAGCCGCAGGCGCTTTCGGTTCGCGGCCGTGAGCCCCATCAGGTCCGGTTCGACCATGCGCACATACGTGCTTGGCAACGCCACCAGGACCAAGCCATCGTGCTTGCGCATGAGGCCCGCGAAAGGGTTGGCCACCCCATAGGCCTTGTTCAACGCCAGCCACCAGTCTCCCGGCGTTGCCGAACCTGCGCGCAACGGAGCCGGGGCAGAGGCGGAACCGCGCGAAACCGTCAGGTCGTAACCTGGGATCGCCGCGTCGCCGTCAACGAGCGACATTCCCGCCGACACGAAGAACAGGTCACACGCAAGCGCTGTGGCCGCCCTCGCGGCACTTGCGACCGCAGGGCCGCCGTAGACATCACGCGCCGCGTACAGATCCGAGGCCGCGCGGACGTTGCGAACCCAGGTGCGCGCGAAAGCGTCGGGCGTGGTCGCCCGGTACCGCGCAGCGCGTAGCGCCGCGGGCACACTGACCCTTTTCGTGGAACTGCAAGACGTGACGATGAGCATGGTCGGGAAACTGCAAGTCCGCAGTATCCCAGACGATGCAGTTATTGCTGCCGACCCACCGCAAAAATCGGGTGGCGTCTGTGGTCCACGAGCTACAGCGCCGCGCGCGCGGCTTCACGGAACCGGCGGCGGCTCGATTCGATGGGTGTGGTCCTTGCCTGCCGGCTTCGGACAGTAGTACCTGGAGTCGCAGGCGACACAAGTATCAGGGTCGCTGCACGAGGGCACCCAGGCCTGAAGAATGTCACCGCCACCGATCTCGTTCTGCAGGCGGCGTTCGATGTCCACGACGACGCCGTCGAACGCCGCCTCGGCTACGCGCTTGCTGTCCTCGGTGACAGCGATGACGCGCAGCGCGCGCCGCAGTCGGAACGCTTCAGACAGTTCGCGGCCCGCGACCGTCCCCGGACGCGCGGTTGTGAGAGCGTAGTAGTCGGGCGACCCTCGCACCGGGGTCACGTCCGTGACGCCACGCTGCACCTGGCGGCGGATCTCGATCACATCGGTCGTGCTTGGCAGCAGTTCGTTGACGTACAGCACGACGCCGGCGATCACCGGCTTCGCGTCCGGGCGCCTTGCACGCAACCAACCATACATCTGGATCTGCCAGTCGTGCTGCTGCCAATACGACTCCTGTCCGGTCCCGACCTCGGGCCGCGCCGCGCCCTTGTAGTCGACGATCACCTCGTACTCGCCCGGTACCGCAACACCTTGCGCGTTGAGCACCTCCTCGACGGCCGCGCGGATGAGGTTCGCGGCCGGCACGCTGGCGAGGCTGACGTGCGTCAGGACGTCGGCGACGCCCGTGACGCCATAGCGCTCGGCGCGCAGCCCTGTCGTGCCAGCCGGCATCGGACGAGAACCTGCCAGCGGTTCCTCGGCAAAGACAACCAGCGGGAACAGGTGCGGACCGACGATGTTGATAGCTTCGGCCGCTCGCGCGTACGCGGTCATGCGTGCGTCTCGGTTGCGCGGGATCTTGCCCTGTACGGCCAAGACCGCTTCGACCCGGCGCCCGATCTCCCCGATGTCGTGATCAGGCAGACCTTTCCCACCGATGCGCTCGTCCCATTCGATCACGCTGCTCGGCCACGGCAGCGGGATGTTGCGCTCCTTCCAGAGCGTGTAGGCCATCTCAAGGACGCCGTGGATGAACTCGCCGAACCACAACTGCACCGGTCGGGCGGGTGGCAGTGCACTGCCGTTCTGGTACCGATACTGCAGGCCGCAGCGCAGATAGGCCAGCAGATCACCGGTCAGGCTGTAGTTCGGAATCGTCGTAGGTTCGTGTCGTGCAACGAGCGCCATGTGCAGTCCTAGATCAGTTCGAGCGGCATCATTTCCGGCCGGGTCGGCGCACCCCGCTTTAGTGCGGGGTTGTCGTTGCGCCAGGACCAGCCCCCGTCCCGACGCCAGAAGGTCGCGATGTTCTGTACGGTGGTGGCGTACTCGATGTTCTTCGTCAAGCCGACCAACATCAATCCGACCTGAGCGCGGCTGAAGGCCACGTAGTACAGACGCATCAGGTCGTCGAACGTGCGGTCGATGTCCGTGCGCGCAACGCGCAGTTTTCCGACGCCGGTGAAGGGCGCCATGCCGGACTCCATCAAGACCGTCGACGACGAATCGCGCGGAAAGCGCTTGAACGCCTGCTTGGCATGGTTGGACTTGAACTCCGATCCCACGTCGACGATGACGAGGGGGTATTCCAGCCCCTTCGATTGATGGATCGTCATGATGCCCAACCGGTTGCGCGGCACGGCAAACATCAGATCCTCGTCGACCTCAACTTCCGTCTGCGCTATCGGCGAGAGCAGGTCGTAGAAGACCGACGTCCGGCTCTGGCTGTCGTGCGGCGCCGTGTTCAGGATCGCGAACCCGTAGCCGGAATAGTGCGCGCCCTGGACCACACAGCGCATGATCGCTTCAAGGTAGACCAGATGCTCCGGGTCTCGCTGGAACTCCGGAATCCACACGATCAGCTTGTAGAGCAGGTCCAGCAGCGGGATCTCGTTGGGCCAGTCTTCCCCGCTGGACGTCCTTCTCGCCCGCCAGCCTTGCACATAGTGCCGCAGGGAGGAACGCGCACTCGCCGGCACCGGGTTCGTCGCGATGAAGGCTTCGGCCGCCTGACGCCAAAGCGGTACATAGCGTTGGGTGTCGCGGTTCAGATAAAGCGTCGTCTCCAGCCTATCGGTCGGATCAAGGCAGAGCAGCACCAGTCCCAACAGTCGTTGCACGTTCAGGATGTCGCGCAGATCCTGGCCACGCGGGTTGAACACACCAAGGCCGGCCGCCTCCAGGTGTTGGCGAACCTGGATGGGAAGGCGCTCGACGGGTCCATCGTTGCTGTCCTTGTACTCACGCACGCTCGAAGCGAGCAGCAACGCGTCGCCGAGCGCGCCACCTTGCGCCTGGCTACGCAAGACAGCACCAGTACCGGGAATCCGTCGACCCTCACCTTGGAAAACGTCGAGAAGAAACTGGGACAGGTCTGCGGACAGGTCGTCCAGCGAGTCCCTGAACAAGCCGAGGATCGGGATGTCGCGGCCAGGGTTGTACTCACGGATCGGCGGCTTGCCCGCGACCCGCGCGGCGACGAACGCGGGATCGTGCGTCGCGAAGGTGTTGAAGAACCGGACGATCTCGGGCGTCGAGCGGTGGTTGGTCGAGAGGTAGACCATCTCGCTCTCGGCGCCGGGCAACTGCTGTGCGAAACGCGCCTGGAAGTTCGTAAACAGTTCAACCGTCGCGCCACGGAATCGGTAGAGTGCTTGGTCGTCGTCGCCGACGATGGCGAATGCGCACCCAGACTGCCTGACCAACTCGAAGTAGATGGCCTCTTGCATCGGGTTCGTGTCCTGGTACTCATCGACGAGCAAGGCGGACAGCGGCGTCAACTGACCGTACAGTCGCCCGGAGCGCAGGCCTCCGAGAATCCGCTCGGAGCACAGCGAGAAGTCGAACATCTGCCGATCCTGCAGGTATTCGCGGTATTGCTGCAACAGGGCGGCTTGCGCCTGTTGCGCCGCACCGCTGCCACGGTAGCCGTCGGGATCGACCAGATCCTGGATCAACCGATTGTTCACGCTGATCGAAAGATTGCCGGCGTCCGCCTGGTTGCGAGGGGCCTGGCGTTCAAAGTTGTATTGCGCCAGGTAGGAGTCCATCGTCGCCTGCCCGCCGGTTCGGTAGGCCGGTGCGAAGACCTTGCGCCGAAACACGAAGTTAGCCGCGAACTCTTCGAGCATCACAGGTGTGGGCGAGCCCACAATCCGCGTCTTGCCAAGCCAGAGTTGGCAGAAACTGTCCAACGTGCCCGCCTGAATCGCGTTGATGTCCAGACGATTGAGCCAGTTCAGCTTCGGCGTGTCTGCGGCGAGCCTGGCACGTTCGGCAAAGTGATCGACTAGCGAGATTCCCCATCCGAGCAGGCGGCTCGAGAGTTCACCGGCCGCCTTGCGGGTGAACGTCGTGATCATCACGGACTCGGGCTGCATCCCATCAACGAGCACATGCCGGAGTGCTCGCAGGACCAGCACCGTGGTTTTGCCCGATCCGGGCCCGGCCACGATCATGAGCGCCGAATCGGTGCCGTGGCTCACGCAGGTACGCTGCGGATCGTTCAATTCACGCCCGAGCACGTCGTGAACGGCAGCGGTGAAGTCTTCAAGTGAAATCAAGTTGCCCCTCCCCATCGGCATTGGCGCCTCGACGGTCGTGGTGCGTCGAGATCGGCTGCGAGTCATTCTCCTACCTCGACGAATGTGGCAGCGTTCCACCGGCAGCGCAAGGGAACCGGCTTGATCACTGCGCCGCCCGAGTCCGACGTGGATTCGTTCCGCACACCAGGTGCCTCGGATTGCTATCGGTCAGACGGCTACGACGAAAGCACCTTTAAGGCCGCACGCCCCGCCGCCCTGGGCGCCCCATGAAACGCGAGCAACATGCTCGCCATCTCGTTGCTTTCGCAGTACAGGTAGGCCAAGGGAAACTTCTGGGCACCGGCCAGGCACCGCCCATCAGGTAGTAGGCCTGATGGACGCCAACCTCGTAGCGATTGATTCGGGTGAAAGGAACGAATTCATCAAGTCCGGCGGCGATGCCCAGATCTATTGGGCTCAGGCCGCTCGCAAGCCTCGCTTGCTTGAGCAGTTTGGTCCAGACCTGTCGCGGGCACCGTCGCCCCGCGATCGAGACACCGGCCCTTGCCCAAGGCATAGCGTCACCCACACTGGGCAGGAGCGCTCACCGCCGCAACCAGGCGTCGGGCGACAGCGTGCGTCCGACGATCGACAACGGAGGTTCGCTAGCGCCGCGCGAGACTACGTCAGCGACGAGCTAAGAAGCGGACGGTCGAGCTCTCAAATCGAACTTCAGCTATCAGTCTATGACCAAGCACTCGAACAGACCCCCGTTCGTACATCAGCCTCCCTGTGCGAAGTCCCGGCGGGCCGGCGGGCCTTCTGCCCGAACGCGGCGAACCTTTGCTACATCGGTCGCTGCTTCGGATCGCAGCGCTCCAGGAACTCCGCCCATTTTTCCAGCGCCTCTCGCCTCTCCTCAAAGTACGTGTGCCGGTCGTAGATCCCTTCGACACCCGACAGCTTGTGATTCAGGCACATCTCCGAGATGTCCCGCGGCACGCCCAGCGCGCGCATGTGCGACTTCATCGTGCTGCGCAGGTCGTGCGGCGTGAAGCGGCGCACGGCGGGCTCCTCGGTCCGCAGCCAGTGGTCGATGGCCTCTCGCAAGGTGTCCTTGTTGAGGTGGGTGTCGCCGCCGTGGCGCGCGGCTCGGCTGCGTGAATGCGCGGGCAGCACGTAAGCCGATTCGCCGGCCAGCGTGCGCAGTTCCTTGAACCAGTCGACCACGCCCGGGGCCAGCGGGATGTCCATCGCCGCACCGGTCTTGCTCTTCGGAATGTGCCACTGCGCGCCATCCAGGTCGACATCCACCCACTTCGCCTGATAGATCTCGGCGCTGCGCACGGCAGTGGCCAGCAGGATGCGGATGGCCAGCGCATTGCGCCGGCGCAGCTCGGCAGCCAGCAGCAACTGGATCTCGTCGCGCGTCAGCATCAACCGCTGTCGCTTCGGCGGGCGCTCACCCAGCAATGCCGACAACATGATCCCGTGGCACGGGTTCACGTTGATCAGCCGCTTGCCGCACGCGTGCGTGAACAGGCACTTGGTGGTGATCAACAGCATGTTCGACTCGCCCCAGGTCAGACCGCTGCCCTCGATGAGGGCGACGACATCGGAGGCCTCGATCTCGCGCACCGTCAGCGCGCCGAGCTTCTTCTCCACGCGCTTCAGGTGCCGGCCGTAGCTCACCTGCGTGCTGTGCGCCAGGCTCACCAGCTTCTTGGCGCGGTAGTCCTTGGCCAGCTCGCGCACGGTCCAGTCCTTCGCGGCCGTGGCCTTGGCCTTCTGCTTGTCGGCAGCGGGGTTGCGGCCCTGCATGATCTCGGCGCGCTTGATGGTGGCGATGCCGCGCGCGTCGGCCAGGCCGATGTCTGGGTAGCGGCCGATGGTCAACTCGCGGCGGCGCCCACCGTGGCTGTAGCGAAGCACCCAGCCCGCCGCGCCACCGGCTGACAGGGTGAAGGTCAGCCCACCACCGTCAGCCTTGGCGAGCGGCTCGCCCGCCTTGATCCAGTGCCGGATCTGAAGGTCCGTCAGCCTGCCTCGCTCTCCTGCCATGCCCAGCTCCTTGGCACCGGATCGCAGCTACCACTCTAGCTACCATTCCAGCTACCAAATTCTGGTGGGACAGAGTGGGACTTCAAGAGTCCCCAAGAAGCGCTGAAACCCGGAAACGCCAGGATTCATGCGGGTTTGCGGGTGGCGAGTGGGTCGGCGTGAGACGCCGTGAAACCTCACATCAGAACAATGTCGTACTGCTCCGGCGACAGCCCCGGCTCCGTCTGCAGCGAGACCGGCTTGCCGATGAAGTCCGAGAGCCCGGCCAGGTGCTGGCTTTCCTCGTCGAGCAGCATCTCGACGACCGCCGCGCTGGCGACGATGCGGAACTCCCTGGGGTTGAACTGCCGCGCCTCGCGCAGGATCTCGCGCAGGATGTCGTAGCAGACGCTGCGCGGCGTCTTGACCTGGCCCTTGCCCTGGCAGGTCGGGCAGGGTTCGCACAGCAGGTGGGCCAGGCTCTCGCGGGTGCGCTTGCGCGTCATCTCGACCAGCCCCAGCTGCGTGAAGCCGCTGACGGTGATCTTGGTCCGGTCGCGCGCCAGCTGCTTGCGCAGCTCGGCCAGCACCGCGTCCTGGTGCTCGTCGCGCGCCATGTCGATGAAGTCGATGATGATGATGCCGCCCAGGTTGCGCAGCCGCAGCTGCCGCGCGATGGCCTGCGCGGCCTCGAGATTCGTCTTGAAGATGGTGTCGTCGAAATTGCGCGCGCCGACATAGCCGCCGGTGTTGACGTCGATGGTCGTCAGCGCCTCGGTCTGGTCGATGATCAGGTAGCCGCCGCTCTTGAGGTCCACGCGCCGCGCGAGCGCGCGCTCGATCTCCTGGTCGACGCCGTACAGGTCGAAGATCGGCCGCTCGCCGCTGTAGTGCTCGAGCCGGGCGACCGAGGTCGGCGTGTACTGCTCGCCGAAGGCCTTGAGCAGTCCGTACTGCATCAGCGAGTCGATGCGCACCGAGTGCGTCTGGTCGTGCGTCAGGTCGCGCAGCACGCGCTGCACCAGGCTCAGGTCCAGGTGCAGCAGCGTGCCGGGCGCGGCCTTGAAGGCCCGCTCGCGGATCGCGGCCCAGGTCTTGCGCAGGTAGGCGATGTCGTCGGCCAGTTCGGCGTCGGTCGCCTCCTCGGCGTTGGTGCGCAGGATGAATCCGCCGCCCTTGCCCGGCTCACCGTCGCCGGCCAGGGCCTGCATGCGGCTGCGCAGCTGCTCGCGCAGCTCCTGCGAGCCGATCTTCTGGCTGATGCCGATGCGGTCGTCCTGCGGCAGGAAGACCAGCAGCCGCCCCGCGATGCTGATCTGCGTCGACAAGCGCGCGCCCTTGGTACCGATCGGGTCCTTGATGACCTGGACCACCAGCGTCTGGCCTTCGAACACCTGCTTCTCGATCGGCGGCGGCGCGGCCGCCTCGCGGCCCGGCACCTCGTCGCGATGCAGGTCGGCGACGTGCAGGAAGGCAGCACGCTCCAGGCCGATGTCGACGAAGGCGCTCTGCATCCCGGGCAGCACCCGCGCCACCCGGCCGGCGTAGATGTTGCCGACCAGGCCGCGCTCGAGCGTGCGCTCCAGGTGCAGCTCCTGCACCGCGCCGTTCTCGATGACCGCGACGCGGGTCTCCTGCGGCGACCAGTTGATGAGGATGTCTTGCACGAGCCGGATGGTATCCGGGGTGTGATCGGTGATCGGTGCCGACGTCCGCCACACCGGATCACGGATCACCGATCACCGACTACAGATCACCGCCCACTCAGAACTGCCACCCCAAGGGCCGCAGCAACTGCGCCGTCTCGAACAGCGGCAGACCCATGATGCCGCTGTAGCTGCCCTCGATGTGCTCGATCCACGCGCCGGCCTGGCTCTGGATCGCGTAGGCGCCGGCCTTGCCCTGCGACTCGCCGCTGGCGACGTAGCGCACGATCTCGTCGCTGGCCAGGACCCGCAGCCGCACGACCGACTGCTGCACGACGACCTGCGGCGCGAAGGCCGGGTGCGGCCCCTCGACGACCGCCACGGCCGTCAGCACGCGATGCGTGCGCCCCGACAGCGCCTCCAGCATGTGGGCCGCGTCCTCGTCGTCGGCCGGCTTGCCCAGGATGCGCTCGTCCGCGCCCTCGCCCAGCACCACGGTGGTGTCGGCGCACAGGATCGGCGCCGCCGGCAGGCCGCGCTGCGTCAGGCGCGCGCGCGCCGCCGCCAGCTTGGCCAGCGTCACGCGCTCGACGTAGGCGGCGGCCGCTTCGCCGGCGATGCCGTGCTCGAGCGCCTCGCTGTCCTCGTCGGCCGCGGGCAGCAGCAGTTCGTGGCGCACGCCGATCTGCGTCAGCAGCTGGCGCCGGCGGGGGCTCTGCGAAGCCAGGTAGAGGAGCTTGGTCACGCGTCGTCGGGCGACTAGTCGCGGTGGTAGGGATGCCCGGCGTTGACCGACCAGGCGCGGTACAGCGCCTCGGCGAGCAAGACGCGTGCAAACGCATGCGGCAGGGTCAGGTCCGACAGCCGTAGGCTTTCATCGGCCGAGGCCTTCAGCTCGTCGTCCAGTCCGTCGGGCCCGCCGACCAGCAAGGCGACATCGCGGCCGTCGTGCTGCCAGGCCAGCAGTCGATCGGCCAGCTGGCGCGTCGTCAGCCGCGTGCCGCGCTCGTCCAGCACGACGCGCCGCGCGCCCCGGGGCACCGCGGCCTCGATGCGCTGCGCCTCGGCGGCCTTCATCGCGTCGACGGTCCTGCCCTGCGTGCGCGGCTCGGCCTTGACGGCCTTCAGTTCCACGCGCCAGTCGGGCGGAAAGCGCTTGAGGTAGTCCTCGCAGGCCGCATCGGCCCAGTCCGGCAGTCGCTGGCCGACCGCGACCAGCGCCAGCTTCATGCGCGGCGCGGACTCTTGCGGGCCGGAGCAGCCTTCTTCTTCGCCGGGGCGGCGCGACTCTCGACCTGGCGTGCCGGGGCCTTCTTCGCCGGCGCCTTCGCGGGGGCGCGGCCGGCGAACGGCTTCGCCGCCTTCCTGGCCGGCGCCGCGGCCTGCCTTGCCGGCGCCGCGGGCTTCTTCTTCGCCGGTGCGGTCGCCGGCTTGCGGCTGTCCGCATTGCGCGGCGCCGCCTTGCGCGATGCCGACTTGCGCGATGCCGACTTGCGAGACGCCGGCTTGCGCTCCGGCTCGGGCTCGGAGGCCTTGACCAGCCGCGTCGTCGTCTCGCCGAACTTCATCTTCACCGCCTTGCCGCCCCAGATCTCCTCGAGGTGGTAGTACTGGCGGATCGCCGGCTGCATGATGTGCGCCACCGCGGCGCCGCAGTCGACGATGATCCACTCGCCGTTGTCCTCGCCCTCGGTGCGCATGACCGGAAAGCCCTTGGTCTTGACTGCATCGCGCACGCTGGCGGCCAGGGCCTTGGTCTGCCGGTTGCTGGTGCCGGACGCGACGATCACACGCTCGAACAGCGGCGAGAGGTGCTCGGTGTTGAAGACCTGGATGTCCTGGGCCTTCACGTCCTCGAGGCCATCGACGATGGCGCGTTGCAGTTTGCGGATATCCATGTGCTGCGGGGCGGTCTCCGTGTTCATGCCGGATCGGGATCGGTCCGGTCGGTGTAGAGGTGGTGGCGGTCAATATAGCGTGCGACTTCGGGCGGCACCATCGCGGGAACCAGCCCCTGCGCCGGGCCTCCGGCCGCCAGGTGGGCACGGATCGCGGTGGCCGACACGTCGACCGGCGGCATCGGCAGGCGTTCGACCCGATGCGGCACGGCCTCCAGGGCCGGCGGCGGCGGGCGCACCGCACCGCGGCCGGCGACGGCCAGCGTGACGCGGCCCACCAGCTGCCGCCAGGCATGCCAGGTCGGCAGGCGCTGGTACTGGTCCTCGCCGATCAGCAGGTAGAGCTCGGCCTCGGGCCGTTCGGCCTGCAGCTCACGCACGGTGTCCAGCGTGTAGCTCGGGCCGCTGCGGCGCAGCTCGCGCTCGTCGAGCAGGAAGCGCGGCTCGCCGGCGATGGCCGCCCGGACCATCGCGGCGCGGTGCTCGCTGTCGGCCAGCCGGTGCTGGCGCTGCCAGGGCTGGCCGGCCGGGACCCAGCGCAACTCGTCGAGCGCCAGGTGCGCGAGCGCGGTCCGCGCCAGCTGCAGATGGCCGACATGCGGCGGGTCGAAGCTGCCGCCGAACAGGCCGACTCGCAAGGCCGTGCTCAAGCCCAGTCCCGCGGCCGCAGGAAGTCGCTGTACAGCCGCGCCTCGGGCGTGCCGGGCTCGGGGTGCCAGTCGTAGCGCCAGGTCACCGACGGCGGCATCGACATCAGGATCGCCTCGGTGCGCCCGCCCGACTGCAGGCCGAACAGCGTGCCGCGGTCCCACACGAGGTTGAACTCGACGTAGCGGCCGCGGCGGTAGGCCTGGAATTCGCGCTCGCGCTCGCCGTAGGGCGTGTCGCGGCGGCGCTGCACGATCGGCAGGTAGGCGGAGACGAGCGCATCGCCGACGGCCTGCATCATCTCGAAGCTGCGCTCCATGCCCAGCTCCGAGAAGTCGTCGAAGAACACGCCGCCGACGCCGCGCGGCTCGTTGCGGTGCTTGAGGAAGAAGTACTCGTCGCACCACTGCTTGAAGCGCGGGTACTTGTCGTCGCCGAAGGGCGCGAGCGCGTCGCGGCAGGTGGCGTGGAAGTGCGCCGCGTCCTCCTCGACGCCGTAGTAGGGCGTGAGGTCCATGCCGCCGCCGAACCAGCCGACCGTCTCGGTGCTGCCATCCGGCAGCGGCTTGTGCGCCGCGAACATGCGCACGTTCATGTGCACGGTGGGCACGTGCGGGTTGCGCGGGTGGAAGACGAGCGACACCCCCAGCGCCTCGAAAGGCGCACCGGCCAGCTCGGGCCGGTGCTGCGTCGCCGACGGCGGCAGCTTGCGCCCCTTGACGTGCGAGAAGTTGCAGCCGCCGCGCTCGAGCAGCGTGCCGCCCTCGATCAGCCGCGACAGGCCATCGCCTTCGAGCGCGCCGCCGGGCTCGCGCGTCCAGCCGTCGCTGAGGAAGGGCTGGCCGCCCTCGGCCTCCAGCGCGGCGACGATGCGCGACTGCAGGCCCAGCAGGTAGGCGCGGACGGTGGCGGTGGCTATCATGGGGCTGCGAGTGTGACAGGGGCGGCGCGCTCGGGCCGGCGGGCGCGCACGCCCTGCAGATGGCCGGCGATCAGCGCCATGTCGCGCACCGGGTCGCCGCTCAGCGTCACGAAGGTCTGCACGCCGACCTCGCGCCGGCCCCAGTCCAGCGTCACCAGGCCCAGCGGCACGTCGGCCGCCAGCACCAGGTGGTAGAAGCCGGAGCGCCAGTGGTCGCGGTAGCTGCGCGTGCCCTCGGGCGACAGCGCCAGCCAGAAGAGCTGGCCGTTCGCGCGCGCCGCGCGCAGGCGCTCGGCCATCTCCTGCACCACGCCCTGCGGCGCGCTGCGGTCGACCGGAATGCCGCCGACCGCGCGCATCCAGCGGCCGAACACGGGATAACGGAACAGGCTGTCCTTGCCCCAGAACTTGACCGGCAGCCCGATCGCCCACTTCGCGAGCAGCCCGACCGGGAAATCCCAGTTCGAGGTGTGCGGGTAGACGATCAGCACGCCCTGCAGCGCCGGCAGGCCGTCGAAGCGCACGCGCCAGCCGGCGGCGCGCAGCAGGACCTGCGCGAGGCGGTTGCCGCGGAAGTGGATCGCCGCCGTGGCCGTCACCGTTTGATGGCGCGGTGCCCGATGTCGCGCCGGTACTGCATGCCGTCGAAGCGGATGCCGGCCAGCGCCTCGTAGGCCCGCACCTGCGCCACCTTGGCCGACTCGCCGAGCGCGGTGACGCACAGCACGCGGCCGCCGCTGGTCACCAGGTCCTTGCTCAGCCGCGAAGTGCCGGCGTGGAAGACCATCGCGTCGTCCGCCTCGGCCGGCAGGCCGGTGATGACGTCGGCCTTGCGCGGATGCTCGGGGTAGCCGTGCGCGGCCATCACCACGCCGAGCGCGAAGCGACGGTCCCATTGCAGCTCGACCTGATCGAGCGTGCCATCCGCAGCGTGCGTCAGCACGTCCAGCAGGTCGCTCTTGAGCCGCATCATGATGGGCTGCGTCTCGGGGTCGCCCATGCGGCAGTTGAACTCCAGCGTCTTCGCGTGGCCCTGCGCGTCGATCATCAGGCCGGCATAGAGGAAGCCGGTGTAGGGGATGCCGTCCTTGGCCATGCCGTCGAGCGTCGGCTGGATGATGTCCTTCATCACCCGGGCGTGGATGTTGGGCGTGACCACCGGCGCCGGCGAGTAGGCGCCCATGCCGCCGGTGTTGGGGCCCTGGTCGCCGTCCTGCAGGCGCTTGTGGTCCTGGCTGGTGGCCAGCGCCAGCACATGCTTGCCGTCGGCGATGACGATGAAACTGGCTTCCTCGCCGGCGAGGAAGTCCTCGATGACGACGCGCGCGCCACCGGCGTTGTTCGCGACGTCCAGCTTGCCGCCCGTGCCCGTGCCCAGCATCCAGTCGATCGCCGCATGGGCCTCGGCCGTGGTCGAGGCCACGACGACGCCCTTGCCCGCCGCCAGCCCGTCGGCCTTGACGACGATGGGCGCGCCGCGCCCGTCGACGTAGGCGTGCGCCGCCGCCGCGTCGGTGAAGCTCTCGTAGGCCGCGGTCGGGATGCCGTGGCGCTTCATGAAGTCCTTGCTGAAGGCCTTGGAGCTTTCCAGCTGTGCGGCCGCCTGCGTCGGCCCGAAGACCCGCAGCCCGCGCGATCGGAACAGGTCCACCACGCCCGCCGCCAGCGGCGCCTCGGGGCCGACGACGGTGAGGACTATCTTCTCGGTCTGCGCAAAGTCGGCCAGCGCATGGATGTCGGTGATCGCGACGTTCTTCAATCGCACGTCCGTCGCCGTGCCGCCATTGCCCGGCGCCACGTAGACCATCTGCACCTTGGGCGACGCGGCGATCTTCCACGCCAGCGCATGCTCGCGGCCACCGCCGCCGATCACGAGAACTTTCATGTTGTGATCAGTGATCGGTGATTTGTGATCGGTGGCTCTTGGCTTCGATGGATCGTCGCAGGGCGGTCACCGGCCTCGCGACATCCGATCGAGCCTCCAGTGTCTTGCATGTTTGCTTCATGAAACCCAGCGACGTCGCCAACTCCATTTGAGTGTCCAGTTCTGCAAGCGACCCGAGCGCAATGCTCAGGAAGTGCGCGAACTCCTTGCTCGACCGCCGCGCTGCGCCTTCGGCAATATTGCTCGGTACCGAAACCGCAGCCCTGCGCATCTGCAAGGCCAAACCAAAACGCTCGTCCGGCGGAAAACCCGCCGTATCCGCATAGACCTGCTTCACCAGCGCCATCTCCAGCTTCCAGGCCTCGAGATCCCGGTGCGTTCCCACAGATCACCGATCACCACTCACTGATCACCAATCTCTGCGTTATGGAACACGGCCTGCGTGTCGTCCAGGTCCTCGATCACGTCCAGCAGCTTCTGCATGCGCTGCGCATCCTCGCCGCTCAGCGCAATGGTGTTCTCGGCCCGCATCGTGACCTCGGCGACTTCGGCCTTCAGCCCCGCGGCCTCGAGCGCCGTCTTGACCGCCTCGAAGTCGGGCGGCGCGCACAGCACCTCGATCGCGCCGTCGTCATCGGTGACCACGTCCTCGGCGCCGGCCTCCAGCGCCACTTCCATGACCTTGTCTTCCGACGTGCCGGGCGCAAAGACGAACTGCCCGCAGTGCTTGAACTGGAAGCTCACCGACCCGTCGGTGCCCATGTTGCCGCCGTACTTGCTGAAGGCGTGCCGCACCTCGGCCACCGTCCGCACGCGGTTGTCGGTCATGGTGTCGACGATGATGGCCGCGCCGCCGATGCCGTAGCCCTCGTAGCGGATCTCCTCGTAGCTGGCGCCTTCGAGGTTGCCCGAGGCCTTGTCGACGTTGTACTTGATGCGGTCGGCCGGCATGTTGGCCGCCTTGGCCTTGTCGATCGCCAGCCGCAGGCGCGGGTTCATCGACGTGTCGCCGCCGCCCTGGCGGGCCGCCACCGTGATCTCGCGGATGATGCGGGTCCAGATCTTGCCGCGCTTCTCGTCCTGTCGGCCCTTGCGGTGCTGGATGTTGGCCCATTTCGAGTGGCCGGCCATGTTGTTCTCGATTCGGAAAGCTTAGGATTGCGGCGATTTTATTCGACACCCTTGCAAGGAACCCTCTCATGGCCGGACCGCTCCTGCTCGCCAAGCACGGCGACGTCGAATGCGCGCTGCTTCCGCAGCTCGCCAACCGTCACGGCCTGATCACCGGCGCCACCGGCACCGGCAAGACCATCACCCTGCAGGCGCTGGCCGAGCAGTTCAGCAAGATCGGCGTGCCGGTCTTCCTGGCCGACGTGAAGGGCGACCTGAGCGGCATCGCCCAGGCCGGCACGATCGGCGAGAAGATCGGCAAGATCCTGAAGGACCGCGGCCTCGAGGCCCCTGCCCCCTTCGCCTGCCCGTCGACGCTGTGGGACGTTTTCGGTACCCAGGGCCACCCGGTGCGCGCCACCGTCTCCGACATGGGCCCGCTGCTGCTGGGTCGCATGCTGGCGCTCAACGAGACCCAGCAGGGCGTGCTGAGCCTGGTGTTCAAGATCGCCGACGACAACGGCATGGCGCTGCTGGACCTGAAGGACCTGCGCGCGATGCTGCAGTTCGTCGGCGACAACGCCAAGCAGTTCCAGACCGAGTACGGCAACATCAGCGCAGCCAGCGTCGGCGCGATCCAGCGCGGGCTGATGCAGGTCGAAGAACAGGGCGGCGACAAGTTCTTCGGCGAGCCGATGCTCGACATCGGCGACTTCATGCAGACGGTGGATGGCAAGGGGGTCATCAACATCCTGGCCGCCGACAAGCTGATGAGCTCGCCGCGCCTGTACGCGACCTTCCTGCTGTGGATGCTGAGCGAGCTGTTCGAGACGCTCCCCGAGATCGGCGATCCCGACAAGCCCAAGCTGGTGTTCTTCTTCGACGAGGCCCACCTGCTGTTCAACGAGGCGCCCAAGGCCCTGATCGAGCGCATCGAGCTGGTCGTGCGGCTGGTGCGCTCCAAGGGCGTCGGCGTCTACTTCGTGACGCAGAACCCGCTGGACGTGCCCGACACCGTGCTGGGCCAGCTGGGCAATCGCGTGCAGCACGCGCTGCGCGCCTTCACGCCGCGCGACCAGAAGGCCGTCAAGTCGGCCGCCGAGACCATGCGCCCGAACCCGGGCCTCGACATCGGCGCGGCGATCACTGAGCTGGCGGTCGGCGAAGCCCTGATCAGCCTGCTCGACGAGAAGGGCCGCCCCGGCATCACGCAGCGCGTCTTCGTCATCCCGCCCGGCAGCCAGATCGGCCCGATCACGCCCGAGCAGCGCCAGAAGCTGATCCAGTCGTCGCTGGTCGCCGGCGTCTACGAGAAGGTCGTCGACCGCGAATCGGCCTACGAGAAGCTCAAGGGCCGCGCCGAGGCCACCGCCGATGCGGCCGACGAGTTGCAGGCCCAGGCCAAGACGGGCGGCACCGCCAGGGGCGCACCGGCAGAGGAAGGCGGCGGCCTGCTCGGCGGCCTGGGCGGCATCCTGTTCGGCTCCACCGGCCCGCGCGGCGGCAAGCGCGAAGGCCTGGCCGAGTCGATGGCCAAGTCGGCCGTGCGCACCATGGGCACGACGGTCGGCCGCGAGATCATCCGCGGCGTGCTCGGTGGGCTGCTGGGCGGCAAGCGGCGCTAAGAGCCGGTGCCGGCCTTGCGATAATCCGTCGATGACCGGTCCCTCCCCGAACGCGCCCCTCCGACCCGACGTTCTCGCCCCGCACGCCCCGCTGAGCGACTACTACGGCGACGAGGACGACCACCAGCGCTTCCTGAAGCGCATCTTCGACGAGACCGCGCCCGACTACGAGCGCATCGAGCGCCTGCTGGCGCTGGGCAGCGGCCCCTGGTACCGCCGCAAGGCGCTGGAGCGCGCCGGCCTGAAGGCCGGCGACCAGGTGCTCGACGTCGGCATCGGCACCGGGCTGGTCGCGCGCGAGGCGCTCAAGCTGATCGGCCCGGGCGGCAGCCTGGTCGGCGTCGACCCGAGCGCCGGCATGATGAGCCAGGTCGGCCTGCCCGGCGTGCCGCTGCTGCAGGGCCGCGCCGAGGCCCTGCCCCGCGAGGACGCCAGCGCCGACTTCGTGAGCATGGGCTATGCGCTGCGCCACCTGGCCGATGTCAGCGCGGCCTTCGCCGAGTTCCACCGCGTGCTGCGTCCCGGCGGCCGCCTGCTGGTGCTGGAGATCACGCGGCCGACCGGCCGCATCGCCACCGCCGCCCTGCGCGGCTACATGCGTGCGGTGCTGCCGCTGGTGGCCGGTGCCGTCGCGCGGCGCCAGGGCACGGCCCAGCTGTGGCGCTACTACTGGGACACCATCGAGGCCTGCATCCCGCCCCAGGCCGTGATGGACGCGCTGCGCGCCGCCGGCTTCACCGACGTGCGGCGCCACGTCGAGCTGGGCATCTTCTCGGAATACACGGCGACCCGACCCGCATGAACGCGACGCCCTCCTCCACCCCGGACGTCGAGGCCTGCGACGTCTTCGTCATCGGCGGCGGACCGGCCGGCTCCACCGCGGCCACGCTGCTGGCGCGCCAGGGCCGCAAGGTCGTGCTGACCGAGAAGGCGCAGCACCCGCGCTTTCACATCGGCGAGTCGCTGCTGCCGTCCAACGTGGCGCTGTTCGACCAGCTCGGCGTGCGCCAGCAGGTCGAAGCGATCGGCATGCCCAAGTGGGGCATCGAGTTCGTCTCGCCGGAGCACACGCACCGCAGCTACCTCGAGTTCGCCGAGCAGTGGGACAAGCGCCAGCCCTATGCCTGGCAGGTGCGGCGCTCCGAGCTCGACGAGCTGCTGTTCCGCAACGCCGCGAGCTGCGGCGCGAGCACGCTCGAAGGCTGCCGCGTGCGCGACGTGGCCTACGACGACGACGGCGCCACGGTCACCGCCGAGCTCGACGACGGCGCCGGCGGCAAGACCAGCAGGCAGTGGCGCGCCCGCTACGTCGTCGACGCCTCCGGCCGCGACACCTTCATGGCCAACAAGCTGCGCTGCAAGGAGAAGAACCCGGCGCACAACAGCTCGGCGCTGTTCGGCCACTACACCGGCGCGCGGCGCCTGCCCGGCATCAAGGAAGGCAACATCAGCATCCTGTGGTTCGAGCACGGCTGGTTCTGGTTCATCCCGCTGGCCGACGGCCAGACCAGCGTCGGCGCGGTGTGCTGGCCCTACTACCTGAAGTCGCGCGACAAGCCGCTCAAGGACTTCTTCGACGACACCATCGCGCTGTGCCCGGAACTCGCCGACCGCCTGAAGGACGCCACGCTGGTCGGCCACCAGGTGCACGCCACCGGCAACTACTCCTACATCGCCTCGCACGCCGCCGGCGGGCGCTACGTGATGCTGGGCGACGCCTACACCTTCATCGACCCGATGTTCTCCTCGGGCGTCTACCTGGCGATGCACAGCGCCTTCGACGCCGTCGACCTGGTCGCGACCACGCTCGACCGCCCGGCCGAGGCCGCGCGCGCGCGCAAGGTCTTCGAGAAGCGCCTGAAGATCGGCCCGAAGGAGTTCTCGTGGTTCATCTTCCGGGTCACCAACCCGACGATCCGCGAGATGTTCATGTACCCGGCCAACCCGCTGCGGGTCAAGGAAGCGCTGCTCTCGCTGCTGGCCGGCGACCTGTACGGCAACAGCCCGATCAAGCCCTCGCTGTGGGCCCTGAAGGGCATCTACTACATGATCTCGATCCGCAACTGGCGTCGCAGCTGGGCCGGCTGGAAGCGCCGGCACCGCAACATCGAGGACATGGGGCCGCTCGCCGGCGAGAACATCCTCGAGGCGCGCTGACCGTGGCGGCCACCACCCTGAGTCCGCGACTGAGCGTCCGGCGTCTCGCGGCCTCGGCCTGGTCCGCCCCCGGCGTGCCGTCGGCGCTGGGCGGGCTGCTGTACGACCTGCAGGCGCCGATCGGCATCGACTCGCCGGCGGGTGTCGCGACGCGCCGCCTGCTGCAGGACGGCCCGATGCTCGACGCCTGGTGCAGCGACGGCCCGCTGCTCGCCGGCCGCAGCGGCTGCGTGCGCTGGCGCCACAACGGCCACTGGCTCTATGGCGCGCTCGACCTCGACGAGCACGGGCAAGACCTCGAGGCGCTGGCGCGCCGCGCCTACGGCGACGTCTTCGCCACGCTCGACCAGACCGGCTTCACCCACCTGCAGCGGATCTGGAACTACCTGCCGCACATCAACGCCGATGCCGCCGGCACCGAGCGCTACCGGCGCTTCAACGCCGGCCGGCAGCAGGCCTTCCTCGACGCGCGCCGCCCGGCCTTCGAGGGCGCGCCCGCGGCCTGCGCCCTGGGCACGCGCGAAGGCCCGTTCTGCGTGCGCTTCCTGGCCGGCCTGCGGCCCGCGCTGCCGGTCGAGAACCCGCGCCAGGTGTCGGCCTACCACTACCCGCGCGACTACGGCGTGCGCAGCCCGACCTTCTCGCGCGCGGCGCTGGTCGAGGCCGGCGCCGACCAGGTCGCGCTGCTGATCTCGGGCACGTCCAGCATCGTCGGCCATGCCAGCGTGCACGCCGGCGACGTGCTGGCGCAGACGCGCGAGACGCTGAACAACCTGCGCGCCGTCGTCGCCGCGGCCAATGCGCGCGGCGATGCGCGCTTCGACCTGGCCACGCTGGAGGCGACCGTCTACGTGCGCCATGCCGAGCAGGCGCCGTCGGTGCGCGCCACGCTCGAGGCCGAGGTCGGCGCCGCGACGCCGTTCGCGCGCCACGCGCTCTACCTGGAAGCCGACATCTGCCGCAGCGACCTGCTGGTCGAGATCGAGGCCCACGCCTTCGCCGCGGGTCGGATCGACCGCGTGGGCGCATGAGCCGGCGCCTGCGGCGGGCGGCCGCGCTGGTGTCCGGTGCCGCGCTCGCCCTGCCCGCCCTGCCCACCGCGGCGGCCGAGCGTCCGCTGTGGGAACTGGGCCTGGGCGTCGGCGCGCTGCGCCTGCCGCACTACCGCGGCGCCGACCAGTCGCACGCCTGGCTGCTGCCGGTGCCCTACCTCGTCTATCGCGGCGAGATCTTCAAGGCCGACCGCGACGGCGCGCGCGCCGTGCTGGTCGAGACCGACCGCTTCGACTTCGACCTCAGCGCCGGCGCCGGTGCGCCGACGCGCAGCGAGGACAACGACGCACGCCGCGGCATGGACGACCTGGCCCCGACCTTCGAGCTCGGCCCCAACCTCAACTGGACGCTGTCGCGCGGCACCGGCTGGAAGCTCGACCTGCGCGCCCCGCTGCGCGCCGCCTTCACGCTCGAGTCCAAGCCGCGGGCCATCGGCTGGGTCGCCACGCCCAACGTCAACCTCGACCTGCCCGACGTCGGCAACTCCGGCTGGAACCTCGGCATGCTGGCCGGCCCGGTGTTCGGCAGCCGCCGCTACAACGCCTATTTCTACGACGTGCCCGAGGCCGACGCCACGCCCGGACGCCCGGCCTACCGCGCCCGCGCCGGCTACGGCGGCCTGCAGTTCGTGGCCGCGCTGTCGCGGCGCTTCGACCGCAGCTGGGCCGGCCTCTTCGTCAAGTTCGACAGCCTGCACGGCGCGCGCTACGGCGACAGTCCGCTGCTGCGCCAACGCGAGCACCTGTCCTTCGGCATCGCCTACAGCTGGATCTTCGCGACGTCGTCCGCGCAGGTGTCGACCAGGGACTGAAACGGTGGCGCACCTGCTGAAGCTGCCGCTGACCCTGTGGCTGCACGCCCAGCTGCTGCTGCTGGGCGTGATGTCGACAGTCTGGAACCTGGTCGCGCTGCTGCTGTACCCGCTGCTGCCGCGCGAGCGCGGCCTGGTCGTCGGCCGCGCCGGCATCGCCTACGGCTACCGCCTCTACTGGGCGCTGGCGCGCCTGAGCGGCATGATCCGGCTCGACGCCCAGGTGCTGGACGCGCTGCGCGACGAGCGCGGCCTGATCGTCGTGGCCAACCATCCCAGCCTGCTGGATGCGCTGATGCTGGTGGCGCGGCTGCCGCACAGCGCCTGCATCATGAAGGCCGGCCTGATGCGCAACCCCTTCCTCGGCGCCGGCGCGCGGCTGGCGCGCTACATCCGCAACGACTCGCCGCGCGGCCTGATCCGCCTGGCCGTGCAGGACCTGCAGCGCGGCGGGCAGCTGGTGATCTTTCCCGAAGGCACGCGCACCACGCGCCAGCCGGTCAACCCCTTCATGCCCGGCGTGCCGCTGATCGCCAAGCTGGCCGGTGCGCCGATCCAGACCGTCTTCATCGACACCGACTCGCCCTACCTCGGCAAGGGCTGGCCGCTGTGGCGCCTGCCGCCGCTGCCGATCCGCTTCTCGGTGCGGCTGGGCGAACGCTTCGCGCCCGAGGACGACACCGACGCGCTGCTGGCCCGGCTGGAGGCCTACTTCGCCGCCGGCGTCAAACCGCGCAGCGCGCCCGCCGCCGCATGAGCGCGCCGGGCCGCTCCCAAGCGCGAATCCCGGAGCGCTCTGCGCGGAGGGTAGTCCAGTGAGCGCCGCCGCGCCGGGCCGCCCCAAGCAAGGCGCCACCCTCGCGGAGGGTCGATCGCCGCGCTCGGCGAGCGGGGTGTCGTCATCCTCGTCGGCCACCCACTTGGTGCTGATCCCGAGCTACGACACGGGACGCCAGCTCGCCGAGACCATCGCCGCGGCGCGCGCGCAGTGGAACCCGGTGTGGGTCGTGATCGACGGCAGCACCGACGGCACGGCCGAGGTCGCGCAGCGCATGGCCGCCGTCGACACCGGCCTGCGCGTGCTGGTGCTGCCGCACAACCAGGGCAAGGGCGCGGCCGTGCTGCACGGCCTGCGCGCGGCGCAGCAGGCCGGCTACACCCACGCGCTGACGATGGACGCCGACGGCCAGCACCCGGCCGCGCTGATCGGCGACTTCATGCAGGCGTCGATCGCGCGGCCCGACGCGATGATCCTGGGCCACCCCGTCTTCGACGCCAGCGCGCCGCTGCTGCGCGTGCGCGGCCGGCGCGTGTCCAACTGGTGGACCAATCTGGAAACGCTGGGCGCCGGCGTGGCCGATTCCTTGTACGGATTCCGGGTCTATCCGGTCGCGGCGCTCGCGGCCGTGATGGCCCGCCAGCCCTGGATGCGCCGCTTCGACTTCGACACCGAGGCCGTCGTGCGCCTGGCCTGGCGCGGCGTCAAGCCCATCAACCGCGACGCCCCGGTCAAGTACCTGAGCGCCGACGAAGGCGGCGTCTCGCACTTCCGTTACGTCCGCGACAACGTTCTGCTGACGTGGATGCACACGCGGTTGATGGTGGAGTTCCTGCTGCGGCTGCCGGGGCTGATCGCGCGGCGGCTACGAGGCCGGCCGCCGTTTCAGGACTGACTCGGCTGCCGGCCTGAGGCAGCCGGCTGGCGCGAGGCGTCAGCTTCCATCCGTTGAAATTTAGGTCGCCTATCGCACCGCTCGGCGTCCCGGCCGCACGTACGAAGATGGAACTTTCTAGAGGAGAGCCGAGGCCGTAGCATGGCTCTATGCCGTTTCGTGTGGAACGCGACAGTCTCATCTGACGGCTGCGGCGGC
>NZ_CADEFR010000019.1 GCF_902826655.1 uncultured Methylibium sp. | reverse complement strand
GGTAGGGCACGGTCAGCAGCTTGATCCAGATGCCGATCAGCGGCAGGTTCAGGATCACCAGCATCAGGTTGCCGATCCACATGCTGGCGATCAGGCCCCAGAACAGGTCCGGATTGCTGGTCATCACCTGCGGGCCGGGCTGGATGCCCTTGATCGTCATCGCACCGACCATCAGCGCCATCACCGCATTGGGCGGGATGCCGAGCGTCAGCATCGGGATGAAGCTGGTCTGCGCGCCGGCGTTGTTGGCCGACTCCGGGCCGGCCACGCCCTGGATCGCGCCCTTGCCGAACTTGCTGGGGTCCTTGGCGACCTTCTTCTCCAGCGTGTAGGCCGCGAACGAGGCCAGCAGCGCACCGCCGCCCGGCAGCACGCCGAGGATCGACCCCAGCGCCGTGCCGCGCAGCACCGCCGGCGCGGCGAGCTTGAAGTCTTCCTTGGTCGGCATCAGGCCGCCGACCGACTTGGTGAAGACCTCGCGGTGCTCGGCGGGACGGCCGAGGTTGGCGATGATCTCGCCGAAGCCGAACACGCCCATCGCGATCGCGACGAAGCCGATGCCGTCGGTCAGCTCGGGGATGTCGAAGCTGTAGCGCGGCGTGCCCGAGATCACGTCGGTGTTGATCTGCCCCAGCAGCAGGCCGAGGATGATCATCGCGATCGCCTTGACCAGCGAGCCCGAGGCGAGCACCACAGCGCCGATCAGGCCTAGCACCATCAGCGAGAAGTATTCCGCCGGGCCGAACTTGAAGGCCAGCTCGGTCAGCGGCGGCGCGAAGGCCGCGAGGATCATCGTGCCCACGGTGCCGGCGAAGAAGCTGCCGAGGCCGGCGGTCGCGAGCGCTGCACCGGCGCGACCCTGGCGCGCCATCTGGTAGCCGTCGATCGCGGTGACGACCGAGCTCGACTCGCCCGGCACGTTGATCAGGATGGCGGTGGTGGACCCGCCGTACTGCGCGCCGTAGTAGATGCCGGCCAGCATGATCAGCGCCGGGGTCGCGTCCAGCGCGTAGATCGACGGCAGCAGCATCGCGATCGTCGCGACCGGGCCCAGGCCCGGCAGCACGCCGATCAGCGTGCCCAGCACGCAGCCGAAGAAGGCATACAGCAGGTTCTGGAAGGACAGCGCGACGCCGAAGCCGGTCGCGAGGTTGTTGAGCAGATCCATGTCGTGCGCCTCGCTTCAACCCGCCAGGAAGGTCGGCCACACCGGGATGGTCAGGCTCAGGCCCTTGACGAAGATGCCCCAGCTGCCGATCGTGAGGATGACCGCCGTGGCGACCACGCCCTTCCAGTGGAACTCGTCGCCGCCCAGGCTCGCGATCAGGATCAGGATCGGGATCGTGAGCACCATGCCGAGCCGCGGCAGCAGCAGGCCGAACACCACGACGCCGCCCAGGATCAGCAGCAGCGGCTTCCAGGCGATGTCGCCGATCGGGTCGCCGCCGTCGCTCTCGATGGTGATGGACTTGAACAGCACCGCCGAGCCGAGGATCGCGAGGATCACGCCGAGCAGCAGCGGGAAGTAGCCGGGGCCCGGCTTGGCCGACGTGCCGAAGCTGTAGCTGGTGGCGCCGATCGCGAAGCCCACGCCGATGGCGAGGAACATCACCCCCGACGCGAAGTCGCGTTGACTCTTGATCTTCACGCGCGGTCTCCTTGTTGTATCGCCGGGCGGGCCCTTGGCGTGCAGCGCATTCTAGGAAGGGGCCGCGCGCGCGCCCTGTGTGGTTTACACGTAGCGCTGCAGCGCAGCAGCCCGCATGTCAGGAACCCTGGGCCTCAGCGAGCCGGCCGCGCCGCGAGCGGCCTCAGTGCTCCCAGCGCGGCGTGGAACGCAGGACCTCGTCGAGCGTCGTCACGCCCTGGGCGACCTTCATCGCGCCGGCCAGCCGCAGCGGCTGCAGGCCCTGCTTCAGGGCCTGGCGGCGCAGGGCCGCGGCGTCGTACTGCGGATGGATGCAGGTCTGCAGCGCGTCGCCCACTTCGAGCAGCTCGTACAGCCCGGCGCGGCCGCGGTAGCCCGTGTGCCGGCATTCCAGGCAGCCGACCGGCTTGTACGGCCGGTACTCGCCGCCGAGCTTCCAGGGCTTGATCGCCTCGTCGAGCACCTCGCGCGTCGTGCTTGCGTCGTCGGGCTGCTTGCAGGCCGGGCACAAGGTGCGCACCAGGCGTTGCGCCAGCACGCCGATGACGGTGGCGCCGATCAGGTAGGGCGGCACGCCCAGGTCGGTGAGCCGCGTGACGGCCGCAGCCGCATCGTTGGTGTGCAGCGTGCTGAACACGAGGTGGCCGGTCAGCGCAGCCTGGATCGCCATCTCGGCGGTCTCCAGGTCGCGGATCTCGCCGACCATGATGATGTCCGGGTCCTGGCGCATCAGCGCACGCAGGCCCTCGGCGAAGCCGAGATCGATCGAGGCCTGCACCTGGGTCTGGTTGAAGGCCGGCTCGATCATCTCGATCGGGTCCTCCACGGTGCAGACATTGACCTCGTCGGTCGCCAGGCGCTTGAGCGTGGAATACAGCGTGGTGGTCTTGCCCGACCCGGTCGGCCCGGTGACCAGCACGATGCCGTGCGAGCGCGTGACCAGTTGCTCCCAGGTCTTGGCCTCGTGGGGCGCGAAGCCCAGCCCCGACAGCGGCTTGACCGCGTTGTCGGGGTCGAAGATGCGCATCACCATCTTCTCGCCGAAGGCCGTGGGCAGCGTCGACAGCCGCATCTCGACGTCGCGCGTGGCGCCGCCGCTGCCGTCGGCGGCCGGCCGCCGCGTCTTGATGCGGCCATCGAGCGGGCGGCGCTTCTCGACCACGTCCATGCGGCCCAGCAGCTTGACGCGGCTGGTCATCGCGCTCATCACCGACAGCGGCACCTGGTAGACAGTGTGCAGCACGCCGTCGATGCGGAAGCGGATCGCACCCATCTCGCGACGCGGTTCGAGGTGGATGTCGGAGGCGCGCTGGTCGAAGGCGTACTGCCACAGCCAGTCGACGACCTGCACCACGCCCTGGTCGTTGGCATCGAGCTGCTTGTTGCTCTTGCCCATCTCGACCAGCTGCTCGAAGCTGGCCGGGCCGGCGATCTCGCCGCTCTTCTGCGCCGCGCGCACCGACTTCGACAGCGAATAGAACTCGGTCGTGTAGCGCTGGATCTCGGGCGGGCTGGCCAGCACCAGCTTGATGGTCTTGCGCGTGTGCGCCTCGATCTCGGGCACCCAGTCGGCGTCGAAAGGCTCGCAGGTCGCCACCAGCGCCTCGGTCGCACCGACCTGCACCGGCAGCGCGCGGCGGCGCTCGGCGTAGGTGGCGCTCATCACGTCGGCGACGCGGGCCACGTCGACCTTCAGCGGGTCGATGCGCAGATAGGGCAGCTTGCAGTGCGCCGCCAGCCACTCGGTCAGGGCCTCGACGTCGAGCGCCGCCGCGGTCTTCGCGTGGACCAGCCCGGCGCTCGCCAGCCGGACCAGCGGGTGCTGGGCGCTGTCGCCGGCGCCGAAGCGCTGCGCGACGCGCTTGCCTTCGTCGAGCGTGATCACGCCGTCGGCCAGCAGCCAGGTCACCAGCTGGCGCCAGTGCAGCGGGCCGCGCGGCGCGTCGGCCGCCGGCTTGTCGGCCTTGTCGCCGCGGCGGGGGGCGGTGGAGGTGCGGGTGTTCATGCGGCGGTCGCCTCGCGGTCCGGCAGATTCTGCAAGAGCTTGAGCCACTTGCGCGCCGGCAGCTGGAAAGAAGTCTCGATGCGCTCGGCGCGTTCGGCCAGGACGCTGCGCGGCGGCAACGCCTCGCCCTTCCAGGCCAGCACGATGGTGTTGCCTTCGCGCGTGGGCCTGAGCATCGCCACGCGCGCGTCGCCGAAGGCTGCGGCGATGCGCTCGGCGCTGCGCCCGAAGCTCACGTCGCGACCGAACAGGTTGACGCTCATCACCCCGCCGTCGGCCAGCAGCGCGTGGCAGCCCCGGTAGAAGGCCAGGTCGTCGAGCACCGGCGCGGCCGCCTCGTGGTCGTAGAGATCGACGCACAGCGCGTCGGCGGTGCCGTGATGCCGGGCGTCGGCCACGTAGGCCCCGGCGTCGGCCTCGACGACCTGCAGTCGCGCATCGTCGGCCGGCAGCTTGAACCACAGCCGGCACACGCCGATCACGCTGGCGTTGATCTCGACCGCCGTGGTGCGCCAGCGCAGGGGCTTGTGGCAGAAGCGCGTGATCGAGCCGGCGCCCAGCCCCAGCTGCACCGCATGACCGGCGACGCCGAGGTCCGGGCGCAGCAGCGTCCAGGCCATCATGCGCTGTACATACTCGAGCTCGATCTTCTGCGGCTTCGCGATCCGCATCGCGCCCTGCACCCACGGCGTGCCCAGGTGCAGGTAGCGCACGCCGTCGGACTCGGACACCGTGGCCGGCGCCAGGATCGGCATGCGTGGCTTCATGCGACCAGGCCGTGCTGCACGAACACGGCCCGCCAGGCCGCCAGCTTGCGCTCGAAGGACCAGCTGGCGTTGGCCGGGCTGCTGGACGGCAGGCGATGGACCGTCCAGCCCAGTGCTGCCGTCAGCGCCGCGGCGCGGGCCGACTCGCCGCCGTTGTGCGCCACCGCCTCGAGCCCGGGCGCGCGCCGGCGCAGGCTGGCCAGGTCGTTGGGAACGGCCTCGCGGATCGCCGTGTCGAGGCTACCCTGGCGCCGGCAGGCGGCGTACACGTCCCACAGGCCCAGGCCGCGGGCCCGGATCTCGGCCAGCCGGCGCGCGTAGGGCAGCGCGGCCAGGTCGACGCTCCAGATCGCCGACAGCAACGGCCAGAACTGGTTGCGCGGATGCGCGTAGTAGCGCCCGGCCTGCAAGGACGCGACGCCCGGGAAGCTGCCGAGGACCACCAGGCGCGTGGCCCGCCCGACCACCGGCGGCAGGCCCTGGAGCAGGTCGTCGCTCGCCGGCAGCGTCGGCCTCACGCGATCACCTCGGCCGCCTCCAGCGCCGCCAGCCGCGGCAGGGCCGCATGCGCGTTGTCGCGGCTCGCCGCTGCCAGCGCGGCCGGCTCGATGCCGCGCAGCCGCGCCAGCTCGGCCGCGATCCGCGGCAGCTCGGCGGGCTCGTTGCGGCTGGTCTCGCCGGCCGCTCGCTGCGCGGCCGTGCGGTACAGCCACTGCGGCGGGATGTCGGGCGCGTCGGTCTCCAGCACCAGGGCCGACAGCGGCAGGCCCGTCGCCAGCCGCCGCAGCTGCAGCGCCCGCTCGAAGGTCATCGCTCCGCCGAAGCCGAGCTTGAAACCCAGGTCGATGAAGGCGCGCGCCTGTTCGGCACTGCCGTTGTAGGCGTGGGCGATGCCGCCGCTCACGCGAAAGCGCCGCAACTGCTTGAGCAGCGCGTCGGCCGAGCGCCGCACGTGCAGCAGCACCGGCAGCCCCAGGTCGCGCGCCAGGGCCAGCTGGCGCGTGTAGAAGTAGTCCTGCTTGTCGTGGTCCAGGCCCGGCACGAAGTGGTCCAGCCCGATCTCGCCGACCGCCACCAGGCGCGGATCGTCGCGGTGCGCCGACAGCGCCTCGCGCAGGGCCACCAGCGCGCCGTCGTCCAGCGGGCCGGTGTACATCGGGTGGATGCCGAGCGCGTAGCTCAGGCCATGGGCATGGGCCAGTTCGCGAACGGTGTCGAAGTCGAAGGGCGCGACGGCCGGCAGCACGATCTGGCAGACGCCGCCGGCGCGCGCCCGGGCCACGATGGCGTCGCGGTCGGCCTCGAACTCCGGCGCGTCGAGATGGCAGTGGGTGTCGATCCACATGGGGGGCACCGGCTCAGGAACCACCGAACCGCCGCGGGGCAGGAACTACGTGCGAGCCCCCGGATTCGGATGCACCTGGAAACCCGCTTCCGATTCCGGCCGTTCGGCCTAGCATTCGAGGACAGTTTTTCACCACCCCGAGGATGCCACGATGAAGTTCCGCCCCACCGCTCTGGTGCTCGGCCTGGCCGCCGCAGCCACCCTCGTCGCCGGCTGCGCCGGCATGATGGAAGCGCCGGTTCCCGTTCTGAAGGACGGCGAACTCGCCCTGCCGGCCGACTACAAGACCTGGCCCAAGTTCCTCTCGGCCGTGCAGCGCCCCGACGCCAAGCAGGTGCGCGAGATCTACATGAACCCGGTCGCGGCCAAGGCCACGGCCGCCGGCGGCTTCGCCAACGGCAGTGTCTTCGTCATGGAGAACTACGCCGCCAAGGCCAAGGCCGACGGCACGCTCGAGACCGGGCCGGACGGCAAGCTCGTCAAGGGCGACCTGTTGCGCGCCTTCGTCATGGGCAAGAACAAGGGCTGGGGCGAGGACGTGCCCGAGGCGCTGAGGAACGGCAACTGGGTCTACGCCTCCTACCTGGGCAACGGCCAGAAGGGTCCCGAGCCCGGCGCCGCCTGCCGCGGCTGCCACACGCCGCTGAAGGACAAGGACTTCGTGTTCCGCTACGACGAGCACTTCGCGCAGAAGGGCAAGTGACCCCGCGGCCTCGTGCCGCAGACGCCCGGTGTCGAGTCGATCGCACCGGGCGTCTTGCCTTTCGGCGGGCGGCGTTGGACAGCGGCTCGGCGGATGCCTATGCTCGGAGTTCCAGCCAGTCCCTCCGAAGGACCCGCCATGACCCTGTGCCCCGTTGCCGTTGCCGTCGGCTGCCAGAAGTGCCCCGCCTTCTCGATCTGCCCGCTCAAGGGCGTGATCGGCGACCAGCAGAAGCCGGCCGCACCGCCGGCTTCGACCACCGACACCGCCAGGAAGAAGTGACGCCGCCGGTCCACGTACTCGATGCCGCCGCGCTGCGTCATGGCGTGCGGTCCACGACGGCCTCGGCATCGTTCGACCGCCGCTTGAGCGCGGTGACCTCGATCTCGATCTTCATGCGCGGGTCGGCCAGGCCTGCCGAGATCATCATCGCGGCCGGCCGCACCTCGCCGAGGTAGCGCCGCAGCACTGGCCAGCAGGGCTCGAAGTCCTCGACGCGCGGCAGCACGTAGGTGACGCGCACGACGTCCCGCAGGCTCGCGCCCGCCTGCTGCAGTGCGGCCTCGATGTTCCTGAGGCACTGCTCGGCCTGGCGAGTCACGTCGTCCTCGATCGTCATCGAGGCGTAGTCGAAGCCGGTCGTGCCCGAGACGAACACCCAGTCGCCGGCGACGACCGCCCGCGAATAGCCGATCTGCGCCTCGAAGCTGGAGCCCGAGCTGACGAGTTTTCTGTCC
Organism: uncultured Methylibium sp.; assembly: GCF_902826655.1. Classification (GTDB taxonomy): domain Bacteria; phylum Pseudomonadota; class Gammaproteobacteria; order Burkholderiales; family Burkholderiaceae_C; genus Methylibium. Next base: position 60,226 of record NZ_CADEFR010000019.1, on the reverse strand, counting down.
ATGGGCCTGGTCCGGCGGCGGAGTGGGTCAGGATGCGATGCTAGATCCTGGCACATCGTGTTGCACCCAACGGTCCCGCAGGCGTTACCCTTCCCGCCGACTGCCCTGCTGCCCCGCTCCGTCCGATGCCTCTCGCCAAACCCGTTGCCTTCGACCCCTATGGCAGCCGCCGTCGCCGCGGCGTGCCGCGCTGGTTGCTCCTGTTGTTGCTCGGCGTGGCGATCGGCGTGGCCGGCGTGTTGTACGTGCAGCGCAATCACCTGCCGCCGCGGCTGTCGGCGCAGGAGTCCGTGCAGCTGCGCGCGGCCTTCGACAAGGCCGAGGCCGAGCGCGTGCGGCTCGACGGCGCGCTGGCGACCGCGACGCGTCAGCTCGAGACCGCACTGGCCGAGAAGAAGACGCTCGCCGACGAACTGGGCGCCAGCCGCAGCGGCGCCGACAAGTTGCGCAACGACAACCTGGCCTTGCTGGCCGCCCTGCCGCCCGATCCGCGCGGCGGCGGCGTGTCGGTGCGTGCCGCCACTTTCACGCAGCAGGACGGCAAGCTGGTCTACGACGTGGTGCTGTCGCGGCCGCGGTCGGCCAAGGCCTTCACCGGCGTCGTGCAGTTCACCGTCGCCGGCTCGCCGGCCGGCGGCGGCGCCGAGGCAGCTCATGCCCTGCCGCCGATCGCCGTGTCCGTTGGTGCCTACGAGACGCTGCGCGGCACGCTGGCCCTGCCCGAGGGCTTCAAGCCCAGGCAGGCGACCATCCGCGTGATGGAGCGGGCCGGCGCCGATCCGGTCGGCATGCGCGTGATGTACGTGCAGTGACGTCGTCGCGGCACTAGGCCGACAGCACGCCGCGGTCCAGCCGCAGCCGCCGTCCGCAGCGTGCGGCCAGCGACTCGTCGTGGGTCACGACGATGTAGGCCGTGCCCTGGGCCTGCGCCAGTCCGAGCATCAAATCGAACACGCCGTCGGCGGTGGCGCGGTCGAGGTTGCCGGTCGGCTCGTCGGCCAGCACGCAGGCGGGCTTCGTGACCAGCGCGCGCGCGACGGCGACGCGCTGGCGCTCGCCGCCCGACAGCTCGGACGGCCGGTGCGCCGTGCGCGTCGCCAGCCCCACGGCCGCGAGCGTCGCACGCGCCTGCTCGCGCGCCTGCTCGCGCGGCAGGCGGCGGATGAAGAGCGGCATCGCCACGTTGTCGAGCGCGCTGAACTCGGGCAACAGGTGGTGGAACTGATAGATGAACCCGAGATGACGATTGCGCCATGCGCCCTGGCCCGCGGCGCTCATCGTCGCGAAGTCCTCGCCCATCAGCTGCACGCTGCCGGCGGTGGGCGCGTCCAGCCCGCCCAGCAGATGCAGCAGCGTGCTCTTGCCCGACCCGGAGGCGCCGACCACGGCCAGCGTCTCGCCGCGCTCGACCTGCAGGTTCACGCCCTGCAGCACCGACACGTCGAGCCCGCCTTCGCGGTAGCGCTTGTGCAGGCCGCGGGCCGAGAGGACTCCCTCATTCATAGCGCAGCGCCTGCGCCGGCTGCACGCGGCTGGCGCGCCAGCTCGGGTACAGCGTCGCGACGAAGGCCAGCAGCAGCGAGATCACGCCGATCGGTACGATGTCGGCCGACTGCGGGTCGCTGGGCATGCGGCTGATGAGATAGATGCTGCCCGGCAGGAAACTGGCGTTGAACAGGCGCTCGAGCGCCGGCACGATGACGTCGATGTTCAGCGCCACCAGCAGGCCCAGCCCCAGGCCGGCCAGCGTGCCGATCACGCCCGAGGCCGCGCCCTGGACCATGAAGATGCCCATGATGGAACGCGGGCTTGCGCCCAGCGTGCGCAGGATCGCGATGTCGGCCTGCTTGTCGGTGACCGTCATCACCAGGGTGCTGACCAGGTTGAAGGCGGCGACCGCGACGATCAGCGTGAGGATGATGAACATCATCCGCTTCTCGAGCTGCACCGCGTCGAACCAGTTGCGGTTGGTGCGCGTCCAGTCGCGCACGACGACGCCAGGTCCCAGGTCGGCCTGCAGCTCGGCCGCGACGCGCCGCGCATCCTGCTGGTCGCGCAGCTTCAGCTGCACGCCGGTCGGCCCCTCGACGCGGAACAGCTTGGCCGCGTCCTCGACGTGGATCAGGGCCAGGCCGCTGTCGTACTCGTAGTGGCCGGCGTTGAAGACGCCGACGACCGTCATCTGGCGCAAGCGCGGCACCACGCCGGCCGGCGTGACCTGGCCGTTGGGCGTGACCAGCGTGACCGGATCGCCGCTGCGCACGCCGAGCGAGCGAGCCAGCTCGCCGCCCAGCACGATGCCCCAGGCGCCCGGCTGCAGCTGCGCGAAGGCGCTGTCCTTCAGCTGCGCGGCCAGCGGCGTCACCTTCGGCTCCTCGGCGGGGTCGATGCCGCGCACGATCGCGCCGCGCATGTCCTCGCCGCGCGCCAGCAGGGCCTGCGTCGCGATGAAGGGCGCGGCGCCGACGACCTCGGGGTTGCGCATCGCGGCGGCGGCGGTGGTACGCCAGTCGGCGAGCGCGTCGCCGCGCACGTCGAACACCTCGACATGCGCGATGACGCTCAGCATGCGGTCGCGCACTTCCTTCTGGAAACCGTTCATCACCGACAGCACGATGATCAACGCCGCCACGCCGAGCGCGATCCCGAGCATCGACACGCCGGAGATGAAGGAGATGAAGCCGTTGCGCCGCCCGCCACGCCCGGCGCGGGTGTAGCGCCAGCCGATCAGGAGCTCGTAGGGGCTGCGCATGGGCGGCGATGCTAACTGAGCGACCGCGCGGCCCCGGGTTTGTCCCCGGCTCGCGGCGCTTGCGCCGGACTCGAAGCTACTCAAGAATCGATCTCCTACCGAAGAGTAGAAATCAAACGAGTCCTGCCGTCGCGCGGCGGCTCCAGGAGACCAGGTGCCCGCTCCCGCTTCGCCCAGCCTGCTGAAGGTCGATGGCCTGTCGCTCGCCTTCGGCGGCGTGAAGGCCCTGAACGGCGTGAGCTTTTGCGTCGAGCCGGGCTCGATCACCTCGGTCATCGGACCCAATGGCGCGGGCAAGACCTCGGTGTTCAACACGCTGTCGGGCTTCTACCGCCCGGCCGCCGGGACCATGGTCTTCGACGGCCACGACCTCGCCGGCCTGCCGCCGCCGAAGCGCGCCGCGCTGGGCCTGGCGCGCAGCTTCCAGAACATCGCGCTGTTCCGCGGCATGACGGTGCTGGACAACATCAAGCTCGGCCGCCACTGCCACCTGCGCACGAACGCGCTGCAGGCGCTGTTCTACACGCCCGGGGCGCGGCGCGAGGAGGAAGACCTGCGCCGCGAGATCGAGGAACGCATCATCGACTTCCTCGAGATCGACCACATCCGCAAGGCGCCGGTCGGTGCGCTGTCCTACGGCCTGCAGAAGCGCGTCGAGCTGGCGCGCGCGCTCGCGATGCGGCCCAAGCTGTTGCTGCTGGACGAGCCGGTCGCGGGCATGAACCGCGAAGAGACCGAGGACATGGCGCGCTTCATCCTCGAGGTGCGGCGCGAGTGGGGCGTCACCGTGCTGATGGTCGAGCACGACATGGGGATGGTCATGGACCTGTCGGACCACGTCGTGGTGCTGAACTTCGGTCAGGTCATCGCCAGCGGCCTGCCGGGCGAGGTGCAGGGCAATCCGGAGGTCGTCAAGGCCTACCTCGGGTCCGGCAATGTCGAGGCGCTGCGCGAGCGCTTCCAGCGGGCAGCGCAAGCCGGCGCTGCAGCCAGGAAAGCCGCCTGACATGGATTGGTGGCTGCTCTTCGAGATCACGCTGGCCGGTGTCGGCACCGGCGGCCTGTACGCTCTGACCGGCCTGGCCTTCGTGCTGATCTACAAGGCCACGCGCGTCGTCAACATCGCGATCGGCGAGATGCTGATGCTGGGCGCCTACGTCTTCTTCAGTTTCGCGGCCGGCTTCGCGCTGCCGATCTGGCTGGCCATCCCCGGTGCGCTGCTGGTGTCGGCCGCGTTCGGCGCGGTCGTCGAGCGCACGCTGATCCGGCCCATGCTGGGCGAGTCGCCGATCTCGTCCTTCATGGTGACGGTCGGCCTGGCCTCGATGCTGGTCGGCCTGGTCGAACTGGTCTGGAGCGCCGACCAGCAACGCCTGCCCGAGTTCCTGCCCGCCAAGCACATCGTCATCGGCCAGGCCTTCGTGTCGCCGAAGATCTTCTACGGCTTCTGGATCGCAGTGCTGCTGATCACCGCCGTGCTGCTGCTGTTTCGCTACTGGCGCGGCGGCGTCGCGCTGCGCGCCACGGCGGCCGACCAGGCCGCCGCCTACTCGGTCGGCATCAACGTGCCGCGGGTGTTCTCCATGACCTGGATGGCCGCGGCCGCCATCGCCGGCGTGGCCGGCATCGTCGTCGGATCGATCGGCGGGCTGTCGTCGGTGATGGGCGTGTTCGGCCTGTCGGTGCTGGTGGTGGTGATCTTCGGCGGCCTCGACAGCGTGGCCGGCGCCCTGGTGGGCGGCGTGATCGTCGGCGTGGTCGAGGCGCTGGCCGGCTTCTACATCGGCGGCGAGTACAAGCTGCTCGCCACCTTCTCGCTGCTGGTGCTGATCCTGATGGTCCGTCCCTACGGCCTGTTCGGCACCCACGAGATCGAAAGGCTGTGAGCACGCCATGAGGATCGGTTCCGCCAAGCAGAGCTACGCCGCCGACGCGGCGCTGTTCGACAGCGTCACGCAACAGCGCTGGGCGCTGGCCGGCGGCGGCCTGCTGCTGCTCTTCCCCTTCGTCGCCAACGAGTACTGGCTCTACCTCGCCTGCCTGGTCGCGATCAACATCGCCAGCACGATGGGCCTCAACATCCTGACCGGCTACACCGGCCTGGTGAGCCTGGGCCAGGCGGCCTTCATGGGCCTGGGCGCCTACACGGTGGCGATCCTGCAGCTGCGCTACGGCACGCCGATGCTGCTCAACCTGCTGGGCGGCGGCGTCGTCGCGATGCTCGCCGGCGTGCTGGTCGGCCTGCCCTCGCTGCGCGTCAAGGGCCTGTACCTGGCGATCGCGACCATCGCGGCCGGCGTCATCGCGCACTTCGTCTTCTCGCACTTCAGCCAGCTCACCGGCGGCACGGCCGGCCTGTCGGTGCCGCCGGCGACGATCTTCGGCCGGCAGCTCGACACCTCGTTCAAGCTCTACTGGGTGATCGTGCCGATCACCGGCCTGCTGCTGCTGGGCGCGGCCAATCTCTTCCGCACCCGCATCGGCCGCGCCTTCATCGCGATCCGCGACCGCGACATCTCGGCCGAGGTGCTGGGCATCCCGCTGCTGCGCTACAAGCTGCTGTCGTTCGCGATCTCGTCCTTCTACGCCGGCGTCGCGGGCGGGCTGTTCGCCTACTTCTTCCGCGCGGTGACGCCCGAGAGCTTCCCGCTGCTGATGAGCATCTTCTTCCTGGCGGCGGTGATCGTCGGCGGCATGGGCACGGTGCTGGGCAGCGTGCTCGGCGCGGTCTTCATGACGCTGGTGCCCGAGCTGCTGAAGCTCGTCGTCAGCGCGCTGCCGCTGTCGGGCAACGCGACGCTGATCCTGTCGCCGGTGCGCACCATCGTCTTCGGTGCGCTCATCGTCCTGTTCCTGATCTTCGAGCCGCTCGGGCTCGCGGAGATGTGGCGCCGCACCCGGCGGACGTTCCATCTCTGGCCCTTCCGTACCTGACCGGGTCGCATCCTCACCATCAAGGAGACAACATGACGATCAACAAGCGTGAGCTGATGGCCCTGGGCCTGGCGACGGCCGCATCGACCTGGGCACCGGCGGCCCTGGCGCAGAAGGCCGCGGCCAAGGCCGCCGCGCCGGCCGAGGACATCGTCTTCGGCGCCTCGATGCCGCTGACCGGCGTGTTCTCCTTCGCCGGCATCGCGATCGACGCCGGCATCAAGGACTACCTGACCATCCTGCACGAGGGCGGCGGCGTCAAGGGCCGCAAGGTCAAGTACGTGGTCGAGGACACCGGCTACAAGGTCGACCAGTCGATGGCCGTCTTCAAGCGCATCACCAGCGCCAACAAGGTCAACCTCTACTACGCCGACTCCACCGGCTTCGTGAAGACGGTCAACCCCGAGCTCGAGCGCAACCAGGGCATCCTGATGACCGGCGCCTCCTTCGCCAAGGAGATCAGCAACGCCGACAAGTACCCGCTGCAGTTCATGGTCGGCCCCGACTACAGCGAGATGGTCGCGATCCTGCTGCGCTACATCGCCCAGACCAAGCCGGGCGCCAAGGTCGCGCTGGTCTATTCCGACACCGAGTTCGGCCGCGACCCGGTCGACGCCGCGCGCACCGCGATCAAGGCGCTGAAGCTCGAGCTCGCCACCGAGATCGTCACCGCGCCGGGCAGCGTCGACGTGTCGGCCGAGATCGTCAAGCTGCGTCGCGCCGACCCGGACTTCACCATCTTCCACGGCTACGTGTCGGCGCCGATCCCCGAGTTCATCAACCAGGCCAAGTCGCTCGGCCTGAAGTCGCAGTTCATGGGCACCTTCTGGACGATGGACAACACCACCGTCATGAAGATGGGTCCGGCGGCCGACGGCTTCATGGGCGTGATGCCCTACCGCTACTACTACGACACCGAGGGCAAGTCGCCGATGCTCGAGCGCATCCGCAAGATGCGCCCCGACTACCAGCAGACCGGCTACATGCAGGGCTTCCTGGCCGCGATGCTGCTGACCGAGGCCGCGCGCCGCACGCTCGACGCCGGCAACGAGCTCAACGGCAAGAACATGAAGATCGCCCTCAGCTCGATCCGCAACTTCGACACCGGCGGGATCATCGGCGTGCCGCTGTCGATCAAGGGCAACTCCATCCCGATCGGGCGCATCTACAAGGCCGACTTCAAGGCCCAGAAGATGCTGCCGGCGTCGGACTGGATCGACCTCAACAAGTGATGACACCCCTGGCCGACGGAGCAGCAGCGTGAGCGACGTGATCCTCGACGTCAGCAACATCGAGGTCGTCTACAACAAGGCGGTGCAGGTGCTGCGCGGCCTGTCGCTGTCCGTGCCGCGAGGCCAGATCGTCGCACTGCTCGGCAGCAACGGGGCCGGCAAGAGCACCACGCTGAAGGCGATCTCCAACCTGCTGGAGCTGCAGAACGGCGCGATGACCGGCGGCCACGTGCGCTTCGGCGGGCAGGACACGCGCGGCTTCGCGCCGCACGCGCTGGTGCGAGCCGGCGTCTTCCACGTGATGGAGGGCCGGCATGTCTTCGAGGACCTCAGCGTCGAGGAGAACCTGGTCGCGGCGACCTACGCGCTGACCGGCCGGCGCGCGCGCGGCGCCGACTTCGACAAGGTCTACGAGTACTTCCCGCGCCTGCACGAGCGCCGCAAGGGCCTCGCCGGCTACCTGTCGGGCGGCGAGCAGCAGATGCTGGCGATCGGCCGTGCGCTGATCGCCGAGCCGCAGCTGATGCTGCTGGACGAGCCCTCGCTGGGCCTGTCGCCGGTGCTGGTCGAGACCATCTTCGAGATCATCGCCCGCATCAACGCCGAGCGCGGCACCTCGATGCTGCTGGTCGAGCAGAACGCCTCGGTCGCGCTGGCCGTCGCGCACTACGGCTACATCATGGAGACCGGCAAGGTGGTGATCGACAACACCGCCGCCCGGCTGGCCAGCGACCCGGACGTGCGCGAGTTCTACCTCGGCCTCGGCCAGGAGGGCGGGGCCCGCAGCTTCAAGGACCTGAAGCACTACAAGCGCCGCAAGCGCTGGTTGTCATGAACGGCCTGCCCACCCACCTGACGCTGCCGCAGGCGCTGCGCGCGCACGCTCAGGCGCGCCCGCAGGGCCTGGCGCTGCGCCAGAAGGAGTACGGCATCTGGCAGCCGATAGTCTGGGCCGACTACCACCGGCGCGCGATGCACGTCGGCCTGGGCCTGCGCGCACTCGGCCTGGGCGACGGCGCCCATGTCGGCGTGCTGTCCGAGAACCGCATCGAGTGGGTGCTGTCGCAACTCGGCGCGGGACTCGTCGGCGCGGTCACGGTCGGCGTCTACCCGACCAGCCCGACGCCCGAGGTGGCCTACGTGCTGGCGCACGCCGACGCCGAGATCGTCGTCTGCGAGGACCAGGAGCAGAGCGACAAGATCCTCGAGGCCCGCGCCCAGTTGCCGCGGCTGAAGAAGATCGTCGTGATGGAGAGGAAAGGCCTCGCGGACACCCGCGCGCTCGCACCGGACCTGGTGATCGGCTTCGAGGAACTGGAAGCGCTGGGCGCGCAGGCCGAGCCGGCGGGCGCGGGCTTCATCGACGCCGTGCTCGCCCGCCAGACGCTGCAGGACACCGCGCTGATCATCTACACCTCGGGGTCCACCGGCAAGCCCAAGGGCGCGATGATCAGCTACGGCAACGTCGCCGCGATGGCGCCGGGCGTGGTCGACCGCCTGGGCCTGCGGCCCGACACCAGCCACTTGTCCTACCTGCCGCTGTGCCACGTCGCCGAGCAGATGCTGACGGTCTTCGTGCCGCTCTACCTCGGCTCGCGCGTCGACTTCGGCGAATCGATCCGCACCGTGCAGGAGGACCTGCGCGAGGTCGCGCCGACGATGTTCCTCGGCGTGCCGCGCATCTGGGAGAAGCTGCACTCGGCCATCAGCATCAAGATGACCGAGACCGGACACCTGCGCCGCTGGCTCTATGCGCGCGCGCTCGCCGCCTGCACGCCCTTCGCCTTCAAGGCCGCGCCCCAGCGCAGCCTCCAGGAGAAGCTGGTGTTCGGCTTCTGGTACCTGCTGGTGCTGCGCGCGCTGCAGAACTTCATCGGCCTGCGCCGCGCGCGCGTCGCGCTGACCGGCGCGGCGCCGATCTCGGAGGCCATCGTCCAGTACTTCCGCGTGCTGGGCGTGCCGCTGGTCGAGGTCTACGGCATGACCGAGACCAGCGGCATGGTGCTGGGCCAGGACCCCGCCGCGATCGTGCCGGCCACGGTGGGCACGCCGACGCTCGGCGTCGAGCATCGCCTGTCGGACGTCGGCGAGCTGCAGGTGCGCGGGCCGGTGGTCTTCCAGGGCTACTACAAGAGCCCGGAGGCGACCGCCGGCGCCATCGTCGACGGCTGGCTGCACACCGGCGACGTGGTGCAGGAGGTGCGGGGCTCGCTGCGCATCGTCGACCGCCTGAAGGACATCATGATCACCGCCGGCGGCAAGAACCTGACGCCGTCCGAGGTCGAGAACGCCATGAAGGCCAGCCCCTACATCAAGGAGTGCGTGATCGTCGCCGACGCGCGGCGCTTCGTCGGCGCGCTGGTGCAGATCGACTTCGAGACGGTGTCGCAGTGGGCCCGGATGCAGGGCGTGGTGTTCACGCACTTCCGCTCGCTGGCCGAGCACCCCGAGGTGCGCACGCTGGTGCAGGGCGAGGTCGACGCCGGCAACGCGAAGCTGGCGCCGGTGGCGCAGATCCGCAGGTTCCACCTGTTGACCAAGGAGCTGGACCACGACGACGGCGAGGTCACCGCGACGATGAAGGTGCGGCGCGCCAGCGTCTACAAGTCCTACGCCAGCGAGATCGAGGCCTTGTATGCCTGAGACCAAGGCCGCGCCCATCGCGTCGCCCTGGGGTCCCGTGCGCGGTCGCGCCCAGCAACGCGCGCTCAAGCGCGAGGCGGTGCTGCGCACCGCCGCCCAGCTCTTCAACGAGAAGGGCTATGCCGCCAGCACGCTGGACGAGGTGGCCGAGCGCCTGGGCGTCAGCAAGCCCACCGTCTACTACTACGTCGACAGCAAGGACGCGATCCTGCTCGAGTGCGTGCGCGCCGGGCTCGAGATGCTGCAGCGCGCGATCCGCGAGGTCGACGCCCGCGGCGGCCGCGCCATCGACAAGCTCGATGCCGCGATGCGCGCCTACGTCGACATCGTGACCCAGGACTTCGGCATGCTGATCATCCGGGTCGGCGAGGAGTCGCTGCCGGCGGACGCGCGCCAGAAGGTGCGCCGCATGAAGGCCGGGCTGGACATGGAGTTCCGCGAACTGATCCGCCAGGGCATCGCCGAAGGCTCGATCGTGCCCTGCGACCCGCGGCTCGCCGCGTTCACGCTGGCCGGCGCGCTGAGCTGGATCGGCCGCTGGTACCGGCCCGACGGCGGCCTGGACCCGACCGAGATCGCCGACCACTGCATCGGCGTGCTGATGCGGGGCCTGAGCCGCGAGTCGGTGGCCGTGCCAGAGCCCGCGCCGCGCCCACTGCCGGCCCCCCGGCGCGCACCGCGGCGCCGCACCGCCTGACCCGCACGGAGACCCTGACCATGACCGCCCCCGCACCCGCCCCCGTGCAGATCACGCGCGACGGCGCCGTCGCCGTGCTGCAGTTCAACCGCCCCGCGGCCTTCAACGCGCTCGATGCCCACGCCGCCGAAGCCTTCCACACCGGCTGCATGGCACTGGCGACCGACGCCTCGGTGCGCGCCGTCGTGGTCTGCGGCGCGGGCCGCAGCTTCGGCGTCGGCGGCGACCTGGCGGCGATGCGGGGCAACGCCGCGCTGGTCGCGCCGCAGCTGATCGAAGGCCTGCACGGCGGGCTCAAGCTGCTGGCCGCGATGGACGCGCCGGTCATCGCCAGCCTGCAGGGCGCCGTGGCCGGCGGTTCGATGAGCCTGGCGCTCGGATGCGACCTCGCCATCGCCGCCGACAACGCCAGCTTCAACCTCGCCTACACGCGCGTCGGCGCCAGCTGCGACGGCTCCAGCTCGTGGGCCCTGCCGCGTCTCGTCGGCCTGCGCCGCGCGATGGAGATCGCGCTGCTGTCCGAGAGCCTCGATGCGGCCGAGGCGCTGCGCCTGGGTCTCGTCAACCGCGTGGTGCCGGCCGCCACGCTGGAGGCCGAGACGATGGCCCTGGCCCGGCGCCTGGCCGCCGGGCCGACGCTCGCCTACGGCCGCGTCAAGCGGCTGCTGCGCCAGTCCCTCGACCGCGACTTCGCGGGCCAGCTCGACGCCGAGGCCGAGGCCTTCGCCGCCGGCACCCGCACGCGCGACTTCCACGAAGGCCTCGAGGCCTTCTTCGCCAAGCGCCCGCCGGCCTTCGAAGGCCGCTGATCCCAGGAGATCCACCATGAGCGAACGCGTCCTCGTCGCCGGCGTCGGCATGATCCCCTTCGCCAAGCCCGGCGCCAGCGATCCCTATCCGGTGATGGGCGCCGCCGCCACGCGGGCCGCGCTGGCCGACGCCGGGCTCGGCTACGACGCGGTCGAGCAGGCCTACGTCGGCTACGTCTACGGCGACTCCACCTGCGGCCAGCGCGCGCTCTACGAGGTCGGCATGAGCGGCGTGCCGATCTTCAACGTCAACAACAACTGCTCGACCGGGTCGACCGCGCTCTACCTGGCGCGCCAGGCCATCGAAAGCGGCGTCGCCGACTGCGTGCTGGCGCTCGGCATGGAGCAGATGCGCCCCGGCGCCCTGGGCAACGTCTACGAGGACCGGCCCTCGCCCTTCGACCGCTTCGACGAGACCTGCGCGGCGCTCGCCGGCGACGAGGTGGCGTCCATTCCACTCGCGCTGCGCTACTTCGGCGGCGCCGGGCGCGAGCACATGCAGAAGTACGGCACCCGCCTCGAGACCTTCGCGAAGATCCGCGCCAAGGCCAGCCGGCACGCGGCCAACAACCCGCTGGCCCTGTTCCGCGACGTGCTCGGCGAGGACGACGTGATGAACGCCAAGGCCCTGTGGCCCGGCGTGATGACGCGCCTGATGGCCTGCCCGCCGACCTGCGGCGCGGCGGCCGCGCTGCTGGTCTCCGAGTCCTACGCCGCGCGCCACGGCCTGCGGCGCGACGTGCGCATCGCCGCGCAGGCGATGACGACCGACCGGCCCGGCAGCTTCGCCGACGGCTCGATGATGAAGCTGGTCGGCAGCGACATGACGCGCGAGGCGGCGCAGCTCGTCTACGCGCAGGCCGGCGTGGACCCCAGGGACATCCGCGTCTGCGAGCTGCACGACTGCTTCGCGCAGAACGAGCTGATCACCTACGAGGCCCTGGGCCTGTGCCCGGAGGGCGGCGCCGAGCGCTTCGTCGAGGACGGCGACAACACCTACGGCGGTCGCGTCGTCACCAATCCCTCGGGCGGCCTGCTGTCCAAGGGCCACCCGCTGGGCGCGACCGGCCTGGCGCAGTGCTACGAACTCACCCGGCAGCTGCGCGGCAGCGCCGACCGCCGCCAGGTCGACGGCGTGCAGCTCGCGCTGCAGCACAACCTGGGCCTGGGCGGCGCCTGCGTGGTGACGCTGTACGAGCGGGCCGGCGGCTGAGGCGCGCTCAGCGCTCGGCCACCGCCTCGACCTGGATGCGCAGGTCGACGTCCATCCGGAAGCCGTAGTCCTTGCCGGCGTCGAGCCGGAACTCGTCGCGCCGGATCGTCGCGGTCGCGTCGGCGCCGCAGAGCTCGCGCTTGGAGAGCGGGTGCGGGACGCACTTGAAGTGGCCGATCGTCAGCGTCACCGGCCGCGTCACGCCGTGCAGCCGCAGCTCGCCGACGGCCTGCGTCGGCCGGCCGTCGACGAAGGTCTCGAGCCGGCCCGTGTAGCGCGCCTTCGGGTACTTCTTCGCTTCCAGGAAGTCCTTGCCGCGCGCCCAGGCGTTGAGCGCGTCGTGGCCGAAGTCGATGCTGGCGGCGTCGATCTCGATCGTGACCGTGCCGCTGCCGGCGTCGCGGTCCAGCACGACCTGCCCGCTGCTGCGGTTGAACTTGCCACGCCACACCGAGATGCCCATGTGGTCCGCCTCGAAGCTCGGGAAGGTGTGGGCCGGGTCGATGCGGTAATTGACCGGCGCAGCGGACGCGGCAGCCGCCGACGCCAGCGCCACGATCGGCAGGCAGCTCTTCAACATCCTCGTCATCGAACGCTCCTTGTGTCGGGAACCGGATCGGGCGCCGCGACGACGCGATTGCGTCCCTCGGCCTTGGCACGGTACAGCGCCTCGTCGGCACGCGCGATCATCGCCTCGGCGTGCGGGTCGCCGGGCCGGGCCAGCGCGATGCCGACGCTGACGGTCACCGTCAGCGGCTCGCCGCGCGCGCGCAGCTCGCGCTCCTCGACCAGCACGCGCAGGCGCTCGGCCGAGCGCTGGGCCTCGGCGGCATCGACGTCGGGCAGCAGCACCAGGAACTCCTCGCCGCCGATGCGGCCCACCGCGTCGGTCGACCGGGCGTGGCTCTCCAGCAGCGCGGCCACCTGGGCCAGCACCTCGTCGCCGGCGGCGTGGCCGCGCGTGTCGTTGATGCGCTTGAAGTGGTCGATGTCCACCAGCAGCACCGCGAACGGCCGGTGGTGGCGCTGGAAGCGCTCCCACTGGCGCTGCACCTCGATGTCGACCGCGCGGCGGTTGAACAGGCCGGTCAGCGCGTCGCGCTGCGACACGTGGCGCAGCTGCACCACCAGCCGCTGCGTCAGCATCACCATGAAGCCGAAATTGAACAGCGCGGTGCCGCCGAGGTAGTAATACATCAGCGCGTAGTTGGTCGCCGCGTTGCGCTGCATCTCGACCGGATGCCCGAAGTCCAGCGCCTGGCGCAGCGCCAGCGCCAGCAGCATCAGGGCGATCAGCACGCCGGGCCCGACGATCGCCACCAGTGTGCGCCGGCCGAACTCGGCCTGCAGCGCGCGCCGCGTGGTCCACATCGTGCGCATCACGATGTAGGCCTGGCCGCCATAGGCCAGCACGACGCGCCACGAGGCCTCGCGCTCGTCCGGCCCGACCACTGCGATCGCCCCGGCCACCAGCAGCAGCATCGCGGCCTGCTCGCGGTCGCTGCCGGGCAGGCGCATGAAACGCTCGGTGCCGCGGCGCATCGCCGCGAAGGCCAGCAGCGACAGCACGTTGGCGCCGTTGTAGAAGATCCAGTGCCGCGGCTCGCCGCGCCCGCCGGCCAGCAGCATCACGCCGCCGGTCATCAGCAGGAAGGCGCCCCAGTGCACCACGGCCGCACGGTCCTCGCCGAGCAGCGCGCCGCACAGGCCCCAGGCCACCGCGTACAGCCCCATCTGGAAGCCGACGAGCCACAGCATCGGCGGGATGTTCAGGTCGGGCATGGATCTCGGGCGGGGTGGAGGGTGGTGCGGAAGGCAGGGTACACGCAGGTCGGGCGGTGGTGGCGGCCGGCGAGGCCGTTGACGCCGGCACAATGGGCCGGTCCCGCAGTACCCCCATGACCGACTTCAAGGGCAACAAGCAGTCCCTGCCCCGCAAGAGCTGTGCCGCCTGCGGCCGCACGATGGTGTGGCGCAAGGCCTGGGCGCGGACCTGGGAGGCGGTGCGCTACTGCTCCGACGCCTGCCGCCGCAACAAGCGGCCCGCCGATGCCGGCCCGCGCTGAAGTCCGCCACCTGGTCGTCGTGCTGGGCGACCAGCTCGACCGGGCCTCCAGCGCCTTCGACGGCTTCGACCCGGCGCACGACCTCGTCTGGATGTGCGAGGCGAGCGAGGAGGCCACCCACGTCTGGTCGAGCCAGCCGCGCATCGCGCTCTTCCTGTCGGCCATGCGCCACTTCGCGCAGGCGCTGCGCGACGAGGGCCTGCCGCTGGCCTACCTCGATCTGCACGAGGGCGGTCTCGGGGCTGCGCTGCACCAGGCACTGGCCGCGCGGCGCGTACAGCGCGTCGTGCTGGCCGAGCCCGGCGACTGGCGCGTGCGCGAGGCGCTGCGCGCGGCGGCGGCCGAGGCCGGCGTGCCGATCGAGATCCGCCCCGATCGCCACTTCCTGTGCAGCAGCGAGGACTTCGCGCGCCACGCGCGCGGCCGCAAGCAGCTGCGCATGGAGACCTTCTACCGCGAGATGCGGCGGCGCCATCGCGTGCTGATGGACGATTCCGACGAGGACCAGCCCGCCGGCGGCCAGTGGAACTACGACGCCGACAACCGCGGCGCCTTCGGCCCGCAGGGACCGGGACTCGTGCCGCCGCCGCTGCGCTTCGAGCCCGATGCGATCACGCGCGAGGTCATCGCGCTGGTGAAGTCACGCTTCGGCGCGCATCCCGGCCGGCTGGAGCGTTTCGGCTGGCCGGTCACTCAAGCGCAGGCGCGGGCCGCGCTGGACGACTTCATCGAGCACCGCCTCGCCGACTTCGGCCGCTGGCAGGACGCGATGTGGGGCGGCCAGCCCTGGCTCTACCACGCGCAGATCGCCGCAGCGATGAACCTCAAGCTGCTGGACCCGCGCGCGGTGGTCGCCGCCGCCGAGGCCGCCTGGCGCGCCGGCCGCGTGCCGCTGGCGTCGGCCGAGGGCTTCATCCGCCAGGTGCTGGGCTGGCGCGAGTACGTGCGCGGCATCTACTGGACGCAGATGCCCGGCTATGCGGCGCTGAACGCGCTCGACGCGCGGCAGCCGCTGCCGGCCTGGTACTGGACCGGCGACACCGACATGCGCTGCCTGGCCGACGCGATCGGCCAGACCCTCGAGCATGGCTATGCCCACCACATCCAGCGGCTGATGGTGACAGGCCTGTACGCGCTGCTGCTGGGCGTGGAGCCGCAGCAGGTGCACGGCTGGTACCTGTCGGTCTACGTCGACGCGGTCGAGTGGGTCGAGCTGCCCAACACCCTGGGCATGAGCCAGTACGCCGACGGCGGGCGCATGGCCAGCAAGCCCTACGCGGCGACGGGCCAGTACATCCAGCGCATGAGCGACCACTGCCGCGGCTGCCGCTACGACCCGACGCAGCGCCACGGCGAGCGGGCCTGCCCGTTCACGACGCTGTACTGGGACTTCCTGGCGCGCCACGAGCGGCGCTTCGCCACCCATCCGCGCATGGCGCTGCAGGTCAAGAACCT
This sequence comes from uncultured Methylibium sp., assembly GCF_902826655.1. Taxonomy (GTDB): domain Bacteria; phylum Pseudomonadota; class Gammaproteobacteria; order Burkholderiales; family Burkholderiaceae_C; genus Methylibium. The sequence continues at coordinate 44,425 of NZ_CADEFR010000019.1, read as the reverse complement.
GGCGCGGCTGCCGGCCGAGGAGCTGCGCGCGATCCGCGAGCAGGCGGATGCGATCCGCGGCCGCGACGGCGCCGCAGCTTAGGGCTCAGGCGGTCGGCAGCGGCGCCGACAGTGCAGCCGGCTCGGTCGGCCGGGCCTCGGGCACCGTGGCGCTGTGCGCCGCCTCGCACCGCAGCGCGCGCACCAGTTGCACCAGGTCCAGGCGCGGCAGCGTGCGGTGCTGTTCGCCCGCACCCACCTCGACCAGCGGCTGCAGGCCGCGCATCGAGTCCAGGCTCGCGGCCTCGCCCTCGGCGACCGGCTGTTCCCAGCGCGCGTTCTCGATCGAGCACAGCGCCTGCACCACCAGGCCGACGCGCTGACCGCCGTCCTCGACGATCAGCACGCGCGCGGTCGACGCGTCCAGCACCGTCGGGCGGCCGAGCAGCGTGCCCAGGCAGACCAGCGGCACCGCGCTGCCGCGGTGGGTGAAGAGGCCCAGCGTCGCGTCGCGCCGCTCGTGCAGCGGCACGGCATGGGCCGGGTAGACCAGGATCTCGCTCGCCTGCGTCAGCGGCGACGCGGTCTCGACCTCGACCTGGTAGGTCAGGTAGGGCCGGCCGCCGAGCGCGACGCCGGCCTGCGCGGTGCCCGGGACCGCGGCCTCCCGGGCATCCCTTGCGGCCTTCGGCCGGCTCAGGCCCGCCAGTGCCGACAGGATCTCGTCGGCCTGCAGCGCGCCGGCGTCCAGCAACAGGTGCTGTTCACCATGGCCCTGTCCACCGTCCTCGTGCCCGTCGCGCGCGCCGAGCACGCCGCGGAACAGGCGTGCGTCGCGCAGGCCCAGCGGCTGCAGCGGCAGGATCTCGGCCGCCGCGACCTGGGCGATGTCGCGCACCTCGTCGAGCATCAGCCCCAGCAGGCCCTGGGCGAAGCGCAGCACGACCACGGCCGACTCGGCCGGATTCGCGGCCTGGCCCAGTCCCAGCAGGCGCAGCGTGTCGATCACCGGCACCTCGTGGCCGTGGTGGTCGATGACGCCGCGGCACAGTTCGCCGACCAGCGCGTTGTCGCGCAGCGCGATGCGCGGCACGGTGGCATCGACGCTCATCGCGGCGATGCCGAAGGGCAGGCCGCCGCAGCGGAACAGCAGCAGCGGCTCGCGCGCGCCGACCGCGCCGTCGCGCGACCCGCCGCTCGGCTCCACCACCATCGGCACGCCGGGCAGGCCGGCGATGCGGCCGGCGTCCAGCAGCGTGGCGACGCCATCCTCGGTCTCGAAACTGTGGGTGGCGATGCCGGCCCCGGCCGGCGTCGCGATGTCCAGCGCATGCAGGCGATCGCCGGCCACGCGCGCCATGCCGCTGACGGCCGACACCCGCAGCCCGAGCAGACGGCCTTCGTGGCGCATCAGCACGACCACGCAGCCGCCGCCCTCCGCCGCCGGCGGCAGGCCCAGCACCTGGCGCAGGTCCAGCACCGGGATGATGCTGCCGCGCAGCCGCACCGCACCGCAGACGCCCGCGGCCGGCACCGGCAGCGGCGCCAGCCGTTCGGGGCAGGGAATGACCTCACGCAGGCTCGCCACCGGCAGCGCCAGCGGCGTCGCGTCGATGCGCATCAGGCCGTAGGCCTGCGCTTCGGACGAGCGATCCATGCCGGCGGCCTCAGGCCTTGGCGCCATTGGCCGTCATCAGCTGGCCGATCAGGCGCTCGACGCTCTTGCTGGCCTGCTGCTGCGTCTCGGTCGACGCGGCGATCTGCTTGATCGACTCGCCGGTCTTGGCGACGCTGCCGACGATGCGCTCGAAGGCTGCCTTCGCGTGCTGCGAGCGGTCGGAGCCGACGTTGACGCGGCTCACCGACTCCTCGATCAGCTTGGCGATCTCGCGCGCGGCCTGCGAGCTGCGCTCGGCCAGCTTGCGCACCTCGCCTGCCACCACCGAGAAGCCCACGCCGTGCTCGCCGGCGCGCGCCGCCTCGATCGCGGCGTTGAAGGCCAGCAGGTTGGTCTGGCCCGCGATGTCGCCGATCACGCGCACGATCTCGGCGATCTCGGTCGACGACTTCTGGATCAGCTCGATCGCCTCGATCGACTTGCGCAGCGCCTCGAAGCCGGTCTCGGCGTTCGCCTGCGTCTCGCCCGACAGCTGCGTGGCGGCCGTGGTGTTGCGGGTGATCTCGGTGATCGCCGCGCCCAGCTCGGCCACGGTGCGGGTCATGTCGTCGGTCTTGCTGCGGATCTGCTGCTCGAGCTTGACCTGGTCGGTCACGTCGTGCGCGTACTTGACGACGCGGATCGGCTCGCCCTTGAGGTTGAAGATCGGGCTGTAGGTGGCCTGGATCCAGACGTCGCGGTTGAACTTGCCGACGCGGTGGAAGCGGCCGGTGAAGAACTCGCCCTTGTTCAGCTTGAGCCAGAAGTCACGGTACTCCTCGGAGAGGATGTAGTCGGGGCTGCAGAACATGCTGTGGTGCTGGTCGGCGATCTCGCGCAGCGAGTAGCCCATGGTGCGCAGGAAGTTGTCGTTGGCCGACAGCACGGTGCCCTCCAGGTCGAACTCGATCACGGCCTGGCCGCGGTCGACCGCCTTGACCTTGCTCTCGAACTCGGAGTTGCGCAGCTTCGAGTCGGTGACGTCGATCGCGAACTTGACGATCTTCATCGGCCGCCCCTCCATGTCGAGGATGGGGTTGTAGGTGGCCTGGATCCAGCACTCCTTGCCGCCCTTGCCGACGCGCTTGTACTCGCCCGACTCGAACTCGCCGCGGCCCAGCTTGTCCCAGAAGCTGACGTAGGCCTCGCTCTGCGTGTAGGCCGGGTCGCAGAACATGCGGTGGTGCTTGCCGCGCACGTCGTCCAGCGCGTAGCCCATCAGCTCGAGGAAGTGCCTGTTGGCGTTCAGCACGTGGCCCTTGAGGTCGAACTCGATCACCGCCTGGGCGCGCGAGATGGCGTTGACCTTGCCCTCGAACTCGGCATTGCGCAGCTTGGCCTGGGTGATCTCGGTGGCGAACTTCACCACCTTCATCGGCCGGCCGTCCATGTCGAAGATCGGGTTGTAGGTGGCCTGCAGCCAGAGCTCGCGGCCGCCCTTGGCGATGCGCTTGTACTCGCCCGTGTCGAACTCGCCGCGGCCCAGCTTGTGCCAGAACTCGGCGTAGGTCTCGGTCTGCGCGTGGCCGGGTGCGCAGAAGATGCGGTGGTGCTTGCCGCGGATCTCGTCGAGCGTGTAGTCGACGGTCTTGAGGAAGTTGTCGTTGGCCCACAGGATGTGGCCCTGCAGGTCGAACTCGATCACCGCCTGCGCGCGGCCGATGGCCGTGACCTTGCCCTCGGTCTCGGTGGTCTTGAGCTTGGCGGCCGTCACGTCGGTGGCGAACTTGACCACCTTCACCGGATTGCCGGACAGGTCGAAGATCGGGTTGTAGGTGGCCTGGATCCAGATCTCCCGGCCGCCCTTGCCGAGGCGCTTGTACTCGCCGGCGTCGAACTCGCCGCGGCCCAGCTTCTGCCAGAACTGCTTGTAGGCCGGGCTGCGCGCGTACTCCGGCTCGCAGAACAGGCGGTGGTGCTGACCCTTCACCTCGTCGAGCGTGTAGCCGGTGACGTCGAGGAAGTTCTTGTTGGCGGCCAGGATGTTGCCCTCCAGGTCGAACTCGATGACCGCCTGGGCGCGCGAGATCGCGTTGACCTTGCCTTCGTACTCGGCATTCGCCAGCCTGGCGGCCGTCACGTCCATCGCGTACTTCACGACGCGCATCGGCTTGCCGTCCTTGCCCAGGATGGGGTTGTAGCTGGCGCGGATCCAGGCCTCGCGGCCGCCGCGGCCCAGGCGCCGGTACTCGCCTTCGTGGTACTGGCCGGTCCGCAGCTTGTCCCAGAACGCCGCGTAGTCGGCGGACTCGGCGTAGGACTCCTCGCAGAACATGCGGTGGTGCTTGCCCTTCACGTCGGCCAGCGAGTAGCCCACCAGCGCGAGGAAGTTCTCGTTGGCATGCAGGATCGTGCCGTCGAGGTCGAACTCGATCACCGCCTGGGCCCGGTCGATCGCCCGCGTGCGACCTTCCAGTTCCAGCAGGCGCAACGCCACGGCGGGCGGCAGGGTGTCGAGCGTGGTGTCGGCGGCAGTGTGGGTCTTGCTCATGGGGGTCTCGGGCAGCGGTGAAGGCGGAGTCGCGGGAATCTGACCTGACGAATCTAGAGGCTCCGACGCCTGCACGATGGCCGGAGATCGACAAGGATTCCGAGACATTTAAGGCGACTGTCAGGTCGCTCGCGCGACGCGCGGGTCATCGCCTCCGCCAGAATCCCGCCATGCCTGTCGCCGACACGACAACCGGGACCGCGTCGCGCACGCTCGCCTGCGGCAACTGCGGCGACGCCATGCAGTCGCTGCGGCTGGCCGGTCACTACGACCGGGCCATCGAGATCGACCTGTGCGCGCCCTGCCACCTGCTGTGGTTCGACCGCATCGAGTCGGCCCGGCTCAGCGGCCCGGGCGTGCTGGGCCTGATCGGCGCGATGGCCGAGGCGCAGTCGCTGCCGCACCGCACGCTGCGCGACGACGCCCGCTGCCCGCGCTGCCGCGGCGGCCTGAAGACCGTGCACAACCGCAGCCGCTGGGGACGGTCGCTGCAGCTGGAATGCCTGACGCAGCAGCACGGCGCGTGGCAGAGCTTCGCCCAGTTCCTGCTCGAGAAGGGCCTGGTGCGGCCGCTGTCGTCGGCCGACCGCGCCGCGCTGCTGCGGCGCGACGGCCGCATCGACTGCGTCAACTGCGGCGCACCCGTCGGCGCGACCGACACCGAGTGCGGCCATTGCCGGTCGGTGCCCAGCCTCGTCGACGTGGCCCGGCTGGCGCGCGCGCTCGACCCCGAAGGCGCGATCGAGCCGCAGGCCGTGCACGCCGCCGCGGCCGAGCGCTCGGCGCTGGCCTGCATGGCCTGCGGCAGCGCGCTGGAGACAGCGCACGCGCTGCAGTGCGGCCAGTGCGGCGCGACGCTCGCCGTCAGCCGCCTGGCCGACGCGCACCGGCAGGTCGCCGCGCTGGAGCCGGCGCTGCTGGCGCATGCGCGCAAGCCCTCGCCGCAGGTCGTGCGCAAGCGGCTCGAAGCGCATGCCGGCGACCTGCCGCGCCACCGCGAGTGGCTCGAGCGCATGCGCGCCGGCGACCCGAACCGCGCCGACGATCGCAGTGCCGACCACTCCGTGCTCGACTGGATCGGCGGCGCCCGCACCTCGCCGCTGCGCGCGGTCTTCCTGGCGCTGGCGATCTGGTTCGTGTGGTGGTACTGGTAGGGCCGGCGGGCTCGGTCGCGGCGCGCGTTGCGAAGCAAGCGATCCGCGGTCTCCGCAGCGCTCGTCGAACCCCGCGACGACCCCCGTCCCGATAATCCCCGCATGCACCTGCTGATCCCCTTCGCCGCGCCGCTGTCCGAGGCCGGACAGCACGCGCTGCGCGAGGCCAGCCTGCCCACGCTCGAGAGCCTGCTGGCGCGCCTGACGCCGACCGGGCGCGACGAGGGCGACGAGTACCGACTCTCGCCGCCGCACGAGCGCGTGCTGGCCCGCGCGCTGGGCTGGGACGGCGGCGACGGCGCCCTGCCCTGGGCCGCTCGCGCGGCGGCCGCCGACGGCCTGGACACCGGCGAGCTCGCCTGGGGCCTGCTGAGCCCGGTGCACTGGCAGGTCGGCGCCGAACACCTGACGATGGGCGACCCCGAGGCGCTGGCGCTCGACGCCGACGAGTCGCGCGCCTTCCTCGACGCGGTGCGCCCGCAGTTCGAAAGCCTGGGCTGGCGCTGCGCCTGGGGCGCACCGGCCCGCTGGTACGTGGCGCACGAGTCGCTGGCCGGGCTGCCGACGGCGTCGCTCGACCGCGTGATCGGCCGCAACCCCGACCTGTGGATGCCCGACGACCCGCGTGCGCGCCTCGTCAAGCGCCTGCAGGCCGAGCTGCAGATGCTGCTGTACACGCACGCGCTCAACGACGACCGCGAGGCACGCGGCCTGCAGCCGCTCAACAGCGTCTGGCTCAGCGGCTGCGGCGCGCATCGGGCCGCGCAGGGCGACGCACCGCGCGTGCTCGACGCCCTGCGCGCTCCGGCGCTGCGCGAGGACTGGGCCGCGTGGTCCGAGGCCTGGCGCGCGCTCGACCGCGGCGTGCTGCGCGAGGCGCTGGCCGCGGTGCAGGGCGGACGGCCGCTGACGCTGACGCTGTGCGGCGAGCGGCACGCGCAGACCTGGACGGCACGGCCGCGCGGCGTGGTCGCCTCGTTGCGCAGCCGCTGGCAGCGCGCCCACCCCGCAACCGCGCTGGAGGCGCTGTGACGCAGATCACCGTCCGCGACGTGCCGCCGCGCACCGCCTGGGCGCTGGAGCAGGCCGGCGTGCATCCGCTGCTGGCGCGGCTGTTCGCGGCGCGCGGCATCACCGCGGCCGAGCAGCTGGACGACGGCCTGGCCCGGCTGATCCCGCCGGACCAGCTGCGCGGCAGCGCCGAGGCCGCGCGCCTGCTGGCCGATGCGATCGCCGCGGGCCGGCGCATCGTCGTCGTCGCCGACTACGACTGCGACGGCGCGACCGCCTGCGCGGTGGCCTTGCGCGGGCTGGCGCTGCTGGGCGCGCGACCCGACACGCTGGGCTACGTCGTGCCCGACCGGCGCGTGCACGGCTACGGCCTGACGCCGGCGATCGTCGACCTGGCGATGGGCCAGCGCCCGGACCTGCTGGTGACGGTCGACAACGGCATCGCCAGCCTGGAGGGCGTGGCCCACGCCAAGGCGCGCGGCCTCGCGGTGCTGGTGACCGACCACCACCTGCCGGCGCTGCACGACGACGCGGTCGTGCTGCCGGCCGCCGACGTGATCGTCAACCCCAACCAGCCGGGCTGCGGCTTCGCCAGCAAGTCGCTGGCCGGCGTCGGCGTGATGTTCTACGTCCTGCTGGCGCTGCGCAGCGAACTGCGCGCGCGCGGCGCCTTCGATGCGGCCGCACAGCCGCGGCTCGACGCGCTGCTCGACCTCGTCGCGCTCGGCACCGTGGCCGACGTCGTGAAGCTCGACGCCAACAACCGGCGGCTGGTCGCGCAGGGCCTCAAGCGCATCCGCAGCGGCCGCATGCAGGCGGGCGTCGCGGCGCTGTTCGCGGCCGCCGGCCGCGAGCCCGCGCGCGCCAGCGGCTTCGACTTCGGTTTCGCGCTCGGCCCGCGCCTCAACGCCGCCGGCCGCATGGAGAACATGACGCTCGGCATCGAGTGCCTGCTGACCGACGAGCCCGCCCGCGCCGCGGAGCTGGCGGCGCAGCTCGACGCGATCAATCGCGAGCGCCGCGACGTCGAGGCCGGCATGCGCGAACAGGCCGAGGCCATGCTCGACGCGCTGATGCCGGCCGGCGAGCCGCCGGCGGCGCTGGCCATCTACGACCCCGGCTTCCACGAGGGCGTGGTCGGCATCGTGGCCTCGCGCCTGAAGGACCGGCTGCACCGCCCGAGCTTCGTGTTCGCGCGCGGCCAGGACGGGCTGCTGAAGGGCTCGGGCCGGTCGATCGCGGGCTTTCACCTGCGTGACGCGCTCGACCTCGTCAGCAAGCGCGAGCCCGGCGTGCTGCTGCGCTTCGGCGGGCACGCGATGGCCGCGGGCGCGACCGTCGCCGAGGCCGATTTCGCGCGCTTCGCGCAGGCGCTGTCGGTCGTGGCGGCCGAGTGGCTGGACGCGGCCGCGCTGGCACGCCGGCTGCCGACCGACGGCCCGCTGGACGCCCAGTGGTTTGCGCCCGAGACCGTGAAGCTGCTCGACCGCGAGGTCTGGGGCCAGGCCTTCGAGGCGCCGGTCTTCGTCGACGACTTCGAGGTGCTGTCGCAGCGCCTGGTCGGCGACCCGGCCAGGACCCAGCACCTGAAGCTGGCGCTGCGGCACGGCGGCACGCAGCGCGAGGCGATCTGGTTCGGCCACGACCAGCCGATCGGCGACCGCGTGCGCCTCGCCTACCGGCTGAGCGTGGACAGCTGGCAGGGCCGCGAGCGCGTGCAGATGGTGGTGGAGGCCGTCGCCTGAGCGGGCGGTCCCCGAGACCCTCGCGGCGGGTTGCATTCGGTAGCAGCCCCGACACCGGTTCAAGGCAGGATGTAGGCTTGCCGTCAGCCGAGACCCGACGATGAGCACTGAATCCCGCCCCGAAGACACGACCCCGCTGGCCCGGCGACGCCAGACGCTTGCAAGACTCACCGCCCTGTGCGGCCTGGCCGCGGCCGGCGGCACCGCCGGCGTGCTGAGCGCCTGCGGCGGCGGGGGCGGCGACGCCGCATCGCCCCCGGTCGCCGGCGGCCCGCCGCCCGCCCCACCGCCTCCCTCCGGCCCGCCGCCGACCGGCCCGGCCCGCACGACGACGCTCACCTCGTCGCTCGCCAGCCCCTGGGGCATGGCCTTCCTGCCCGACGGGCGCCTGCTGATCACCGAGAAGGGCGGCACGCTGCGCATCGCGACGCTGAGCGGCAGCACCGCGACGCTGTCGGGTCCGGTCGCCAATGTGCCGGTGGTCGTGACCATGCCCAACGGCCAGGGCGGCCTGCTCGACGTCGCCATCGACCCCGACTTCGCGACCGATCCCTGGGTCTACCTGACCTACGTCGAGGGCAACGCGAACGGCGACAACAGCGGCACCGCGGTCGCGCGCGGCCGGCTGTCGGGCACGCAGCTCGACAACGTCGCGGTCATCTACCGCCAGACGCCCAAGGTCAACGGCGACGGCCACTTCGGCTCGCGCCTGGCCTTCCGCAGCGACCGCACGCTGTTCGTCTCGCTCGGCGAGCGCACCCGCGAGACGCCGGCGCAGGACCTCACCGGCACGCTGGGCAAGGTGGTGCGCATCAACCGCGACGGCAGCATCCCCAGCGGCAATCCCAGCCTCGGCGCCGGCGCGCGGCCCGAGATCTGGAGCTACGGCCACCGCAACCCGCAGGGCGCGGCGGTGCATCCGACCACCGGCGACCTGTGGCTGGTGGAACATGGCCCGCAGGGCGGTGACGAGCTGAACCGCGTCGTCGCCGGCGGCAACTTCGGCTGGCCGAACGTGAGCTACGGCTGTCCCTACGGCGCGAGCCCGGCCAACGACGCCTGCCGCATCGGCGGCGGCGTGCACTCGCCGGGCTATGTCGAGCCGGTGAGCTACTGGCCGCCGCAGTCGATCGCGCCGTCGGGGCTGATGTTCTATACCGGCGCCGGCTTCCCGGAATGGCAGGGCAACGCCATGCTGGGTGCGCTGGCGGGCACGGCGCTGTGGCGCATCGCGCTGAACGGCGCCACCGAGGTCTCGCGCGAGCGCCTGTTCGGCAGCCTCGGCCAGCGCATCCGCTGCGTCAAGCAGGGACCCGACGGCTGGATCTACCTCCTGACCGACAGCGGCCGGCTGGTGCGCATCGACCGCTGAGCCGCGCCAGGCGCGGCGCGCCAGGCCGCGAGCCTCTAGACTCCGGTCGATGCGAGAGCCAGCTCCCGACCCGATGTTGCGCCGTCGCCTGTGGACCGGGCTCGCCCTGGCCGCACTGCTGGCCGGCGGCGCGGCCTGCGCGCAGTCGAGCAACGGCTTCCGGCTGCCGGTGCTCAACGGCTCGGCCGTGATCCCCGGGCCGCAGGGCCTGAAGCTCGTCACCGTGGCCGGCGGCCTGCACCATCCCTGGGGCCTGGCTTTCCTGCCCGATGGGCGGCTGCTCGTGACCGAGCGCGCCGGCCGCATGCGCATCGTCTCGGCCAGCGGCGAGGTCGGCCCGCCGCTGCAGGGCCTGCCCGAGGTCGACGCGCGCTCGCAGGGCGGCCTGCTCGACGTCGTGCTGGACCCGAAGTTCGCCGACAACCGCTGGGTCTACTGGAGCTACTCCGAGCCCGGCCCGGGCCGCAGCAACGGCACCAGCGTCGCACGCGGCAAGCTCAGCGGCGACCGGCTCGACGAGGTGCAGGTCATCTTCCGCCAGCAGCCCAAGCTCGCGAGCACCGCGCACTTCGGGTCGCGGCTGGTGTTCGCGCGCGACGGTCGGCTGTTCGTGACGACCGGCGACCGCCTGTTCCACCGCGACCTGGCGCAGAAGCTGGACAACCACGTCGGCAAGGTCGTGCGCATCGAGGCCGACGGCCGCGTGCCGGCCGACAACCCGCACGTCGCCACGCCGGGCGCGCGGCCCGAGATCTGGAGCATCGGCCACCGCAACCCGCAGGGCGCCGCGCTGCATCCGGCCACCGGCGTGCTGTGGACCCACGAGCACGGCCCCGAGGGCGGCGACGAGATCAACGTCGACGAGGCCGGCCTCAACTACGGCTGGCCGGTCATCACCTATGGCGTCGACTACGGCAGCGGCCGCAAGATCGGCGAAGGCAGCGCCAAGCCCGGCATGGAGCAGCCGGTCACCTACTGGGTGCCGTCGATCGGCCCCAGCGGCATGGCCTTCCTGACCAGCGACCGCTACCCCGGCTGGAAGGGCAACCTCTTCGTCGGCGCGCTGCGCGGCCAGCTGCTGGTGCGGCTCGAGCTCGACGGCAGGCGCGTCGTCAAGGAAGAACGCCTGCCGCTCAACGAGGTCGGCCGCATCCGCGACGTGCGCCAGGGCCCGGACGGCTGGCTCTACCTGCTGACCGACCAGGCCGACGGGCGCATCCTGCGGGTCGAGCGCTGAGCGCGTCACTTCCTACAATCGGTCGGTGAGCGCCACCGTCCTCAACGCCGACCTGCACTGCCACTCCAGCGTGTCCGACGGCACGCTCGCGCCCGAGGCGCTGGCGGCACGGGCCCACGCCAACGGCGTCGAGCTGTGGGCACTGACCGACCACGACGAGATCGCCGGCCAGGCGCGTGCGCGCGACGCCGCGCTGGCGCTGGGCCTGCCCTACCTGACCGGCACCGAGATCTCGGTCAGCTTCGCCGGCATCACCGTGCACATCGTCGGCCTGGGCTTCGACGCCCAGGACGCGCAACTCGCTGCCGGCCTGCAGGCCACGCGCGGCGGGCGCGGCCAGCGGGCGCGCGAGATGGCCGAGGCCCTGGCGCGCGTCGGCATCCCCGGCGCCTACGAGGGCGCGCTGCAGCACGCCGGCAACCCGGAGCTGGTCGCACGCACGCACTTCGCGCGCTTCCTGGTCGAGCGCGGCGTGTGCGGCAACACCAACGAGGTGTTCCGCAACTACCTGACCGAGGGCAAGCCCGGCTACGTGCCGCACCGCTGGGCCGGGCTCGGCGACGCGGTGCGCTGGATCACGCAGGCCGGCGGCACCGCCGTCATCGCGCACCCGGGGCGCTACAAGTTCACGCCCACCGAGGAGTACGCGCTCTTCACCGAGTTCATCGCGCACGGCGGGCGCGCGGTCGAGGTCGTGACCGGCAGCCACACGACGGCCGAGTACGTGAAGTACGCCGACATGGCGCAGGAGTTCGACCTGCTCGCCTCGCGCGGCAGCGACTTCCACGCGCCCGGCGAGAGCCGCACCGACCTCGGCGCCCTGCCCTGGCTGCCGGGCAGGCTGTCGCCGGTCTGGGAAGCACTGGCCGACCGGGTGCAGCGCCCGTGACCTCCGGCGCCGACCGCGCCCGCCCGCTGCTCGGCGTGGCGCTGGTGCTCGTGATGGGGATGTGCTTCGCGACGCTCGACACCACCGCCAAGTACCTGGGCCAGACGCTGGCGGTGCTGGTCATCCTGTGGGTGCGCTACGCGATCCAGGCGCTGGTGATGGGCGCGTGGCTGGGCCTGCGCCTGCTGCGTGGCGGCGGCAACCTGTTCCGCAGCGGGCACCCGCGCTTCCAGACCCTGCGCGGTGCGCTGCTGCTGCTGACCAGCGCGCTGCTGTTCTACGGCATCCAGTACATGCCCGTGGCCGAGTACACGGCGGTCGGCATGCTGACCCCGGTGCTGGTGACGGTGCTGGCCGCGCTGTTCCTGCACGAGAAGCTGTCGCCGCTGCGCGCGCTGCTGGTGCTGGGCGGCTTTGCCGGCGCGCTGATCGTCGTGCGGCCCGGCAGCGGCCTGTTCGGCTGGGTCGCGCTGCTGCCGCTGACGATGGCGATGTGCTATGCGAGCTTCCAGCTGCTGACGCGCCGGCTGTCGGGGCTGGAGCATCCGCTGACGACGCACTTCTACACCGGCTTCGTCGGCACGCTCATCATGTCGGCGGTGCTGCTGCTGAGCCCGGTCGACGTGCTGCCCGCGCTGGCTGCCGCACCGCCGGCCCACTGGGCGCTGCTGCTGCTGGGTGGCCTGGCCGGCACCGCCGGGCACCTGTGCCTGATCCTCGCGCTGGGCCTGGCGCCGATGGCCTTGCTGATGCCCTTCACCTACGTCCAGATCGCCTTCGCCAGCTTGGCCGGATGGGTCGCGTTCCGCCACGTCCCCGACGGCTGGGCCTTCGTCGGCATGGCGGTGGTCGCGGCCTGCGGCGCGGCCTCGGTGTGGCTGAACCTGCGCGAGAGCCAGGCAGCGCGGCAGGCGGCGCCGAGCGAACTCGCCCCCGTCGCGGACTGAGAATGCCGGCATGTCGCAATACTTCGAGGTCCACCCCGACAACCCGCAGCCGCGGCTGCTGAAGCAGGCCGCGCAGATCCTGCACGGCGGCGGCATCGCGGCGATCCCCACCGACTCGAGCTACGCGCTGGTCTGCCACCTCGACGACAAGGCGGCCGCCGAGCGGCTGCGGCGGCTGCGCGGCTTCGACGACAACGACAAGCACCACCTGACGCTGCTGTGCCGCGACCTGAGCGAACTGGCCAGCTACGCGCGCGTCGACAACAAGCAGTACCGCCTGCTCAAGCTGGGCACGCCGGGGCCCTACACCTTCATCCTCGAGGCGACCAAGGAAGTGCCGCGCCGCGTGTCGCACCCGTCGCGCCGCACCATCGGGCTGCGCGTGCCGGCGCATGCGGCGACGCAGGCGCTGCTCGAGGTCTTCGGCCAGCCGCTGCTGGCCACGACGCTGATCCCGCCCGGCGAACGCGAGCCGCTGAACGACCCGCACGACATCCGCGCGCGCTACGAGAAGCAGCTGCAGGCCGTCGTCGATGCCGGCGCCTGCCCGATGCAGCCGACCACGGTGATCGACCTGAGCGGCGACGAGCCGGTGCTGGTGCGCGTCGGCCGCGGCGACCCGGCGGCGCTGGGGCTGGCAGACCGGGTCGCGAGTTGAGCGACCGCGCCTACAGCGCTGCTGTCACAACCATTTCAATCTTCCACTCCGCCTTCGCGAGGCGGGCCTGAACGGTGGCGCGAGGCGGTGCGTGGCCGGCCGGCACCCAGGCTTCCCAGACCTCGTTCATCGCCGGGAAGTCGGCCAGGTCGACGATGAAGATCTGCACCATCAGGAGCTTGCGCTTGTCGGTGCCGGCGCGCGCCAGCAGCGCGTCGATCTGCGCCAGCACCTGCTGCGTCTGGCCACGGATGTCCTGCGTCGCGTCGGCGGCCACCTGGCCGGCGAGGTAGGCGGTGCCGTGGTGAACGGCCATCTCGGACAAGCGCGTGCCGACATCGAAACGTTGAATGGTCATGACTGCCCCTTGTGGTGAACCGCCTGCGCCTTCTGGCCGAACTTGCTCTCGGTGCCGGCCAGCAGCTTCTGGATGTTGGCGCTGTGGCGCCAGACGAGCAACAGGCTCATGACGAGGATCGCCATCGCCGTCTCGCCCATGCCCCAGATCAGCAGCTGGTAGAAGGGTGCGAACACGGCCGCGACGATCGAGGCCAGCGACACGTAGCGAAAGAAGGCCAGGATGATCGCGAAGCTGGCCAGCGTCGCCAGCGCCAGCCAGGGGTTCAGCGCCAGCAGCACGCCGGCCGCAGTGGCCACGCCCTTGCCGCCCTTGAAGCCGAAGAACACCGGCCACAGGTGACCGACGAAGGCGGCCAGCCCGACCAGCGCCTGCGTGCCCTCGCCCAGGCCGTAGGCCGCGCCGTAGCGGTCGACCAGCCACACCGGCACCGCGCCCTTGGCGGCGTCGAGGACCAGGGTCAGGATCGCCGCGGCCTTCTTGCCGGAACGCAGCACGTTGGTCGCGCCGGGGTTGCCGGAGCCGTAGCTGCGCGGGTCGGCCAGGCCGAAGGCGCGGCTGACGATGACCGCGAAGGACAGCGAACCGACGAGGTAGGCGGCCAGTGTGGCCAGCAGGGGAGCGAACGGGAGCATGCGGCTATTCTGCCGCCGCCTCCGTGACCCGCTCCACCCGCGTCGCTCAGACCGGGCCGAGTCGCGCGTCGTGGAGGCGCTGCCGCTCGAACAGCAGGCTGCCGACGATGCCGGCGCGCCGCATCAGCGCCACCTGCGCCGGTTGCCAGTCGATGCGCCGGCCGGCCTGTTCGCCGCACAGCAGGCCGATGCGCCGGCCGTTGGCCGCGAAGGGCACGTCGAGCAGCGAGCGGATGTCCTGCGGTAGCAGATAGACCTCGCGCATCGAGACCAGCGCCGGATGCTGCTGCGCATCGGCCGCGCTCAGGATGCCGTGGCGGTCGAGCGCCTCGAAGTAGGCCGCGTGTTCGGCCTCGACGAGCGGCGGCAGCTCGCTCGGCGCGACGCGGCCGCTGCCGTCGTGCAGGCCACGGCACACCAGTGCACGCCCGCCCGCGTGGTCGCCGTGCAGCCACAGGCTCATGCGGTCGCAACCCAGGCCCTCGGCCACCGCACGCAAGGCCCTGGCCACGAAGTCCGGGCCGTCGAGCGTGCCCTGCGCGCGGCAATCGGCGAGCTGCTGCATGCAGGCCAGCGCGCGCTGGCCTTCCGGCGTCAGGCCGGTGAGCGGCATGGCGGCCTCGGCTCATCGAGCCTGGCGAGCGCCGCGCTGGCGGTCGCCAGCGGCGGTTCGAGACTGAGTTTCACGGACCGACCCCCCGTTTGGATCCGCGGCCCGACACCGGTTGCCCCCGCAACCGTGCCAGTGGGAGCCACGACGGCCCCCTGCCGCGCCAGCGACGCGAGATCGCATCCACAGCTGACCGGGTCACTGTAGGGAGATCTCGACCGGGCCAGCCGCCGATAAGCATGCGCTTCGGCACCCAGTCGATCGCTCTGCGCGTGCGGTGCGTCGCCGGCGCGACACGTCGCACCGCGATGGCTCAGCCGGCCAGTGCGCAGTTCACCGCGCGCGCCTGCAGCAGCGGCATCGCCACGCGCGGGTCGACGCCGACCAGGTAGCCGCGCCGGCCGCCGTTGATGTAGATCAGCGGCAGGTCCAGCACGCCCGCTTCGACGTAGACCGGCATCGCCTTCTTCGTGCCGAAGGGCGAGGTGCCGCCGACCCGGTAGCCGCTGTGGCGTTGCGCCACCTCGGGCGCGCAGGGCTCGACCTTCCTGGCGCCGATCTCGCGCGCCAGCGCCTTGAGGCTGACCTGGCGGTCGCCGTGCATCAGCACGATCAGCGGCCGCGCCGCATCGTCCTGCATCACCAGGGTCTTGACCACGTGGTGCTCGTCGACGCCGAGCTGGCGCGCCGACTCCGCCGTGCCGCCGCGGTCGACGTAGTCGTACAGGTGCTCGGTGTAGGCGAGCTTCGCGCGCTTGAGGAAGGCGGTCGCGGGGGTCTCGCTGGCGTGCTCTCTTCGGCTCATGGGGCCGGTGCCGCGCGGCGCGCGCGCTCCTCCTCCAGCAGCCGCAGCACGCGGCGCTGGACCTTGCCGGTGGTGGTCATCGGCAGCGCCTCGACGAACTCGATCTCCTTCGGGTACTCGTAGGGCGCGAGGCGGCCCTTCACGTGCTGCTGCAGCTCGGCCACCAGCGCCGGCGAGGCGGTGTGCCCCGGCGCCAGCACGACGAAGGCCTTGACCAGCGCGCCGCGCTCGGCGTCAGGCTTGGGCACGACCGCGGCGTTGGCGACCGCCGCGTGCTTGACGAGGCAGTTCTCGATCTCGCTCGGCCCGATGCGGTAGCCGGCGACCTTGAAGACGTCGTCGCTGCGGCCCTGGTACCAGAGGTAGCCGTCGGCATCCATCACCGCGGTGTCGCCGGTGCGGCACCAGGCGTCGTCGGGGTCGCCGGTGAACTTGGCGCGCGTCGCCTCGGGCTGCTTCCAGTAGCCGAGGAAGAAGATCGGGTCGAGGTCGCCGTGCACGTCGCGCCGGTGCAGCGCGACGTCGCCGGGCGTGCCGCGCGGCACTTCGCGGCTGGCCTCGTCGATCACCGCGATGCGGTGACCCGGGTAGGCGCGGCCCATCGAGCCGGGCCGCGCCGGCCAGCGGCCGTGGCTGTTGCCGACGATGTAGTTGATCTCGGTCTGGCCGAACATCTCGTTGACCGTGAGGCCCAGCGCGTCGCGGCACCAGGCGAAGACCGCGTCGCCGACCGCCTCGCCGGCGCTCATCACGGCGCGCAGCTGCAGCGCGTAGCGCTCGCGCGGCCGCGGGCAGGCCTTCATCATCGCCTTGAGCGCG
This sequence comes from uncultured Methylibium sp., assembly GCF_902826655.1. Classification (GTDB taxonomy): domain Bacteria; phylum Pseudomonadota; class Gammaproteobacteria; order Burkholderiales; family Burkholderiaceae_C; genus Methylibium. The sequence goes on along the minus strand of NZ_CADEFR010000019.1, from coordinate 28,058 downwards.
GTCGGGAACAGGAAGCTGTGCGTGACGGCGTGCGCCTGCATCAGCTCGAAGGCGCGCAGCGGATCGAAACGACCCTGCGCGCCGACGATGGTCTGGCCGAAGTAGAGCGTCGGCAGCAGCGCGTCCATCAGGCCGCCGGTCCACGACCAGTCCGCCGGGGACCAGAACACGCTGGGCGCGGCGGGCGACCCGCCGAGCCCGTCGTCGAAGCCGAACCAGTCCTGGCTGCAGACGAAGCCGGGCAGGTTGCCGATCAGCGCGCGCTGCGGGATCAGCGCGCCCTTCGGCGGGCCGGTGGTGCCGCTGGTGTAGACGAGGATCGCCGCGTCGTCGGCGTGGGTGCGGGCCGGCACGTAGACGTCGGACTCGCGCTGCAGCGCCTCGCGCCAGCCGGGCGGCTGGTCGTCCGCGGGCACTGCATCGACCGCGATCAGGTGTTCGAGCGCCGGGCACTCGGCGCGCAGGGCCTGCACGGCGGGCGCCGCGGCGGCATCGACGATGGCCAGTCGCGCGCCGCTGTCGGCCAGCCGGTACTGCAGCGCCTCGGGGCCGAACAGCGTCGACAGCGGCATCGCGACCGCACCGATCTGCTGGATCGCGATGTGCGCGATCGCCGTCTCGGGCCGCTGCGGCAGCACGATGGCGATGCGGTCGCCGCGCACGGCGCCCAGGCGCTCGAGCGCATGCGACAGGCGGTTGGCCTCGGCCTGCAGCTCGGCGTAGCTCAGGCGCGCGACGCTGCCGTCCTCGCGCGCATGGATCAGCGCGATGCGGTCGCGGGTCGCCGGGTCGGCGGCCCAGCGGGTGCAGCAGACCTCGGCGAGGTTGAAGTGCGGCGGCACGCACCAGCGAAAGCCCTGGTGCAGCTCGGCGTGGCGGTCGATGTCGGGAGCGGAGGCGGGGGTGGCGTTCACGAGGCAGGCAGGGGCGGCAGGGAGCGCCCGGCCGCGATGCTAGCCCCGTCGCGTGACGGACTCCAGTCGCGCGCTAATCGAGCGAAATGCTCAGCACGAAGACCGTGCCGCCGCCCTCGCGCGACTCGCAGCGCACCTCGCCGCCGTGATGGCGCGCGATCTGCCGCACGAGGCTCAGGCCGAGGCCCACGCCGCCGGCCTGCTCGGCGTGGCCGGGCATGCGGTAGAAGGGCTCGAAGATGCGCTCGCGCTGCGACTCGGGCACGCCGGGGCCGCGATCGCAGACGCGCACCTGCAGCTCGCGGCCGATGCGTCGCAGCTGCAGCTCGGGCGCCGCGCTGCCACCGTAGCGGCGCGCGTTCTCGAGCAGGTTGCGGACCGCGCGGCGCAGCAGGCGCTCGTCACCCGGCAGCGTGGCCGGCGGCGCCTCGTCGCCCGGTTCGGGCAGGTCGAGGACAGCCTCGACGCGCGCGGCCTCCTCGGCCGCCAGCGCGATGATGTCGACCGGATCGCGCACGCGCTGCCGGTCGGCGCGGCCCTGGCGGGCGTCGAGCCGGCTCGCCAGCAGCACCTCCTCGACCAGCGCGTCGAGCTCGCGGATGTTGGTCTCGATCTCGGCCTGCAGCGCGGCGCGCTTCGCGGGCGGCGTCGCGTCCAGCATCGCGAGCGCCATCTTCAGCCGCGCCAGCGGCGAGCGGAACTCGTGGCTCGCGTTGGCCAGCAGCGACTGGTTGGCATGCACCAGCGACTCGATGCGCGCGGCGGCGGCGTTGAAGCTGCTCGCCACCGCCGCGACCTCGTCGCGCCCGCTCGCGTCGACGCGGTGGTCCAGCGCGCCGGCGCCGAAGGTCTCGACGCCCTGCTTCAGCGACTCGAGCCGGCGCGTCAGGCGCCGCACCACCGGGTAGGCGCCGCCGGCGACGGCGAGGAACAGCACACCGAGCGTGATGACGAGACCGACGCCGCGCGCGAAGAACGGCGGCTCCGGCCCCAGGTGCCGCGGCGGCCCGCCGCGTTCGGCGGCGCGGATCAGGCTGGGTCGCACGATCCACAGCGTGCGACCGTCGCTCAGCGCCACACGCTGCGGCGCCACCGGCTCCATCACCGGCGGCGGACGCGGCGGTCCGTCGCCATCGGGCGGCGGGGGCCGGTCGCCGCCGGGGCCGTCGACCGGTGCCATGCCCGTGAAGCGCGCGAAGGCCGGCGAGGTGACGATGCGCTGCCCGCTGCCGTCGTCCAGCGCCAGCGGCATGCGCAGCCGCGACGACCAGTCCAGCACCGCCGCGGCCTGGTCGTCGGGCGCCGCCTCGGCGGACGGCAGCGCGTTCTGCAGCAGCTCGGCCCAGGCCAGCAGGCGCTCGTTCGCACCGGCCTCGAAGCGCGCGCGCTCGGCCTCGAAGTTGCGCTGCACCAGCCAGCCCGAGGCCAGCGCGAACAGCAGCAGCACGGCCACGACCGTGAGGTAGATGCGAAGGTACAGAGTCTTCAAGATCTCAAGGCCCGCATTGCTGCGGCACCAGCCAGCAGCCCGAACGGACGTGGTCAACCATCCATGTCTTGTTTCTTGGCAAAGACGTAGCCGGCGCCGCGCACGGTCAGGATGCGCCGCGGCGTCTTCGGGTCGTCCTCGATCGCCGCGCGGATGCGCGAGACGTGCACGTCGATCGAGCGGTCGAAGGCCTCGAGCGCGTGGCCCTTCAGCGCGTCCATGATCTGGTCGCGCGACAGCACGCGGCCCGGCGCGCGCGCCAGCACCAGCAGCAGGTCGAACTGGTAGCTGGTCAGGTCGCAGGGCCGGCTGTCGAGCCGCGCCTGGCGGCCGCCGGGATCGACCTCGAGGCGGCCGAAGCGCAGCACGTCGTCTTCGGTCGTGTGCGGCAGCGCGCGCCGCAGCAGCGCCTTGACGCGCGCCAGCAGCTCGCGCGGCTCGAAGGGTTTGGGCAGGTAGTCGTCGGCGCCGAGTTCGAGGCCGACGATGCGGTCCATCGGCTCGCCGCGCGCCGTCAACATCAGCAGCGGCAGGCTGCGCGTGCGCGGCGACGCGCGCAGGTCGCGCGTGAGGTCCAGGCCGTCGCCGTCGGGCAGCATCAGGTCCAGCACCAGCGCGTCGTAGAGGCTGCGCTCGATGCGGTCGCGGCCTTCGGCCAGCGAGCCGGCGGTGTCGACCTCGTAGCCGGCCTGGCGCAGGTAGTCGCCCAGCATCGCCGTGAGGCGGGCGTCGTCGTCGATCAGCAGGAGTCGTGCACTCATCGTCCCTGGCGCCGAAGCGGCAAAAGAGCCGCAGCTCGCCCCGGGGGGCAGGCTGCGGCGGAAGGCTGGCTTGATGATGCCAGCAGGGAGGAAGGTCGGAAGCAACAAGCCGTCAGCCGGCCTTGTTGTCGAGCTGCTGGCGCTCCTGGTGCTGACGCTGCATCAGGTCGCGACGCGACTTCATGCGCTCGGCCAGCTTGACGCGCTGTTCGGGCGTCAGCACGCGGCTCGCGTCCAGCATCGCCTGCGTCATGCGCCGGCTGGCCTGGTCGTGCTGCGCCAGCATCTGCTGGCGCAGGGCCTCGACGGCGTTGGCGTCGACGTTGGGCTGGGTGAAGAGCGCCATCTGGCGCTCGCGCAGCGCCTTGCCGGACTCGCGCTGGGCCTTGAGGTCGGTGGCCGCGGCTTCGGCGATCTGGCGGATCTGCGTGCGCTGGGCGTCGGTGGCGCCGACGCCGTCGAGCATGCGCTCCAGGTGGCGCGGCGAACCGCCCATCGCGAAGCCGGCTTCGTGCCGCCCCGGCCCGTGATGCGGCTGGGCCCAGGCGGTGAGGCTGGCCGTGCCGGCCAGCGCGACGACGAGACCGAGCGCCAGCCCTTGGAGGCTGCGCCGGGGGAGAGCGATCGAGGTCATGGGAGGTCCTTTCGTGACGAGCTCCGGTCTGGAGCGTGAGGGCATCGTCGAGGCCGGTCGTGAAGCGGGCTTGCGCGAGGGGTAAAGAACTGTGTCCTCGGCGGCCACGCCGGCCGGCGGTCTGAGTCACACTGCGCGGCACCGCCCCGCCGAGGGCGCGAGGACGCGATGCCCCTCTTCCCGCAGACCGCTCTGAACGCCGGCGTGCGCAAGCGCGAGGTCTTCGGCTGGGCGATGTACGACTTCGCCAACTCGGGCTACACGACGGTGGTGCTGACGGCGGTGTTCAACGCCTACTTCGTCGGCGTCGTCGCCGACGGCGCCGCGTGGGGCACGCTGGCCTGGACGCTGGTCATCGCCGCATCGAGCCTGGTGGTGATGCTCACGCTGCCGGCCGTCGGTGCGTATGCCGACCTGCGCGCCGCGAAGAAGCGCGTGCTGGCCGTGATGACCGCGGCCTGCGTGCTGGGCACCGCGGCGCTGGCCGGCGTCGGGCGCGGCGACCTCGCGCTCGCGGTCGTCGCGGTCGGCGTGTCGAGCATCGCCTACGCCTGCGGCGAGGCGCTGATCGCGGCCTTCCTGCCGGAGCTGGCGCGCGACGACGCGCTGGGCCGCGTCTCGGGCTGGGGCTGGTCGTTCGGCTACCTGGGCGGCATGCTGGCCCTGGGCGCGAGCCTGGCCTGGGTGCTGCACGCGCAGTCGCTGGGGCAGACGGCCGAGTCCTTCGTGCCGGTGACGATGCTGATCACGGCCGCGATCTATGCCGTGGCCTGCCTCGCGACCTTCTCGCTGCTGAAGGAGCGCGCCGTCGCGCAGCCGGCGGCGGCGGGCGACGGCTTCGGCGCGTCGTGGCGACGGCTCGCGACGACGCTGAAGCAGGTCGCCGACTACCGCGACCTGGCCTGGTTCCTGGTGTGCGGCGCCTGCTACCAGGCCGGCATCGCGGTCGTGATCACGCTGGCCGCGGTCTATGCCGAGCAGGCGATGGGCTTCAAGCAGGCCGACACGATGATGCTGGTGTTCCTGGTCAACATCGCCGCGGCCGCGGGTGCCTTCGGCTTCGGCTACTGGCAGGACCGCATCGGCCACCAGCGCGCGCTCGCGATCACGCTGGCGGGCTGGATCGTGATGACGCTGATGGCCGGGCTGGCGCGCGGGCCGGCGCTGTTCTGGGCCGCGGCGGTGGTGGCCGGCCTGTGCATGGGTTCCAGCCAGTCGGCCGGGCGCGCGCTGGTGGCGCTGTTCGCGCCGGCCGACCGGCGCGCGGAGTTCTTCGGGCTGTGGACCTTCGCGGTGCGGCTGGCCGCCATCGTCGGGCCGCTGACCTACGGCCTGATCACCTGGCTGTCGAGCGGCAACCACCGCATCGCCATCGTCAGCACCGCCGTCTTCTTCGTCGCAGGCCTGCTGCTGCTGGCGCGCGTCGACGTCGAGCGCGGGCAGCGCCGCGCAAAGGCGCCCTAGCCGCGCTTGCGGCGCAGGTCCAGCAGGCGCGTCATCAGCGCCTCGAACTGGCGCTCGGTCTCGGCCCGGCCAGCGCGCTCGCCGACGACCAGGCAGCAGGCGCGGTCGAAGACCACGGCCTCGGCCATCTCGGCCAGCGGCCCTTCGGCACCGCGCGCGACCGAGATCAACTCGCCGGTGCTGAGCGAGTCGAGGTGCCCGAGGATGCCGACCGCGATGCGGTGGTAGTCGCCGGCGAACATGCGCAGGCGACCCCGCTCCATGCCGGACAGCATCTTGAGCGGCATCGAGAGCGCGAGGGCGGTGTGGATCATGGCGCGGTCCGGGCGAGTGGGAACGATCCCTCGATATCGGCTGCGCACCGGTCGACTTGGGCCGGAACTGCCGTGTCGCGCCGCGGCTTATCGGGCGATCACCCGCTCAGGCCAGGGTCTGCTTGGCCAGGCGCCCACCCTTCATGATGAGCCGAAGCGAGGTGTCCGGGCTGTCCAGCCAGGCGAGGTCCTTGGCCGGGTCGCCGTCGATGACCAGCAGGTCGGCCAGCGCGCCCGGCGCGATCACGCCCAGCCGGCCGTCGTAGGGCGCGCGCGGACCGGACATCGCGAGCAGCTCGCCGGCCGCGCCCGTCGCCTTGTGCAGCGCTTCCAGCGGCGACATGTAGCGCGCGAACTTGGCGAGCTGCCGCCCCTGGCTGGCCGCGCCGGCGGGGTTGAACAGGATGTCGGTGCCGAAGGCGAGCTTGAGCTTGTACTTGCGCAGCAGCTCGAAGGCACGCACCGTGCCTTCGGACACCTCACGCTGTTTGGCCTGCTGGCGCGGGTCGCTGTACTTGTTGGCGTCCTCGTCGGCCAGGAAGGGCTGGATCGACCACCAAACACCCTCGTCGGCCATCAGCTTGACTGTCGCTTCGTCGGCAAGCTGGCCATGCTCGATCGACCTGACCCCCGCCGCCACCGCCCGGCGGATGCCGCCGCTGGTGTAGACATGCGCGCAGACGTAGGTGCCCCAGTCGGCGGCGGCCTCGACGGCGGCGCGCATCTCGCGCTCGGTGTACTGGGTCGTGTCGATCGGGTCGTAGGGCGAGGCCACGCCGCCGCCGGCCATGATCTTGAGCTGGCTCGCACCCTTCATCAGCTGTTCGCGCGCGGCGCGCAGCACCTGGTCGGCGCCGTCGGCGATCAGCGCGACGCCCTGCTGCTCGATGTTCGAGGGCGGCGTGCCGGGCATGCGCGGCAACTCGCTGCGCAGTCGGAAGTCGCCGTGGCCCGAGGTCTGCGAAATCATCGCGCCCGACGGGAAGATGCGCGGCCCTTCGACCGCGCCGGCGTCGATCGCCTGCTTCAGGCCGAAGGCCGGCCCACCGACATCGCGCACCGTGGTGAAGCCGCGCCGCAAGGTGGCGCCCGCCTCGCGCCCCGCCATCAGGTGGATGAAGGCCGGATCCTGGGTCAGCGCCGCCACCTGGCTGACGGCGATCAGCGTCGAGTGCCAGTGGCAGTCGATCAGCCCCGGGATCACGGCGCGCCCGCCGCAGTCGATGAGCTGTGCGTCCTTCGGCCCCTGGCCGCGCGCCGGCAGGCCCGCGATGCGACCGCCTTCGACCAGGATGTCGCGCCCCTCCTGCAGACGCAGCGTCGTGCCGTCGAAGTAGCGCAGGTTGGTCAGCAGCGTCGGACGGGACGGCGCCTGCGCGCGCGTCTCGCCGGGCGCCAGGCCGAAGCCGGCGAACAGGCCGACGACCGCCGCCGCGCCGCCGAGGAACTCGCGGCGCTTCAGGTCGGCCTCGAGCCGCCGGCAGGCCTTCACCGTCATCGGCGAGCCGCAGTGGCACGGGTCGATGTCCGCCGCGATCAGGCCCTGGAGGTCGATGCACACGGTGCACATGGCGCGTCCCCTACTGCAAGGCCGAACGGTCCGGGCCCACCAGCTTCCAGCGGCCCGCCGGCTTCTCGCAGAAGCGGTAGACCCCCTGCTCGGTGAGGCGACCGTGGGTGTTGACGATGCGCAGCCGGCGACAGTCCAGGCCCTTCCAGGTGTGGCGGTCCAGCGGCGTCACGGTGCCCGACGCGGGCGACCGGTCGCTCTTCCACGCCAGCGTGTCGCCGTCTTGGTCGGACTTCAGCGCCTGGTCGACGCTCGCCTTCATCAGCGCGACATCGCCGGCCCTGAACCGCGAGGCCACGGTGTCCTTGAGCGCGGCGACCTCGCCGGCGCCGTGGGCGAGACCGAGCCACATCGCCAGGGCGACGAACGCGAGCGGGGACTTCATGCGATCACTCCCGGGTGCGGAACAGCAAAGCATCGAACGCCGGATCGCCGAAGCGAGGGACCGGCTCTCGATTCGATTGGAGCAGAAGCGCCGTGACGCGAGAACCGCCAAAAGCAAAAGCCCGCCGAGGCGGGCTTTGCAGGACTGGCGGAGAGGGTGGGATTCGAACCCACGGTGCGGGGATACCGCACGCCTGATTTCGAGTCAGGTACATTCGACCACTCTGCCACCTCTCCTGGTTCGCTGTGGTCTCGCTGCAAGAGCGAAGGCGCGAATTCTAGCTCACGGCGCCAGCCGTTCGAGCCCGCCCAGGTAAGGCCGCAATGCCGCGGGGATCGCGATGCTGCCGTCGGCCTGCTGGTGGTTCTCGAGCACCGCCACCAGCGCGCGGCCCACGGCCAGGCCCGATCCGTTGAGCGTGTGCACGAGTTCGTTCTTCCCTTGCGCGGTCTTGTAGCGCGCGTGCATGCGGCGCGCCTGGAAGGCCTCGCAGTTGGAGCAGGAGCTGATCTCGCGGTAGGTGTCCTGCGCCGGCAGCCAGACCTCGAGGTCGTAGGTCTTCGCGGCCCCGAAGCCCATGTCGCCGGTGCACAGCGTGATGACGCGGTAGGGCAGCTCGAGCTTCTGCAAGATCGCCTCGGCGTGGCCGACCATCTGCTCGAGCGCGGCGTCGCTGTGCTCGGGCGTGGTGATCTGCACCATCTCGACCTTGTCGAACTGGTGCTGGCGGATCATGCCGCGCGTGTCGCGCCCGGCGCTGCCGGCTTCGGAGCGAAAACAGGGGCTGTGGGCGGTGAGCTTGATCGGCAGCTGGTCGGCGACCAGCACCTGCTCGCGCACGGTGTTGGTCAGCGACACCTCGGACGTCGGGATCAGGTACTGCTCGCTGCGCTCCTCGTCACCGCCGCGCGTGACCCAGAACATGTCTTCCTTGAGCTTGGGCAGCTGGCCGGTGCCCTCGAGCACCTCGCGGTTGACGATGTAGGGCGTGTAGCACTCGGTGTAGCCATGCTCCTGCGTCTGCACGTCCAGCATGAACTGCGCGAGCGCCCGGTGCAGCCGCGCGACCGGGCCGCGCATGAAGGTGAAGCGCGCGCCCGACAGCCTGGCGCCGGTGTCGGGGTCCAGCCCGAGCGGCGCGCCGAGATCGACGTGATCCCGGGGCGCGAAGCCAAGGCTGCGCGGCGTGCCCCAGCGCCGCACCTCGACGTTGCCCTGCTCGTCCGCGCCGACCGGCACGCCGGGCTGCGGCAGGTTGGGCAGGGCCATCAGCATCGCGTTCAGTTCGGCCTGGATCGCGTCCAGCCGTTCGGCGCCGCTCTTCAGCCCGTCGCCGATGCCGCCCACCTCGGCCATCACCGCCGCGGTGTCCTCGCCCTTGGCCTTGAGTTGCCCGATCTGCTTGCTCAGGCTGTTGCGCCGCGCCTGCAGTTCTTCGGTGCGGGTCTGGATGGTCTTGCGCTCGGCCTCGAGCTTGCGAAAGCCCTCGACGTCGAGAAAGGGCTGCGGCGACTTGCGCGTCGCGAGCCGCGCGACGACGCCGTCGAGGTCCTTGCGCAGCAGGTTGATGTCCAGCATGTCAGGCCACGTCCTTCATCGATTTGTCGCCCAGGCCCAGCGGCAGCGGGAAGCGCACGGTCTCCTCGACGCCGGCCATCTTGCGCACCGACACCGCCCCCAGCGCGCGCAGGCGCTCGATGACCTGCTGCACCAGCAGCTCGGGTGCGGACGCGCCGGCCGTGAGGCCGACGCGCGAGCGGCCGTCGAACCATTCAGGCTGCAACTGGTCGGCGCCGTCGATCATGTAGGACGGCGTGCCCAGCCGCTGCGCGAGCTCGCGCAGGCGGTTGCTGTTGGAGCTGGTCTGGCTGCCGACGACGATCAGCACGTCGACGGTCGGCGCCATCAGCTTGACCGCGTCCTGCCGGTTCTGCGTGGCGTAGCAGATGTCCTGCTGCTTGGGCTCGCGCACCTGCGGGAAGCGGCGCTTGACCGCCGCCAGGATCTCGGCGGCATCGTCGACCGACAGCGTGGTCTGCGTCACCACCGCCAGCTTGTCGCGGCCGACCTTCACGTGCTGCACGTCGTCGACGTCCTCGACCAGGTGGATGCCCTCGCTCAGCTGGCCCATCGTGCCCTCGACCTCGGGGTGGCCCTTGTGGCCGATCATGATGAACTCGTAGCCTTCCTTCGCCAGCTTGGCCACCTCGACGTGGACCTTGGTGACCAGCGGGCAGGTCGCGTCGAAGATCGAGAAGCCGCGCGCCTCGGCCTCGTCGCGCACCGCGCGGCTCACGCCGTGGGCGCTGAAGACCAGCGTCGCGCCGGCCGGCACCTCGGCCAGGTCCTCGATGAAGATCGCGCCCTTGGACTTGAGATCGTTGACGACGTAGGTGTTGTGCACGATCTCGTGGCGCACGTAGATCGGCGCGCCGAACTTGCGCAGCGCGCGCTCGACGATCTCGATCGCGCGGTCGACGCCGGCGCAGAAGCCGCGCGGCTCGGCCAGCACCACATCGCGCACGTCGGACGCGTCGCTCGCCGGTGTCGCCATCACAGCACTCCGATCAGTTGCACCTCGAAGGCCAGCGCCTGGCCGGCCAGGGGGTGGTTGAAGTCGAACAGCGCCCAGTCCTCGTCCACCGGACCCAGCTGGCGCAGCACGCCGGCGAAGCTGCCGCGGCCGTCGGGCGTGGGGAACTGCACCACGTCGCCGACGGCGTAGCGCTCGTCGGGGTCGCCGTGCTGGCGCAGCACGGCCAGCGAGACGCGTTGCAGCAGCTCGGGATTGCGCGGACCGAAGGCCTCGCCGGGCGCCAGGTCGAAGCGCGTGCGCGTGCCCTCCTCCAGGCCGATCAGGCGCTGCTCCATCGCGGGCGCCAGTTCACCGGTGCCGAGCGACAGCGTCGCCGGCTGCTCGGCGAAGGTGTCGACCAGCGCCGCGCCGTCGGGGCCGGTCAGGCGGTAGTGCAGGGTCAGGAAGGAGCCGGGCTGGACTTGTGACACGAGGTGAACGTCGCTTCGATAGACTGGACCGGATTTTGGCACCCCGCACCGTGAAGGACCTCCCCGCCGACCTGAGACCCCGCGAGAAGCTGCTCGCGCGCGGTCCGCAGGCGCTGGCCGATGCCGAACTGCTGGCCCTGCTGCTGCGCACCGGCGTGCAGGGCCGCGGCGTGCTGCAGCTGGCGCAGCATCTGCTGGACGAGTTCGGCGGCCTCACCGGCCTGCTGGCGGCCGAGCCGGCGGCGCTGGAGCGCGTCAAGGGCCTGGGGCCGGCCAAGCGCGCCGAGCTGGCCGCGGTGCTGGAGATCGCGCGCCGCACGCTGACGGCGCGGCTGTCCGAGGCGCCGGTGTTCGACGCGCCGCAGACCGTCAAGGACTACCTGCAGCTGCAGCTGGCCGGCAAGCCGCACGAGGTCTTCGCGGTGCTCTTCCTCGACACCCAGCACCGGCTGCTGGCCTTCGAGGAGCTGTTCCGCGGCACGCTGGGCCAGGCCAGCGTCTACCCGCGCGAGGTGGTCAAGCGCGCGCTGGCACTCAATGCGGCGGCGGCCATCCTGGCCCACAACCACCCCTCCGGCGTGGCCGAGCCCTCGCGTGCCGACGAGGCGCTGACGCAGACGCTGAAGGCCGCGCTGGCGCTGATCGACGTGAAGGTGCTGGATCACTTCGTGGTCGGGCGCGGGCAGGTGGTGTCGTTCGCCGAAAGGGGTCTGTTGTGAGTGCGCCGCCTCGCAGACGTGCCGGCAGCCTCCAGGACCTGAAGCAGATCAAGCGCGATCTCGAAGCTGCAGCCCGCGAGGCCGCCGCGCGCGAGGCCGAGCAGCGCGCCCGCGACGCCGCCTCGCGCCGCGAGCGCGAGCTCTTCGCCACCAGCGTCGGCCCGGTGCTGCCGCTCAAGGCGCGCACGCACACGCCGCCGCCGCGCCCCAAGCCCGAGCCGCTGCCGCTGCAACGCCAGCGCGACGAGCAGGCAGCGCTGCAGGAGGCGCTGTCCGACGACTTCGACGTCGAGTCGCTGCTCGACACCGACGAGGCCCTGTCCTGGCGCCGGCCCGGTGTCGGCCCCGACGTGGTCCGCAAGCTGCGGCGCGGCGTCTGGGCCATCCAGGCGCAGGTGGACCTGCACGGCCTGCAACGCGACGCCGCGCGCGAGCGCCTGGCCGCCTTCCTGCGCGACGCAGCGCGCCACGGCCTGCGCTGCGTGCGCGTGGTCCACGGCAAGGGCAACAGCTCGCCCGGCCGGCAACCGGTGCTCAAGGGCAAGGTCCGGGCCTGGCTGGTGCAGAAGGTCGAGGTCATGGCCTTCGCGCAGGCGCGCGCCGCCGAGGGCGGCGCCGGCGCGCTGGTGGTGCTGCTGGACAGCGCGGGGGCGGCGGGCTGAGGAGGACGCGGTCACCGACGGTGATCGCGAGTTTCCCCAGCGCATCCTCCGGCTACTTCTTCAGGCCCGGCAGCTCGACCGGCGAGATCTCCGCCGTCGTCTTGCCGGCCACGCAGTGTTCGGCCCGCAGCGAGGCCGAGGTCTTGTCGCCCGCCGCCTTCGTGCCCAGTGCCTCGACCTCTGCCTTGGGCGCCTTCACGAAGGGCAGCACGGTCGACAGCAAGCCGGAGACCTGCTCGACGCCGCTCGAGGCCTTGGAGTTCAGCGACACGTGCTTCAGAGCCCCGGAGTCCGCGAACTCCACCTTGAATTCCGCATCGGCCAGGGCCGCGGGCTTGAAGCTGATGAAGTACAGGTTCCCCAGCGGCAGCGTCTGGAACTCCTCGCTCACTTCCGGGGTGCAGTACTCCTTGAACTTCTGGTGCTCCGCGCCCGGCAGCGGCTTGTAGTCGGTGGTCTTGGTGACCTTCACGAGCGCCGGCGTCCGTACCGGGATGCCGGCAACCGCCTTCTGCTCGGCATCCGTGACGACGAGCGAGGACGCGCACCCCGACAGCAGGCCGGCGGCCGTCAACGTCCAGAACAACAGTGTCTTCATGGCTTCCTCCTCATTGCAGGCAACTGCCCGTATCGATCTCTTCCTTCGTACACCGCTCGCCGACCTGCGCATAGATCCAGTCGCGGAATCGGGAGACCCTGGCATACACCCCATAGTTCTCCGGCGCGGCGCAGCCAATGCCCCAGCTGACGACACCGACCTGGAAGAAGGACTTGCCGGTCGACACGAACAGCGGGCCGCCGCTGTCGCCCTGGCAGGAGTCCTTGCCGCCGCGCTTGTAGCCCGCGCAGATCATCAGCGGGGTCACGGTCGCCGGAGGCTTCAGCCCGGCGTAGCGCTGGTGGCAGGTGTCCAGCGAGACGATCGGGACGATCACCTCCAGCAGCATCTCCGGGAAGTTCTGACCCGCCGGCGCCGTGTTGCCCCAGCCGGTGACGGTCGCGGCAGCCCCAGGCGGTGCGTGCTCCAGTTCGTCGGCCTCGGTAGCGAGCGCGAGCGCGCGGCCTAGCAAGGGGTCCTTGGTGGTGATCACCGCGATGTCCCCGTCCTGCGTCGCCTTGTCGTAGCGCTCGGGGACCGCAATCTTGACGACCCCTGTCCGTTTCCCGCCGATCTTCAGGTGGTCGGTCCCCGAGAGGATCTCGATGTCGGCCGCCGTCTTGCCTTGCACGCAGTGGGCGGCCGTCAGAACCGCATTCCGGCCAATGACCGACCCGCCGCAGAACTGCGCATCGAAGTTGTTCGGCTTGCCGGCATGAACCAGCGCGACCTGGAACGGCCGAGAGCCCGGCTTGCTCGGCCAGCCCCCCACGATCTTCGGGTCGGCGTCCCGCATCACGGCCGCTGCCGGCTGCGCCCTGGCATCGGTAGCGATCAGGATGGCCAGCAGTGCAAGCACCCACCCATGGAACGTCTTCATGTCGCCCTCCCTGTCGATCATCGAGACTCGATCTTGGTGGGCCTGGGGCCGGCGCACGTCCTCCAAACGGAGGAGAAGTCCGATGCCACGCCCAGCGTCGCCAGCCACGAGGAGTAGACGCACAACAGGAAGGCCGAGAAGCTGCCGTACACCGCGGTGTAGGTCGGCAGCTCGAGCAGGTACGCCGCAAAAGAGGTGGCCGGCGCCAGATCATCCAGGCGCGTGACATGGTGCGACGCGCATTGCGCTCTGGCTTCGTCCGCTCGACAGCAAGTAGCGCCATTGACCCCAGTACGGGACTGCCAGTGCCCAGGTCGAAGAGTCCCGCAGCCCGTCAACCAGACTGATGCGGGATCAGCCCGCGCTCGCCGCCGCCTGCCCCTGCGCCTTGCGCCACGCCGCCGGCGGCTGACCCGTGGCGCGCTTGAAGGCGCGGGCGAAGGCGGCTTCGGAGTCGTAGCCGACTTCCAGCGCCACCGCGGCGACGTTGGCGTGGCCTTCGCGCAGCAGGCGCGCGCCGCACTGCATGCGCCAGTTGGTCAGGTACTGCATCGGCGGCATGCCGGTCAGCGCGACGAAGCGCTCGTGCAGCGCCGAGCGCGACAACCCGACGCGGCGGCCCAGCTCCTCCAGCGTCCAGGGTTCGGCGGGGTCGCCGTGCATCAGCGCGATGGTGCGGCCCACCTGGCGGTCGCGCAGCGCGCCCAGCCAGCCCTGCGACTCCTCGGGCGGCGAGTCCAGATAGCGCCGCGCGCCGTCGACGAACACCATCTTGCTCACCCGCTGCAGCAGCGCGGCGCTGCCGGCGCGGCGCGCGCCGGTCTCGGTGGCGGCGTGCTCCAGCATCGGTGCGACCCAGGCGCCCACGCCTTCGGCCGGCAGGTGCAGCAGCCGCGGCAGCGCGTCGATCAGCGGGTTGAAGGGCTTCAGGTCGCAGGCGATGAAGCCGCACAGGATCACCGCGGTGGCATCGCCGGGCGGCAGGCCCTGGCCGGCCTCGAACATGCCGCCGCTGTAGGTGATGGGGATGGGCTTGGGGTCGTCGCGCATGCGCACCAGCCAGCTGCCGTCGCCCTCGTCGGCCGGCGTCACGCCCGGCGCGCTGGACACCACGTGCTCGTCGCCGTGCGGCAGCATCACGATGTCGCCTTCGCGCAGGCGCAGCGGCGGCTCGCCGTCGACGGCGACCCAGCCCTCGCCCTTGATGAGCATGTGGTACTCGATCACGTGCTCGGCGCCCGGCATCACTGCCGGCCCCATCACCTGCGACGGCGGCGCGAAGGCCGACCACTCGTCGCGGCAGCTCACGTGGAAGAAGACCGAGCCGCGCAGCCGCACGCTGCGCAGCACGTCCGACAGCGGATCGGCAGCCGTCATCGAGCGCCCCCTGGTTTGGAAACGCCCGCGCCGGACGATCGAGCAAGTCCGCGCGACGCGAGGTGAAGCGCCAGAAGGCGCTCGCCGGAATCATGAGCACACCGCAGACAAACCCGTCGGCGCTCATCGACTCCCAAGGAATCCACCATGTCTTCCTCCTCCGCTCCGGCCGCTGCGCCGGACTATGCCGCGATCAAGCAACGCCAGCAGGCCACCTGGGGCAGCGGCGACTATGCCGTGGTCGGCACGACGCTGCAGATTGTCGGCGAGGCGCTCGCCGAGGCCGTCGACCTGCGCGCCGGCGAGCGCGTGCTCGACGTCGCCGCCGGCAACGGCAACGCCACACTGGCCGCGGCGCGCCGCTTCGCCGACGTGACGTCCACCGACTACGTCGCCGCCCTGCTGGAAAAAGGCCGTCGCCGCGCCGAGGCCGAAGGCCTGAGCCAGAACGTGCGCTTCGAGGTCGCCGACGCCGAGATGCTGCCCTACGAGGCCGGCCGCTTCGACGCCGTGCTGTCGACCTTCGGCGTGATGTTCGCGCCCGACCACGCCACTGCCGCGCGCGAGATGCTGCGCGTGGTGCGCCCGGGCGGCCGCATCGGCCTGGCCAACTGGACGCCGGAGGGCTTCATCGGCCGGCTGTTCAAGATCATCGGCGCGCACGTGGCGCCGCCGGCCGGCGTGAAGTCGCCCGCGCTGTGGGGCAGCGAGGCGCACCTGACCTCGCTGTTCGGCCCGCGTGCCCGCGAGCTGCGTGTGGAGCGCAAGCACTTCGCCTTCCGCTACCACTCGGCCGCGCACTTCCTGCAGGTCTTCCGCGAGTTCTACGGCCCCACGCACAAGGCGTTCGGCGCGCTCGACGCGGCCGGCCAGGAGGCGCTGGCGCGCGACATCACCGCGCTGTTGAACGAGCTGGACATCGGCGGCGGCCAGGGCCTCGTCGTGCCCAGCGAGTACGCCGAGATCGTCATCACCGTGGCTTGAAGCGAGGCGGCCCATGAACCACCACCCGCACCGCCTCGTGGCCGTGGCCCTGGCCACCGCGCTGGTCGGCGCGGCCGTCGTCAGCTGGGCCGGCCCCAACCTCGACAGCCCGGCCGACCTGGCATGGCTGAGCGCCCACGCCCTCCCCGCCAACCCGCCGATCGTCAGGAGCACGACATGAGCCCCACCGAGCACGCCCCGCTCGTCGTCTACACGCTGGCGCTGACGCTGAACCCCGGCCCGTCGTCGCTGCTGATCGCGGCGTCGGGCGCGCGCTTCGGTGTGGCGCGCTGCACGCCGCACCTGGCCGGCTCGCTGCTGGGCTACGAGCTGCAGCTGCTGGCCGGCGCCCTGGGCACCGGCGCGGCCGTGTTCGGCAACCCGCTGCTGCAGACCGTCATGCAGGTCCTCAGCACCGTCTACCTGCTGTGGCTGGGCTGGCGCATGCTGGGCTCGCGCGGCGGCCTGGGCGCCAAGGCCGCGCCGCCCGCGCCGATCAGCTGGCAGCAGGCCTTCGTGCTGCAGGTCTCCAACCCCAAGTCGTGGATGACGGCAGTCGCGAGCGCCGGGCTCTTTCTGCCGGCTGCGTCGCCGGCCACGCAGCAGGCCGCCTTCCTGCTGTTCGCCGGCGGCGCCGGGGTCACGGGCCTGGCCACCTGGGCGGTGGCCGGCGCGGCGCTGCAGCGCTGGCTGCACAGCCCCACCAGTCAGCTGGTGATGAACCGCGGCATGGCCGGCATGCTGGCCGTCACGGCCCTGTGGGGTCTGGGCGGCGCGGTGGGGGATCTCAGCGTCTGATCAGCGCCGACCTTGGTGCGGATCGGCATCGAGGGTACGGCGCCCGGGCCAGGACCCGTCGGCCCTACACGCCGCGGTTGCGCATCCAGTCAGCGGTGTTGGCGAACGACGCCTTCAGCCGCGTCACCAGCAGCGGGTCGAGCGCGCACTCGTTCATCGCCTGCTCCATGCAGGCCATCCACTGGTCGCGCTCGCGCACGCCGATGGCATAGGGCAGGTGGCGCGCGCGCAGCCGCGGGTGGCCGAAGCGCTGCTGGTAGAGGTCGGGTCCGCCGAGCCAGCCGCTGAGGAACCAGAACAGCTTGTCGCGCGATCCGTCCAGCGTGCTGGGATGCAGCACGCGCAGATCCGCATAGCGCGGCTCCAGGTCCATCAGGTCGTAGAAGCGGTCGACGAGGCCGCGCACCGCGGGCTCGCCGCCGATCCAGTCGTAGGGGGTGGCGGCCGGTGCCGGCTCGGCCAGGGGAGTCAGGTCGGACATGCAGGCAAGGCGCGGCAGCGAGACGCCGGCGCGGGAATCGAGGAGGTCAGGGGCTCAGGCGCGCCGCCAGCGCGACGATGGCCTGTGCGGCCGGCGTGCCCGGCATCGATTGCACCACGAGCTGGCGCTTCTTGACCGCGTCGCGCACCCCCGCGTCGATGGGGACATCGCCGATCAGCGTCAGTTCCACCGGGTTGCCGAGCGGCGGCGCCACGAAGCGGTCGATGACCTGCTTCAACTGCCCAGCCACCGCGCGGCCGTCGCCGCTGCGCGGCACCTGGTTGACGATCAGCTTCACGTCGCGCCGGCCCTGCTGCGTGGCCAGCACCTTGATGGTGGCGTAGGCGTCGGTCATCGAGGTCGGCTCGGGCGTCGCGACGATCAGCACCTCGTCGGCCAGCGACACGGTGTAGAGCACCACGTCGGAGATGCCGGCGCCGGTGTCGAGCAGCACGATGTCGAAGCGCGGCGTGACCTCGCCGATCACCGCCAGCAGCTTGTCGCGCACGTCGGGCGTGAGCCGCGAGTACTCGACCAGGCCCGACCCGGCCAGCAGCACCGAGAAGCCGCCCGGGGCGGGCAGCACCGCCTGCTCCAGCGAGGCCTGGCCGGTGAAGACATCGTGCAGCGTCTTCTTGGGATGCAGGTTCAGCACCACGTCCAGGTTGGCGAGGCCCAGGTCGGCGTCGAGCACCAGCACGCGCAGACCGCGCAGTGCCAGGGCCGCCGCCAGGTTGGCCGACAGGAAGGTCTTGCCGACGCCGCCCTTGCCGCTGGTGACGGCCAGGATGCGGGCGCGCGGCGCCCCGGGCGGAGCGGCGGCGGGCGTTTCGAGGGTGGCGGGCGCGTTCATGCGGAACTCGTGCTGGAGGGTTCGTCGATCGGTGCCGATTGGGTGACGCCGAAGAGCATGCCGCGCTCCTCGGCGCTGACATGCGACACCGCGGTCGGTTCGAGGCAGGTGCGGTTGCGGCCTTCGGCCTTGGCGCGGTAGAGCTGGTTGTCGGCGCGCTCGGTCCACAGGCGGGCCGACGAGCGCACCCAGGGCGGCGCGAAGGCCCCGCCGGCGCTGAGCGTGACGCTGAGCGTGATGCCGCTGGCGACGCTGACCGCCTGGGCCTCGACGGCGCGACGCACGCGCTCGGCCGCGGCCTGGGCGAAGGCGGGCGGGCAGTTGGGCAGCACGATGGCGAACTCCTCGCCGCCGTAGCGCGCCACGGTGTCCATCGGCCGCACGCAGTCCTGCAGCGTGCGGGCCACGGCCTGCAGCACCAGGTCGCCGGCGGCGTGGCCGTAGGTGTCGTTGACGCGCTTGAAGTGGTCGATGTCGAGCAGCAGCACCAGGGCCGGCTCGCCGGAACGGGCCACGCGGTCGGCCTCGCGGTCGAGCGCCAGCTCGAACTGGCGACGGTTGGCCAGGCCGGTCAGGGCGTCGCGGCTGGACAGGTCGCACAGCGCGTCCAGCACCTTCTGCAGCCAGACGGCGTCGCGCGGGCCGTCGGGGAATTCGTGGCCGGCGCGCTGCAGCAGTTGCAGCGCGGCATCCAGGCGCAGGCCGTCGATCGACGACGCGGCAGGCTGGGTGTCGGGACGGGAGGCACTCACGATCGAATCAGTCTAGCGGCGCCCCGCCCTCCCGAAGCGACGAACTGCGCCGCTTAGGGGCGGCTTCTCGGCGGGGCCGGCCCGCTCAAGCGCGCCAGACTGTGGCCGATAAACAACCGTCGACCCACCGAGCGTGACCGGCCCCTGCGATCACGCGCTGCGTTCCTGTCCCGTCCTGCCGCCCCCGCCTGCCGCCCATGAGTGCCGTGCTTTCCCCTGCCCACGCCATCGCGGCGTCCCCGGGCGCCGACCGCGAGTTCAGCTTCGACAGCGGCGACTTCGAGCGCGTGCGCACGCTGATCTACCAGCGCGCCGGCATCAGCCTGCAGGCCGGCAAGCAGGCGATGGTGTACAGCCGCCTGTCGCGGCGGCTGCGCGAGACGACCCACCGCTCCTTCGCCAGCTACCTGCAGTGGCTGGAGTCCAGCAGCGGCCCGGCCGGCGAGGCCGAGTGGCAGGAGTTCGTGAACTGCCTGACGACCAACCTGACCAGCTTCTTCCGCGAAGAGCACCACTTCCCGCTGCTCGCGCAGGCGCTGCAGCAGCGCCGCGGCCAGGCGACGCGCATCTGGTGCAACGCCGCGTCGACCGGCGAGGAGCCGTATTCGCTGGCGATGACGGTGCTGGAGACGCTGGGGCCGCAGCCGCAGGCCACGATCCTGGCCAGCGACATCGACACCAAGGTGCTGGCGACCGCCAGCCGCGGCGTCTACGACGCCGAGTCGCGCGGCCTCTCGCCGCAGCGGCTGAAGACGCACTTCCTGCGCGGCACCGGCACCAACGCCGGCATGATCCGCGTGCGGCCCGAGCTGGCGAAGCTGATCGAGTTCCGCAGCTTCAACCTGATGGCGGGTTCGTGGTCGCTGGGCGAGCCCTTCGACATCGTGTTCTGCCGCAACGTGATGATCTACTTCGACGCGAAGACGCAGCGTCGCGTGCTGGAGGGCATGCACCGGGCGATGAAGCCGGGCAGCCTGCTGTTCGTCGGGCACTCCGAGAACTTCAGCGACGCGCGCGAGCTGTTCCGCCTGCGCGGCAAGACCGTCTACGAGCGCGCCTGAGGCCCACCGACATGGCCCTGCTGTCCGCCACCCCCGTCCCGCTGTCGCAGGCGCCCGGCTTCCCGGTCGGCGGCGCACGCGCCGGCTCGCGCATCGACCAGCTGAAGGCCGCGCCGCGCAAGCCGGGCGAGGCCTCGTTCTTCTTCTACGACGCGCACTTCAAGGCCGACGCCGTCAAGGTACTGCCCGGCGAGTACTTCGTGCACGACGAGGACCTGGCGATCATGACGACGCTGGGCTCGTGCATCGCCGCCTGCCTGTGGGACCGCGAGCGCCGCATCGGCGGCCTCAACCACTTCATGCTGCCCGAGGGCGGCGGCGCGGCCGACTCGGGACGCTACGGTTCCTACGCGATGGAACTGCTGATCAACGAGATGATGAAGCGCGGCGCCAGCCGCCTGACGCTGGAGGCCAAGGTGTTCGGCGGCGGCGCGGTGATCAGCGGCATGAACACGATCAACGTCGGCGAGCGCAACACCGCCTTCGTGCTGGACTACCTGAAGACCGAGCGCATCCCGGTCGTCAGCAAGGACGTGCTCGACGTCTATCCGCGCAAGGTCTGCTTCTTCCCGGCCAGCGGCAAGGCCATGGTCAAGCGCCTCGCACCGGCCAACGCCGAGGCGCTGGTGGCGCAGGACCGCGCCGCGGCGAAGACGGCGGTGCCGGCGACGACCGGCGGCGGGTCGATCGACCTGTTCTGAGAGCGAAGAACAAGCGAAGGGAGCAGGACATGGCGAAGACCAGGGTGGTGGTGGTGGACGACTCGGCGCTGGTGCGCAGCCTGCTGACCGAGATCATCAACCGCCAGCCGGACATGCAGTGCATCGGCGCGGCCAGCGATCCCATCGTCGCGCGCGAGATGATCCGCAGCCTGAACCCCGACGTGATCACGCTGGACGTCGAGATGCCGCGCATGGACGGCATCGACTTCCTCTCCAAGCTGATGCGACTGCGGCCGATGCCGGTGGTGATGGTCTCGACGCTGACCGAGCGCGGCGCCGAGGTCACGCTGAAGGCGCTGGAGCTGGGCGCGATCGACTTCGTCGCCAAGCCCAAGATCGGCGTGGCCGACGGCCTGCGCCAGCTGGGCGCCGACATCACCGAGAAGATCCGCACGGCAGCCAGGGCCCAGGTCAGGAAGCTCGTCACCGCGCCGGCCCCGACCGCCGCCGACGCGGCGCGACCCGCCGCGCCGGTCGCGAGCCTGGGACGGCTGTCGACCGAGAAGCTGGTCTTCATCGGCGCGTCCACCGGCGGCACCGAGGCCACCAAGGAAGTGCTGATGGCGCTGCCGCCGGACTGCCCGGCGGTGATGATCACGCAGCACATGCCGGCCGGCTTCACGACCAGCTATGCGGCGCGGCTCGACGGCCTGTGCCGCATCCGCGTCGCCGAGGCGCGCGACGGCGAGCGCGTGCTGCCCGGCCACGCCTACCTCGCGCCGGGCGGCCTGCACCTGAGCGTGGAGCGCAGCGGCGCCAACTACATCGCCCGCGTGCAGGACGGCGAGCCGGTCAACCGGCACAAGCCCAGCGTCGAGGTGCTGTTCAAGAGCGCCGCGCGCGTGGTCGGCCCCAACGCGCTGGGCATCATGCTGACCGGCATGGGTGCCGACGGCGCCCGGGCGATGCGCGAGATGCGCGACGCCGGCAGCTACAACTTCTGCCAGGACGAGGCGAGCTGCGTGGTCTTCGGCATGCCGCGCGAGGCCATCGCGGCCGGCGCGGCGCACGAGGTGCTGCCGCTGACGCGCATCGCGCCGGCGCTGCTGGACCGGCTGCGCAGCACGGCGGGGATGTCGCTGAACCGCGTTTGAGCGCCCGGCGCGCTACGCGAGAAAGAGCGACTGCAGGTCGCTGAGGAAGTCGAAGCCGCGCTCGGTGGGCCAGGCGCGCTGCAGGTCGCGCGCCAGCAGGCCCCCGGCTTCGGCCGCTTCCAGACCGCGCGCGATCGTGGTCAGCGGCAGGCCGGTGCGCTCGGTGTAGCGCGCGAGCTCGAAGCCGTCGCGCAGGCGCAGCGCGTTGAGCATGTACTCGAAGGGCAGCTCCGTGGCCGCGACCTCGTGCTCGTTGGACACCGCCGCGCCCGCGAGCGCCTTCTCCATGTAGGCCTGCGGCTCGCGCCAGCGGGTCTGACGCAGGATGCGGTGCGCGAAGCTCAGCTTGCCGTGCGCGCCGGCGCCGATGCCGAGGTAGTCGCCGAAGTTCCAGTAGTTCAGGTTGTGCACGCAGCGGTGGCCGGGCCGCGCGTAGGCCGACACCTCATAGCGCTGCAGGCCCGACGCGCCCGTCAGCTCGGTGATGCGGTCCAGCATGCCGAAGGCGAGGTCGTCGTCGGGCAGACCGGCTGGCGGCTGCACCGCGAAGCGCGTGTTCGGCTCCAGCGTCAGGTGGTAGACGCTCAGGTGCGGCGGCTCGAAGGCCAGCGCCTGGTGCAGGTCGCGCTCGCAGGCGGCGAGATCCTGGCCGGGCAGCGCGTACATCAGGTCGAGGTTGAAGGTGTCGAAGGCGCGCTGCGCCTCCTCGATCGCGGCGACGGCCTGCGTGCGGTCGTGCACGCGCCCCAGCAGCTTCAGCTTCTCGTCGTCGAAGCTCTGCACGCCGATCGACAGCCGCGTGACGCCGGCGGCCCGGAAGGCGCGGAAGCGCTCGCGCTCGAAGGTGCCGGGGTTGGCCTCGAGCGTGATCTCGCAGCCGGGCTCGAGCGGCAGGCGCGCGCGCACGTCCTCCAGCAGGCGGCCGATGCCGTCCGGCGAGAACAGGCTGGGCGTGCCGCCGCCGATGAAGACGCTGACGACACGACGGCCCCATACCAGCGGCAGCGCGGCTTCGAGGTCGGCACGCAGGGCATCGAGGTAGCGCGCTTCGGGCGGCGCCGCAAGCTCATGACTGTTGAAGTCGCAGTACGGGCACTTCTGCAGGCACCACGGCAGGTGCACGTAGAGCGCCAGCGGCGGCAGCGCGGCGAGGTTCAGCGCGCCGCCGCGCTTGTGCAACGCGCTGACGTCGATGCGGGCGGTGTTCACGCCAGCCAGTGTGCGCGCATCAGCGCGAGCACCTCGCGCGAGGCGATGGCGCGATGGCTGAGCGCGTTCTTCTCGTCGACACCGAGCTCGGCCACGCTGCGGCCCAGTACGGGGATAAACATCAGCGGGTCGTAGCCGAAGCCGCCCTCGCCACGCGGCGCCTCGAGGATCGTGCCCTGCCAGCGACCGAAGGCGATCAGCGGTTGCGGATCGTCGGCATGGCGCAGCGCGACCAGGGTGCTGACGAAGGCGGCGCGGCGGTCGGCCACACCGTGGAGGTCGGCGAGCAGGCGGCGGTTGTTGGCGGCGTCCTGCGCGGCGCGTTGCTGCTCGCGGTCGCCGGCCGGCAGCTCGACGACCGCGTAGTGCGCCGAGACCACGCCCGGCGCGCCGCCGAGCGCGTCGACGCACAGGCCCGAGTCGTCGGCGATCGCGGCCCCGCCGGCCGCGCGTGCCGCGTGGCGCGCCTTGGCGAGCGCGTTCTCCACGAAGCTGGCGTGCGGCTCCTCGGCCTCGGCGATGCCGAGCGAGCCCTGCGGGACCAGCTCGACCGGCAGCGCGCCGAACAGCGTGCGCAGTTCGGCCAGCTTCTTCGCGTTGTTGGACGCGAGGACGAGCCTCACTGTTCCTGGAGAGCTCGTGCCTGGGCGGCGACCAGGGTGCGGATGCCCTGCTCGGCCAGCTGCAGCAGGCGGTCCATCTCGGCGCGGCTGAACGCGGCGCCCTCGGCCGTGCCCTGGACCTCGACGAAGTGGCCGGACCCGGTCATCACGACGTTCATGTCGGTGTCGCAGGCCGAGTCCTCGACGTACTCCAGGTCCAGCAGCGGCGTGCCCTGCACGATGCCGACGCTGACCGCAGCGACGGCCTCGCGGATCGGCGAGGCGGTCAGCTTGCCCTGCGCCATCAGCCAGTTCACCGCGTCCTGCGCCGCCACGTAGGCGCCGGTGATGGCCGCGGTGCGTGTGCCGCCGTCGGCCTGGATCACGTCGCAGTCGAGCGCGATCGTGCGCTCGCCGAGAAGCCGAAGGTCGAACACCGCCCGCAGCGAGCGGCCGATCAGGCGCTGGATCTCCTGGGTGCGGCCGCTCTGCTTGCCGCGCGCCGCCTCGCGGTCGCTGCGCGTGTGGGTGGACCGCGGCAGCATGCCGTACTCGGCCGTGACCCAGCCCTCGCCGGAGCCGCGCTTGTGCGGCGGCACCTTCTCCTCGACCGAGGCGGTGCACAGCACCTTCGTGTCGCCGAAGGCGATCAGCACCGAGCCTTCGGCGTGCTTGGTATAGCGACGGGTGATCGTGAGCGGGCGCAAGGCGTCCGCGGCACGGCCTTGCGTGCGGTCGAAACTCATCGGTGTCCTTTCAGGACTTCTTGGATTCGGACGAGCGCCGGATGGCCTCGTTGATCTCGCGGATCGAGCGATCGATCTCGGCTTCGTCCAGTTCGTCGGGTTCGCCGGAGCCGGCGCCGACACTGGCCTGGATCGTGGAGGCGAAGACCTCCTCGCCCAGGGACTGGGTGGAAATCGCCTGGATGGCGTCGGTGTTCTCGGCCGCTTCCCACTCGACCGACAGCACGGTGACGTTGTCGCTCTTGGGGCCGCCCTTGCGCAGCGCCTGCTCGACCAGCTCGGGCACGGCATCGGAGATGGGGCGCGTGGCGAGCTGCTCGGTGATGATGTCGTCGGCGACGCTGCCCCACAGGCCGTCGGAACACAGCAGCAGGCGGTCGCGCTCCTGCAGGATCAGCGGGCCGACGGTATCGACCACCGGCTTGCCCGGGCTGCCCAGGCAGGTGAAGAGCACGTTGCGGTTGAAGCGCTCGTTCATCGGCACGACCTGCGACATCGTCTCCTGCAGCTCGGAGTAGCTGTGGTCGCGCGTGCGCGCCACCAGCTTGTCGCCGCGCACCAGGTACAGCCGCGAGTCGCCGCAATGCGCCCAGTAGGCGGTGTTGCCCTGCAGCACGCAGGCGACGATGGTGGTGCGCGGCGTGTCGATCAGCGCCTTCTCGGTGGCGTAGCGGATCAGCTGGTGGTGGCCGGCGATGATGGAGTCGTGCAGGAAGCGCATCGGGTCCTTGAGGACCGGCTTGGCGTCGCGCTGGAACATCGCCGCCAGGGTCTGCAGCGCCAGCTGCGAGGCGACCTCGCCCTCGGGATGCCCGCCCATGCCGTCGGCCAGCGCGAACAGCCCCGAGTCCCGCGTGTAGCAATAGCCCATGCGGTCTTCGTTCTTCTCGCGGCCGCCCTTGCGGCTGACCTGGTAGACGGAGAAACGCATACTGCCGCCGCCTTCGAAGGCCCTAGGCCTTTGCTCCGGTCTTGATGTTTTCCAGCTGCAGCTTGAGCCGTTCGCTGAAGCTGAGCTTGGTGTAGCGGCGCTCGGTCTCGCGCGCCAGCTCCTTCTGCAGTGCGAACACGCTCTGCGGCCGGCTCAGAGGATCGAGCGACATGCACCACTCGGTGACCTCGATGAGGTTGTCCGAGTAGACATTGCGCAGCCGCGACAGCGACAGCCCGAGGCGGTCCTTGTCCAGCCGCTGCGGCGCGTCGTTGGGCGGGTAGCCCTGCATGCAGGCGTAGATGCAGGCGCCGATCGCATAGATGTCGGTCCAGGGGCCCAGCGTGCCGTCGCGGCGGTACATCTCGGGCGCCGCGAAGCCCGGCGTGTACATCGGGCGGATGAAGTTGCCTTCCTTGGACAGCACTTCGCGCGCCGCGCCGAAGTCCAGCATCACCGCCTTGTTGTCGTTGGTGACGAAGATGTTGGCCGGCTTGATGTCCAGGTGCAGCATCTTGTGCTGGTGCACGATGCGCAGCCCGCGCAGGATCTCGTCGAAGAGGCTGCGGATGGTCGACTCGCGGAACACCTTGTCGCGCTTCAGGTCGCGCGCGGTGACGATGAAGTCCTGCAGGGTGTCGCCCTGCAGGTAGTTCATCACCATGTAGACGGTCTCGTTCTCGCGGAAGAAGTTCAGCACCGAGACCACGCTCGGGTGGCTGATCTGCGCGAGGCTGCGGCCTTCCTCGAAGAAGCTCTTCAGGCCCAGGCGGTACAGCGGCTGCTTCTCGGGCTTGACCCGGGGGGTCAGTTCGCCCGGCGAGCGCTCGGCCAGCGAGGCCGGCAGGTACTCTTTCAGGGCGATCAGACGGCGTTCGCTGTCTTCGCAGAGATACACGACGCCGAAGCCGCCTGCCGCCAGTTTCTTGATGACCTGGTAGCCACCCACCACGGTGCCTGCTGGCAGCGGTGCGGGTTTGGGCTTTGACATAATCGGATTTTGCAATGCGATAAATTCGATGGCAGTTTACAGCATGACCGGTTATGCAAATGCATCGACCGGAGCCCTCTCCGCAGGGGAAAACGCCGCCGATTCCACACCTTCAGGGCTTGCTTCCGTCAGCATCGAGCTGCGTTCGGTCAACAGCCGCTTCCTCGACCTGGCCTTCCGGATGCCGGACGAGATGCGCGGACTGGAACCCGCGCTGCGCGAGCTGATCACCGGCCGGCTGCGTCGCGGCAAGGTCGAACTGAGGCTCACGACGCGTGAAGAGGCCGCGAGCGGCTGGCCCCAGCCGCAAACCGAGCAATTGCACACGCTTTCGCGTCTCGAAGGCATCGTCCAGACCTGGCTGCCCAAGGCGGGCGCGCTGACCGTCCACGAGGTACTGCAGTGGTGCCGAGGCTCCGCGACGGCGGCACGCCCGGACGACGAAGCCACGCTGGAGGTTGCCCGGCGGGCCGTCGCCGGCCTCGTCGAGGCACGGGCCCGAGAAGGTCAGAAGCTCGTCGATGTGTTGTTGCAGCGCGTCAGCCACCTGCGCCGCCTGGCCGACGAGGCCCGGCCGCTGCTGCCGCAGGTCGTGGCCCGGCAGCAGCAGCGCTTCCTCGAGCGCTGGCAGGAAGCGCTGGACGCCACCGGCGCCGCGTCGTCGGTGCCCCAGCAGGCGCTGCAGGAGCGGGCCTTGAACGAGGCGGCGGCCTTCGCCATCCGCATCGACGTGGCCGAAGAGCTGGCCCGGCTCGGCGCCCATCTGGACGAGATCGAACGCCTGCTGAAGGCCGGCGGCGAGGTCGGCAAGCGCCTCGACTTCCTGATCCAGGAACTGCAGCGCGAGGCCAATACCCTGGGCTCGAAGTCGGCCGCGCTCGAGCTGACGCAGATCTCGGTCGAGATGAAGGTCGCGATCGAGCAGATGCGCGAGCAGGTGCAGAACCTCGAGTGAGCCCGGTGAGACACTGAGAGCCTTCATGGACACCCCGGGCAACCTCTTCGTCGTCGCCGCGCCCAGCGGCGCGGGCAAGTCCAGCCTCGTGAGGGCCCTGCTGCAGGTCGATGCCTACCTGGCGGTGTCGGTGTCGCACACCACCCGGCCGCCGCGCGGGCAGGAAGTCGACGGCCGGGAGTACCACTTCGTCGACGAGCCGGTCTTCCGCGACATGGTCATGGCCGGCGCCTTCTTCGAGTGGGCCGAGGTGCACGGCAACCTCTACGGCACCTCGCGGCTGGCGATCGAGAAGCGCCTGGCCGACGGCGAGGACGTGGTGCTCGAGATCGACTGGCAGGGCGCCGTGCAGATCAAGCGCCTGTTCCCGGGCGCGGTGCTGATCTTCATCCTGCCCCCCAGCTGGGACGAACTGCTCCAGCGCCTGGAGCGGCGCGGCGAGGACGGCCCCGACGTGATCGTCACCCGCATGGCCAACGCGCGGCTCGAGGTCGCCCAGGCGCGGCACTTCGATTTCGTCGTCATCAATGCCGTGTTCGACACCGCCGTGTTCGACCTCAAGGCGATCGTCCACGCGCAGCGGCTAAAATACTCGCGTCAGCGCCGCAGCAAGGCGGCCGTCTTCCAGGCTCTGGGCCTGGACTGAATCCTCCCCCGAACACCCCGAAGGACCCGTCCATGGCCCGCATCACCGTCGAAGACTGCCTGACCCAGATCCCCAACCGCTTCCAGCTGGTGCTGGCCGCCACCTACCGGGCCCGCATGCTGAGCCAGGGCCACGCGCCCAAGGTCGAGAGCAAGAACAAGCCCGGTGTCACGGCGCTGCGCGAGATCGCCGAAGGCCATGTCGGCATCGAGATGCTGCGCAAGGTCCCCGTCTGAGGACCCCGCGCCCCACGAACGGCCCGCCTCGCGCGGGCCGTTTCGTTTCCGGCTCCACGGTCCAGGCCCCGAGGGGACGTTTCCCCTAGGAGGCTCCGGTCTGCCCTGGCGCGCTACCATGAAGCCATGCCCTCGCGCGCCGTCCTTGCCGTCCGCAAGAAGCTGAGCCAGGCCCTGCCGGCCTTCATGCTCGGCAGCTCGGCCACGGCCGAGCAGGCAGCCGC
>NZ_CADEFR010000018.1 GCF_902826655.1 uncultured Methylibium sp. | reverse complement strand
ACGACAACCCACGGCTGTTCGACGACCTGATGCGATTCAACAAGGGGCCCAAGCGGGTCAACCGGTTGCGGTTCCTGGCCCATGAGGGCCTGCTGGCGCAGCATTGGCATCTCGGCATGGCGGCTGCGGCGCCGGTGCCGATGGCGGCCGCGGCAAAGGCGCTGCCGCATGTCGGCGTCGACCCAGCTGTGGCGCGCCAGACCAGCCAGGCGTTCGAGGTCAGCGCCGGCGGAGCGGAGGATTGATGCGGCGCCGGCGCAAGGCGAAGCGCGCGGTCAGCGCGTCAGCGTTGTCACAGATGGGAGTCTGCGAGCGGCTGGTCGTGTTCGAGCACTTTGAGGGAAAGCGCCCAACACCCGCGCAGAGGGTGGCCCTGCAGCGCGGGCTGCGGGCGCATCGTCAGTTCGCGTCTGAAGGCGAGTCTGAAGCAGCGCGAAGAGGCCGCTGCTTCATTGCCACGCATGTCTTTGGTGACGGACCGGAGACGCAAGTCCTGCGGCTCTTCCGCGATCGGTACCTTCGACCCACGCGTGCAGGACGGAGTCTGATCCTTGCCTACTATCGACTGGCGCCAACTGTGTGCCGCGCGATGGAAAGGTGGCCGATGACGCGGTCCGCGGTGGGGGCGGCGATCAAGCCGTTGGTTTGGCTTGCCACCTGTCTGCTCGCCGATCAGGAGGCAAGCCATGCCAGCGGCTGAGCTCTGGCTGCTTCTTGCCAGTTGCGTAGCCTGCGTGACGGCGGCCTGGGCTGCGGCACGCCTTGTTCGCCGGCGCTCCGTGAAGGTGGATCATTGGATGCCCGAGGCGTTGAAGGATCACACGCTCGCCTACTCGGAGCGGACCTTCAGGTCGGGTGACGACAAGCAGGTGGTAGCCCGCGTGGATCGCGCATACCGCGGGCGCGACGGGCTGATCGTCCTGGTCGAACTCAAGACGCGACAAGCCGACAGGGTCCACCCGTCGGACATCATTGAACTGTCGGCGCAGCGCGTTGCGCTGGAGGGCGAGACAGGGGAAAGTGTCGCTCCCGTCGCATGGGTTGTCGTCGAGTCGGCAGCCGGGCGCAGCGCGCATTCGGTCAGGCTCTTGTCGCCGCATGTCGTTTGGGACTTTGCCTCGCGGCGCGAAGCCCTTCTGGCGGGCACGGAGTCGCCTCACTATCCGGCAACGAGCCGAGTGTGCGCATCGTGCATCTATCGCGCCCGGTGCCGTATGCGCAGTTGACCTGAGTACCCGACCGAACGTGTGCGGCGCACGCCATACGCCCCGCTGGCACAGTGGAACGGTGCGACGAAGACCTGGGTTGGTCAGCTCAAGCCGCGCGGCGCAGCGGTGCTACGTTCCAAGGGGTACCGGCCTCGCAAGCGGAAATGAAGGCAGCCCAGAGTTCCAAGGCCGCGCGTCGCTCGGGGATCTCTTCCCGTACGTCGTAGATGGCCTCCATTCCCTTGAGCGTGTGGTTCAGCGCCAACTCGGTGATCTCGTTGGCGACACCCATGTTTCGCATGTGCCCCTTGGCGGTGCTGCGGGTGTCGTGCGGTGTAAACCGCCGCACGTCGATCTTGCCCTGCTCGAATGCACGAGTGATGGCCGCCCACAGGGTCGTTTTGCCCACATGGGTGTCGCCCTGGAGGCGCACGCGGCGAGCCGTTCGTGCCGGCAGGACCCACGTCGAATTGCCAGCCAACTCATGCAAGCGCTGGAACCAGGTCACGACCGTCGGGGTAAGCGGGACCAGGAAACCGACCCGTGTCTTGACGGATTCTTCCGGCACCCACCAGGTACCTCGTTCCAGGTCGATGTGCTCCCAGCGAGCCTTCGTCAACTCGATGGATCGAACACAAGTCGCGAGCAGGATCCGAAGCGCAAGCGCGTTTGCAAGGCCGATGTTATCCACGTCCTTGAGCAGAGTCCGAAGCTCCTCTTCAGTGAGCATGACCCGCTTGCGCACAGGAGGCCGAGCGCCCATCAGCGCAACGAGTTCGATGCCTGCGCAGGGGTTGTAGTCGATGAGCCTCTTGCCGCACGCATGTCCAAAGAGCTGTTTGGCCGAGGTCAGGATTCGCTTGCAGATCGTCCACGATCGCTTGCTGCTCTCCAGGATGTGAACGATGTCGGCGGGCACGATCTGCCGAACTTCGAGGGAGCCGAGCTTCGGGACGATGACTTTGTCGATGTCCCATCGACGGTAGTACACGGTCCCCTCGGCGAGCGGCGGGGTGGTCAGCTTCTTGGTCTTGTAGTCCTCGGCGAGCGCGCGCACGGTCCATGCCTGCTGGGCGCGCATCCTCTCCAGTTTCTTGTCCGCTGCCGGGTCGCGCCCTTTGTCGATGTCAACTCGGCGTTCACGAGCGAGCTTCCGAGCCGCGGCAAGTGTGAGGTCGGGGTAGTTGCCCAGCGTGACCTCCTTGCGTCGGGTCCCGGCGTTCCGGTAGCGAAACACCCATGCCGCGGTTCCCGCTTTGGACAGGGTGAAGGTCAGTCCGTCGCCGTCGGACTTTGCAACGGGCTCGCCCCTTGCAATCCAGTGACGGATCTGGATGTCGTCAAGAAGGTTGCGCTGACGCACGTCACGGGCCTCCTAGGTCTGTTGATGTCTGCCTCAATGTAGGTTGCTAGCTACCCGACTAGCTACCCGCTAGCTACCCACTTGGCTACCCATTTCGCCATCGGCGGCGTGACACCGTATGGACCGCAGTGAACCAGAATCTCAAGCGCATCAACGAGTTGCGCTTCGGGCTTGATCCTCGTTGAACTTCCATGGGACCGCAATCGCACTCGCAGGTGGCGAGTCGCACGTTCGTGTCCGTGGGCGTTGAAGACCGGACGATGCTAACGCCGCCATGCTGCTGGCACTGGGCTATCGCTGCGTCGAGCACGTGCCGACGCCGAACGCGGCGCACGAGGTGCCGGCGAGTTCCTAGTTCGCGCGCCGGCGGTAGGTGACGAAGGCGTGCGCGGGCGCCGTGCCGACGGCGGCGTGCGCTTCGCGCGAGACTTCCTCGAAGTGCTGTCGCTCCCAGGCCGGAAAGTAGGTGTCGGCCTCGAACTCGCCGTCGACCTCGGTCAGCACCAGCCGATCGGCGCGCGGCAAGGCCTGGGCATAGAGCTCGCCGCCGCCGATCACGAACACGCGCGGCGCGTCCGCCAGGCGCTGCAGCGCCGCGTCGAGCGAGGCCGCGGATTCGGCGCCGTCGGCCTGCCACGCATCGTTGCGCGTCACCACCACGTTGCGCCGGCCCGGCAAGGGCCGGAATCGCACCGGCAGCGAGTCCCAGGTCTTGCGCCCCATCACGACCGGGCAGCCGAGCGTGACGCGACGGAAGTGCGCCAGGTCGGCCGGCAAGTGCCAGGGCATCACGCCGTCCCGGCCGATGGCGCCGTCGCGCGCTACGGCGGCGATCAGTGCAAGCTCCATCAGACCGCGACCGGCGCCTTGATCGCCGGATGCGGGTCGTAGCCCTCGAACGCGAAGTCCTCGAACTCGTAGTCGAAGATCGACGCCGGCCGGCGCTTGATGACGAGCTGCGGATACGGCCTGGGTGCGCGCGACAGCTGCAGCGCCACCTGCTCGGCATGGTTGCTGTACAGGTGGCAGTCGCCGCCGGTCCAGATGAAATCGCCGACCTGCAGATCGCACTGTTGCGCCAGCATGTGCGTCAGCAGCGCGTAGCTCGCGATGTTGAAGGGCACGCCGAGGAAGATGTCGGCGCTGCGCTGGTAGAGCTGGCAGGACAGCCGCCCCTGCGCGACGTAGAACTGGAAGAAGGCGTGGCAGGGCATCAGCGCCATCTTCGGCAGATCGGCGACGTTCCAGGCGCTGATGATCAGCCGGCGCGAGTCGGGGTTGGCCTGGATCTGCTTCACCAGGTCGGCGATCTGGTCGACGTGCCCGCCATCGGGCGTGGGCCAGCTGCGCCACTGCACGCCGTAGACGGGGCCCAGGTCGCCGTCGGGCCGGGCCCACTCGTCCCAGATCGTCACCCCGCGCTCCTGCAGCCAGCGCGCGTTGCCGTCGCCGCGCAGGAACCACAGCAGTTCCAGGATCACGCTCTTGAGGTGCACCTTCTTCGTCGTCACGAGGGGAAAGCCCTCGTTCAGGTCGAAGCGCATCTGGTGGCCGAACACGCTGCTGGTGCCGGTGCCGGTGCGGTCGGCCTTGAAGACGCCATGCTGCTGCACATGGCGCATGAAGTCTTCGTACTGGGAGCGGATCGGGCGCGAGACGACGGGCAGGGCGGACATGCCGCGATTGTAGGAGCCGGGTCCCGCGGGGACCCGGCCGCCGGGGCGTGTCAGCGCGGCGTCGCCGCGGCCTGCTGCTCGGGCTCGCGCAGGAAGATCTCGACGCGGCGATTGGCGGCGCGGCCGGCGTCGCTGGTGTTGTCCGAGACGGGCTCGCGCGAGCCGTGGCCCTCGGTCTCGACGCGCGCCGGCTGCACGCCGCGGCCGGCCAGGTAGTCGCGCACGCTCTGCGCACGGTCGACCGACAGCGGGTTGTTGATGGCGTCGCTGCCGGTGCTGTCGGTGTGGCCGACCACGCGCACGCGGGTGGCGGGGTCCAGGCCGCCGGCAAAGCTGTCGAGCACGCGCGCCAGCTGCGGCTGCACGTTCGAGCGGCCGACCGCAAAGCCGCTGTCGGCCGGGACGTTGAGCTTGAGCTCGTTGTTCTGCGTGCGCGAGACGTCGATGCCCGTGCCTTGCGTCGACTGCTCCATCGCGCGCTTCTTGTCTTCCATCTTCTTCGACCAGACGTTGCCGGCGATCGCGCCGCCGATGGCACCGACGGCGGCGCCGGTGGCCGCGCCCTTCTTGTTGTCGCCGATCAGCACGCCGGCCACGGCGCCGACCGCGGCACCGATGCCCGCGCCCTTGGCGGTGTCCTTCTCGCGCTGGCTCATGTTCTCGCAGCCGGCCAGCAGGCCTGTGGCGACGAGGGCGGCGAGGGTGATGCGGGAGGTGTTGTTCATGGGAGTCCTCGATTCGTTCGGCGAGGCAGGGTTGTAACCGCTGCCGATGACCCTGCTGCAACCAGTCGTTTCCGGCCCGCGCCAGCGGGCACGATCAAGCGTGCGCGGCCTGCGATTCCGAGAACTGCGAAGCCGCCAGTCGGCGATAGAGCCCGCTGCGCGCCATCAGTTCCGCATGCGTCCCGGCATCGACGATGCGACCGGCTTCCAGCACCACGATGCGATCGGCATGCATCACGGTGCCCAGCCGGTGTGCGATGACGAGCGTGGTGCGCCCGCGCATCGCTTCGTCCAGCGCGGCCTGCACGGCGCGTTCGCTCTCGCTGTCGAGCGCGCTGGTGGCCTCGTCCAGCAGCAGCAGCGGCGCGTTCTTCAGGATCGCGCGGGCGATCGCGATGCGTTGCCGCTGCCCGCCCGACAGCCGCACGCCGCGCTCGCCCAGGAAGCTGGCATAGCCCTCGGGCAGGGCGCGGATGAAGTCGTCGGCGTGGGCTGCCTTCGCCGCCGCAATCACCTCGTCGTCGCGGGCCTCCGGCCGGCCGTAGCGGATGTTCTCCAGCGCCGAGGTCGAGAAGATCACGCTGTCCTGCGGCACCAGGCCGATGCGCGAGCGCAGCGCGCCCAGGTCGGCCTGCTGCACGGCGACGCCGTCGATCGCCACCGTGCCGCCCTGCACGTCGTAGTAGCGCAGCAGCAGCTGGAACACCGTGCTCTTGCCCGCGCCGCTGGGCCCGACCAGCGCGACCGTCTGGCCGGGTTCGACCTCGAGCGTCACGCCGTCGAGCGCGGCCGTCAGCGGGCGCGACGGGTAGCGGAACAGCACGTCGCGCAGGCTGACGCGCGAGCCGCCCGGCGCCGCGGCCAGCGCCTGCGGCGCGGCCGGGCTCTCGATCGTCGAGCGCGTCGCCAGCAGTTCCATCAGGCGCTCGCTCGCGCCGGCGGCGCGCAGCAGGTCGCCCCAGACCTCGGCCAGCACCGCGACCGAGCTCACCAGCAGGATCACGTAGACCACGGTCTGGCCGAGGTGGCCGGCGCTGATCTCGCCGCGCAGCACCGCCTGCGTGCCCTGGTACAGGCCCCAGAGCAGCGCGCCGAAGGTCGCGGTGATGATGAAGGCGACCAGGCCCGAGCGCATGCGCGTGCGCCGCACCGCGGTGGCGAAGGCGCGCTCGGTGGCGTCGTCGAAGCGCGCGGCCTCGCGCGCCTCCTGGGTGTAGCTCTGCACCACCGGCACCGCGTTCAGCACCTCGGCGGCGATGGCGCTCGAGTCGGCCACGCGGTCCTGGCTGGCGCGCGACAGGCTGCGCACCTTGCGGCCGAACCACAGCGCCGGCAGCACCACCAGCACCAGGATGCCCAGCACCTGCGCCATCACCACCGGGTTGGTGACGACCAGCATCGCCAATGCGCCCACACCCATCACCGCATTGCGCAGTCCCATGCTGAGGCTGGAGCCGACGACGGTCTGCACCAGCGTCGTGTCGGTCGTCAGCCGCGACAGCACCTCGCCGGTCTGGGTGGTCTCGAAGAACTCCGGGCTCTGCCGCACCACGTGGGCGTAGACCGCGTTGCGCAGGTCGGCGGTGATGCGCTCGCCCAGCCAGGTGACCATGTAGAAGCGCAAGGCGGAGAACACGCCCAGCGCCGCGCCGACGCCGAACAGCGCGAAGAAGTGCTCGCGCAGCGCCAGCAGGCGCTCGCCGGGGTCGGTGCTGATCAGGCCCTGGTCGATCAGCGCCTTCAGCGCCACCGGGAACACCAGCGTCGTCAGCGCCGCCATCACCAGGAACAGGCCGGCCAGGGCGATGCGGCCGCGGTAAGGGCGCAGGAAGGGCCGCAGGCCGCCGAGCGGCCGGACCGAACTGGCCTTGTCGCCGTCGTTGCGCGAAGCGCCGCTGACCGCCTGCATCGCGGCCGAGGAAGAAGAAGCCATAGGGGCGGCAGTGTAAGCAGCCGTCCCTGACGGCCCGGATCGCCGGCCCGTCGTCAGCGCGGGGTCTTGCCGGCCGGGCGGCCGCCGGGCTCGGCGTCCGCCGGCAGGCGGCCGCGCTGCCGCAGCGCGTCGCGCAGCAGGTACTCGACCTGCGCGTTGGCGCTGCGCAGCTCCTGCGCGGCCAGGCGCTCGATCTCGGCCCACAGGGCCGGATCGATGCGCAGCAGAAAGGGCTTCTTGCCGGGGCTGGCCATCGGGTCCTGCGCCGCGCCTCAGCTGTACAGCGTGCCGGCGTTGACGATGGGCTGGGT
Organism: uncultured Methylibium sp.; assembly: GCF_902826655.1. Taxonomy (GTDB): domain Bacteria; phylum Pseudomonadota; class Gammaproteobacteria; order Burkholderiales; family Burkholderiaceae_C; genus Methylibium. Next base: position 68,401 of record NZ_CADEFR010000018.1, on the reverse strand, counting down.
GTCCTTGTCCGAACACAGCACCACCAGCAGGTTGCTGACCATCGCGGCCTTGCGTTCGTCGTCCAGCACGACGATCTCGTGCTCGGACAGGCCCTTCAGCGCCGCCGCGACCATGCTGACCGCACCGTGGACGATCTTCGAGCGCGCGCTGATGATGGCCTCGGCCTGCTGGCGTCGCAGCATCACCTGCGCGATCTCGGGCGCGTAGGCCAGGTGCGTGAGCTTGGCGTCCTGCACCTCGACGCCGGCATCGCGGAAGCGCGCCTGCAGCTCGGCCTTCAGTGCCGCCGCGACGTCGTCGACGCCGCTGCGCAGCGTGATCTCGCCGGAGTCGATGTCCTCGCCGTCGTCGTAGGCGTACATCGACGCGAGGTGGCGCAGCGCGGCCTCGGCCTGGACCTTGACGAAGAGCTCGTAGTCGTCGACCTCGAACACCGCCTGCGCGGTGTCGCGCACGCGCCAGACCACGGCGGCGCTGATCTCGACCGGGTTGCCGCGCTTGTCGTTGACCTTGAGCGTCGGCGCGTTGAGGTTGCGCGAGCGCAGCGAGATCTTGCGCTTGACGTAGAAGGGGTTGGCCCAGCGCAGGCCTTCGCTGCGGTCCGTGCCCTTGTAGCGCCCGAAGAGCATCAGGATCGCGGCCGCATTGGGCTGCAGCATGTACAGGCCCGCCAGGACGGCGATGGCGACGAGCGTCAGCGTGCCGCTGCCGAAGATCCACCACGGCGTCAGCCGGTCGGTGGCGACCTGGAACACGATCGTTGCCGCCGTCGCGGCGCAGGCCAGCGCCACCGCGATCATCAGGTAGCCGTCGATCGACCGCAGGGGCCGCTCGTGGCGGCTCGGGGCAGAGGCAGGCATGGATCCCTCGCTGATTGAAATTGAAGTGATATCACTTTAATTTCAACATCAAGCCGCTGTCAAGCGCCGTCTTCAGAGCCGCAGGCGGCCCGCGTAGCCGGTCATCTCGAGGTAGCCGCGGCCGAGGCGCTCGCGCCCCGACGCGTCCAGCAGCTCGCTCAGGCCTTCCCAGTACACGGCGCCGGAGCTGCCGCGGCTGTCCAGTTCCTGCGCATCGAGCCGGGCCTGGACCAGGTGGCTGCCGGCGGGGCTGTCGACGCGCCACGCCACCGGGTAGTCGGCGTTGGTGGCCGGGCTGCGCCAGCGCCGCTGCGGCGTGAAGCGGACCTCGTCCGGCCCGAAGCTGCGCGCTGCGCCGCCGGCCGGGCGCAGGCTGCCGCCCGCCCACAGCGCCGAGCCGTCGGCGCGCCGCAGCTGGAAGGCCGTGAGCGCCGCGCCGTCGTCGAGGTTCATGCCGATCCAGTCCCAGCCGACGGCGTCGGGGTGGAGCAGGGCCTCGCTCCATTCGTGGTCGAGCCAGGCACGGCCCGTGACGCGGTGCCCGCGGCCGTCGACGCGCAAGTCGCCTTCGACCTCGAGCTGCGGTTCGCTGAGGTAGTGGCTGGCCTGCAGCGGGTCCGGGCCCTTGCGCGAATAGCCGGCCTGGCCCTGCAGCAGCACCGGCTGCGTCGCGGCGAAGCGCAGGTCGAAGGCGAAGCCCTGCGTCGGCGCCGCCAGTGTGGCGAGGTAGACGTGGCGATCTCCCGCGGCCTGGCGCACGAGGCGCCAGTCGCGCAGCCGCACGTCGGTGTCCGCCTCGGCGGCCTCGGCGATGCCGAAGCCGGCGCGCGCGATGCGCTGGTCGTGGCGCAGCCGGCCCTGCAGCGGGTCGGTGAGGGCGGCATGCGCGAACAGCAGCTGCCGCGCCGCGAATCGGCTCGGGTGGCCCGCGGCGAGATCGGTGCGCGAGCGGAAGAAGGTGAGCTGGAAGCCGTAGGGCGCCTCGACGCCCGGCAGCTGCAACCAGCCGGTGACGTACCACCACTCGGTGCGGAAGTCCGGGTGCGAGCCGAAGTCGCGCGGCAACACGATGGGCACGCCGGGCCGCACTTCGGCCGCCGACGCGCCATGCCACGCCGGCGCCAGGCCGGTCAGCCCCGCCAGCATCAGCGCCCGGCGCCTCACCAGTCCTCCTTCACCGCCAGCACCGCATCGCGCGAGGCCGCGCGCCGTGCCGCGACGGCCGCCGTCACCGTGCCGGCCAGCACGACCGCGGCGCACAGCATCGCCAGGCGCAGCCAGGGCAGCAGCAGTTCCATCGTCCAGTGGAAGCTCTGCGGGTTGACGACGTGCACCAGCACCACGCTGACCGCCACGCCCAGCGCCAGGCCGAGCAGCGCGCCGGCGACGGTCCAGGCGGCCGCCTCGCCGGCGACGATGGCCAGCACCTGCCGCCGCGTGAAGCCCAGGTGGGCCAGCAGGCCGAACTCCCTGCGTCGCGCCAGCACCTGGGCCGAGAAGCTGGCCGCGATCCCGAACAGGCCGATCGCGATCGCCACCGCCTGCAGCCAGTACGTGACGGCGAAGCTGCGGTCGAAGATGCGCAGCGAGATCGCGCGGATCTCGCCGGCCTGCGCGAACTCGACCAGCGCCGGGTCCGGCGCCAGTGCACGCAGCTGCCGCTGCAGCGCGGCCACGTCGGCGCCCGGCGCCAGGTGCAGCGCCAGGTCGTTGACGCGCGTGTCGCCGGTCAGCGCGCGGTAGTCGGTGTCGGCGACGACCACGGCGCCCTGCTGGCGGGCGTAGTCGCGCCAGACGCCGCGCACGAAGAACACGCCTGGCACGGCGCGCCCAGTGGTGTGGGTCAGCGGCAGCGCCAGGCGCATGCCCGGCTTCGCGCCGTAGAGCGTGACCATGGCCTCGCTGACGTAGGCGGCCCGCTCGCCGGGCGGCGCGTCGAGCAGGTTCCCGGTCAGCGGCAGGCTGCGCGCCGGGTCCGCGAGCGGGCGGGCGATCAGCACCGGGGCCGGCCGGGCCGGGTCCAGCGGCAGCGGTGTGGCGCGCAGGCTGTCGCTGCGGACCACGCCGTCGAGGCGGCTCGCCGCAAGGACGAAGTCCGGCGGCAGCCAGGCCGCGTCGCCGCTCGATCCGCCGCTGGACGCGGTGCGCACGTACAGGTCGGCGGGCAGGACCACGTCGAGCCAGCGCGAGACGGCCTCGCGGAAGCTGGCCACCATCACCGTCAGGGCGACGGCGAGGCTCAGGCTCGTGACGACGCCGGCGACGGCGACCGTCGCGCTGCTGCGCTGGCGTCGCGCGCGCTCCACCGCCAGCAGCGCCGGAGCGCTGGTGGGCGTCGGCATCAGCTTCAGCAGCAGGCCGACGCCGGCCGGCACGCAGGCAATGCCGCCGACCAGCAACAGCGCCACCGCGACGTAGGCCGCGATCGGCAGCCCGGCGATCGGTGGCGCCAGCGCCAGCAGCGCAGCCGCGGCGATCAGCGCCAGGCCCAGCCACGGATGCTCGGTGTGCGGGCCGGTGCTGCCCAGGCCCTTCAGGGCCTGCGCCGGGGCGAGTCGCTGCGCGGCGCGTGCGGGCAACCAGCCGCCGGCCATCGCGGCGACGACGCCGAGCGCGCCGTAGATCAGCGCGGCCGCCGCATCGAACTGCAGCGCGGGCGCCGCGCCGTCGGCGCGCTGAAAATACCCGCCGCCGAGGTCGCCTCCCAGCCAGCGCAGCGCCAGCGCCGCCAGGCCGGTGCCGAGCAGCAGCCCGAGCGCGCTGCCAGCCAGCCCCAGCAGCGCCGACTCCGCCAGCACCAGGCGCAGGCGCGACCGCGCATCCAGGCCCAGCACGCCGAGCAGCGCGAACTGCGGCTGCCGCTTCGCGACCGACAGCGACAGGATCGAGAACACCAGGAAGGCGCCGGTGAACAAGGCCACCAGCGCCAGCACCGTGAGGTTGACGCGGTAGGCGCGCGAGACGTTGCTGAGCCGCTGCGTGGCCTCGTCGGGCGTGGCGGCGCGCACGCCGGCGGGCAGCGCCAGATCGCGCAGCAGCGCGGCCGGATCGGCACCGGCGGCCAGGCGCAGGTCGATGCGGCTCAGGCGCCCGAGCCGCCCGAAGCGGGCCTGCGCGCCGGCGATGTCCATCACCGCCAGCGGCGCGCCCGGCGCGGTGATGCCGCCGCCGACCGTCAGGGCCTGCAGCGCCAGGCCGCTCTGCAGCCGCAGCGTGTCGCCGGCCCGCGCGCCGAGCGCCTGCCGCGCGGCGGGGTTGAGGAAGATTAGCGCCGGGTCGAGCAGCGCCAGGCGGCCGGCGCCCGCGTCGGCCTGCGGCAGCAGCGCGGGCGACAGCGCCGGCGCCACCAGCGCGTCCAGCCCCAGCACGCGCAGCGCCTGGCGCGCGCCGGCGGCGTCGAGCACGTAGGTGTCGATCTCGACCACCGGCGAGGCCACCCCGACCAGCGGATGCGCCGCGACGCGCGCATACAGCGCTTCGTCGAAGCCGCCCGGCCCGCCGCGCAGCACCAGGTCGGGCTCGCCGTTGACGCTGCGCACCGCGCTGCCGAACTCGGACAGCGCGGACGCGTTGATCAGCTGCACCGAGAAGGCCAGCGCCACGCCCAGCATCACCGCCAGCACGGCCATCAGCTGCCGCAGCGCGTGGTGACGCCACTCCGGCCACGACAGCTGCCGCAGCAGGGCGAGGGGGCCGGGTGCGTGCGGCATGTCGTTCAGTCCCGCGGTCGCAGGCCGTCGGGCGTGAGGCTCAGCACGCGGTCGGCGCGCGCTGCGGCGGCGGCCGAGTGCGTGACCAGCAGGCAGGCCGCGCCTTCGCGCCGCACCTCGCCGGCCAGCGCGTCGAGCACGCGCTCGGCCGTCGACGGATCGAGGTTGCCGGTCGGCTCGTCGGCCAGGATCAGCTGCGGCCGGTGCACCAGCGCCCGCGCGATCGCGACGCGCTGCAGCTGGCCGCCCGACAGCTGCTGCGGCAGCCGCGCGCCCAGGCCGTCCAGGCCCACCGCCTCCAGCATGGCCTGCACGCGCGCCGTGTCCGGCCGGCCCAGCAGCAGCAGCGGCAGGCCGACGTTGTCGGCCACCGTGAGCTGCGGCAGCACGTGGAAAGCCTGGAAGACGAAGCCCAGCTTCTCGCGGCGCAGCCGGGCCAGGTCGCGCTCGCCGAGCGTCGTCACGTCGGCGCCGTCGAGCCGCACGGCGCCGGCATCGACGGTGTCGAGCCCGGCGATCGCGTTCAGCAGCGTCGACTTGCCGACCCCCGACTCGCCGAGCAGCGCGACGAACTCGCCGGTCTGCAGCGTCAACGAGACGTCCTGGAACACCGGCGTCTCGCCGTAGCGCTTGGCCAGACCCTCGACCTCGAGCAGGCTCACGCGCACCTTCCTTCGACCAGTCGCTGCGCCAGCGCCACGGCTCGCGCCGTCGCGTCTGCCGCCTCGCATTCGACGACATGCCGCCACGGCATGCCGCGCAGCCAGGTGATCTGACGCTTGGCGAGCTGGCGCGTCGCCGCGGCGCCGCGCTCGTGCAGGGCCTCGCGGTCGAGTGGCGTGCCGGCTTCGAGCGCCTCCCACACCTGGCGATAGCCGACGCAGCGCATCGACGGCAGGTCGGCGTGCAGGTCGCCGCGCGCGCGCAATCGCTGCACTTCGTCGACGAGGCCGGCGTCGAGCATCGCGCCGAAGCGTTCGCCGATGCGGGCGTGCAGCCATTCGCGTGCCGTCGGCTCCAGCGAGATGAGCGCGGTGCCGTCCGGCGCGGCGGATGCCGACTCGAAGCGGCCGCTGTGCAGGCTCGACAGCGGCCGGCCCGTCAGCTGCCACACCTCGAGCGCGCGCTGGATGCGCTGCGCATCGTTGGGCGCCAGGCGCGCCGCCGTCGTTGGGTCGACACGCGCCAGCTCGGCATGCAGCGCCGGCCAGCCGCGCTCGCGGGCGTCGGCGTCCAGGCGCGAGCGGGTCGCGGCATCGGCGGCGGGCAGCACGTCGATGCCGTCGAACAGCGCCTTGAAGTACAGCATCGTGCCGCCGACCAGCAGCGGCAGCCGGCCGCGGGCGCGGATCTCGCCGATCAGGCGCCGCGCGTCGGCGACGAATCGTGCGGCCGAGTAGCTGTCGTGCGGCTCGATCAGGTCGATGAGGTGGTGCGGCACCGCGGCGCGCTCGGCGGCGGTCGGCTTCGCGGTGCCGATGTCCATGCCGCGGTAGACCAGGGCCGAATCGACGCTGACGATCTCGAGGGGCAGGGCGCGCGCCAGCGCCAGCGCGGCAGCGGTCTTGCCGGCGGCGGTGGGGCCGGCGAGGCAGAGGGTGGTCGGCTTCATGCGGGAAACCGAGCGTACCCCGAGGGTCGAGGCTGCCGGCCCCGCGTGGCGCAGCGCACCCGCTGCGCGATCGGGGCAGGGATCAGGAGAACGATTCGAAGGGCCCCAGGTAGCGCCATTGCCCGGGCGGCAGCTCGCCCAGGCCGATGCGGCCGATGCGGATGCGCTTGAGCGTCAGCACCTGCAGGCCGACCAGCTCGCACATGCGGCGGATCTGGCGCTTCTTGCCTTCGCGCAGCACGATGCGCAGATGCTGCTCGTTCTGCCAGGACACCTGCGCGGGCTTGAGCCGTTCGCCGTCGAGGTGCAGGCCGTGGCGCAGGCGCGCCAGCTGCTCGGCCGGGAAGGCGGTGTGCAGCGACTTCACGTCCGGATGCGCGACCCAGGCGACGCGCACGACGTACTCCTTCTCGACCTTGCTGTCCTCGCCGATCAGCTGCTTGGCGACGCGGCCGTCCTGGGTCAGCACCAGCAGGCCCGTCGAGTCCAGATCCAGCCGGCCCGCCGGCACGAGGTGGCGCAGCTGGTTGGCGTGGAAGCGCTGCTCGCTGCGGTCGCCGGGCCAGCGGTTGGCCGGCGTCACCAGCGTGAAGGCGGGCGCGTGGCCGTCCTCGGCCTGGCCGCTGACATAGCCCAGCGGCTTGTGCAGGAGCACCGTGACGCGCGTGGCCTGCTGCTCGCTGGCGCGCGGATCGATGCTGATCTGCTGGCCGGGGTCGACGCGCGCGCCGAGCTGGTCGACCACGATGCCGTCCACGCGCACCAGGCCCTGCTCGATCCACTCGTCGGCCTCGCGGCGCGACGCGAGGCCGAGCTCGCTCATGCGCTTGGACAGGCGCGGGCGCTCGTCGATGGACACCGGCGCAGCGGCCGGCTTCGGGGCGGCCGCTGGCCTGGGCGCCGCGACGGGGCGGGACCCGGGTCGCGGCGCAGTCGCGCCGGGCGCAGGCGGGCGGCGCCGTGGAGGCGGGGCCTCGCGGGACTCGCTGCGGGCGGGCGGCGCAGCGGCGCGACGTTCGCTGCGCTGCGCCTCGGCTTCGGCCAGCGTCGGGTGCGACCGTTTCACGCCGCCGGGTCGCACCGGGGCGCGGCGTTCGCCGGCCGGCGCGGCGGCGGCGGGCTTCTTCTTCAGCTTGAGGGTCGTCATGACGACCCGGATTGGATCACGTGCCCAGGCCGAACAGCTCGCGGATCGCCTCGCGGTAGGCCGACTGCCCGACCGCGTTGGTGTTGTGGTGCGAACCGCCCTCGACCAGCACCCAGCGCTTGGGCGAGGCCGCACGCTCGTAGAGCGCCCGGCCCAGCGCCGGCGGGATCAGCCGGTCCTCGCTGCCGTGCACCACCAGCAGCGGCGAGCCGACGCGGTCGATCTTGGCGTGCGCATCGAAGCGCTGCGTGATCAGCGGCCCGAGCGGCAGCCAGCCCCAGCGCATCTGCGCAAAGACCTCGGGGATGGACGTGAAGCTGCCTTCGACGATGAGGCCGGACTCGTCGACCACGCGCGAGGCCAGGTCGACCGCGATCGCACCGCCCAGCGAATGGCCGAAGACGTAGCGTTGCGCCTGCGGATGACGCTCGGCCAGCCAGCGCCACGCGGCCTGGGCGTCCTCGTAGGCCATGGTTTCGGACGGCAGCTCGCGCGAGGTCTTGCCGAAGCCGCGGTAGTCGACCGCCAGCACCGAGAAGCCCAGCGCGTGCATGCGCCGCACGCGCCCGGCGCTGCCGGTCACGTCCCAGCGCGCGCCGTGCAGGTAGAGCAGCACCGGCGCGTCGGCTTTCGCCTGCGGCAGCCACAGGCCGTGCAGGCGGGCCGGCTGGCCGGTCTCGGCCGAGTCGAAGTCGATCCAGACGTCCTGCATGCCCTCGGTGGCACCCTGGCCGGCCCACCAGGTGGTGGCGGCAGGCTGGAAGATCCAGCGGCGCTGCTGGGTCTCGAGCGAGGTGCAGCCGGCCAGCAGGCCGAGGACCAGGACCAGCGCACCGGCGGCGTGCAGCGGGCGGCGCAGGGCGCGCGGAAGGGAGAAGGGCATGGCGGGCATCCGGTCACTGAGTCGCCGGAGCGCAGCAAGTTCAGCGCCCGCGCATGAAGCGCGCGTCCAGCTCCTTCAGCGTGACCTGGCGCCAGGTCGGCCGGCCGTGGTTGCACTGGTCGGCGCGCTCGGTGGCCTCCATGTCGCGCAGCAGCGCGTTCATCTCGGCGATGCTCAGGCGGCGGTTGGCGCGCACTGCGCCGTGGCAGGCCATGGTCGACAGCAGCTCGTCGCGCGCCCGGCCCAGCGCCTGACTCGCGTCGTACTGGGCCAGCTCGGCAAGCACCGACCGGGCCAGCGCCACCATGTCGCCGCCGGCCAGCGCGGCGGGGTGCGAGCGCAGCGCCAGCACGCTCGGCGACAGCGGCGACAGGTCCAGACCCAGCTCGACCAGCGTGGCCGACTGCGCCTCGGCGGTCGCGACCTCGGCCGGCGTGGCCGGGAAGATCGCCGGGATCAGCAGCGGCTGGGTGTCGATGCGGCGCTGGTCGAGCCCGGCCTTGAGGCGCTCGTAGACGACGCGCTCGTGGGCCGCGTGCATGTCGACGATGACCAGGCCCTCGTCGTTCTCGGCCAGGATGTAGACGCCGCCCAGCTGCGCCAGCGCCCGGCCGAGCGGCCAGGTCTCGCCGTCCTGCGGCAGGGGCGACGGCTGCCCGGGTTCGTCGCGCAGCGTCAGCAGCGCCGAGTCGGCGACCGTGCGCGGCGGCAGCTCGCCCCAGCCGGTCACGCGCTCGGACACGCCCTGCGCGCCCATGCCGAGGGCCAGCCGCTCCTGGGCCGGGCTCCAGATGGCCGGGCTGGTCGGCTCGAACAGCGCCGGGCGCGTGTCCTCGGCGCGCGGCAGCGCCAGCGCGTCCTCGGCGGCGTGGCGCACGGCCTGGTGGACCTCGCGCCCGTCGCGGAAGCGCACCTCGATCTTGGTCGGGTGCACGTTGACGTCGACGCGCGCCGGCGCGATGTCGACGAACAGCAGGTAGCTCGGCTGGCGCCCGCCGTGCAGCACGTCGGCATAGGCCGAGCGCAGGCCGTGGGCGATCAGCCGGTCGCGCACGAAGCGGCCGTTGACGTAGACGTACTGCTGGTCGCTGCGCGTGCGTGCCGCGTCGGGCAGGCCGATGCGGCCGCTCAGGCGCAGCAGGCCGGCCTGCCGTTCGATCGGACGGCTGTGCAGCAGGAAGTCCTCGCCGAGCGCGTCCTTCAGGCGCTGCTCCGCGGACGCCGGCCGCCACTGCGCGGCGACGCGGCCGTCGTGCCAGACCGCGAAGCCGACCTCTGGCCGTGCCAGCGCGTGGCGCCGCACCGCGTCCAGGCAGTGGGCGAACTCGGTTGCGTCGGTCTTCAGGAACTTGCGGCGCGCCGGGGTGCTGAAGAACAGCTCGCGCACCTCGACCGTGGTGCCGACGCCGCGGGCGGCCGGCGCCAGCTCGCCGCTGCGGCCGTCGAGCCGCTGCGCATGGGCGGCCTCTCGGGTGCGGCTGGTGATCGCCAGCTCGGCGACCGAGGCGACGGCCGCCAGCGCCTCGCCGCGAAAGCCCATGGTCGAGACGTTCTCCAGCTCGTCCAGCGAGGCGATCTTGCTGGTGGCATGGCGCTTGAGCGCCAGCGGCAGCTCGGCGGCGGCGATGCCGATGCCGTCGTCCTCGACCGTGATGCCGCGCACGCCGCCGGCCGACAGGCGCACGACGATGTCGCGGGCGCCGGCGTCCAGCGCGTTGTCGACCAGCTCGCGCACCACCGAGGCGGGCCGCTCGATGACCTCGCCGGCGGCGATCTGGCTCACCAGCTCGTCGGGCAGTTCGCGGATGGCGCGGCGCGGCGCGGCGAGCGGGGGCGAGGAAGCGAGCATCGGGCCATTGTAGGAAGCGTCACGCGGCCGTCGGGATAATGCGGCCATGGAACTGCTGGCCTTCTTGATGGATTTCGTCCTGCGCGTCGACGTGCACCTCGCCGCCTTCGTGCAGACCTACGGCGCCTGGGTCTATGCGCTGCTGTTCCTGATCCTGTTCGTCGAGACCGGCGTCGTGGTGATGCCCTTCCTCCCGGGCGACTCGCTGCTCTTCGTCGTCGGTGCCTTGTGCGGGGCCGGGCTGATGAACCTGCCGCTGGTGCTGGTGCTGATGGCGGTCGCCGCGATCCTGGGCGACCAGTGCAACTACTCGATCGGTCGCTACTTCGGGCCCAAGGTGTTCGGCTGGGAGAACTCGCGCTGGTTCAACCGCCAGGCCTTCGACCGCGCGCACGCCTTCTACGAGAAGTACGGCGGCATCACCGTGGTGCTGGCGCGCTTCCTGCCGTTCCTGCGCACCTTCGTGCCCTTCGTCGCCGGCGTGGCCGAGATGGACCGCACCCGCTTCACCGCCTACAACGTGGGCGGTGCGCTGCTGTGGGTGCTGGGCGTCACGCTGGCCGGCTACCTGTTCGGCAACGTGCCGTGGGTGCAGGCCAACCTCAGCAAGATCATCTGGGCCATGATCATCATCCCCGGACTGATCGCGCTGATCGGCGCCTGGCGCGCTCGCGGAGCCTCGACGGCCTGAGCGCGATCCCCGGCCGGATGGCTTGTGGTGCCGGCCCGGTGCGCTCAAGATCGGGGTCGGCGTGCCGATGAGCAACGATCGGTCGGCGCGCTGACGCCACAACAACAACGTCGTTGGTCATGTTCCAGACTTTCCGCGCCCGCGTGGCGCTGATGTTCGGCGTGCTCGCCATCGTGGCGATGGGCGCGCTGTCGCTCGGCCTGGGCGCCATGGTCGCCCGCGAGCAGGCGCGCGACCAGGGCGACGCCCTGCACACGCTGGGTCGCGGCACCGCTGCAGCGCTGGCGGAGGGCCTGTTCGAGCGCATGCGCGAGATCGAGCTGATCGCCGCCACGGCCGAAGGCCTGCGGCCGAGCCTCGATTCCGCCGAGTGGCGTCCGCTGCTGGACCGCATGCAGGCCACGCGACCGCAGTTCGCCTGGATCGGCGTCGTCGATGCCGGCGGTCGCGTGCAGGCCGCGACCGGGGGCCTGCTGAACGGCCAGGACGTGTCCGGACGCCCGTGGTTCAAGGAGGCGCTGAAAGGCCCCCACGTCGGCGACGTCCACCCGGCCAAGCTGCTGGCGACGCTGCTGCCGGCCGCGGCCGACGGCGAGCCGCTGCGCTTCATCGACTTCGCGGCCCCGCTGCTCGATGCGCAGGGGCGCGTGCAGGGCGTGATCGGCGCCCACGGCAGCTGGGAATGGGCCAAGGACGTGGTGCAGGCGGTGCGCTCCGAGAGCGTGCGCGAGCGCGGCGTGCAGATCTTCATCCTCGACCGGGCCGGGCAGGTCATCCACCACCCGGCCGGGCCGCAGGCGATGGCGACCCTGGCAGCCGGTGTCGCGCTGCCGCTGACCCCGTCGCGCGTGGCGTGGTCGGACGGTGGCGAGCACCTCAGCGTGGCCGTGCCGGTGCCGGCGCGCAATGCGATCACGCAGCTGGGCTGGACGGTCGTGGTGCGCCAGCCGGTCGACCTGGCGATGGCCACCGCCGCGCGCGCCCGCTCGGTGGTGCTGGTGGCCGGCGCCCTGGCGGCGCTGGCCGTCATGGGTCTGGCGTGGCTCGCGATCGGGCGGTTCAGCCGGCCGCTGCAGGCGATCTCGACGGCCGCGCGCCGCATCCAGGCCGGCGACCTGGCAGCGCGCATTCCCGAGGCCACGCAGAGCAGCGAGCTGCGCCAGCTGTCCGATTCGCTGCGCGGCATGACCCAGACCCTGGTCGAGCGCGAGCGGGCCCTGGAGCAGGCGAACGCCGGACTCGAGGAGCGCGTGGCCGAGCGCACCGCCGAGCTCGAGCGCGCCAACACCGAGCTGCAGAAGCTGGCCCGCAAGGATGCGCTGACCGGTCTGTTCAACCGCCGCGCTGCCGACGACCGCCTCGGCGAGGAGATGGCGCGCCACCGTCGCAGCCTCAGTGGCCTGTCGGTGATGCTGGTCGACATCGACCACTTCAAGCGCGTCAACGACACCCACGGCCATGCGGCCGGCGACGCGGTGCTGCGCGAGCTGGCGCAGCGCCTGTCGCGACGCTGCCGCAACACCGACTTCATCGCGCGCTTCGGCGGCGAGGAGTTCGTCGTGCTGCTGCCCGACACGCCGGTCGAGGGCGCGCTGGCGCTGGCCGAGAAGATGCGCCGCGCGGTCGCCGACGAACCGATGCCGGGCGGCGTCGGGCTCGTCACGCTGAGCATCGGCATCGCGAGCCCCGCGGAGTACTTCGTCGATGCCGCGGCGGCGCTGGCCGCGGCCGACGAGGCGCTGTACACCGCCAAGCGGTCGGGGCGCAACCGCGCGGTGATGTACGGTCAGCCGTATCCGCTGGCGGCCGACTGAGCGACCGAGTCGAAGGAGGCGGCGCGCGAGGCGGCGCGCATCAGGACGTGGCCCGATTCCGGGCCAGGGGCGGGTTCTTCGCGAAGTAGCGCTGGATGCCGGCCATCAGGGCCTCGACCAGCGCGATCTGGTAGTCCGTGTCGCGCAGCTTGGCCTCTTCCTCGGGGTTGGAGATGAAGGCGGTCTCGACCAGGATCGACGGCACGTCGGGCGCCTTCAGGACCGCGAAGCCGGCCTGCTCGACGCGCGCCTTGTGCAGGCGGCCGACCTTGCCGATGCGGCCCAGCACCTCGTTGCCCAGCCGCAGGCTGTCCTTGATCTGCGCGCTGGTGCTCATGTCGAGCAGGGCGCGGGTGACGGCGGCGTCCTTGGTCTTGATGTTGACGCCGCCGACCAGGTCGGCCGCGTTCTCCTTGTTGGCCATCCAGCGCGCCTCGACGCTGGTGGCGCCCGACTCGCTGAGCGCGAACACCGAGGCGCCGCGCGCATGCGGCCGCACGAAGGCGTCGGCGTGGATGGAGATGAACAGGTCGGCCTGCACGCGCCGCGCCTTGCGCACCCGCTCGTGCAGGGGCACGAAGAAGTCGGCGTCGCGCGTCATCATCGCGCGCATGTTCGGCTGCGCGTTGATGCGCTCGCGCAGCCGCTGGGCGATCTGCAGCACCACGTCCTTCTCGCGCAGGCCGCTGGGGCCGATGGCGCCCGGGTCCTCGCCGCCGTGGCCGGGGTCGAGCGCGACGATGACCAGCCGCTCGGTGCCGCGCGGCGGCGCGGGCGGCCCGGCCGGTGCCGGCGTCGATGCAGCCGGCGCTGGCGCACGACCTACGCGGCCGATGAAGTCGCCGAGCGCGTCGTTGACGTCGGAGGCCGCGCGGTCCGACGGCCCGGCGGCCCGGTCGGCGGCCGCCTTCTCCTGGATCAGCGCCAGCAGCGGGTCGCGCTCGGTCGCCGGATGCAGGTCGAACACCAGCCGGTGGCGGTAGGCCGCGACCGGCTCGAGCGTGAAGACCTGCGGCGCGGTCGGCTGCTTCAGGTCGATCACCAGGCGCACCACGCGCGGCTGGTTCTGGCCCACGCGCACGCCGGCGATGAAGGGGTCGCCGGGCAAGACCCTGCCGACCAGCTCGCGCAGCTCGGGGCTGAGTTCCAGGCCGTCGACGTCGATGACAACGCGCTGCGGGTTGTCGTAGAGCGCGTGCTTCGCGGCCAGTGGCGTGTCGGACTCGATGGTGACGCGCGTGTAGTCGGCCGCCGGCCAGACGCGCACCGCGACGATGCTGGCGCCGAACACCAGCTCGCGCGGGCCGAGCAGCAGGACCAGCGATCCGGCGCCCTGCTGCAGCAGGCGTCGTCGCGTCGCGGTCATCGCAGCAGCTCCTGGCCGCGCAGCGTGTAGGCGTGCAGAGTCACGGCGCGTTGGTCGCCGTCCTGCGGCGAGAGTTCCACGCGCAGGTCGGGCACCGGCAGGGTCTCGCCGGCGTTCTGGGCCCATTCGACGAGCTTGAGGCCCGCGCCGGCGAAGATCTCGCGGAAGCCCGCGTCCTCCCACTCGCGCTCGTCGCCGAAGCGGTAGAAGTCGAAATGCCAGGCCGGCCCGGCCGGCAGCGCATAGGGTTCGACGACGGCGTAGCTCGGGCTCTTGATGCGGCCGGCCGCGCCGAGCGCGCGCAGCAGGTGGCGCACGAAGGTGGTCTTGCCGGCGCCCAGCGGGCCGAGCAGCTCGACGAAGGCATCGCGCAGCGCCGGCTTCGATGCCAGCGACTGCGCGCAGGCGGCGCAGGCGGCCTCGTCGGGCCAGGTCTGGTGTCGCGTTTCTAGAATCGCGGGATGCATCGAACGCAGGACGTCACCGAGAGAGAAGCCGTGCTGGCGGATCTGCGTCGCATGGCGGGAACGCTCGGATTTTCCCAGATCGGCGTGGCCGGCGTGGACCTGCACGAGGCCGAGCCCGGCCTGCTGGCCTGGCTGCAGCAGGGCTTTCATGGCCAGATGGACTACATGGCCCGCCATGGGCTCAAGCGCGCGCGGCCTGCCGAGCTGGTGCCGGGCACGGTGCGCGTCATCACCGCGCGCATGGACTACCTGCCCAGATCGATGGCCGAGGGCTGGCAGGCGGTCGAGTTCGCGCGCCTGTCGCGACCGCAGGAGGGCGTGGTCTCGATGTACGCCCGTGGCCGCGACTATCACAAGGTGTTGCGCACGCGCCTGCAGTCGCTGGCCGAGCGGCTGGCCGAGCGCGTCGGGCCCTTCGGCCACCGCGTGTTCACCGACTCGGCGCCGGTGCTCGAGGTCGAGCTGGCGTCGCGCAGCGGCCTGGGCTGGCGCGGCAAGCACACGCTGATGCTGTCGCGCGAGGCCGGGTCGATGTTCTTCCTGGGCGAGATCTACACCGACCTCGAGCTGCCGCTGACGCCAGCGGTCGACGGCCACTGCGGCAGCTGCCGCGCCTGCATCGACGTCTGCCCGACCCAGGCCATCGTCGCCGAGCAGCGGCTCGACGCGCGGCGCTGCATCTCCTACCTGACCATCGAGCACGACGGCCCCATCCCCGAGCCGCTGCGCGCGCCGATCGGCAATCGCATCTACGGCTGCGACGACTGCCAGCTCGCCTGTCCCTGGAACAAGTACGCACAGCGCGCCCCGCTGCCGGACTTCGACGCGCGCGGCGCGCTCGACGCGCCGCCGCTGCTGTCGCTGTGGCGATGGGACGAGGCCGCCTTCCTGCGCCACACCGAGGGCAGTGCGATCCGCCGCATCGGCTACCAGCGCTGGCGGCGCAACCTCGCGGTGGCGCTGGGCAACGCCTGGCGGGCCGACGGCGACCCGGCGGTGGCTCGCGAACTGGACGCCGCGCGCGACGCCGCGACGCCGCTGGTGGCCGAGCACATCGACTGGGCGCTGGCGCAACGCGGGCGGCCGGCGCTCAGGGGCTGACCCAGGTCAGGCGCAACGCCAGCCAGGCGGGCAGCGTCAGCATGCCCAGCAGCGTCGACACCGTGACGAGCCCGGCGACGAAGGGCCCGTTGCCGCCCATGCGCACTGCCAGCACGTAGCAGCTCGACGCGGTCGGCATCGCGGCGAAGGCCACCAGCACCGTCAGCTGCAGTGCCGGCAGGCCCAGCCACAGGCCGAAGGCCAGCGCAAAGGCCGGCAGCAGCGCGTGGCGGATGGTCAGCAGCGCGCCGGCGAGCGCCGGCGAGGCCGTCAGGCCGCCCAGCTGCAGCCCGGCACCCACCGCCATCAGACCCAGCGGCAGGGCAGCCTGGCCGATGCGCTGCAGCACCGTGCCGACCGCGTCGGGGAACTGCAGGCCCGCCAGGTTGGCCAGCAGGCCGCCGAGCGTGCTGAGGATCAGCGGGTTGCGCATGAGCTCGCGCCCCAGGTGATGGCCGCCGTGGCGGGCCAGCGGCAGCACGGCACCCGCATTGCACAGCGGCACGCAGACGGCGACCAGCACCGCCATCTGCGCGACGCCCGCGGCGCCGCCCAGTCGCTCGGCCATCGCCAGCGCGACATAGGAGTTGAAGCGGAAGGCCACCTGCGCGCCCGAGGCGTGCAGCGTCGCGTCGACGCCGGGCCAGTGCTTCAACGCATAGGCCAGCACGATGCCGAGACCCACCGTCGCCAGCCCGCCCGCTGCCAGCGCCGCCGCATCGGCGGGGCTCAGCGGATTGCGCACGATCGACGTGAACAGCAGCACCGGGAACAGCAGGTAGTAGACGAGCTTCTCGGCCGACTCCCAGACCGGGCGACCCAGCACCGTGTAGCGGCAGACGAGGAAGCCGACGACGATCAGCAGGAAGTCGGGCAGCAGCAGCAGCAGGTCGCGCATCGGCCGAGGTTAACGGGTGGACCTGTGAGGGGTTTCCACAATCGGCGCGACCGGCGCCGGCGTGCACAGTCGCCGCAACTCGCACTCATCCCATCCCAAGGAGGCCTCCATGGTTTCGAACTCCCGTCGCACCGTGCTGGCCGGTGCCGCGGCGCTGGCCGCGATGGCCCCGCTGTCCATGGCCCAGGCCCAGGCCTACCCGAACAAGCCGGTGCGCCTGGTCGTGCCCTTCGCGCCCGGCGGCACCACCGACATCATCGCCCGCGTGGTTGCCGAGAAGATCAACGCGCCGCTGGGCCAGACCATGGTGGTCGAGAACCGCGGCGGCGGCGGCGGCGTGATCGGCGCCGACGCGATCGCCAAGTCGCCGGCCGACGGCTACGCGCTGGGCATGGCGACGGTGTCGACCACCGCGGCCAATCCGGCGATCAACCCGAAGATGCCGTACAACACGCTGACGGACTTCACGCCGATCATCAACATCGCGGCGACGCCGAACGTGATCGCGGTGCACCCGAGCTTCCCGGCCAAGGACTACAAGGGCTTCCTCGCCGAGATCAAGAAGAACCCCGGGAAGTACAGCTTCGCCAGCTCGGGGACCGGCGGCATCGGCCACCTGCAGATGGAGCTCTACAAGAGCCTCACCAGCACCTTCGTCACGCACATCCCCTACCGCGGTGCCGGACCGGCGCTGAACGACACGGTGGCGGGCCAGGTGCCGATCATCTTCGACAACCTGCCGTCGGCGCTGCCCTTCATCAAGGACGGCCGGCTGGTCGCGATCGTCGTCGCGGCGCCGCAGCGCGTCGCGGCGCTGCCGAACGTGCCGACCTTCAAGGAAGTCGGCCTGGAACCGGTGAACCGCATGGCCTACTACGGCATCCTCGGGCCCAAGGGCCTGCCGAAGGATGTCGTCGACAAGATCAGCAGCGCGGTCAAGGCCACGGTCGCGATGCCGGACGTGAAGAAGCGCATCGAGGACACCGGCTCGCTGCTGGTCTTGAACACGCCGACCGAGTTCACGCAGCAGATCGAGGCCGAGTACGCGGTCTACAAGAAGGTCGTCGAGCAGCAGAAACTGAAGCTCGATTGAGCTCGGCGACACTTCGGGCGTGAAGCCGCCCGAGGACCCGCCGCCGCTGCCCGCCGACAGCGCGACCGCGATCGACCTGTTCCTCGACATGCTGTGGATCGAGGACGGCTTGAGCGCCAACACGCTGGCCGCCTATCGACGCGACCTGACGCTCTATGCACAGTGGCTGGGCCGCGAGGCCGGCCGCGCGATCGACGCGTCGCGCGAGGCCGACCTGCAGGCCTATGCCGTTGCGCGCCACGCGGGCACGCGCGCGACCAGCGCCAACCGCCGGCTGACGGTCTTCAAGCGCTACTTCCGCTGGGCCTTGCGCGAGAAGCGCATCGACGCCGACCCGACCCTGCGCCTGCTGCCGGCCCGCCAGCCGCTGCGTGTGCCCAAGACCCTGAGCGAGGCGCAGGTCGAGGCGCTGCTGGGCGCCCCTGATGTCGAGACGCCGCTGGGGCTGCGCGACCGCGCGATGCTCGAGTTGATGTATGCCAGCGGCCTGCGGGTCAGCGAGCTGGTGACCCTGAAGTCGGTTCACGTGGGCCTCGCCGAGGCGGCGCTGCGCGTCACCGGCAAGGGCAGCAAGGAGCGGCTCGTCCCCTTCGGCGAGGAGGCGCATGCCTGGCTGCAGCGCTACCTGAAGGAGGCGCGCGCGGCCATCCTCGGCGGGCAGGCGAGCGATGCGCTGTTCGTCACCGGGCGGGGCGGGGCGATGACGCGCCAGGCTTTCTGGCTGTTGATCAAGAAGCACGCGCGCGCCGCCGGCGTCGCCGTGCCGCTGTCGCCCCACACGCTGCGGCATGCCTTTGCGACCCACCTGCTGAACCACGGCGCCGACCTGCGCGCGGTGCAGATGCTGCTGGGCCACGCCGACATCTCGACGACGACGATCTACACCCATGTGGCGCGCGAGCGCCTGAAGCAGCTGCACGCGCAGCACCACCCTCGCGGCTGAGCCGCCGGTCCGGAGCCCGCCGCGCAATAGCCCGGCGCTGCCGCGGGGGCTTGGGGCCGTGCTACTGTCACGCCGACGACCAAGGCGGCCTGCACCGCAGACCGCGAACCGGGAGTGGCGATGAGAAGGGCGACGCTCTACAGCCGGTCTCCACGCACGCAGGCGCGGCCCGCGGGAGCATCGGTGCAGCTGCCGCCGGCCGCGGCCGAAGCGCCGCTCGCGGCGCCGGTCGTCGCCCGGGCATCGCGCTGGCGCGCGCTGCTGGCGCGGCATCCGCGGACCCTGGGCTTCGTCGGTGCGCTGGCGCTGGTGCTGATGGTCGGCGCCGCGTGGCAGGCCGGGCAGCGCCAGGCGCTGCCGCCGCCGCTGACGCAGAAGGACATCGACGCGGCGGTCCTGCACACGCTGCAGACCAAGGACCTCCCGTCGCGCGCCGCCAGGGCCGCGGCGGCGGTGATGCCCTCGCTCGTGCGGGTGCGCACCGAACTGCCCGACGACCGCCGCAATCTCGACCTGCCGCGGCAGCGCGCGACCGGCAGCGGCATCATCATCAAGGAAGACGGCACGGTGCTGACCAGCCTGCACGTGGTCGTCGGCGCCGAACGCATCATGGTGTCGCTGCACGACGGCACCGAGATCGAGGCCACGCTGGCCGGCGCCCGCCCGGACAAGGACCTCGCGGTGCTGAAGCTGCGCAAGCTGCCCGACGAGGGGGTGCAGCCGGCCACGCTGCGGCCGACCGCCGGCCTGCAGCCGGGCGACGAGGTGGTGGCGGTCGGCTTCCCGTTCGGCATCGGGCCCAGCGTGTCGGCCGGCGTCGTCTCGGGCCTGGGCCGCGAGCACCGGGCCGGCGACGGGCGCACCTTGCTGTCCAACCTGATCCAGTTCGATGCAGCCGCCAACCCGGGCAACTCGGGCGGGCCGCTGTTGACGCTCGACGGCCAGGTCGTCGGCATCGTCGCGGCGATCATGAACCCGACCGACCAGGCGGTCTTCATCGGCATCGGCCTGGCCGTGCCGATCGAGGACGCCGCCGCGGCCGCCGGCATGCCGCCTGCCTGATTCTTCCGACCTTCGCAGGACTTCCGATGCAAGCCATGAACCCCGAAGACGTCGCGGCCCAGATGCAGCGCGTGCTCTACGAAGTGAAGAAGGTCGTGGTCGGCCAGGACCAGTTCCTCGAGCGCGTGCTGATCGCGATGCTGGCGCAGGGCCACCTGCTGGTCGAGGGCGTGCCGGGCCTGGCCAAGACGCAGACCGTCAAGACGCTGGCGCTGGTGCTGCAGGGCGCGTTCCGGCGCATCCAGTTCACGCCCGACCTGCTGCCGGCCGACCTGGTCGGCACGCGCGTCTTCAACCAGAAGACCGGCGAGTTCAGCACCGCGCTCGGCCCCGTCTTCACCAACCTGCTGCTGGCCGACGAGATCAATCGAGCACCCGCCAAGGTGCAGAGTGCGCTGCTCGAGGTGATGCAGGAGCGCCAGGTCACGATCGCGGGCGAGACCCACCGGGTGGCCCAGCCCTTCCTCGTGATGGCGACGCAGAACCCGATCGAGACCGAGGGCACCTACCCGCTGCCCGAGGCGCAGATCGACCGCTTCATGATGAAGGTGGTCGTCGGCTACCCGAGCGAGGAAGAGGAGTTCGTCATCGTCGAGCGCGTCACGGGCGAGTGGCCGCAGGTCCAGCCGGTGCTGGGCAGCGACGAGCTGGCGGCGCTGCAGCGGGCCTGCCGCCAGAGCTTCGTCGAGCCGGCGCTGATCCAGTACGCGGTCAAGCTGGTGGCGGCGACCCGCCATCCCGGCAAGCATGGCCTGGCCGAACTGGCGCCGCAGATCAGCTTCGGGGCCAGCCCGCGCGCCAGCATCCACCTGATCGAGGGCGCGCGCGCGCTGGCGCTGCTGCGCGGCCGCGACTACGTGCTGCCCGAGGACGTGATCGAGCTGGTGCCCGACGTGCTGCGGCACCGCCTGGTGCTGTCCTACCAGGCGCTGGCCGAAGGCGTGACGGCCGACGCGCTGATCGCCAGCCTGCTGCGCAAGATCCGCGCACCGGCCACGCCGCTGGCCGCGCGGCGCGGGGCCCACGCGGGCTCGAACGGGACGGCCGCTCCGCTGCAATGAAGGCGACCCTGCCTCCCGGCCTGGACGCCGAGCGGCTGCTGCTGCGGCTCGAATGGCGCGTGCTGCGGCGCCTGGACGGCGCGCTGCACGGCGACTACCGCGGCCTGCTGCGCGGCGTCGGCGACGACCTGGCAGACCTGCGCGAGTACCAGACCCACGACGACGTGCGCCACATCGACTGGAACGTCACCGCCCGGCTGGGCGTACCGCACGTCCGCGAGTATCACGAGGACCGCGACCTGACGGCCTGGTTCCTGGTGGACCTGAGCCCGTCGTCCGAGATCGGTGCGAACACCTCGCGGGCCACGATGGCGCTGGACTTCGTCGCGACGCTGGCCCGGCTGCTGGCGCATCGCGGCAACCGCGTCGGCGCGCTGCGCTACCGGCAGGGCGTCGACGCGGTCGTGATGACCGGCAGCGGGCGCCGGCACGTGCTGCGGCTCGTCCACCAGCTGCTGCAGCCGGGCGGCGCGACGCCGCGGCGCGGCCGGACGCCGGTCGCGGCGGGCACGCGCCTGCACGAGCTGCTGGAGGCCGCGCAGCCGCTGCTGAAGCGCCGCTCGCAGGTCTTCGTCGTGTCCGACTTCCTCAGCGAGCCCGGCTGGGAGGCGCCGCTGGCACGGCTGGCGCAGCGCCACGACGTGGTCGCCGTGCGCCTGACCGACCCGCTCGACGGCGAACTGCCCGACCTCGGCCTGCTGCTGATGGGCGATGCCGAGACCGGCGAGCAGATCCTGGTCGACACCCACGACCGGCGCTTCCGTGCCCGCCACGCCGAGGCCGTGGAGCGGCGCGAGGCAGCGCTGCAGGCCGCGCTGGGCGCGGCAGGGGTCGATGCGCTCGAGCTGTCGAGCAACGACGACCTGGCCGAGGCGCTGCTGCACTTCGTGCGCCTGCGGCGTCGCGTGGCGCAGCGGCTGGCGGGCGGGGCGGTCGCGGGGGGGCGCCCATGATCCCCGTCAGCTTCGTCTGGCCCGAGCTGCTGTGGGGCCTGCTGCTCGCACCGGTGCTGGTGGCGCTGTACCTGTGGCTGCTGCGGCGACGCCGTCGCGCAGCCCTGCGCTACGCCAGCCTGGCGCTGGTCAAGGAGGCTATGGGTGCCGCGTCGGCCTGGCGGCGCCATGTGCCGCCGGCGCTGTTCCTGCTGGCGCTGGCGGCCTTGCTGGTGGCGCTGGCGCGTCCGCAGGCGGTGCTGAGCCTGCCCAGCCAGCAGCAGACCGTGATCCTGGCGATGGACGTTTCCGGCAGCATGCGGGCCACCGATGTCGAGCCGAGCCGGCTCGAGGCGGCGCAGGCGGCGGCGCGCGCCTTCGTCGCCGACCAGCCGCCGAACACGCGCGTCGGCGTCGTCGCGTTCGCGGCGACGGCCCAGCTGGTGCAGGCGCCGACGCGCAGCCGCGAGGACGTGCTGGCCGCGATCGACCGGTTCCAGCTGCAGCGCGCCACGGCCACCGGCAGCGGGCTGGTGGTCGCGCTCGCGGCGCTGTTCCCCGACCACAACCTCAGCGTCGAGGCGCTGCAGCGCAGCCAGGCCGGTGCCGACGCGCGCCGTGCCGCCCCGCTGGGCGGACGCGAGGCGCCGACCGGTCCGAAGCCGCCGGTCGAGGTCACGCCGGTGCCGGCCGGGTCGCACAACGAGGCGGTCATCATCCTGCTGTCCGACGGCCAGCGCACCACCGGCCCCGACCCGCTGGCCGCGGCGCGGCTGGCGGCCGACCGCGGCGTGCGCGTCTATACCGTCGGGGTCGGCACGCCCGAAGGCACGACGATCGGCTTCGAGGGCTGGTCGGTGCACGTCCGCCTCGACGAGGACACGCTCAAGAGCATCGCCACCATGACCCAGGGCGAGTACTTCCGCGCCGGTACCGCGACCGATCTCAAGAAAATCTACGAGACGCTGAACACCCGCATCGTCCTGGAGACCCGCCAGACCGAAGTGACGGCGCTCGTCGCGGGCGCCGCGCTGCTGCTGCTGCTGTTGTCCGGCGGTCTGTCGGTGGCGTGGTTCCATCGGGTGCTGTGAGCAACTGGACGCTCCGTCGCGGCGGCCGTTGCGGAGCAAGGCACCCGCGGGCAAGGCTTGAAGCGGAGAGGTCTTGGTGACGATCTAGACGCATGCGGTCACGAGGCCGCCACCACGCTGCGCTAAGCTCGCGCATGCCTTCCGATGGTGCCCGGACCTCCGCAATCGCCTGGTGGCGCCAGCTCGGGCCGCGCGTGCGGACGCTGGCGCCCTACAAGGCGATCGGCACGATGCTGATCATCCCGGTCTTCTTCTGGGCCTACTTCTGGGTGCTGCGCCATCCGCAGGGCGAGGTGACGGTGATGCCGCTCACCTGGCTGGACGGCCTGATCGGCTTCGAGCCGGCGGCGATCCCGCTGTACGTGTCGCTGTGGCTCTACGTGTCGCTCGCGCCGGCTTTCCTGAAGGACCGCCGCGAGGTCGTGTCGTACGCGGTCGCGACCATTGCGCTCAGCGTGGTCGGCCTGCTGATCTTCCTGCTGTGGCCGACGACGGTCGTCGTCAACGATGCCGACTGGGGTGCGCACGCCTCGCTGGCCTTCCTGAAGGAACTGGACGCGCCGCGCAATGCCTGTCCGTCGCTGCACGTGGCCTTCGCGGTCTTCACCGGCCTGTGGTTCGAGCGGATGCTGCGCGAGCTGGGGGCCGGCTGGTCGCCACGCCTGCTGAACCTCCTGTGGTGTCTGGGGATCCTGTGGTCGACGATGGCGATCCGCCAGCACGTCGCGCTCGATGCCTATGCCGGCACGGCGCTGGGTGCAGTCGCGGCCTGGCTGCACATGCGCTGGCTGGATGGGCCGCGCGCGCTGCCCGCTGCGGAGCGAACCCGCGGGAACTTGCCCGTCGCATCGGGCAAGTGAAGCGCGGCCGGCCGCGCGCCGACGCGCCGCGGAGACAATCGCGGCATGGATCACAGCTTCGTCTCCGCCTTCGTCCTGCTGCTGCTGGTGCTGGACCCCTTCGGCAGCCTGCCGATCTTCATCTCGGTGCTCAAGGGGGTCTCGCCGCCGCGGCGCAAGATCATCGCGCTGCGCGAGTCGCTGATCGCGCTGGTCGTGCTGCTGGCCTTCATGTTCTCGGGCGAGAGCTTCCTGGCGCTGATGCACCTGTCGGAGCGTTCGCTCGAGGTGGCCGGCGGCGTGATCCTGCTGATCATCGCGATCCGCATGATCTTCAGTTCGGGCTCGCAGATCTATGCGTCCGAGGGCGGCGCGCGCGAACCGCTGATCTTTCCGCTGGCCGTCCCCTTGCTGGCCGGCCCGTCGGCGATGGCGACGGTGCTGCTGCTGGCGTCGCGCCAGCCCGAGAAGCTGATGCAGTGGGTCGGCGCCGTCACGGCCGCGATGGCGGTCTGTGCCCTGGTGATGCTGGCTGCCGAGCGCATCCGCAAGCTGCTGGGCCACTCGATGGTGTCGGCGATCGAGAAGCTGATGGGCCTGGTGCTGACCGCGATCGCGGTCGAGATGATCCTGGCGGGGCTGAAGCGCTACTTTGTCGGCGGCCTCTGACGCTCAAGCGCTCAACCAGGCCATCTCCTCGGCCGTGAAGCCCGCGGCCTCGCGGGCATCCAGGTTCAGCGGCGGCCGCGGCTTCGGCGCGTCGTAGCGCTCGGCGAGCTGCGGGTACAGCGCCACCGGGTCCAGCCCGTCGCGGTCGCACAGCCAGCGGTACCAGCGGTTGCCGATGGCGACATGGCCGATCTCGTCACGCAGGATGACGGCCAGGATGTCGACGGCATGCCGGTCGCCGGCCCGCGCGAACTTCCGCTGCAGCGGAGGCGTGGCGTCGAGGCCGCGCGCCTCCAGCGTGCGCGGCACGAGCGCCATGCGCGCGACCGGGTCGTGGGCAGTGCGCGCGGTCATGGTCCACAGGCCGTCGTGGGCGTCGAAGTCGCCGTAGTCGCGGCCCAGCGACTGCAGGTGCTCGCGCAGCAGCGAGAAGTGGTGCGCCTCCTCGCCGGCGACGCGGACCCAGTCGCGGTAGTAGGCCGCGGGCAGACCGGCAAAGCGCCAGACGGCGTCGAGCGCCAGGTTGATGGCGTTGAACTCGATGTGCGCGATGGCATGCAGCAGGCCGGCACGGCCTTCGGGCGTCGAGGCCGGCCGCTGGCGCACCCGCAGCGCCGGCACGAGGTGCGGGCGTCCCGGTCGACCGGGCAAGTCGCCGGCGGGCCGGAGCTCGGCGACGACGTCGAGCGGAGCGTCGTCGCGTCGCAGTGCCAGGGCGCGGGCCGCGGCGACCTTCGCACCGGGCTCGGTCTCCTGCAGCGCGGCCAGGGCCGCCCGGCGCAGGTCCGGCAGGGGAGCGACGTCAGTCGAGGCGGGCATCCGTAAAATTATGGCTTTGCCGGAGTGCCGCATGGCCTTGTTCCAGCTCGACGACCGGGTGCCGCAGGTGCACGAGACCGCCTACGTGGCCGACAGCGCCGAGCTGATCGGCGCGGTGATCGTCGAGGAGGGCGCGAGCATCTGGTCCCACGTGGTGATCCGCGGCGACAACGAGCCGATCACCATCGGCCGGCACTCCAACGTCCAGGAAGGCGCGGTGCTGCACACCGACCCGGGCTGCCCGCTGGTCATCGGCGAGGGCGTGACGGTCGGACACCAGGCCATGCTGCACGGCTGCACGATCGAGGACGGCGCGCTGGTCGGGATCCAGGCCGTGGTGCTGAACAAGGCGCGGATCGGCCGCCATTGCCTGATCGGCGCCGGCGCGCTGGTGACCGAAGGCAAGGAGTTCGCCGAAGGCATGCTGATCCTCGGCAGCCCGGCCAAGGCGGTCCGGGCGCTGGGCGAGGACGACATCGAGCGCATGCGGCGCGGCTCGCAGACCTATGTCGAGCGTGCTCAGCGCTACAAGCGCGTGTTGAAGCGCGTCGGCTGAACCCCACTTTGTCACGATGAGCGAAGTCCACAAGTTCCTGTTCGACGGCCTGCCGGTGCGCGGCATGCTGGTGCGGCTGACCGACGACTGGACCGGCCTGCTGGCGCGGCGCGAGGGCGAGCGGGCCCACCCGGCCCCGGTCCGGGCGCTGCTCGGCGAGATGGCGGCGGCGGGCGTGCTGATGCAGGCCAGCATCAAGTTCAAGGGCGCGCTGCTGCTGCAGCTGCACGGCGACGGCCCGGTGCGGCTGGCGGTGGCGGAGGTGCGGTCGGACCTGGGCTTCCGTGCCACGGCCAGCGTGACCGGCGAGCTGCCGCCCGACGCGGGGCTGGCGGCGATGGTCAATGCCGGCGGTGGCGGACGCTGCTCGATCACGCTCGACCCCGAGGACAAGCTCCCGGGCCAGCAGCCCTACCAGGGGGTCGTGCCCCTGCACGGCGACCGGCGCGAGCCGCTGGGGCGGCTGTCGCAGGTGCTGGAGCACTACATGCTGCAGTCCGAGCAGCTCGACACCAGGCTCGTGCTGGCCGCCGACGACCGCGTCGCCGCCGGCCTGCTGATCCAGCGGCTGCCAGTCGATGGCGAAGGCAACCTCGGGGCCCGCAACGAGGACGAGATCGGCCTGAACGAGGGCTACAACCGCATCGCCCACCTGGCGTCGACCCTGAAGGCCGAGGAGCTGCTGGGCCTGGATGCCGACACCATCCTGCGCCGCTTGTTCTGGGAAGAGAGCGTGCGCCGTTTCGAGCCCCTGGCGGGCGCCGACGGGCCGCGGTTCTCGTGCACCTGCTCGCGCCAGCGCGTGATCCGCATGCTGCAGGGCCTGGGCCGGGAGGAGTTCGACGGCCTGATCGCCGAACGCGGCCTGGCCGAGGTCGGCTGCGAGTTCTGCGGCGCCCAGTACCGTTTCGACGCCGTCGACGGCGGCGAGGTGTTCACCGCCGCGCGCGACCAGCCGCCGACCTCGCGCGCCGTGCAGTGAGGCGCGGCCTGTCGCGCCGGTGACGACGCGATGACGCGGCGCCGGCGCCACGCGAGCGTTGCGGATTCCCGTTTCCGGGGCCTGTGGCGCACCCGCCCGGTGCTACAGTCCCCTCGTCGAAAAATCGGTCCTTCCCGTCCCCTTTGTCGGTTCTGTCGAACATGCAAAGGCGGGTCGCAATCCGCCAACCGGTCAAGCCGTGCCGCGGAAGGTTGTCCAACCAGCCAACGCCCTGGATACCAGGGTGAAAGGTGAGCGAAATGATGCAGCAGTACCGCTCGAACTCGTACCTGTTCGGGGGCAACGCCCCTTATGTCGAGGAGCTCTACGAGGCCTATCTCGACAACCCGGGATCGGTGCCCGACAAGTGGCGCGCCTACTTCGATGCGCTGCAGAACGTGCCGGCCACCGACGGTTCCGAGTCGCGTGATGTCGCGCATGCCCCGGTCATCGAGTCCTTCGCGCAGCGCGCCAAGGCCAACGCCTTCGCCGTCAAGGCCAGCGCGGCCGAGCTGGCCGTTGCGCGCAAGCAGGTCCATGTCCAGTCGCTGATCGCCGCCTACCGGTCGCTGGGCGCCCGCTGGGCCGACCTCGACCCGCTCAAGCGCACCGAGCGCCCGCGCATCCCCGAGCTCGAGCCGGCGTTCTACGACCTGAGCGAGTCCGACATGGACATCACGTTCAGCGCGACCAACACCTACTTCACGACCGCCGAGCAGCAGACGCTGCGCGAGATCCTGCAGGCGCTGCGCGAGACCTACTGCGGGTCGATTGGCGCCGAGTTCATGCACATCACCGAGCCGGCCGAGAAGCGCTGGTGGCAGGAGCGCCTGGAGCGCGTGCGCAGCAAGCCGAGCTTCAGTGCCGACCAGAAGAAGCACATCCTCGATCGCCTGACCGCCGCCGAGGGCCTGGAGCGCTACCTTCACACCAAGTACGTCGGCCAGAAGCGCTTCTCGCTCGAGGGCGGCGAGAGCTTCATCGCGTCGATCGACGAGGTGGTGCAGCGCGGCGGCGAGGCCGGCGTGCAGGAGATCGTGATCGGCATGGCTCACCGCGGGCGCCTCAACGTGCTGGTCAACACGCTGGGCAAGATGCCGGCGGACCTGTTCGCCGAGTTCGACCACACCGCGAAGGAAGACCTGCCGGCCGGCGACGTCAAGTACCACCAGGGCTTCTCGAGCGACATCCCGACGCGCGGCGGTCCGGTGCACCTGAGCCTGTCGTTCAACCCCTCGCACCTGGAGATCGTCAATCCGGTGGTCGAAGGCTCGGTCAAGGCCCGGCTCGACCGTCGCGGCGACACCGACGGCGACACGGTGCTGCCCGTGCTCGTGCACGGCGACGCGGCCTTCGCCGGCCAGGGCGTGGTGATGGAGACGCTGGCGCTGGCGCAGACCCGCGGCTACTACACCGGCGGCACGGTGCACCTGGTCATCAACAACCAGATCGGCTTCACCACCAGCGATCCGCGTGACTCGCGCTCGACGCTGTACTGCACCGACGTCGTCAAGATGATCGAGGCGCCGGTGCTGCACGTGAACGGCGACGACCCCGAGGCGGTGGTGCTGTGCACCCAGCTCGCGCTGGACTACCGGCAGGAGTTCAACAAGGACGTCGTCGTCGACATCATCTGCTTCCGCAAGCTGGGCCACAACGAGCAGGACACGCCCTCGCTGACCCAGCCGCTGATGTACAAGAAGATCGCGGCGCATCCCGGCACGCGCAAGCTCTACGCCGACAAGCTGGTGGCCCAGGGCACGCTCAAGCCCGAGGATCCCGACGCGATGACCAAGGCCTTCCGTGCCGCGATGGACGCCGGCAAGCACACGGTCGATCCGGTCCTGACCAACTTCAAGAGCAAGTACGCGGTCGACTGGACGCCGTACCTCAACAAGAAGTGGACCGACGCCGCCGACACGGCGCTGCCGCTGGCCGAGATCAAGCGCCTGTCGGAGCGCATCACGACGCTGCCGAAGGACTTCAAGGCGCACCCGCTGGTCGAGAAGGTGCTGGCCGACCGTGCGGCCATGGGCCGTGGCGAGATCAACGTCGACTGGGGCATGGGGGAGCACCTGGCCTATGCCTCGCTGGTCGCCAGTGGCTATCCGGTGCGCCTGTCGGGCGAGGACTGCGGCCGTGGCACCTTCACCCACCGCCACTCGGTGCTGCACGACCAGAACCGCGAGAAGTGGGACGAGGGCACCTGGATTCCGCTGCAGCACGTGGCCGACGGGCAGGCGCCTTTCGTCGTCATCGACTCCATCCTGTCCGAGGAGGCGGTGCTGGGCTTCGAGTACGGCTACGCCAGCGCCGACCCGAACACGCTGACCATCTGGGAAGCGCAGTTCGGCGACTTCGTCAACGGCGCCCAGGTCGTGATCGACCAGTTCATCGCCTCGGGCGAGGTCAAGTGGGGCCGCGTCAACGGCCTGACCCTGCTGCTGCCGCACGGCTACGAGGGCCAGGGCCCCGAGCACAGCTCGGCGCGCCTGGAGCGCTTCATGCAGCTGGCGGCCGACAACAACATGCAGATCTGCCAGCCGACCACGGCCAGCCAGATCTTCCACCTGCTGCGCCGCCAGCAGGTGCGCATGTTCCGCAAGCCGCTGGTGGTGATGACGCCGAAGTCGCTGTTGCGCGCCAAGGACGCGACCTCGCCGCTGTCGGACTTCACGCGGGGCGAGTTCAAGACCGTGATCGGCGAGCGCAACGAGGACATCGAGGCCGCCAAGGTCAAGCGCGTGATCGTCTGCTCGGGCAAGGTCTACTACGACCTGGTCAAGAAGCGCGAAGAGAAGAAGGCCTTCGACGTCGCGATCATGCGCGTCGAGCAGGTCTATCCCTTCCCGCACAAGGCCTTCGGGGCCGAGATGAAGAAGTACCCGAATGCCACCGACGTGGTCTGGTGCCAGGACGAGCCGCAGAACCAGGGCGCGTGGTTCTTCATCCACCACTACGTGCACGAGAACATGCTCGAAGGCCAGAAGCTCGGCTATGCCGGGCGCCCGTTCTCGGCCTCGCCGGCGGTGGGCTATGCCCACCTGCACCAGGAGCAGCAGAAGGCGCTGCTCGACCAGGCCTTCTCCAAGCTCAAGGGCTTCGTCCTGACCCGCTGACACCTGCGCCCCGCGCCCATGGCGTGCCGCGCGATGCGGCGCCAGGGCGGCGGGGGCTCCAACGCACCCCGAAGAAAGCATTCCCATGGCACTCATCGAAGTCAAGGTTCCGCAGCTGTCCGAATCGGTGGCCGAAGCCACGCTGCTGCAGTGGAAGAAGAAACCCGGCGAAGCCGTCGCGCTGGACGAGATCCTCATCGAGATCGAGACCGACAAGGTCGTGCTGGAGGTGCCGGCACCGGCCGCCGGCGTGCTGGCGCAGCTGGTCAAGAACGACGGCGAGAGCTGCATCAGCGATGAGGTCATCGCCAAGATCGACACCGAGGGCCAGGCCGCGGTCAGCCCGCTCGAGGTGAAGCCGGTGCCCGAGGCCCAGGCGGCGCCGGGCGCCACCAAGGGCGTGGTCGTCGATCCGGTCAAGGACGGCAGCAAGTCCGACGTGGCGATGCCGGCGGCCGCCAAGCTGATGGCCGACAAGCAGCTCGCGACCAGTCAGGTCAGCGGCACCGGCAAGGACGGCCGCATCACCAAGGGCGACGTGCTGGGCGCGCTCGAGGCCGGCGTGAAGCCGGCCGTGGCCGCGCCGGTCGCGGTGCAGGCGGCGCCTGCGGTCGCCAGGGCGCTGCCGGCCGTCGCCGTGCCCACCGGCCCGGGCCTCGGCGATCGGCCGGAGCAGCGCGTGCCGATGTCGCGCCTGCGCGCGCGCGTCGCCGAGCGCCTGCTGCAGTCGCAGGCCACCAACGCGATCCTGACGACCTTCAACGAGGTCAACATGGCCCCGGTGATGGAGATGCGCAAGCGCTTCCAGGAGAAGTTCGAGAAGGAGCACGGCGTCAAGATCGGCTTCATGAGCTTCTTCGTGAAGGCTGCGGTCGCGGCGCTGAAGAAGTACCCGGTGCTCAACGCCTCGGTGGACGGCAACGACATCGTCTACCACGGCTATTTCGACATCGGCATCGCGGTCGGCTCGCCGCGCGGCCTGGTGGTGCCGATCCTGCGCAACGCCGACCAGATGAGCTTCGCCGACATCGAGAAGAAGATCGCCGAGTTCGGCCAGAAGGCCAAGGACGGCAAGCTCTCGCTCGACGACCTGATGGGCGGCACCTTCTCGATCAGCAACGGCGGCGTGTTCGGCTCGATGCTGTCCACGCCGATCATCAACCCGCCGCAGAGCGCGATCCTCGGCGTGCATGCGACCAAGGACCGCGCGGTGGTCGAGAACGGCCAGGTCGTGGTGCGCCCGATCAACTACCTCGCGATGAGCTACGACCACCGCATCATCGACGGCCGCGAGGCGGTGCTCGGACTCGTCGCGATAAAGGAAGCGCTGGAAGATCCCGCACGCCTCCTGTTCGACATCTGAGGACGACGCGATGAGCAGCAAGCAATTCGACGTCATCGTCATCGGCGGCGGCCCCGGCGGCTACATCGCGGCCATCCGCGCGGCGCAGCTCGGCTTCGCCACGGCCTGCATCGACGAATGGAAGAACGAGAAGGGCGGCCCGGCGCCGGGCGGCACCTGCACCAACGTCGGCTGCATCCCCAGCAAGGCGCTGCTGCAGTCCAGCGAGCACTTCGACCACGCTGGCCACGCCTTCGCCGACCACGGCATCGGGCTCAAGGACCTGAGCATCGACGTGACGAAGATGCTCGGCCGCAAGGACACCGTCGTGAAGCAGAACAACGACGGCATCCTCTACCTGTTCAAGAAGAACAAGGTGACGTTCTTCCACGGTCGCGGCTCGTTCGCCAGGACCACCGAAGCGGGCTATGAGATCAAGGTCACCGGCACCGCCGAGGAAGTGATCGTCGGCAAGCACGTCATCGTCGCGACCGGCTCCAACCCGCGCGCGCTGCCGGGCGCTCCCTTCGACGAGCAGAGCATCCTCAGCAACGACGGCGCGCTGCGCATCCCGGCGGTGCCGAAGAAGCTCGGCCTGATCGGCGCCGGCGTCATCGGCCTCGAGATGGGGTCGGTCTGGCGCCGGCTGGGCGCCGAGGTCACGGTGCTGGAGGCGCTGCCGGCCTTCCTGGGAGCGGTCGACGAGCAGATCGCCAAGGAAGCGCAGAAGGCCTTCGTCAAGCAGGGCCTGAAGATCGAGCTGGGCGTGAAGATCGCCGAGGTGAAGACGTCGAAGAAGGGCGTCAGCGTGGCCTATGCCAATGCGAAGGGCGAGCCGCAGACGCTCGAGGTCGACAAGCTGATCGTCTCGATCGGTCGCGTGCCCAACACGAACGGCCTGAATGCCGAGGCCGTGGGTCTGAAGCTCGACGAGCGCGGCGCGATCGTCGTCGACGACGACTGCCGTACCAACCTGCCCAGGGTGTGGGCGGTGGGCGACGTGGTGCGCGGCCCGATGCTCGCGCACAAGGCCGAGGAAGAAGGCGTCGCGGTGGCCGAGCGCATCGCCGGCCAGCACGGGCACGTCAACTTCAACACCATTCCCTGGGTCATCTACACCAGCCCCGAGATCGCCTGGGTCGGGCAGACCGAACAGCAGCTCAAGGCGGCCGGCCGCGCGTACAAGGCGGGGACCTTCCCCTTCATGGCCAACGGCCGGGCCCGCGCGCTCGGCGACACCACCGGCATGGTCAAGTTCCTGGCCGACGCGAAGACCGACGAGATCCTGGGCGTGCACATCGTCGGGCCGATGGCCAGCGAACTGATCGCCGAGGCGGTGGTCGCGATGGAGTTCAAGGCCAGCAGCGAGGACATCGCGCGCATCTGCCACGCCCACCCGAGCCTGAGCGAGGCGACCAAGGAAGCGGCTCTGGCGGTCGACAAGCGCACGCTGAACTTCTGAGCCGGACGAGGCCGAAGTCGTGGCCGTCCGCGAGCTCTTCGAACGCACGCTCGCCGAGCGCGGCTACACGGCCGACGCGGCGCAGCGTCGCGCCATCGACGCGCTGGAGCGCTGCGAGAACGAGTGGGCCGACTACAAGGCGCGGCGCAGCAATGCGGTGACCAAGCTGCTGCGCCACCCGCCGATCCCGCGCGGCGTCTACATGTACGGCGGGGTCGGGCGCGGCAAGAGCTTCCTGATGGACTGCTTCTTCCAGTCGGTGCCGCTGGTGCGCAAGACGCGGCTGCACTTCCACGAGTTCATGCGCGAGGTGCACCGGGAACTGCAGGACCTGAAAGGCCAGGCCGATCCGCTGGACGAACTGGGCCGGCGCATCGCGCGGCGCTACCGCCTGATCTGCTTCGACGAGTTCCACATCGCCGACGTGACCGACGCGATGATCCTGCATCGCCTGCTGTCGGCGCTGTTCGCCAACCGCGTCAGCATCGTCACGACCTCGAACTTCCATCCCGACAGCCTGTACCCGAACGGCCTGCACCGCGAACGCATCCTGCCGGCCATCGCGCTGCTGAAGGACAAGCTCGAGGTGCTGGACGTCGACGGCGGCGTCGACTATCGCCGGCGCACGTTCGAGACGGTCAGGCTGTATCACGCGCCGCTCGGACCCGAGGCCGACGCAGCGATGACCGAGACCTTCGAGCGCCTCGCCGAGGCCCGCGACGAGGACCCGCGCCTGCACATCGAGCAACGCGAGATCCGCGCGAGGCGACGCGCCGGCGGCGTGGTCTGGTTCGACTTCCGCACGCTGTGCGGTGGCCCGCGTTCGCAGAACGACTACCTCGAACTGGCGACGCAGTTCCACACGCTGCTGCTGTCCGACGTGCCCGAGATGCCGCCGCGGCTCGCGTCCGAAGCGCGTCGCTTCACCTTGCTGGTCGACGTGCTCTACGATCGCCGCGTGAAGCTCGTCGTCTCCGCCGCCGTGCCGCCCGAGCGGCTCTACACCGAAGGTCCGCTGGCGCACGAGTTCCCGCGCACGGTGTCCCGCCTCAACGAGATGCAGTCGGTCGAGTTCCTCTCGCAGGGCCGGCGCGAAGTCGACACGACGCTCACATGAAGACGGTGTGCGTCCTGATGGCGCTGGTGTCGTCGGCTGCGGCCGCCGAGGACCCGGCCAGCGACGCGGCCGTGCGCGAGCGCCTGGGTGCCCGGCGCGTGGCGATCGAGGCGGCTCACGCCACGGCCGAACGGGAGTGCACCCAGCGCTTCTTCGTCACCGACTGCCTCGAAGCCGCGCGGACGCGCCGCCGCGAGGCGCTG
This sequence comes from uncultured Methylibium sp., assembly GCF_902826655.1. Lineage (GTDB taxonomy): Bacteria > Pseudomonadota > Gammaproteobacteria > Burkholderiales > Burkholderiaceae_C > Methylibium. Next base: position 34,712 of record NZ_CADEFR010000018.1, on the reverse strand, counting down.
ATCGAGATCGACCTCAGCGAAGCGACGCTCGACGATGCCGAGCGCAGCCGGCGCGCCGGGGTGCGCCAGAGGCGCATCGACGAGAAGCGCGCGCGGCAGGAGGCGGACCAGCGCAATCGCGCCGCGGTGCCGCTGCTGCCGCCGGAGGCCGCGAGCGCGGCGGTGCGCCCCGGGCCACGACCGTCGCCGTCGCTCGCGCCGGTGCCGGTCGGGCCGTCGCCTGCCGCCGATGTCCGGGAGTCTCCGGCCGACGTCGCGCAACGGCGTCGTGACGAGCAGCGTGCCCGCACGGCCTACGAGGCCCGGCAGAAGGAGGCGACGGAGCGCCGCGAGGAGTTGCAGCGCCGCCAGCAGGGCAAGCCCAAGGCCGCCCCCCTGCCGCCGGTGGCGCCGGCCTCGAAGCCTTAGCGGGTGCGGTGGGGGCGCCGGGTCCCGCGCAGATCAGCCGAGCGGCTCGATCCGGACCAGCGCCAGCGACAGGTTGTCGCCGCCCCCGCGGGCACGATGCCGTGCCTTGCCGACCAGCATCTCGCTGGCCTCGCGCGGCGGCAGGGTATGCACGATCGCGCCCAGCTCGCGCGGGGTGAAGTAGTGCCACAGGCCGTCGCTGCAGGCCAGCAGGCTGTCGCCGACCTCGAGCCGCTCGATGCGGCTCACGGCCAGCGGCGGATCCTGGTGGGTGCCCAGGCAGCCGGTCAACAGGTTCGACTGCGGGTGGGTGTTGGCTTCTTCCTCGCTGATCTGTCCTTCGTCGACGAGGCGCTGCACGAAGGAGTGGTCCTTGGTGCAGCTGGCCATCTCGGCGCCGCGAAAGTGGTAGACCCGCGAGTCACCGGCGTGGATCACGTCGCAGGCGCGCCAGGGATGGACCAGGAAGGCGGCCAGCGTGCTGTGCGGCTCTTCCTCGGCGGTGATCGCCGTCAGCTTGATCATCAGGTGCGACTCGAGCACCAGCTGCTTCAGCGCCTCGACCGGGTCGTCGCGGTTCGGCGTGTAGCGCTCGAACAGCTGCTGGGCGGTCAGCAAGACCTGGTCGGCGGCCTTGCGGCCGCCACTCTTGCCGCCCATGCCGTCGGCCACGACGCCCAGCAGGCAACCCGCGACGCGCGGGTGGGGCAGGATGCCGACCTGGTCCTGCTGATAGGCGCGGTCTCCACGGTGCAGGCCGGTGGCAGCGGCGACGCGGTAGCCGGGAGGCGCGGTGGTCATATGCGAAAACTATAATCCCATTACTCTGCAAAGCCGCGTTCCGACGACGCGCCATACCGTGCCGGCGTGAGGCTTGCACACTCTTTGCCGCATGGCTGCGGTCGCGATGGACGACAACCTGCACTCGCCGCAACGCCGGCTGATCGAACTGCGCATCGAGCATGGCGATCTGGACAGCCTGATCGACCAGGCCTCGATCGAGCGGCCCCTGGACGAACTGACGCTGCGACGCCTGAAGAAGCGCCGGCTCGCGCTGCGCGACCAGATCGCCACGCTGGAGATGCGACTCCGTCCCCCCGAGCCCGCATGAGCGCTGACTCACGCCCGCTCTCGTGACCGTCGCCGTCGCCTTGCCCAGCGAGCTGCGGGAAGCCGTGGCGCGGGCGTTCGCCGGCGCCGGGCCGCTGGCCGAAGCCGATCCGGCCTACCGCGAGCGCGCCGGCCAGCTCGAGCTGGCGCAGGCCGTCGCCGACGCGATCGACGAGCGCTCGGTTCTGGTGGCCGAGGCCGGGACCGGCGTCGGCAAGACCTTCGCCTACCTCGTCCCAGCGCTGCTGGCCGGCCGCCGCACGCTCGTCAGCACCGCCACCAAGAGTCTGCAGGATCAGCTCTTCCTGCGTGACCTGCCGCGCCTGCGCGACCTGCTGCAGCTGCCGGTCACGGTGGCGCTGCTCAAGGGGCGCAGCAGCTACCTGTGCCTGCAACGCCTGACGCAGGCGCGCCAGGCCGAGCAGCTGCCCGACCGCTGGGCCGCCCGCACGCTTGCCAAGATCGAGCAGTGGGCCCAGCGCAGTGGCAGCGGCGACCTGGCCGAACTCGAGGGGCTGGACGAACGCTCGCCGGTGATCCCTCTGGTGACGTCGACGCGCGAGAACTGCCTCGGCAGCGAATGTCCCGAGTACCGCAACTGCCACGTGATGAAGGCGCGTCGCGAGGCGATGGCCGCCGATCTCGTGGTCGTCAACCACCACCTGTTCTTCGCCGACCTGTCCTTGCGCGACACGGGCATGGCCGAGCTCCTGCCCTCGGTCGATGTCGCGGTGTTCGACGAGGCCCACCAGCTGACCGAAGCCGGCGTGGCCTTCCTCGGCAGCACGCTGGGCAGTGCCCAGGCCATCGACTTCGCCCGCGACACGCTGGCCGCCGGCCTGGGTCAGGCGCGCGGCCTGCAGCCCTGGCAGGAACTGGCGGCTGCCTGCGAGCGCGCGGCGCGCGAGCTGCGCCTCGCAGCCGTCGGCCCCCTGCGCGACGTGCGGGGCAGCCTGAAGCTGCGCTGGGACGACCGCGCGGGCCGGGGCGACTTCCAGGCGGCGATGCAGGCGCTGGGCGCGGCCTGCGCGGCCGCCGGCGACGCGCTGGGCGTGGTGCGCGAGGTCGGGCCCGACTTCGACAAGCTTGCCGAACGGGCATCGACGCTCGCGAGCCGCGCTGCGGCCTTCGCGGAGGAGGCCGAGCCGGGCAAGGTGCGCTGGATCGACCTGACGCCGCAGGGCGTGCGGCTGGTCGAGTCACCGCTGGACGTACGCGATGCGATGCGCGAGCAGGTCGCGGCCGCGCCGAAGGCCTGGGTCTTCACGTCGGCAACGCTCGGTGCCGACGCCAGACTGGCCTGGTTCACCGAGCAGGCGGGACTCGACGACGCCCGGACGCTGCGGGTCGACAGCCCCTTCGACTACCCGGCGCATGCGCGGCTCTACGTGCCGGCGCGGTTCCCGAAGCCGAACGAGAGCGGTCATCCGGCGGCAGTGGCGCGGCTCGCAGCGGCCTGCGCCCGGGCCGCCGGCGGCCGGACCTTCGTGCTGACGACGACCCTGCGAGCGCTGGCCAGCATCGGCGAGGCCCTGCAGGTCCAGCTCGTCGAGGGCGAGGCGCCGATCGAGGTGCTGGTGCAGGGCAGCGCGCCCAAGCGCCAGCTGCTGCAGCGCTTTCTCGACACGCCGCGCGCCGTGCTGGTCGGCTCGCAGAGCTTCTGGGAAGGCATCGACGTGCCGGGGGATGCGCTGCAGTGCGTGATCATCGACAAGCTGCCGTTCCCGCCGCCCAACGACCCGCTCGTCGAGGCGCGGGTGCGGCGTCTCGAGTCCGAGGGGCGCAATGCCTTCAACGACTACTTCGTCGCAGAAGCCGCGGTGTCGCTGAAGCAGGGCGCCGGCCGGCTGATCCGCAGCGAGACCGACCGCGGCCTGCTCGTCATCTGCGACCCGCGCATGGCCGCGATGGGCTATGGCAACAAGCTGAGGGCGGCGCTGCCGCCGATGCCGGCATTGCGCGAGCAGGACGAGGCGCTGGCGTGGCTGGAGGAGATTGCGGGGTAGGGGCCGGGAGAGCCCGCTTCGATCCCTGCCGCGACGGAGCGCTGGTTACCGCTCTACCAAATCTGCCACCACGGCTTGCTCGCGCTGACGAAGCCTTCCTTGACGTAGCGCGACTCGGGGAAGTTCTTGGCCAGCACGCGCTGGGCATCGTCGCGCAGCTGGGTCAGGCCGAGCTTGTCGTAGCTGAGCCCCATGATGTAGAGCGCCTCCTCGGAGGCCGGCGCGCGCTGGAACTCCTGCACCGCCTGCTGCGCACGGTTGGCCGCGGCCACGTAGGCGCCGCGGCGGTAGTAGTAGCGCGCCACGTGGACCTCGTACTGGGCCAGCGTGTTGACGATGTAGCTCATGCGCAGCAGCGCGTCCGGCGTGTACTTCGACTCCGGAAACTGCGTCGTCAGCTGGCGAAAGCTCTGGTAGGCGTCGCGCGAGGCCTGCTGGTCGCGCTCGGACAGGTCCTGGCGCGCCAGGCTGCCCAGCAGCCCGAGGTTCTCGTTGAAGTTGACGAGGCCCTGCAGGTAGTAGGCGTAGTCGAGCGCGGCGCTGCTGGGGTGCAGCTTGATGAAACGCTCGAGCGTCGACAGCGCCTGGGCCTTCTCGCCGCCCTTGTAGTAGGCGTAGGCCAGGTCGATCTGGGCCTGTTGCGCCTGCTGGGTGCCGGCGGCGCGGGCTTCGATCTTCTCGTAGAGCTTGGTCGCGCGCTCCCAGTTGCCGTTGGCGGCCTCGTCGCGCGCGTCTTCGTACAATTTCTCGGTCGCCTTCGTCGCGTCGGCGTCCTTGGGGGTGCCGCTGCAGCCGGCGAGGCCGACAGCCAGCACGAGCGCGGCGAACACGGCGCGCGCGCCGCCGGTGGGATCGAGTCGCATCAGGGTCATCACCAGCAGACGGCGCACGGGGCGACCGCGGTTGAAGGAACCACAAAATTATATGAGCGCCCCTTCAGAGCGCACGCCGGTGGACGACACCGAGGCCGACGAGACACCGGAAGCCGCCGACGCCGAACGGCGCAGTGCCCGCGTCGAGCCGGCCGAGCACGGCGAGCGGCTCGATCGCTGGCTGGCCCTGCGGCACGGCGAGTTCTCGCGCAGCCACCTGCAGGGGCTGGTCGAGGCGGGCTGGGTGTCGGTCGACGGACGCGTCGTCACCAGCTGCTCGCGGCGCGTCGCCCCCGGGCAGCAGATCGAGGTGACGCTGCTGCCGACGCCGGAGAGCCGGGCTTTCCGCCCCGAGCCGATGACGCTGGCGATCGTGTTCGAGGACGAGCACCTGCTGGTCGTCGACAAGCCGGCCGGGCTGGTCGTGCATCCGGCGCCGGGCAACTGGTCGGGCACGCTGCTCAACGGCCTGCTCGCCCATCACGCTGGCGCGTCCGCGCTGCCGCGCGCCGGCATCGTCCATCGGCTCGACAAGGACACCAGCGGCTTGATGGTGGTGGCGCGGACGCTGGTGGCCATGACGGCGTTGACGCGTGCCATCGCCGCGCGCGAGGTGCAGCGCGAGTACCTGGCCCTGGCGCATGGCGTTCCGCGCCAGCAGGCGTGGACCGTCGACGCCCCGATCGGCCGCGACCCGGTGTCGCGCGTGCGCATGGCCGTGGTGCCGGGCGGCAAGCCGGCACGGACCGACATCGCCGTGGTGGCGGCAGGCGACGCGCTGTGCGCGCTGCGCTGCCGGCTCCACACGGGGCGCACGCACCAGATCCGCGTGCACCTGGCGCACCAGGGCCATCCCCTGGTGTCGGATGCCCTTTACGGCGGGCGCCCGGCCCTCGGCCTGGAGCGCCAGGCCCTGCATGCCCACCGCCTGGGATTTGCGCACCCGATCGACGGCCGGCCGCTGGCCTTCGAGGCAGCGCTCGCGGCCGATCTTGCAGCGGCATGGCAACAGCTCAGCGCCGCCGCACCGGGGTCCGATACAATGAGCGCAAAGGGTTGATGCAACCCCCGCCGGCGCCCGACCGATGTCTCGCCGGCCCGACCGCACCAGGTCCCCCAAAGAGTTCCGCTACCAGCCGCCCGGGTCTCCCGACCCGGTGTTCAGCTGCAGCGAACGAGGCACCGCCCGATTCCATGCCGGTCCCGAGCCGGTCACGACGACAGACGAATCGATGAACACCCAGGATGCGAAGCGCGTCCTCGAGACCGCGCTCATCTGCGCCCAGCAGCCGCTGCCCTTGCGCGACCTGCGCATGCTCTTCGACGACGAGCTTGGCCCCGACACCTTGCGCATGCTGCTCGACGAACTGGCGCGCGACTGCGAAGGACGGGGCGTCGAGCTGGTCGCCGTGTCGACCGGCTGGCGTTTCCAGAGCCGGCCCGAGCTGCGCGAATACCTCGACCGGCTCAACCCCGAGAAGCCCCCCAGGTACACCCGGGCGACGCTGGAGACGCTGGCGATCATCGCCTACCGCCAGCCGGTCACGCGCGGCGACATCGAGGACATCCGCGGTGTCACCGTCAACAGCCAGTTGCTGAAGCAGCTGGAAGACCGCGGCTGGGTCGAGAGCATCGGCCATCGCGAGACGCCGGGCCGGCCGGCGCTGTACGCGACCACGCGGCAGTTCCTCGACGACCTCGGGCTGGGCAGCCTGGACCAGCTGCCGGCGCTGGGCGGTGCTGCCGGCGCCGCCCTGCTGGCCGATGCGCTGCCGGAGCAGCCCTCGCTGCTCGATGCCGGCGTGGCCGCCGACCCCTCCGACGCGGAGCCCATGGCCGACGCGCCTCCCCTCGATCCGACTGCCGGGGAGGCCGACGCGGCTGTCTCCGCCGAACGCCAGACATGAACTCCAACGACACCCCGATGCACGAGTCGCCGCCCGAAGTCCCGACCGGCGACGACCCGACAGCCGAGACCGCAGCCAAGCCGCCGCGCCGTCGCCGCGCGCCCAAGGCGCCGGAGGGTGAGGTCGTGCAAGCTCCATCGGAGGCCGCCGCGAGCGAGCCGCCGGCCCCGCCGGCCGAGGCATCGACGGCCGAAGCACCGACGATGGCATCCGAGGGCGAAGGCCCGACCGATGCCGAGGAGGGCGCAGGCGGCGGTCGTCGCAGCCGCAACCGGCGGCGCGGCCGCGGCAAGGACCGCGCCGATCGCCCGGCAGGCGACGCCGAGGCGGGGGCTCCTGCCGACCCGCGCCCGGCGCCGCTGGCCGTCGACCCGGTGCTGACCGAGGAGCGATTTGCCGAAGTCCTGTCCGGCGCCTACGACGCCGAGCCGCCCGAGCCGGACGACGAGGCCAGCGTCGAGCAGATCAGCAAGCGGGTGCTGCGTCCCGAGCCCGAGGCGCCGAAGCTGCACAAGGTGCTGGCGCAGTCGGGTATCGGCTCGCGGCGCGACATGGAGCAGGCGATCGCCGACGGCAAGATCACCGTCAACGACGAAGTGGCGCATGTCGGCATGCGCATCTCCTACGGCGACCGCGTCGCCATCGACGGCAAGCCGGTCAAGCTGCGCATCCAGGGCGGGCCGGCGCGCCTGCTGGCGTATCACAAGCCGGTCGGCGAGGTGGTCAGCTTCAACGATCCGGAAGGGCGGCCGACGGTGTTCCGCCGCCTGCCGCGCCTGCAGCACGGCAAGTGGCAGTCGGTCGGCCGGCTCGACATCAACACCGAGGGCCTGTTGCTGTTCACGACCTCGGGCGAACTGGCCAACCAGCTGATGCACCCGCGCTTCGGCGTCGAGCGCGAGTACGCGGTGCGCGTGCTCGGCAGCCTCGACGACGAGCAGCGCCAGCGGCTGCTCGACGGCGTCGAGATCGACGGCCAGACCGCCGGCTTCCAGCGCATCGAGGACGGCGGCGGAGAGGGTGCCAACCGCTGGTACCGCGTCGTCATCACCGAAGGCCGCAACCGCGAAGTGCGCAAGCTGTTCGACAAGGTCGGCCTGGCGGTCAGCCGCCTGATCCGCATCCGTTACGGCACGGTCGTGCTGCCGCGCGGCCTCAAGCGCGGCGTCTGGGTCGAACTCGACGACCAGGACCTGCGCACGATCCGGCAGCTCGCCAGCGGCGGGCGCGGCCAGCCGACGGAAGCGCGCGAAGCGCGCCCTGCCAACCGCGAGCAGCGCCGCGATGGCCGGGGCGGTGGCAAGCCCGGCCGTGGCCCCCAGCAGTCGGGTCCGCGCCAGAACGATCGTCAGAACGACCGCCCGCCGCGCCGCGAGCGCGAGCCGCGGCCCATGGACGCCGAGCCGCGCGCCGATGGCGAGCCCGGCGACGACATCGGGCCGATCCCCAATCCGCTGGAGCAGACCTTCGACCGTCGCTTCGCCAAGGGCCCCAAGCGCCGCGGCGGGCAGGGCTTCGGCCACGGCACCCCCCCGCCCGACCTCGACGGCGAGGGACCGCCCGGCAGCATTCCCAACCCGCTGGAGCAGACCTTCGACCGCCGCTTCGTCAAGGGCTCGCAGCGCATCACGGCCGGCTTCGGGCGCCATGACGCCCACGAGTCGGGCCAGGGGGCCGCGCCCAAGAAGGGCGGACCGAAGCAGCCCGACCCGATGCAGACCTCGGTCGGCTACATCGGCGCCGACGCCTACTTCAACAAGGCTGGCGGCAAGCGTGGTGGCGGGCGAAGCGGCGGCGGCGGTGGTGGCGGAGGAGGCCGCGGCCGCGGCCGCTAGCAGCTCGCAGCGACGGCGGAACCGACCCCGCCCACTAGAATCCCAGGCTTTGCCCAATCACTGATTCCGGAGAAAACATGGCGATCGAACGCACCTTGTCCATCATCAAGCCCGACGCCGTCGCCAAGAACGTCATCGGTCAGATCTACGCGCGCTTCGAAGGCGCCGGCCTCAAGGTCGTCGCGGCCAGGATGGTCCATCTCTCGCGCGGCGAGGCCGAACAGTTCTATGCCGTGCACAAGTCGCGCCCCTTCTTCAAGGACCTGGTCGAGTTCATGATCTCCGGCCCGGTGATGATCCAGGCGCTGCAGGGCGAGAACGCCATCGCGAAGAACCGCGAGCTGATGGGCGCCACCGATCCGAAGAAGGCCGACAAGGGCACCATCCGTGCCGACTTCGCGGACAGCATCGACGCCAACGCGGTGCACGGCTCGGATGCCCCCGAGACCGCTGCGGTCGAGGTGGCGTTCTTCTTCCCGGGCATGAACGTCTACGCACGCTAAGGGCGCCATGGCCGTCAATCTTCTCGACTTCGACCTCGAGGGGCTGACGGCCTTCTGCGACAGCCTGGGCGAGAAGCGCTTTCGCGCCGTCCAGCTGTTCCGCTGGATCCACCAGAAGGGCGAGGCCGACTTCGAGCGCATGTCGGACCTGGCCAGGGCCCTGCGCGGCAAGCTCGCGGGCCAGGCCGTGGTGCAGGGACTGCCGGTGCTGAGCGAGCAGGCCTCGGCCGACGGCACCGTCAAGTGGCTGTTCGACGTCGGCGCCGGCAACGCGGTCGAGACGGTGTTCATCCCCGAGGACGATCGCGGCACGCTGTGCGTGTCCTCGCAGGCCGGCTGCGCGGTCGGTTGCCGCTTCTGCTCGACCGGCCACCAGGGCTTCAGCCGCAACCTGACGACCGGCGAGATCCTCGCCCAGCTGTGGCATGCCGAGCATCAGCTCCGCAGGCGCCTGGGCACGACCGAGCGCGTCGTCAGCAACGTCGTGATGATGGGCATGGGCGAGCCGCTGCAGAACTACGCGGCGCTCGTGCCGGCGCTGCGGGTGATGCTCGATGACCACGGCTACGGGCTGTCGCGCCGGCGCGTCACGGTGTCGACGTCCGGCGTGGTGCCGATGATCGACCGGCTGCGCGACGATTGCCCGGTCGCGCTGGCGGTGTCGCTGCATGCACCGACCGACGCGCTCCGGGACGACCTGGTGCCGCTGAACCGCAAGTACCCGATCGCCGAGTTGCTCGCAGCCTGCCAGCGTTACCTCGATGCGGCGCCACGCGACTTCGTCACCTTCGAGTACTGCATGCTCGACGACGTCAACGACGGCGATGCCGAGGCCCGCGAGCTGCTGCGCCTGGTCGGCGACCACGGTCCGGTGGGACGCGTGCCCTGCAAGTTCAACCTGATTCCCTTCAATCCCTTCCCGGCCTCGGGCCTGACGCGCTCGCCGGCGGCGCGCGTGCAGGCGTTCGCGGCGGTCCTGTCGGACGGGGGCGTGGTGACCACGGTGCGCAAGACGCGCGGCGACGACATCGACGCCGCCTGTGGTCAACTGGCGGGCGAGGTGCAGGATCGCACCAGCGCGCGCGAGCGCCTGCAGCGGCCGGTGATCCCGGTGCGCGCCGCGGCGCACGAACATCTGCCGGCCCGGGCCGGCACGACGGAGAGGACACGATGATGGGGACGACGCGAGCGGGTCGCGGAGCGTGGGGGCGGGTCGTTCTGCTCGGCCTGGCGATACTGGCCGGCGCCTGCGCGGCCCAGCCGCGCGGCAACCCGTCGATCGACCAGCAGGACAACCGCGGCATCGCGGCCGAGGAAAGCGAATCCCAGCGGCGCGCGCGCGTGCGCCTCGAACTGGCCGGGGCCTACTACGCCGAGGGACGCCTCGACAACGCGCTTTCGGAAGTGCGGCTCGCACTGGCGGCCAGCCCCGACCTGCCGCAGGCGCTGAACCTGCGCGGCCTGGTCCTGGCCGCACTGGGCGAGGAAAAGCAGGCCGAAGACAGCTTCAAGCGCGGTGTCGAGGTCGCGCCCAACGATGGCGACACGCTGCACAACTACGGCTGGTTCCTGTGCCAGCGTGGCCGCTATGCCGAAGGCAATGCGCTGTTCGACCGTGCGCTGGCGATGAACTCCTACCGCACCCCGAGCCGCACCCTGCTGGTCCAGGGCGTCTGCGAGGCGCGCAGCGGCCAGCTCGAGAAGGCCGAGCACACGCTCAAGCGCGCCTACGAGCTCGACGCCGCCAACCCGGCGACGGCGATGAACCTGGCCGATGTGCTCTACCGTCGAGGCGACTACGAGCGGGCGCGCTTCTACGTGCGCCGCGTCAACAACAACGGCGAGCTGCGCAATGCCGAATCTCTGTGGCTCGCGGCTCGCATCGAGAACCGCCTCGCCAATCCGCAGGGCGTGCGCGACCTCGGCAACCAGCTGAGGTCGAGCTACCCGAGCTCGCGCGAGGCGCAGGCCTTCGAGCGGGGAATCTTCGATGAATGAGGCCGTCGACGCCGCGCCCCCGGCGACGGCCGGCGAGATGCTGCGCGCCGCGCGCGAGCGGCAGGGTGTGCACCTCGCGGTGCTGGCGGCGTCGCTCAAGGTGGCCCAGCGCAAGCTCGAACTGATCGAGGGCAATCGCTACGACGAGTTGCCGGACGCGACCTTCACGCGCGCGCTGGCGCTCAGCATGTGCCGGGCGCTGAAGATCGACGCCGAACCGGTGCTGACCCGGCTGCCGCAACCCCAGGGCCACGGGCTCGATCAGGTCTCGCTGGGGCTGAACGCCCCGTTCCGCGACCGTGCGGCTGCCGGCGACGGCGCCGAATGGCCGCGCGTCCTCAGTCTGCCGGTGATCGCGGCCTTGCTGTTGGCCGGCGCGGCGGCACTGGTGTACGTCGTGCCTTCGGGTTCGTGGTCGATCGACCGGCTGCTGTCGATGTTCGATGGCGGGACGGCGGCTGGGCCGAACCCGGCTTCGGCGAGCGCCACGCGAGCGAACGTCGAGGCGGTGCCGGCGCCCGTCGTCGTGCCGGCGCCGGTGCAGAACGCAGTGCAGACCCCGGCCCCGGTGACCGCGACGGTCGCGCTGGCGGCCGACTTGCCGCTGGCGGCCGGTGCGGCATCGGCCGTCGTCGACACCGTGTTCTCCGCGCCGGCCTCGGCACCGCCGGCCGGCGGGATGCTGACCCTGCGCGCCTCGGCGGAGTCCTGGGTCGAGGTGCGCGACCGCAACGGACAGATCCTGCTGTCGCGCACGCTGGCGCCGGGCGAGGCTGCGGGGGTCGATGGGGTCGCGCCGCTCAGCCTGACCGTCGGCAACGCCGAGGCCACCGAGGTGGTGTTCCGCGGCCGGCCGCTGCCGCTGGCGGCCAATCGAGACAATGTCGCTCGCATGGAGCTGAAGTGATGAACGCCCCCGAGACCGTCGTCGACACGGACGCCATCGCGGCGGCCCGGCCGGCGGCACGCCGCAGCCGCCAGGCGCGCGTGGCCTGGGGCTCGAACGTCGTGACCATCGGTGGCGATGCGCCGGTGCGCGTGCAATCGATGACCAACACCGACACGGTCGACGTCATCGAGACCGCGATCCAGGTCAAGGAGCTGGCGCTGGCCGGATCCGAGCTGGTGCGCATCACGGTCAACACGCCCGAGGCTGCGCAGGCCGTGCCGCACATCCGCGAGCAACTCGACCGCATGGGCATCGCGGTGCCGCTGATCGGCGACTTCCACTACAACGGTCACCGGCTGCTGAGCGAGTTTCCGGACTGCGCCGCGGCCCTCAGCAAATACCGCATCAACCCCGGGAACGTCGGCAAGGGCGACAAGCGTGACCGCCAGTTCGCGATGATGATCGAGGCGGCCATGCGCCACGACAAGCCGGTGCGCATCGGCGTCAACTGGGGCAGCCTCGACCAGGAGCTGCTCGCGGCGCTGATGGACGAGAACGCGGCGCGTGCGGAGCCTTGGGATGCCAAGCAGGTCATGTACCAGGCGCTGATCGCGTCGGCGCTGCAGTCGGCGTCGTATGCGCAGGAGTTGGGCATGGACGCGAACCAGATCCTGATCAGCTGCAAGGTCAGCGGCGTGCAGGACCTGGTCAGCGTCTACCGCGCGCTCGCCGCCCGTTGCGACTACCCGCTGCACCTGGGCCTCACCGAGGCGGGCATGGGCACCAAGGGCACGGTGGCGTCGACCGCGGCGCTGGCGATGCTGCTGCAGGAGGGCATCGGCGACACGATCCGCGTCAGCCTGACGCCGCAGCCCGGCGAGGCCCGCACCCAGGAGGTCGTGGTCGCGCTGGAGATCCTGCAGTCGCTCGGCCTGCGCGCCTTCAATCCCAGCGTGACCGCCTGTCCCGGCTGCGGTCGCACCACCAGCACCACCTTCCAGGAGCTGGCCAAGCAGATCGACGACTTCCTGCGCGCGCAGATGCCGGTCTGGAAGGCCAGGTACCCGGGCGTCGAAACCATGAAGCTCGCGGTCATGGGCTGCATCGTCAACGGCCCCGGCGAGAGCAAGCATGCCGACATCGGCATCAGCCTCCCGGGCACCGGCGAGGCGCCAGCCGCGCCGGTGTTCATCGACGGCGAGAAGGCGATGACGCTGCGCGGCGAGGGCATCGCCCGGGAGTTCCAGACCATCGTCGAGAACTACATCGAGCGCCGCTACGGCAGCGCGACCGCTTCGCATTGACGCGCGCCGTCGTGCCGCGCCCCGTCCGTCCGCGGACGGTCTCCTGATCCCCTCCACGGTATTCCATGGCTGAACCGCTGCAAGCCGTCAAAGGCATGAACGACCTGCTGCCGCCCGAGTCGGCGCGGTGGGAGTGGTTCGAGGACATCGTGCGCCGTCTGCTGGCCCGCTACGGCTACCGCAACCTGCGCACGCCGATCGTCGAGCCGACCGCGCTGTTCGTGCGCGGACTGGGCGAGGTGACCGACATCGTCGAGAAGGAGATGTACTCCTTCGAGGACTCGATGAACGGCGACAAGCTCACGCTGCGCCCCGAGGCCACCGCCGGGATCGTGCGCGCGATCGTCGAGCACAACGCGCTCTACAACGGCCCGCTGCGCGTCTGGACGATGGGGCCGATGTTCCGCCACGAGCGGCCGCAGAAGGGCCGCTACCGGCAGTTCCATCAGCTCGATGTCGAGGCGCTGGGTCACGCCGGGCCGGATGTCGACGCCGAGCTGATCCTCATGCTGCGCGCGCTGTGGCGAGAGCTGGGGCTGGTCGAAGGCCGGGACCTGACGCTGGAGATCAACAGCCTGGGGCAGCCGGAGGAGCGGCGTGCGCACCGCGCCGCGCTCATCGCGCACCTGGAGGCGCATTCGGGGCTGCTGGACGACGACGCGAGGCGCCGCCTGCACAGCAACCCGCTGCGCATCCTCGACACCAAGAACCCGGCGCTGCAGCCGGTGGTCGAGGCGGCGCCGAAGCTGATGGACTTCCTCGGCGAGGCGTCGCTGAAGCACTTCGATGCCGTCCGCGCCGTGCTCGACGCCGCCGGTCTGGCCTGTCGCATCAACCCGCGGCTGGTGCGCGGCATGGACTACTACAACCTGACCGTGTTCGAGTGGGTCACGCCGCACCTCGGCTCGCAGGCCACGGTCTGCGGCGGCGGGCGCTACGACCAGTTGATCGAACAACTCGGCGGCAAGCCCGCACCGGGTGTCGGTTTCGGCCTCGGCATCGAGCGCCTGATGCTGCTGCTCGAGGCCGTCGGCGCCGCCGTGCCCGCCTGCGCGCCCGACGCCTATGCCATCGTGCCGGATGCCGCGGCGCTGCCCCAGGTGATGCCGGTGCTCGAGGCGCTGAGAGCGGCCGGCGTTGCCGTGCTGATGCATGCCGCCGGCAAGGAAGGGCAGGGCAGCATGAAGTCGCAGTTCAAGAAGGCCGACGCCAGCGGGGCGCGCTGGGCGCTGGTGTTCGGGGCCGACGAGATGTCCCAGGGTGGGGTGGGCGTCAAGCTGTTGCGCACTGACGGTCAACCGGGGCAGCAGATCGTCAAGCCGCTGGCCCAGGCATCGACCTGGGCGGCCGAACTGCTCCGTCCATAATCCGCGCTGGTCGCCACCGGGCGGCCGCGCTTCAATCCGCACTCGCATGGCCACCCATCTCGACCTCGAAGAACAAGAACAGCTCGACTCGCTCAAGCACTTCTGGAAGCAGTACGGCAACCTGATCACCTGGGTGCTGATCCTGGCGCTGGGCGGCTTCGCGGCGTTCACGGGCTGGCAGACCTACCAGCGCGACCGTGGTGCCAAGGCCGGGGCGCTGTACGACGAGCTCGAGAAGGCCGTGCGCGGCGGTGACGCCGACAAGGCCACGCAGGTGCTGGCCGACATGAAGGAACGCTACGGCTCGACCACCTTCGCCGACCAGGCGGGGCTGCTGGCGGCCAAGCTGCAGTTCGAGAAGGGCCGCGTCGATGCGGCCCGCGCCAACCTGGAATGGGTCGCGGCCAACGCTGGCGAGAAGGAGTACCGCGTGGTCGCCCAGCTGCGGCTGGCGGCCGTGCTGCTGGACGAGAAGAAGCACGACGAGGCCCTCAAGGCGCTGCCGTCGGATCCGCCCAAGTCGTTCGTCGCCCTGGTGGCGGATCGTCGCGGCGACATCCTGCTCGCCCAGGGCAAGCCGGACGACGCCCGCATCGCCTACCGGACCGCCTACGACGCGATGGACGCGACGCTGGACTACCGGCGCCTCGTCGACGCCAAGCTGACCGCGCTGGGCGCTGCGCCCGATGCTGCGCCGGCGGCCGCTGCGCCTGCCGCGTCGGGGGCGTCGAAGTGAGCCGCCGGGGCCTTCGCCGCGGCGCTCTGGTCGGCCTGGTCGTGCTCGCCGCGGCCTGCTCCACGCCCGACAAGCCGAAGCCGGCCGCGCTGGAGACCGTCACGCCGCAGATCGCCGGTCGGCAGGTGTGGTCGCACAGCCTGGGCAACATCGGCACGAGCTTGCGGATCGCGTCGACCGCGACGGCCGTCGTGGTCCCCAGCAGCGACGGCAGCATCGTCGCACTGGCCGCCGACACGGGTCGCGAGCTGTGGCGCGGCGATGCCGACGGCAAGCTGAGCGCCGGCGTGGGCAGCGACGGCCGCTATGCGAGCGTCGTGACGACCGGCAACGAGCTGGTCGTCCTGGACGGCGGCAAGCCGCTCTGGCGCACCCGGCTCGGGACCCGCGTGGTGACGCCCCCGCTGGTGGCTGGCGAGCGCGTCTTCGTGCTCGGGGTGGACCGCAGCGTTCAGGCCTACGACGTGCTCGACGGGCGCAAGCTCTGGGTCCAGCAGCGTCCGGGCGACCCGCTGACCCTGCTGCAACCCGGCGTGCTGATGGCGTGGAAGGATACGTTGGTGGCCGGGCAGGGCGCCCGCCTGGCTGGCTTCGACCCGCTGCGCGGCACGGTGCGCTGGGAAACCACCGTGGCGTCGCCGCGTGGCACCAACGAGGTCGAGCGCCTGGCGGATCTGGTCGGCCCGGCAGCGCGCGTCGGCGACGCCATCTGCGCGCGAGGCTTCCAGGCGGCCGTGGGCTGCGTGAACGCCGAGCGCGGCAGCCTGAGCTGGGCCCGGAACGTCGGTGGCACCAACGGCGTCACCGCCGACGAGCAGTTCGTCTTTGCCGCCGATGCCAGCGACCGCATCACGGCCTGGAAGCGCGAAGGCGGCGACGTCGCCTGGACCTCCGATCGCCTGCAGTACCGCGGCCTGAGCTCGCCGCTGATCGTCGGGCGCACGCTGGTGTTCGGCGACTTCGAAGGCCAGCTGCACTTCATCGACCGCGAGAACGGCCAGTTCCTGCTGCGCCTGCCGACCGACGGGCGGCCGATCGTCGGGGCGCCGGTGCGGGTCGGCAACACCATCGTCACGGTGACGCAGCGCGGCAGCGTGCACGCTTTCCGCCCCGAGTGACCGGGCGTTCGCCGAGCCTGTCATGAAACCCGTTCTGGCGCTCGTCGGGCGCCCCAACGTCGGCAAGTCGACGCTCTTCAATCGCCTGACCAAGAGCCGCGATGCGATCGTGGCCGACTTCGCCGGCCTGACGCGCGATCGCCATTACGGCGATGGCCGTCTCGGCGAGCGTGAGTTCATCGTCATCGACACCGGCGGCTTCGAGCCGACCGCGGAGAGCGGCATCTACAAGGAGATGGCCAAGCAGACGCGCCAGGCGGTGGCCGAGGCGGATGCGGTGATCTTCGTCGTCGACGTGCGCGCCGGGCTGTCGGCCCAGGACCACGACATCGCGCGCTACCTGCGCACGGCCGGCAAGAAGCTGGTGCTGGCGGCCAACAAGGCCGAGGGCATGGTCGAGGGCATCCAGCTGGCCGAGTTCCACGAACTCGGCATCGGCGAACCGCACGCAGTCTCGTCGGCCCATGGCCAGGGCGTGCGCAGCCTGCTCGAGAAGGCGCTCGAGGACTTCGTCTTCGACGCACCGGACGAGGCGGCGCTGGACGACCCCGACCGCCCGATCCGCCTGGCGGTCGCCGGCCGGCCCAACGTCGGCAAGTCGACGCTGATCAACACCTGGCTGGGCGAGGAGCGCCTGGTCGCCTTCGATCTGCCGGGGACCACGCGCGACGCCATCAGCGTGCCCTTCGAGCGCGGCGGTCAGAAGTTCGAGCTGATCGACACCGCCGGCCTGCGTCGCAAGGGCAAGGTCTTCGAGGCGATCGAGAAGTTCTCGGTCGTCAAGACGCTGCAGGCCATCGCCGACGCCAACGTGGTGCTGCTGCTGCTCGACGCGACCCAGGGCGTGACCGACCAGGATGCGCACATCGCCGGCTACATCCTGGATGCCGGCCGCGCCGTGGTCCTGGCCGTCAACAAATGGGACGCGGTGGACAGCTACCAGCGCGAGATGCTGCAGCGCTCGATCGAGCAGCGGCTGGCGTTCTTGAAATTCGCGCCGGTGCTCCACATCTCTGCCATCAAGCGCCAGGGGCTCGGTCCGGTCTGGAAGGCGATCGGCGAGGCCTGGGCCTCGGCGACGAAGAAGCTGCCGACCCCGCAACTGACGCGGGTGCTGCTGGAGGCGGTGCAGTTCCAGCAGCCCAAGCGAGCCGGCGCGTTCCGGCCGAAGCTGCGCTATGCCCACCAGGGCGGGCAAAACCCGCCGGTGATCGTCATCCACGGGAATTCGCTCGATCACGTGACCGACAGCTACAAGCGCTTCCTCGAGGGGCGGTTCCGCAGTCACTTCCAGCTCACCGGCACGCCGTTGCGCATCGAGATGAAGTCTTCGCGGAACCCCTTCTCGGCCAGGGAGTCGTAGCTCGGCGGGTCGGCCCCTGGCCGGGGCCTGTGATACCTTCCACTCTCCAACAGCTACAGAACACGGACCATATCGTGAGCAACAAAGGGCAACTCCTACAAGACCCGTTCCTGAACCTGCTGCGCAAGGAACACGTGCCGGTCTCGATCTATCTCGTCAACGGCATCAAGCTGCAGGGCCACATCGAGTCCTTCGACCAGTACGTGGTCCTGCTTCGCAACACCGTGACCCAGATGGTCTACAAGCACGCGATCTCGACGGTTGTGCCGGGCCGTGCGGTGAACTTCCAGGCCAACGACCATCCGGAGTCTTCGAGCTGAACGGCCTGAACGCGCCGGCAAGCGGTAACGAGGCGCGGGCCGTACTCGTCGGCGTCGACCTCGGCGCCGGTTCGGCGTTCGATCCGACGCTGGATGAACTCGCCCTGCTGGCCGAGTCCGCGGGCGACACGCCGGTGGCGCGCCTGATCGCGCGTCGCAAGGCGCCCGATGCGGCGCTGTTCGTCGGCAGCGGCAAGGCCGACGAGCTGAAGGCGCTGGTCGAGCAAAGCGGCGGCCACTGCGTGATCTTCGACCAGGCGCTGTCGCCGACCCAGCAGCGCAACCTCGAGCGCCATCTGGGCGTCGAGGTGCTCGACCGCACCGGGCTCATCCTCGAGATCTTCGCGGCAAGGGCACAGAGCCACGAAGGCAAGCTGCAGGTCGAACTGGCCCAGCTGCAATACCTGAGCAACCGTCTCGTGCGGCGCTGGACCCACCTGGAGCGCCAGCGCGGCGGCGTCGGCCATCGCGGCGGTCCGGGCGAGCGGCAGATCGAGCTCGACCGCCGCATGATCGGCGAGCGCATCAAGGCCTTGAAGTCCCGGCTCGACAAGGTCAAGCGCCAGCGCGGCACGCAGCGACGCTCGCGCGAGCGGGCCGGCACTTTCAAGATCTCGCTGATCGGCTACACCAACGCCGGCAAGTCGACCTTGTTCAATGCGCTGGTCAAGGCACGCAGCTACGCGGCCGACCAGCTGTTCGCGACCCTGGACACCACCACGCGGCAGCTCTACCTCGAGGACGCGCAACGTTCGGTCAGCCTGTCGGACACCGTCGGCTTCATCCGCGATCTGCCGCACACGCTGGTCAAGGCCTTTGCCGCGACGCTGCAGGAGGCGGCCGAGGCCGATCTGCTGCTGCACGTGGTCGACGCCGCGAGCCCGGTGCTGGACGAGCAGATGGCCGAGGTCGAGCGCGTGCTCGCCGAGATCGATGCGGCGGGGATCCCGCAGATCCTGGTCTTCAACAAGCTCGACCAGCTCGACGACACGCGTCGTCCGCGGGTGACGGCCGATGTGATGGAATTCGACGGGGGCCGGCGGGTGCCGCGCGTCTTCGTCAGCGCCTTGCGCGGCCAGGGGCTCGCCGAGTTGCGGGGCTTGCTGGCCACCGCCGTGCTGGCCGACGGCAAGCTGGCGCATGCCGTGGGCCCGGTCGGCGCCGAGCCATCGGCGGCCACCGCCCCAGACACCGAATCAGCGTGGTTACAACGACAAGCATGAATACCTATCAAGACGCCGCAGCGCCGGCGAGTCCGGTGACTCTGCGACAGCTCGCCTCCGCCGGCGTCGAACTGCTGTCCGGGCTGGCACGCCGTGCCGCCTGGCGGTTGCGGCCCGGCGTGTTGCTCGCCAGCGGAGGCCGCAACGACGGACCGCCCGACCTCGACGAGCTGTGGCGCGACTTCAACCGCCGTCTCAGCGGCCTGTTCGGCGGGCGCGGCGGCGGCCAGCGACCCGAGAGCAGCGGTGGCGGTGGCGGCGGCCAGCCGCCGGACATGCGCAGCGCCGGCATCGGTGCCGGTCTGATCGCCGGCGTGGCCGCGCTGATCTGGATGGCCAGCGGCTTCTTCATCGTGCAGGAAGGGCAGCAGGGCGTGATCCTGTCCTTCGGCAGCTACAGCAAGACGGTGGAGGCGGGGTTCCAGTGGCGCCTGCCCTATCCGTTCCAGTCGAACGAGACCGTCAACGTGACGCAGTTGCGCTCGGTCGAAGTGGGCCGCAACTCGGTCGTCCAGGCCACCGGCCTGCGCGACTCGTCGATGCTCACCCAGGACGAGAACATCGTCGACATCCGCTTCACCGTGCAGTACCGGCTGAAGGACGCGAAGGACTACCTGTTCGAGAATCGCAACGCCGACGAGGCCGTGGTGCTGGCCGCCGAGTCGGCGGTGCGCGAGATCGTCGGGCGCAGCAACATGGACTCGGTGCTGTACGAGCAGCGCGACGCGATCGCCACGGACCTCGTCAAGTCCATCCAGATCCAGCTCGACCGGCTCCAGGCGGGCATCCTGATCTCCAACGTCAACGTGCAGAGCGTCGCGCCGCCCGAGCAGGTGCAGGCGGCCTTCGACGACGCGGTGCGCGCCAGTGCCGACCGCACGCGCTTCAAGAACGAGGGCCAGGCGTATGCCAACGATGTGATCCCGAAGGCCCAGGGCACGTCCGCGCGCCTTCGCCAGGAAGCCGAAGGCTACAAGGCGCGCGTGATCGCCCAGGCGGAAGGCGATGCATCGCGCTTCCGCCAGGTGCTGACCGAGTACGAGAAGGCGCCTGCGGTGACTCGCGACCGGCTCTACGTCGACACCATGCGCGAGGTCTACTCGAACGTGAGCAAGGTGCTCGTGGAGTCCCGCAGCGGCTCCAACCTGCTGTACCTGCCGCTGGACAAGCTGATGCAATCGGCCGGTGCGGCGCCAGCCGGCGGCCCCGCTGCGGTCCCGGCGGTGTCCGGCAGCGAGGTGCCGGCGGTCCCGTCCGGCGATGCACGAACCCGCGACAACCAGCGCACGCGTGATCGCGAGAACCGCTGAGCGAGGAGAACAAGAACATGAATCGCATCGGCCTGATGATTGCGGGCGCCCTGATCGCCCTGATGCTCGCATCCAGCACGTTGTTCGTCGTCGACCAGCGGCAGTTCGCGGCGCTGTACGCGCTCGGCGAGATCAAGGAAGTCATCTCCCAGCCCGGCCTGAAGTTCAAGCTGCCGCCGCCGTTCCAGAACGTCGTGTTCCTGGACCGCCGGGTGCAGAGCCTCGACAGCCCCGAGACGCGCCCGGTCTTCACCGCCGAAAAGACGAGCCTCGTCATCGACTGGCTGGTGAAGTGGCGCATCAAGGACCCGCGCCAGTTCATCCGCAACAACGGCGCCGATGTGCGCAACGCCGAAGCGCGGCTGGCGCCCATCGTGCAGGCGGCGTTGAACGAGGAAGTGACCAAGGTCAGCGTGCGGCAGGTGCTGTCGACGGAGCGCGAGAAGGTCATGCAGGGCGTGATTGCGCGCCTGCGCGACGATGCAACGAGCTTCGGCATCGAGATCGTCGACGTGCGCATCAAGCGGGTCGACTTCGTGGCCAACATCACCGAGGCGGTGTACCGGCGCATGGAGTCCGAGCGCAAGCGCGTCGCCAACGAGACGCGGTCGACCGGTCAGGCCGAGGGTGAAACGATCCGTGCCGACGCCGACAAGCAGCGCGAGGTCATCATCGCCGAGGCCTACCGCGACGCGCAGAAGGTCAAGGGCGAAGGCGATGGCAAGGCTTCGGCGCTCTATGCCGAGGCCTTCGGCCGCGACCCCTCGTTCGCCCAGTTCTATCGCAGCCTCGAGGCCTATCGGGCGAGCTTCCGGAACAAGACCGACATCATGGTGGTCGAGCCGGAGAGCGAGTTCTTCCGCGCGATGCGCGGCGGCGTGCCGCCTCGCGGCAAGTGAACCGGACGGCCCGACGCTCGGCCGGGGTCGCCTGATGTGGGACACGCTGTTCAGCGCACTGGCGCTGATGCTGGTGTTCGAGGGCCTGCTGCCCTTCCTGAGCCCCCCACGCTGGCGCAGGCTGTTCGAGCAGGCCACGCAACTGAGCGACGGGCAGCTGCGTTTTCTCGGCTTGAGCAGCATGCTCGGCGGGCTCGTGCTGTTGCTGGTGATCGCGCTCTGAAGGCGTGCGGCCGATCGGCGCCGCCAGGACCCGCCCGTACAATGCGGTTTTAACCCCAGGTCGTTTTCATGACGTCTGCTTGGCTGCTGCCCGAGCACATCGCCGACGTGCTGCCCTCGGAGGCGCGGCGTATCGAGGAGCTGCGGCGCACCGTCCTCGACACGGCCCGCGGATACGGCTGCGAACTGGTGATGCCCCCGCTGCTGGAGCATCTCGAGTCCCTGTTGTCCGGCACCGGGCACGAACTCGATCTGCGGACCTTCAAGCTGGTCGATCAACTCAGTGGCCGCACGCTCGGCCTGCGTGCCGACACGACGCCGCAGGTGGCACGCATCGATGCGCACCTGCTCAACCGGACCGGCGTGACGCGCCTGTGCTACTGCGGGCCTGTCGCGCACACGCGGCCGGCCGGCTTGCAAGGCAGTCGCGAACCACTGCAGTTCGGTGCCGAGCTCTACGGACACGCAGGGCTGGAAGCCGATCTCGAGATCCAGGATCTGGCGCTCGACTGCCTTCGTGCAGCTGGCGTCGACGGACTGGTGCTGGATCTGGCCGACACGCGCATCGTGCGCGGGTTGCTGGCCGGCGTGGCTTGCGAGGCGGCACGGCTGACCGAGGTCTACACCGCGCTGGCGGCCAAGGATACGGCGGCGCTCGGTCGCGTGGCCGACGGCTTTCCGGCCGACGTGCGTCAGGGTCTGCTGACGCTCGCCTCACTGTACGGTGACGCCGAAGTGCTGACGGTGGCGCAGGCGCGCCTGCCGCAGCGGTCCCTCGTGGCTGCCGCGCTGGCCGATCTGCGGAGCCTGGCGGCGCATGCCGCGATCGCGCATCCCGAGGTGAAGGTGGGCTTCGATCTCGCCGATCTCAGCGGCTACGCCTACTACAGCGGAGCGCGCTTCGCCGTCTACGGCGGCGGTTCGAGTGATTCGCTGCTGCGTGGCGGCCGCTACGACGAGGTCGGCGCCGTGTTCGGTCGCAACCGCCCGGCGGTCGGCTTCAGCACCGACCTGAAGGAACTGGTCGCGCATGCACGTGTCGACGGACGCCACGCGGCCGTGCGCGCGCCCTGGGGCGAGGACGCTTCGCTGCGGGCCGCCATCCGCGCGCTGCGCGCCGGCGGCGAGACGGTGCTGTGCGTGCTGCCCGGGCACGAGCATGAGGCGCAGGAGTTCGACTGCGATCGCGAGGTCGTCGACGTCGGTGGCAGATGGATCGTGCGCGCGCTGTGAGGCGCGGCGCAGGCAAGGCGTAGCAGGACAGGACAATGCAAGCAGTGAGCAAGACAGGCCCCGGCCGCAACGTGGTCGTGGTCGGCACCCAGTGGGGCGACGAAGGCAAGGGCAAGGTGGTGGACTGGCTGACCGACCACGCGGCGGCCGTCGTGCGCTTCCAGGGCGGGCACAACGCCGGCCATACGCTGGTGATCAAGGGCAAGAAGACGGCCCTGCAACTGATCCCCTCGGGCGTGATGCGCGACGGCGTGGCCTGCTACATCGGCAACGGTGTCGTCGTCGACCCGACCCACCTGCTGGGCGAGATCGAACGGCTCGAGGCGGCCGGTGTCGAGGTGCGCTCGCGCCTTTTCCTCAGCGAATCCTGCCCCTTGATCCTGCCGTTCCACGTCGAGGTCGACAAGGCGCGCGAAGCGCTGCGCGAGAGGTCGGGCGCCGGCAAGATCGGCACCACCGGCAAGGGCATCGGCCCGGCCTACGAGGACAAGGTCGCGCGACGCGCGCTGCGCGTGCAGGATCTGAAGCACCCGGATCGTTTCGCGGCGAAGCTGCGCGACCTGCTCGAACTGCACAACTTCGTGCTGCAGGGCTTCCTGCATGCCGATGCGCTGGAGTTCCAGCCCATCTTCGACCATGCGATGAAGGTGGCCGAGCAGCTCCGGCCGATGCTGGCCGATGTCGGCGTGCGCATCCACGGCACCAACGTCGCCGGCGGCAATGTCCTGTTCGAGGGGGCGCAGGGCACGCTGCTCGACATCGACCACGGCACCTATCCCTACGTCACGTCCAGCAACTGCGTGGCCGGCAATGCGGCCGCGGGTTCGGGCGTCGGACCGGACAAGCTGCACTACATCCTGGGCATCACGAAGGCCTACACGACGCGCGTCGGCTCGGGCCCGTTTCCGACCGAGTTGCCGATGGACGAGCCCGGCAGCGTCGGGCATCACCTGTCGACGATCGGGCAGGAACGTGGCACGGTCACCGGGCGGCCGCGGCGCTGTGGCTGGCTCGACGCCGCGGCGATGAAGCGCTCGATCCTGATCAACGGGCTGTCCGGCCTGTGCATCACGAAGCTCGACGTGCTCGATGGCCTGCCGGAGATCAAGATGGGCATCGGCTACGAACTCGACGGGCGCCATGTCGACATCCTGCCGCTCGACGCCGATGAGATCGCGGCTTGCCGGCCGGTCTACGAATCCTTTCCCGGCTGGAAGGAAAGCACGGTCGGTTGCACGCGCTGGGACGACCTGCCGCTCAATGCCCGGCGTTACCTGGAGCGGGTGCAGGCCGTGATCGGCGCACCGATCGACATGGTCTCGACCGGTCCCGATCGCGAGCACACGATCCTGCTGCGGCATCCGTACAAGGCTTGAGACCCATGCTGACCGATGACGGCAAGCACCTGTACGTCTCCTGGGACGACTACCACCTCCTGATCGAGCGGCTGGCGCTCAAGGTGCACGAGTCGGGCTGGGAGTTCGATCAGATCCTGTGCCTGGCGCGGGGCGGCATGCGGCCGGGCGACGTGCTGTCGCGGCTGTTCGACAAGCCGCTGGCCATCATGTCGACGAGTTCGTACCGGGCCGAAACGGGGACGATCCAGGGTCGGCTGGACATGGCGCAGTACGTCACGCTGCCGCGCGGCGAGCTGGCCGGTCGCGTACTGCTGGTCGACGACTTGGCCGACACGGGCGTGACGCTCAAGGCCGTCGTCGACCGTCTGCGGGCGCTGCCGTCGATCGCGGAACTGCGCTCGTCGGTGATCTGGGTGAAGGGCGTGTCGAGCTACACGCCCGACTACTACGTCGATGTCCTGCCGACGAGCCCGTGGATCCATCAGCCTTTCGAGGCCTACGATGATCTGCGGCCCGATGCGCTGTCGCGGCGACTCGCACTCTGAACAAGGCGAAAGCGGCGACGATCGCCCAGCAAAAAGGCCAGCACCTGCGTGCTGGCCTCTTATCATCTTCTTATGCCTTGGTGCCCAGGAGAGGACTCGAACCTCCACGGAGTTACCCGCTAGTACCTGAAACTAGTGCGTCTACCAATTCCGCCACCTGGGCTAGGTACGAAAGTCGGAGAGTTTAGCATCAAGAACGAAGACAAGACAAGCCACGCGACCCTCGGCGCCGCTCTGATGAGCGAGGTCGACGGCACGATCCAGGGGCATCGCGACGGCCACGGTTTCCTGCAACGCGACGACGGCGAGTCCGACATCTACCTGTCGCCGCAGGAGATGCATGCGGTCCTGCATCGCGACCGCGTGAAGGTCCGGGTGATCCGCTACGACCGCAAGGGTCGACCGGAAGGGCGCGTGCTCGAGATCCTCGAACGCAAGAAGGCACCGATCATCGGTCGCCTGCTGCACGAAGGCGGCATCTGGCTGATCGCGCCCGAAGACAAGCGCTACGGTCAGGACATCATCATCCCGAAGAACGGCATCGCCGGTGCGAGCGCCGGCCAGGTGGTGGCGGTCGAGCTGACCGAGCCGCCTTCGATGCACTCGCAGCCGCTCGGCCGCGTGACCGAGGTGCTGGGTGAGATCGACGACCCCGGCATGGAGATCGAGATCGCGGTGCGCAAGTACGAGGTGCCGCACCGTTTCTCCGCCGAAACGATGGCGCAGACCGCCAAGCTGCCCGAGAAGCTGCGTCCTGCAGACCGCAAGCATCGCATCGACCTCACCGACGTGGCGCTCGTGACGATCGATGGCGAGGACGCCCGGGACTTCGACGATGCCGTCTACTGCGAGCCGGCCACGATCGGTCGCGCAAAGCAGCCGAACGGCTGGCGGCTGGTGGTCGCGATTGCCGACGTGAGTCACTACGTGAAGCCCGGCGAGTCGCTCGACGACGATGCCTACGAGCGGGCGACCAGCGTCTACTTCCCGCGGCGCGTCATTCCGATGCTGCCCGAGAAGCTCAGCAACGGCCTGTGTTCGCTGAATCCGAACGAGGATCGCATGGCGATGGCCTGCGACATGCTGGTCGACGCGCACGGCGAGATCCACGCCTATCAGTTCTTCCCGGCGGTCATCAACTCGCAGGCCCGGCTGACCTACAACGAGGTCGCCGCGATCCTCGGCAACACGCGCGGCCCGGAGGCGCACAAGCGCAAGGCGCTCGTGCCGCACCTGCTGCACCTGCACGAGGTCTACCGCGCCTTGCTCAAGGCGCGCGCGGCGCGCGGCGCCGTCGACTTCGAGACCACCGAGACGCAGATCGTCTGCGACGAGAACGGGCGCATCGAGAAGATCGTGCCGCGCACGCGCAACGATGCGCACCGGCTCATCGAGGAGGCGATGCTGGCGGCCAACGTCTGCTCGGCGGAGTTCATCGCGACGCACAAGCATGCCGCGCTGTACCGTGTGCACGAAGGGCCGACGCCGGAGAAGCGGGCGATCCTGCAGGCCTACCTGCGGGGGCTCGGCCTCGGGCTGTCGGTTGGCGACGATCCGCAGCCGGCCGAGTTCCAGGCGGTGGCGCAGGCCACGAAGGACCGCCCCGATGCACAGCAGATCCACTCGATGCTGCTGCGTTCGATGCAGCAGGCGATCTACACACCGATCAACAGCGGCCATTTCGGCCTCGCCTATCCCGCCTACACGCACTTCACCAGCCCGATCCGTCGCTACCCCGATCTGCTGGTGCACCGCGTGATCAAGGCCGTGCTGGCGGGGCGCAAGTACCACCTGCAAGTCACCGAGCTGGCGACGTCGGCCGTGCACACGCGCAAGCTGCGACCCACGGCGGCGTCGATGGCGCAGGCCAAGTCGCAGGTCAAGATGACGGCGGAAGCCCAGGCCTGGGAGGCGGCCGGCGCACACTGCAGCGCCAACGAGCGGCGTGCCGACGAGGCATCGCGCGACGTCGAGGCCTGGCTCAAGTGCAAGTTCATGCGCGAGCACCTCGGCGAAGAGTACGCAGGGACCGTCAGTGCGGCGACCAGCTTCGGCCTGTTCGTGACGCTCGACGACCTCTACGTCGAAGGCCTGGTTCACATCACCGAGCTGGGCGGGGAGTACTTCCGCTTCGACGAGGTCCGCCAGGAACTGCGCGGCGAACGCAGCGGCGTGCGCTATGCGATCGGTACCCGTGTGCGTGTGCAGGTCAGTCGCGTCGACCTCGACGGTCGCAAGATCGACTTCCGCCTGGTGCACGACACCGGCCCGACGCTGCGCGGCGCGCGCGACAAGGCCGCGACGGCCGTCGAAGAGCTGAAGGCGGCGAAGGACGCCGATCGCGGGCACAAGCGGGCAACCAAGAAAGTGGCCGGCAAGGTCGCTGGTGGGCGCGCCCGCAAGACGCCGGTCGCCGAAGCGGCTCGCAAGACGCGGCGCACGCGCCGCTAGGCGCGCAGCGCGCGCAGTCGGTCGATCAGCCGGCTGGCTTCCAGCGGGCCGGAGATCCGGTCGTCCGCGCGTCCGGTCTCGGCGGCGAGCCCGTGCGTGTAGACCCCCAGCGCGGCGGCATCTGCCGCCGGGAGGCCTTGCGTCCACAGGCCGGCGATCCACCCGGCCAGCACGTCGCCGGTGCCTGCGGTGGCGAGGGCGGCATTGCCGCTGGCGTTGATCCGGGGATGCTGGCCGGCCGAGGCGACGATGCTGCCGGAGCCCTTCAGGACCACCGTGGCCGCCAGGCGGTCGGCCAGGCGCTGAGCGGCCGCCCGCCGGTCAGCCTGGACCGCCGTCTTGTCGATGCCGAGCAGGCGGGCCGCCTCGAGCGGGTGCGGTGTCAGCACGGTGGCGCGATCTCGGCCCGCGCGGGCCGTCACCGCCCGGGCCAGCGACGGGTCGGCGGCCAGGGCGTTCAGGGCATCGGCGTCCAGCAGCAGTCGCCCCGAGCGCGAGATCAGCACGGGCAGCAACTCGCGCACGGCCGTGCCGCCACCACAGCCGACGACGACGGTCGACGTCTCCAGGGGGATGTCCCGGTCGGGCAGCGCGCTGGCAGGCCGGTGCATGAGTTCGGGTTGCAGAAGGTCGAGGTGCGGGACAGCAGGGTCGAGAGACACCCGCAGCACCCGGCCGGCGCCCGCCGCCGATGCGGCCCGCGCCGCCAGCGCCGCCGCCCCGGCCATGCCCGGCGCGCCGCCGACGATCCAGGCATCGCCGTGCGTGCCCTTGTGGCTCGCATGCGGCCGTGCCGGCCAGTCGACCGGTTGCGCGGCGACCAGCGTGGCCACCGCGGCTTGGGGGTCGGCGCAAACACCGAGGTCGTCGAACCAGATGTCGCCGGCGTGGTCGCGCCCGGCGGCCGTGAACAGGCCGGGCTTGAGCGTCAGCAGCGCGAGGGTCCAGCGCGCGATGGCGCAAGGCTCGAACGCGCGGCCGTGATCGGCGTCCAGGCCCGACGGCAGGTCGACGGCCAGGACGGGGGCCGCGCCGGCGTTCAGGCTCGCGATGCCGAGCGCCGCGGCTCCTGCCGGTGCGCGCCCCAGGCCCAGGCCGAACAGCGCATCGACGGCCAGGTCGCCGCCGCGCAGCGGTTCAGGCGGAGCGAGCGAGGTTTCGATCTTCACTCCGGCGTCGCGCGCGCGCGCCAGTGCCGCCGCCGCATCGGCCGGCATCGATGCGGAAGCCAGCAGACTGACCGCGACGCGCTTGCCGGCCCGGCACAGCAGCGCCGCGGCCTCGAGGCCGTCGCCACCGTTGTTGCCCGGGCCCGCCAGGATCCAGATGCGCTCCGCATGGGGTGCGAGCGCCAGCGCCAGCCGGGCGACGGCGATGCCGGCGCGCTGCATCAGCGTGTGCGGTGGCAGGTCCTGCGCTGTCTGCGCCTCGCAGCGGCGGCTCGCAGCCGCGTCGTGCAGCGGCCAGAGCGCGCTGGCCGCTCTCGGGCCCGCCCGGTCGACGATGCGCTGCGGCGCTGGCATGGGCCGCTCCCTCAGCCGCGAGAAGCCGCCCGGTAGCGCCCGACGTCGAGCGCCGCCGGGTCGAAGGCCGGCTTGCGGCCGCCGATCAGGTCGGCCAGCAGGCGCGCGCTGCCGCACGCCAGGGCCCATCCGGCATGGCCGTGACCCAGGTTGAGCCACACGCCCGCCTGCGGAGCCGGGCCGACCAGGGGCGGGCCATCCGGCAGCATCGGCCGCGCACCTTTCCAGACCTGCGGCTTGGCGATGTGGGCCGCGCCCGGGAACCAGTCGTCGAGGCGACGGTAGAGCGCCTCGACGCCGCCGCGGCGGTGTCGTTCCAGCGAGCCGCCGAGCTCGGCGCCGCCCGCCACGCGGACGCGCTGACCGAGCCGGCTGAAGGTGACCTGATGGCGTTCGTCGATCAGTGCGGCCTTCGGACCCCGCTCCGGCGAGCGCAGCGGCGCGGTCAACGAGTAGCCGTACAGCGGCTGAATCGGCAGCCGCAGACCGAGCGGCGCGAGCAGGTCGCCGGCGTCGGCCCCGGCGGCGATGACGACGGCATCGAAGTGCTCCTGCGATACCGGGTCGAGGTAGCGGGCCGCGGCGCGCGCGCGGTGCGCCGTGGTCTGGGTGGCGGGCGCATTGTTCGGGCCGGCGCGGCTGCTGACGAAGCCGGTGGTCAGGGCCATCTGCTCGACCTGCACGCGCGGCCCTTGCCCGCCTTCGCCGGGGCTGATCGCCTTGACGACCGTGCCGAAGTGGAACTCGACGTTGAGTCGCTCGGCTGCCTCGCGCAGCAGGTGCGCGAACTGCCGGCAGTTGCCGGCTTCGGCCTGCGCGAAGTGGATGCCGCCGGCCAGCGCCTGGTCGCGGTTCATGCCGGGTTCGAGCGCGTGGCAGGCAGCCCGGTCGACTTCGCGGAACGGCGTGCCGAGTTCGCGCAGCAAGGCGAGCGCCGATTGCGCGGCCGCGACGTCCTGATCGGTGCGCAGCAGCACCAGCAGCCCCTGCGTGCGCTCGAACTCGAACTTGAGCCGCGTGCTCAGGTCGCGCAGCCGGTCGCGGCTGTACTGCGTCAGTCGCAGCAGTTCACCGCGATGCTGCTGGTAGGCGGCGGCACGGCTGGCCCGCCACCACCGCCACAGCCAGCGCCAGCGCGCGACGTCCAGCGTCGGGCGCACGCGCATCAGCGGATCCTTGCCGAAGCAGTCGCGCAGCAGCCGAGAGGGCATGCCCGGCGCCGCCCAGGGCGCAACATGCCCCGGTGCGATGACACCGCCGTTCGCGAAGCTCGCCTCGCCGGCGACGCTGCTGTGGCGCTCGAACACCGTGACCTCGTGGCCATCCTCGGCCAGCTCGTAGGCGCTGCTGACACCGACGATGCCGGCGCCGATCACCGCGATCCTCATGAGCGGTCGGCCAGGCAGGCCTCGACGGCGAGCGCAGTGTCGAGCAGCGCGTCGTCGGCAAGTCGATCGGCCCACAGCATCAAGCCGACCGGTGCGGTGTCCGGGGCCTGGCAGGGCAGGCTGATCGCGCAGCCGTCGAGCAGGTTCACCACCGAGGGATTGCGCAGCAGCAGCCCGTTGACGCGGAAGAACTCGTCCTCGCTCGCCTCGAGCGGTGCAATGGGCGGGGCGGTGATCGGCACGGTGGGCGAGAGTACCGCATCGAAGCCGCGCATCGCGGCCTGCATGCGCAGGATCCAGTCGCGCCGCGCGCGGTGCAGATCCAGGTAGTCGGCGGCGGTCATCGCGGCGCCGCGCCGCATGCGCAGCGCGACGCGCGGGTCGTAGCGCGCGCCGTCCGAGGCCAGATGCTGGCGGTGCCAGGCCCAGCTCTCCGCCGCCGAGAAGCCGCCGTGGACCTGCAACGGGCCCAGCTCGGCGAGTGCCGGGACCGGCAGCTCCTCGATCGCAGCACCGGCGCGGGACAAGCGGGAGAGCGTGTCCTCGAAGGCGGCCGCAACGACCGGCTCGAGCCCGTCGAGCAGGCTGGTCGTGGCGACCGCGAAGCGCGTCGCGCCCAGCGGCCGCCGACGTCGGACGACCGGGCGCGCCGCCAGCACTTCGTGCAGCAGGATGGCGTCGCGTACCGAGCGCGTGATGGCGCAGACCGTGTCGAGCGTGGTCGACAGCGGAAGCGCGCCCGAGGTCGGCACGCTCTGCGCCGTGCCCTTGAAGCCGACCAGACCCTGCAGCGCGGCGGGAATGCGGATCGAGCCGCCGGTGTCCGACCCGAGCCCGGCCCACGCCGCGCCGCCCGCCACCGAGGCGGCGGCTCCGGAGCTGGACCCGCCAGGGATGCGCGGCGTGCCGGGGTCCAGGCGCGCCCAGGGCACATTGGCCAGCGTCGGATGATGCGGATTGAGGCCGACGCCGGAGAACGCGAACTCGGTCATGTGGGTGCGGCCGATCAGTGCGGCCCCGGCGCCCCGGAGCCGGGCCACGGCCGGCGCGTCGCGGCTGGCCGGGGGCGCGCCGGCCAGGATCCGCGAGCCCGCGGCGGTGACCTGGCCCGCCACATCGAACAGGTCCTTGACGCTGATGGCGGCGCCGGCCAGAGGGGGAAGCGGGCCTCCGGCAGCCCGTGCCGCGTCGACGGCGACCGCGGCGGCGCGTGCGGCGGCTTCATCGACGTGCAGGAAGGCCGCCGGCACCGCCGCGATGGCCGCCAGCGACCGGTCGATCTCGCGCGCGGCCGAGGTCTCGCCGGCGACGATCCGGGCGCGGTGGCGGGTCAGGTCGAGGCTCATCGGCGTGCTAAACTCCTTGCGCTTTTCGAAGTGATCCCTGCTCGCGCTGTCTGCAGCGACAGGCAGGACGGATCGGAAGGCAATCCGCAAACCCGGCCACCAGAAGGTGTCGCCCAGGAACCTCGCGGCGCGGCTCGACCGCGGCGCTGATTCCGGGTGATTCTGGCCGGTTTTAAGACTCAACCTTTGGAGCTCCCATGTCCTTCACCATGCGTGAAATGCTGGAAGCGGGCGTCCATTTCGGACACCAGACCCGCTTCTGGAACCCGAAGATGGCCCCGTTCATCTTCGGCCATCGCAACAAGATCCACATCATCAATCTCGAGAAGACGCTGCCGCTCTTCAACGAGGCGATGAAGTTCACCCGCTCGCTGGCCGCCAAGCGCGGCACCATCCTGATGGTCGGCACCAAGCGCCAGGCGCGCGAGGTCGTGGCCCAGGAAGCCAAGCGCGCCGGCATGCCCTACGTCGACCAGCGCTGGCTCGGCGGCATGCTGACCAACTTCAAGACGGTCAAGGGTTCGCTGAAGAAGCTCAAGGAGATGCAGGCCCAGAAGGAGGCCGGTCTCGAGGCGATGAGCAAGAAGGAAGGCCTGCTGTTCGAGCGCGAGCTGGCGAAGCTCGAGAAGGACATCGGCGGCATCCAGGACATGAGCGCGCTGCCCGATGCGATGTTCGTGATCGACGTCGGTTACCACAAGATCGCCATCGCCGAAGCGCAGAAGCTCGGCATCCCGGTGATCGGCGTGGTCGACTCGAACCACTCGCCGGAAGGCATCGACTACGTGATTCCGGGCAACGACGACTCGGCCAAGGCCGTGGCGCTGTACGCGCGTGCCGTCGCCGATGCGGTGCTCGAAGGCAAGGTCAACGCGGTCAACGACATCGTGACGGCGGCCCAGAGCACCGACGAGTTCGTGGAAGTCAGCGACGCCGCCTGACGGCCCGACCGCCCCGCGCACTCTTCGAAGGGGCTGGTTCAGCCCCTTTTTTCCAAGTCCATCGAGCCGGCCGCCGCGGCCCCGCCCGCGACCGGCTCACCGAACGGAGAACACGATGCCCGCAATCACCGCCAGCATGGTCGCCGCACTGCGCGCCAAGACCGATGCGCCGATGATGGAGTGCAAGAAGGCCCTCACCGAGGCCGACGGCGACGCCGACCGCGCCGAGGAGATCCTGCGCGTCAAGCTCGGCAACAAGGCCGGCAAGGCCGCCGCGCGCGTCACCGCCGAGGGTGTGGTGGCCGCGAGCGTCGACGGGAGCACCGGCGCACTGGTCGAGGTCAACTGCGAAACCGACTTCGTCTCGAAGAACGAGTCCTTCCTGGCCTTCGTGAAGGCCGCCGCCGATCTGGTGGCCAGGAGCAATCCGGCCGACGTCGTAGCCCTGTCGGCGCTGCCCTACGAGCAGGACGGCTTCGGCCCGACGCTGGAGGACGTGCGCAAGGGCCTGATCGGCAAGATCGGCGAGAACATGTCGATCCGCCGCTTCAAGCGCTACGCGGGCGGCGGCAGCCTCGCGCACTACCTGCACGGCACGCGCATCGGCGTGATGGTCGAGTACGCCGGCGACGGTGTGGCGGCCAAGGACGTGGCCATGCACGTGGCGGCGATGAAGCCGGCGGCGCTGTCGCAGGCCGACGTGCCCAGCGACCTGGTCGACAAGGAGCGCAAGATCGCCACCGAGAAAGCGGCCGAGAGCGGCAAGCCGGCCGACATCGTGGCCAAGATGGTCGAAGGCTCGGTGCAGAAGTTCCTGAAGGAGGTCAGTCTCCTCAACCAGGTCTTCGTGAAGGCCGCCGACGGCAAGCAGACCGTCGAGCAGATGCTCAAGGGCGCCGGCACGCAGGTGAAGGGCTTCACGCTGTACGTGGTCGGCGAGGGCATCGAGAAGAAGGTCGACGACTTCGCGGCCGAAGTGGCGGCTCAGGTGGCCGCAGCCAAGGGCCAGTGAACGGCCTGTTACCCCCGGGCGGCCCACAAGGCCTGCCGGGGGTCCCCTAAACTCCCCGCAGTCCGATGGCCTCACCGGCCCCCGCTCCAGGAGATCACCGCATGCCGGCGTACAAGCGCATCCTGCTCAAGCTGTCCGGCGAGGCCTTGATGGGCGACGATGCCTACGGCATCAACCGCGCCACCATCGTGCGCATGGTGCAGGAGGTGCGCGAGATCACCGAGATGGGCTGCGAGGTGGCTGTCGTCATCGGCGGCGGCAACATCTTCCGCGGCGTGGCCGGCGGGTCGGTCGGCATGGATCGCGCGACCGCCGACTACATGGGCATGCTGGCCACGGTGATGAACGCGCTGGCGCTGGCCGACACGATGCGCCAGGAGGGCATGACCGCGCGCGTGATGTCGGCCATCGGCATCGAGCAGGTCGTCGAACCCTACGTGCGGCCCAAGGCGCTGCAGTACCTCGAAGAGGGCAAGGTCGTCATCTTCGCCGCCGGCACCGGCAACCCCTTCTTCACCACCGACACGGCGGCCGCGCTGCGCGGCGCCGAGATCGGCGCGCAGATCGTGCTGAAGGCCACCAAGGTCGACGGCGTCTACACCGCCGACCCCAAGAAGGACCCCGGCGCCACGCGCTACAGCAAGATCAGCTTCGACGAGGCGATCAGCAGGAACCTGCAGGTGCTGGACGCCACGGCCTTTGCGCTGTGCCGCGACCAGAAGCTGCCGATCAAGGTGTTCTCGATCTTCAAGCCCGGCGCCCTGCGACGCGTGGTGCTGGGCGAGGACGAGGGCACCCTGGTGCATGTGTGACCCCTGCCGTTGCGGGAATCGATCATGAGCATTGCCGACATCAAGAAGACGCTGGAACAGAAGACCGCCAAGTCCATCGAGTCCTTCAAGGGCGAGCTGCAGAAGGTGCGCACCGGCCGCGCCCACCCGGGCCTGCTGGATCAGGTGCACGTCGACTACTACGGTTCGATGGTGCCGATCAGCCAGGTGGCCAATGTGACCTTGCTCGACGCGCGGACCATCAGCGTGCAGCCCTGGGAGAAGGGCATGGGCGCCAAGATCGAGAAGGCGATCCGCGAGTCGGACCTCGGCCTCAACCCGGCCGCCCAGGGCGACCTGCTGCGCGTGCCGATGCCGGCGCTGACCGAGGAGCGCCGCAAGGACCTGACCAAGGTCGTGCGCGGCGAGGGCGAGGATTGCAAGGTCGCCGTGCGCAACCTGCGGCGCGACGCCAACGAGCAGATCAAGCGCCTGTTCAAGGACAAGCAGATCGGAGAGGACGACGAGAAGCGCGCCCAGGAAGACGTGCAGAAGCTCACCGACCGCTCGATCGCCGAGATCGACCGGCTGGTGCAGGCCAAGGAAGCCGAGATCCTCGCGGTCTGAGCCGATGCGCAGGCCGCCCGCCGTGAAGCCGGTCCCGTCCCCGATCCCGCGCCACGTCGCGATCGTGATGGATGGCAACGGCCGCTGGGCCAACAAGCGCTTCATGCCGCGCTTCGTCGGCCACAAGC
>NZ_CADEFR010000017.1 GCF_902826655.1 uncultured Methylibium sp. | reverse complement strand
CGTCGGCGAAGTGGGTCTTCTGGGCCTTGGTCCAGCCGCCGAACACGTCGTCGATGCTGAACAGGTTCACCTTCGGGAAGTTCCTGGCGTACTTCGCCGCGACCTTCTCGTCGATCGGGCGATAGAAGTTGCGCGCGGCGATCTCCTGGCCCTCCGGCGTGTACAGGTAGTCGAGGTAGCCCTGGGCCACGGCGCGCGTGCCCTTCTTGTCGACCACCTTGTCGACCACCGCCACCGGCGGCTCGGCCAGGATGGAAAGCGGCGGGTAGACGATGTCGAACTTGTCGGCGCCGAACTCCTTGATCGACAGGTGCGCCTCGTTCTCCCAGGCCAGCAACACGTCGCCGATGCCGCGCTCTGCGAAGGTGACCGTCGAGCCGCGCGCACCGGAGTCGAGCACCGGCACGTTGGCGAAGAGCTTGCCGATGTAGTCGCGGGCCGTGGCGTCGCTGCCGCCGGGCTGCTTGAGCGCCCAGCCGTAGCCGGCCAGGTAACCCCAGCGCGCGCCGCCCGAGGTCTTGGGGTTGGCGGTGATGACCGACACGCCGGGCTTGACCAGGTCGCCCCAGTCCTTGATCCCCTTCGGATTGCCCTTGCGCACCAGGAAGATGTAGGTCGACGTGTACGGCGAACTGTTGTGCTTCAGGCGCTTCTGCCAATCCGCCGGCAGCAGCTTGGCGCGCTCGGCGATCTCGTCGATGTCGTAGGCCAGCGCCAGCGTCACCACGTCGGCATCGATGCCGTCGATGACCGAGCGGGCCTGCTTGCCCGAGCCGCCGTGCGACTGCTTGACCGAGACGGTGTCGCCGGTCTTGGCCTTCCAGAACTTGGCGAAGGCGGCGTTGTACTCCTGGTACAGCTCGCGCGTCGGGTCGTAGGACACGTTGAGCAGCGACACGTCCTTGGCGAAGGCGGAGCCGGCGGCCAGGGCGAGCGCGGAGGTGGCGATCAGGGTGCGGAACAGTCGGGGCGTCGAAGACATGGCGAAGTGGGGTCGTTGGAGCGCAAGGCTCGGATGGGGGAGATGCTAGAAAGCGTTCGTTCTTCGGCCAACGAATCAGAACGCCGATCGATATGCGGATTCCGAGCGATCGGCGGCGCCGGGCCGGCTCAGACCGCGAAGGACCACTCGGCCAGCTCGGCGTGGTCGGGCCGCCGCTCGGCGGCGAGCCGCGCGCCCATCGCCGTGACCCAGCGCCGCGCCAGCGGCAGCGGCCCGAAGCCCGACTCGGCGTTGATGTGGCCGGCCTCGCCCAGCGTCAGCCAGGCGCTGCCCCAGCGCTGCGCCCAGCGGCGCGTGCTGGCGACACTCATCCAGGGATCGTTGTCGCTGGCCACCACGGTGCTGGGCACCGGCAGGCGGCCGTCGGGCAGCAGGGCCGCGACCCCGAAGCGGTCTGGCTCGGCCGGCGCGACGAACAGCGCGGCCCGCACGCCCGATCCGGGATGCAGCAGCAGGTGCCGCGCCAGCGCGAGGCAGCCGAAGCTGTGCGCGACGGCGATCCACTCGCCGCCGTGGCGCTCGATCGTCGAGCCGACGCGCGAGGCCCAGCGGTCGAGCGCGGGATCGGTCCAGTCGCGCTGCTCGACGCGTCGCGCGTCGCGGTACTGCGCCTGCAGCCAGCTTTGCCAGTGCGCCGGGCCGCTGTCGTTCAGGCCCGGCACGATCAGCACGCGCGGCGCGCGATGTGGTGCGCTCACAAGGTCGCGATCGACACTTCGGTCGACTTGACCAGCGCGATCACCTCCTTGCCGACGGTGAGCTCGAGCTCGTGCACCGAGCGCGAGGTGATGACCGAGGTGACGATCAGTCCCGACGGCGTCTCGACGTCGATCTCGGAGACGACCGGCCCTTCGATGACTTCCTTGATGCGGCCGCGGAACTGGTTGCGGACATTGATGGCGGTGATGCTCATGCTGGAGGCTCCTGTTGAAGAACCTCCAGCCTAGAGGCGACGCCGCGGCGCGTGAACGAAGGAAAGCGCCTGAGCTTCTGCGCGAAGCGCGCGAGCCCGCGGCCGCCGCTTCAGCGCACGGTCTCGGCCGCCGCGCGCACCGCGGCGACCAGCGCCCGCGGCTGCTCGACCTTCATGCCGGGCAGCACCGCCTCGCGCGCGGCGTCCAGCGTGCGCGCCAGCGTGCTCGCGTGCGGCAGCACCGTGCCCAGGAAGCGCAGCTCGTCGCCGCGTGCCACCAGCAGGGTCGGAAAGTTCTCGATGTCCAGGTCGAAGGGCGCGAGCGCGTCGGCCTCGTCCTCGATGTCGAGCCACGCGAAGCGCAGGCCGGGGTGCTGGCGCGCCGCGGCCTCCAGCGTCGCGCGGTAGTCGCGGCAGCTGCCGCACCAGGCGGCACACAGGCAGGCCACGAGCCAGGAAGCGTCGTCGTGCATGCACGCAGTGTGCATCGGCGCGACTGGATGCACGCCGACCGATGAACCGATCACGAAGCGCCCGCTCACCCCGCGAACGCGGGGCGTGACGAATCGACACCGCGCCGTTGCAAGGGCGCAAGTGGCGACACACGGCGGCGCGCGGGCTTCACATTGGCGTCACGGACCGACGTTCGCTGTCGATCGGTTCTGACGAAACACCACCGACCCCTTTTCGACAGGAGCCCGCAGCATGAACCCGATCCGCAACGCCCCCGCTTCCACCATCGCCACCGTGCTGCTGACCGCGATGGTCGGCGTCGGTGTCTTCAATGCGCAGCCGACCGTCGTCGACGCGCCCGCGATGCAGGCCGTCGCCAGCATCTCGACCGACGCGACCTACCTGCCGGCGCAGTACGTCGAGCAGCAGCGCCGCGCCGCCGAGGCGCCGCTGCCGGCGCAGTTCTGAGGAAGCGCGGCGGTCCTCAGACCGCCCAGCGCAGCGCCGGCACGTCCCAGGACGGCGGCGACTGCGAAGGCAGGCCGGCGTCCGGCCGCTGCAGCACGCGGTCGAGGATGCGCTCCTCCAGCGCGGCGTAGGCCGCATCGCCGCGCGAGCGCGGCCGCGGCAGCGCGACGCGCTCGTCGAGCGCCAGCTCGCCGTCCTCGATCAGCAGCACGCGGTCGGCCAGCGCCACGGCCTCGCCGACGTCGTGCGTCACCAGCAGCGCGGTGAATCCGTGCTGCCGCCACAGGCGCTCGATCAGCTGCTGCATCTCGATGCGCGTCAGCGCGTCCAGCGCGCCCAGCGGTTCGTCCAGCAGCAGCAGGCGCGGCGTGTGCACCAGCGCGCGGGCCAGCGCCACGCGCTGGCGCTGGCCGCCGGACAGGATCGCCGGCCACTCATCCGCGCGCTCGGCCAGGCCGACCTGGGCCAGTGCCTCGAGGGCACGCTCGCGCGCGTCGGGTCCGCCGAGGCCGAGCGCCACGTTGTCGATCACGCGCTTCCAGGGCAGCAGGCGCGCGTCCTGGAACATCACGCGCAGGTCCTCGCGGCGGGTGTCGCCGCCGACGCCGTCGAGCGCGATCGCTCCCTCGCTCAGCCGCTCCAGCCCCGCCAGCAGGCGCAGCAGCGTGCTCTTGCCGCAGCCGCTGCGGCCGACGATCGCGACGAACTCGCCCGGTGCCACGCGCAGGTCGATGCCGCGCAGCACCTCGCGCGTGCCGAAGCGCTTGCCCACGCCGGCCAGCGCCAGCGCGGTGCCGCGCGGCGCACCGGGCGACGGCGCCAGCGCCACCGGCAGCACGGCCTCGCGCTGCAAGGGCGCGGTGTAGAACTCGGTCACGTCCAGTTCGAGCGTTTGCATGCTGAAGGTCCTCGACGTTCTCATGGGGCGGGCTGGTAGCCGGGGTGCCAGCGCAGGCCCCAGCGTTCGAGGGCACGGGCCAGCACGTCGGCCAGCTTGCCCAGCAGCGCGTACAGCAGGATGCCCACCAGCACCACGTCGGTCTGCAGGAACTCGCGCGCGTTCATCGTCATGTAGCCGATGCCGGCCTGGGCCGAGATGGTCTCGGCGACGATCAGCAGCACCCACATCAGGCCCAGCGCGAAGCGCAGGCCGACCAGGATGTTGGGCAGCGCGCCGGGCAGGATCACGTGGCGGTACAAGGACCAGCCGCTCAGGCCGTAGCTGCGCGCCATCTCGATCAGCGCCGGATCGACGGCGCGGATGCCGTGAAAGGTGTTGAGGTAGATCGGGAAGAACACACCCACCGCGACGAGGAAGAGCTTGGCCGTCTCGTCGATGCCGAACCACAGGATCACCAGCGGGATCAGCGCCAGCGCCGGGATGTTGCGCACCATCTGGAAGGTCGAGTCGAGCAGCGTCTCGGCGAAGCGGAAGCTGCCGGTCAGCAGGCCCAGCAGCAGCCCCAGCCCGCCGCCGATCGCCAGCCCGACGATGGCGCGCCAGGTGCTGGTGGCGACGTGCTGCCACATCTCGCCCGACACCGACAGCGCCCAGAAGGCCTTCAGCACCGCCCAGGGCTCGGGCAGGATGCGCGTGGACAGCCAGCCGGCCTGCGAGGCGAGCTGCCAGGTCGCGAGGATCGCCACGGGCAGGGCCCAGGGCAGCAGGCTGCGACTGCGGTGCAGCAGTTCAGAGCGCGAAGTGGAGTTCGAGGGCATGGTTCAGCTCGCGATGCCCGCCTTCGATCAGCTCGAGGCGATTGCCGAAGGGGTCTTCGATGTAGATGCGCTGCAGCGAGCGGCCGCCGCCGGGCTGCAGCAGCTCGCTCGGGCCGTCGACCGGCAGGCCGAGCGCGCGGAAGTGCGTGATGAGCTCCGGCACGCCTTCGACGGCCAGCGCCAGGTGCGCCTGCGGCGCGCTGCCGGCGTTGACGCCCTCCGCGAGATCCAGCCGCTGCGGGCCGAGGCGATAGCGCAGCGTGCCGGGCTTGTCGAGCGCCGGGTCGCGCACCTCGTGCAGGCCCAGCACCCCCTCGTAGAAGGCGCGGGCCTGCGGCAGGCTGCCCGCGGGTAGCGGCAGCTGCACGTGGTCGATGGCGTGGACCTTGATCGTCATGACGGACTCATCAGCTCGCCGCTTCCTTCAACGCGGGCTTCTGCTGTCCCGGCGGAACGATCCCCTCGGGCCGCTGCCCGGGCGGCACGATCCCGTTCGCGACGATCTCGCCGAAGGGTCCGCTCAGCACCGGCCGCGCATCGCGCCGGGTCTGCTGCACCGGCAGCAGCGGGAACAGCAGCTCGGCCACGCGATGCGCTTCCTCCAGGTGCGGATAGCCCGAGAGGATGAAGGTGTCCAGCCCGAGCGCCGCGTACTCCTGGATGCGATCGGCCACCTGCTGCGGGTTGCCGACCAGCGCGGTCCCCGCGCCGCCGCGCACCAGGCCCACGCCGGCCCACAGGTTGGGCGCGATCTCCAGGCCTTCGCGGATGTTGGCGCGGTTGAACCTGCCCTTGTTCAGCTCGGCCATGCGACGCTGGCCCACCGAGTCCATGCTCGCGAAGCGCGCCTGCGCGGCGGCCACGGTCGCGTCGTCCAGGTGCGACAGCAGTTCGCCGGCAGCGCGCCAGGCCTCGTCCTCGGTCTCGCGCACGATGACGTGCAGGCGGATGCCGAAGCCGAGCGTGCGACCGTGCTTCGCGGCACGGCGCTTCAC
The DNA here is from genome assembly GCF_902826655.1 of uncultured Methylibium sp. Lineage (GTDB taxonomy): Bacteria > Pseudomonadota > Gammaproteobacteria > Burkholderiales > Burkholderiaceae_C > Methylibium. Next base: position 71,558 of record NZ_CADEFR010000017.1, on the reverse strand, counting down.
GTCGGCCACCTTCTCGGCCACCGCGGCCGGCGGCTCGCCCCAGGTGAGGTAGGTGTCGAACTGCTGCGCCGCCAGCTCGTGCGCCTGCTCCGACGAGCCGCCGAAGTACAGCGGCGGGTAGGGCCGCTGCGGCCCGGGGTAGAGCAGCTTCGCGTCCTTGACCTGCAGGTGCCTGCCGTCGAAGTCGACGCCCTCGCCGTCGTGCGACTTGGCGAGGATCTCGCGCCAGATCGTCATGAACTCTTCGCTCTGCTCGTAGCGCGCGGCGTGGTCGAGGAACTGGCCGTCGCCGGCGAGCTCCTGCGCGTCGCCGCCCGTCACCAGGTTGATCAGCAGGCGGCCGCCCGAGAGCCGGTCGAAGGTGGCCGCCATGCGCGCGGCCAGCGAGGGCGTCACGAGCCCCGGCCGCAGCGCGACCAGGAACTTGAGGCGCCGCGTCACCTCGATCAGGCTGGCCGCGACGATCCACGGGTCCTCGCAGGAGCGGCCGGTGGGGATCAGCACGCCTTCGTAGCCCAGGCTGTCGGCGGCCACCGCGACCTGGCGGAAGTAGTCGAAGCTCGCCGCGCGCGCGCCCACGGCACTGCCGAGGTAGCGCGAGTCGCCGTGGGTGGGGATGAACCAGAGCAGTTTCATGGGCTGGCCTTCGCAGGGTTCGTGGATTGCTGGGCCAGCTTCGCCGCGGCCGGCTGCCAGACGATCTCGCTCACCCGCACGGGCCTGGGGATCAGGCCCAGCTCGAGGAAGGCGTCGGCCACGCGCTGCTGGTCGGCCACCAGCGCGGCCGGCAGCGGGCCGGTCGGCGACTTCGGCCGGCGCTCGATGAAGCGGTGCACGGTCGCGAGGCTCAGGCCGCTGAAGTCGGCAATCAGCTGCGCCGACTCCTTGCGGTGCGACTGCACATAGGCGTCGGCGCGGGTCAGCTCCTCGAAGATCGCCGCCAGCGCCTGCGGATGGTTCTGCGTGAACGCGGTCGACGCGAGGTAGAAGCTGTTGTTGCCCGACAGGCCCTCGCCGGTGGCCAGCACGCGCGGCTTCACGTCGATCTCGGTCGCGGCGTAGAACGGATCCCAGATCGCCCACGCATCGACCGCACCGCGCTCGAAGGCCGCGCGCGCGTCCGACGGCGGCAGGTAGATCGGCGTGATGTCGCTCCACGCCAGGCCCGCCTTCGCGACGGCGCGCACGGTGAGGTAGTGCGCGCTCGAGCCCTTCTGCAGCGCGATCTTCCTGCCCTTCAGGTCGGCCAGGCTGCGGATCGGCGAGTCCTCCTTGACGAGGATGGCCGAGCTGCGCGGCTTGGGCGGCTCGGCGCCGACATAGCGCAGGTCCTTGCCGGCGGCCTGCGCAAAGACCGGCGGCGAGTCGCCGGTCAGGCCGATCTCCAGGCTGCCGACGGCCAGCGCCTCCAGCAGCTGCGGGCCGGCCGGGAACTCGATCCACTGCACGCGGGTGGCGGGGAAGCGCTTCTCCAGCGCGCCCTGCTGCTTGAGGATCACCAGGTTCACGGCGCTCTTCTGGAAGCCAATCCTCAGGACCGGCAGCTGGGCTGGCGCATCGGATTGCGCCTTCGCCGTCGCAGCGGTCAGCGCTGCGAGCAGCGCCGTGACCAGCCAGAGCACGAGACGGTTCATGGTCGTCATGCCGGCCTCCCGCTCAGGGCTTCTGCGCGACGCGCAGCGTGCCCGGCAGCGCGTCGGCCACCTTCACCGGCTTCGGGATCAGCTTGAGCTCGTGGAAGGCGTCGGCGATCTTCTGCTGCTCGGCTGCGACCTCGGCCGAGATCGGCTTGACGCCGTAGGCGAAACGCCGCGCCGAGGCTTCGGTGATCTCGAAGCTCAGGCCGAGCTGCGGCGCCAGCAGGGTGGCCACGGCCTTGGCGTCCTTCGCGGCCCAGGCGTCCAGTTTCGCCAGCTCGTCGATGATCGCGGCCACGACCTCGGGCCGCTTGTCCGAGTAGCCCCGCGAGGCGAGGTAGAACTGGTGGTTGGACACCAGCCCCGTGCCGTCGGCCAGGATCCTGGCGCCGAGCTGCTGCTCGGCCGCGGCGAAGAACGGGTCCCAGATCACCCAGGCGTCGACCGCGCCGCGCTCGAAGGCGGCGCGCGCATCGGCCGGCGGCAGGAAGACGACATTGACGTCGGCGTACTTGACGCCGGCTTTCTCGAGCGCGCGCACCAGCAGGTAGTGCACGTTCGAGCCCTTGTTCAGCGCGACCTTCTTGCCCTTCAGCTCGGCCACGCTCTTGAGCGGCGAATCCTTGGGCACGAGGATCGCCTCGGCGGCGGGCGCCGGCGGCTGGTTGGCGACGTAGACGATGGGGGCGCCGGCGGCCTGCGCAAAGATCGGCGGCGCCTCGCCGACGGTGCCGAAGTCGATCGAGCCGACGTTCAGGCCCTCCAGCAGCTGCGGGCCGGCCGGGAACTCGACCCACTGCACCGCGATGCCCTGCGGCGCGAGGCGCTTCTCCAGGTCGCCCCGCGCCTTGAGGACGGTCAGCGTGCCGTACTTCTGGAAGCCGATGCGCAGCGGCTCCTTCGCAGCGCCCTGGGCCTGCGCCGAAGACGACAACGGCCAGGTGCCGAGCGCCGCGGTCGCCGCGGCGGCGCCGAAGCCTTGCAGCAGCCGACGGCGCCGCGACGAGGAAAAGGAGAACAAGCTCATGTCGGAACTCCGGATCGGGGGTGCCGCGCGAAGGCGGCACCGGTGGGAAGAAAAAGGCGGGGACGGCCGTTGAACCAGGCGCAAGAAAGACACGGAGACAAGCTGGGAGACCACCGCCTGCAACCGGCCCCGCGTGAAGCGAGACGGAAGGGATTCAGCTCAGCGAGGCCTGCTCAGGCCGGACATCGCGCCTCCGCGCGCGGCAGCGCCACCACCGTGCGTGCGGGCGCGCGCGCCGGCAGCGGATGCGCGACGCCGGGGCCGAGCAGGTCGCCCAGCGACCGGTCGAGCCGGAACTGCAGCTCGGCCACCGGCGCGTAGCCGTTGCCGTCGGGCGGCAGCTGCGCATCGGTCGCGTAGATCGCGTCGCGGATGTCGCGTGCGCCCAGCGCCGCGAGCACCGGCTTGAGCGCGTAGTCCAGCGCCAGCAGGTGCGCCGCGCTGCCGCCGGTGGCCAGCGGCACGACCGTCTTGCCGCGCAGCGCGTCCTGCGGCAGCAGGTCGAGGAAGGTCTTCAGCAGGCCGCTGTACGCGGCCTTGTAGATCGGCGTGGCGACCAGCACGAGGCGCGCCTGCTGCAGCGCGACCACGGCCGCGGCGATGTCGCGCTGGCCGGCGTCGCCGTGCAGCAGCGCGTCGGCCGGCAGCTCGCGCAAGGCCAGCCGTGTGACCGCGCGCTCGTCGTCCAGCGCCGCGGCAAGCCGCGCTTCGAGCTGGGCCAGCAGCGCGCCCGATCGCGAACGCGCCGACGGGCTGCCGAGCAGGCTGAGGATGGTGGACAAGCGCGACTCCTGCGTGTGGACAGGGCCGCACGATAGGGAGAGGCGCGCGTCGCGCCAACGAAGCAAATCAGGGGTCGATATCGGGGCGGCGCATAAGCCGGCGCCGGCGGATCCGGCGCGCCAGCAGCACCAGACCCAGCACGACGAGGGCGATCAGCGCGGGCAGGCCGACATCGAGCAGGCGCTCGGCGGCCTGCAGCTCGGCGGCGTCGGGCGTGCCGCGGCACCGCTGCAGCCACGCGAACGAGCCGGTGCACGGCAGCGACGCGAAGGCCGAGGCCGGCACACCGGCCGACCACCACACGGCGGCCAGCACCAGCAGCAGCGAGCCGAGCGCGGGCAGCACGTAGAGCACGGCCAGCAGCGCGGCCGCGGGCAGCAGCTTCGACGCCCCGAGGCTCACCATCAGGACGACGATGCCGATCAGGATCGCCAGGCCCAGGCGCCAGGACCGCACCAGCGAGGCCGCCAGCCCGCCGGCGATCAGGCCCCAGCCGGTGGCCGTCGCAGCGGCCGGCAGCTCCTTGGCGAGCAGCGATGCCGCGACGAGCGCGATGCCGGTGCCCAGCGCCGCGGCCTCGACGGCGACCGCCGTGCGGCTGCCCTGTGACAGGCGTCCCGCGAGCCAGTAGAAGACCGCGATCGGCCACTCGGTGATCTTGAGCAGGATGTTCAGGGCCTTCAGTCCGCTGCGGCTCGACGAGGCCGTGGCATGGACCACGGCGACGCTCTGCGCGACGGTGCGCGTGAAGTGATCGGTGCCGGCCTCCTTCGCCAGCGTGTCCGAGCCGAGCAGGCCCTCGTCCAGCAGCGACAGCGCGATGTCCGGCGCCCAGGCCGGGTCGGCAGCCATGCGGGCCACGCGCGCCCGCAGCTGCTCGCCGGCGTTCGAAGGCGCGGCCCCGATGGCTTCGTCCTGGTCGATCGCATCGGCGAGGCCCGGCAGCTCGTGCATCAGCACCTCGAGGTGCAGGCGCCGCGTCAGCGCCGCCGCGCAATGCTCGAGCGCCTGCGGCGCCACCGTGGACGGCCGCGCCAGCCAGGCGAGCTCCTCGACGATCAGCGGCCGGTCGCGGTCCCAGGCGGCGCGCAGCGTGGACCGCAGCGCCGCTTGCGCGCCGCCCACGGCCAGGCCTTCGAGAATCTGCAGCACGTAGTCGGAGGCCGTCAGGACCGCCTGGCTGCCGCGCGGCTGCACGCAGCGCTGACCGTAGAGCCGTTGCAGCCGGTCGGGGTTGAGCGCGATGCGCACCGCGCGGTCGATGCCGTCGAGGCGGCCGTACAGCCAGTCGTTGGCGCGCCAGGACCGCTTGTAGAACGCCGCGAAGTGCGCCAGGCCCATGCCGGCCAGCTTGCGCGCCGGTTCGCCCGGTCCGCCCCAGGGCGAGTGCTGGCGCGCGCTGATCTGCACCAGCTCGGCGCCGACGTTGATGCGGTGGTCGCGCGTGCCGGCGCCGACCTCGATCACCTCCAGCGCAAGGAGCCGCCAGGCGAGCACGTCGACCGGCGTGGGCGCATCGCCGGCGTTGTAGAAGTAGTCGTGGTACGCGGCCAGCTCGTTCAGCGCCGCCTCGACGTCGGCGCGCAGGGCGGCCTGCGGCAGCGCGGCGCGCGCGGCCAGGATGGCGCGGATCGGCCCGGCCAGTTCTGCCAGCCGGCCGCACAGCGTGCGCGCGTCGGCCAGGCGCTGCTCCGGGGTCGTCGTGCTGCCGGAGCGCAGCGCCTCGATCAGCGCGATCGCCAGCTCGGTCGGCTGCTCGCCGGCCGGCAGCGCGCGCCAGGCCTCGATCAGGCGCACGAAGGCCTCGCGGCCGCGTTCGCGCACCTCGGGGCTGCCTTCCTCGCGGCGCCCGCGCAGCTTGAGGTTGATCGCGTAGGTGTCCTGCCAGGCCCTGCGCAGCTCGCGGCTCCAGGTCCCGCCGCCCGGCTGGCGCTGCCGCGCCGCCGCGGGCGACGGCTCGCGGTCGATCTGCTCCCAGGACTCCGGCCGGAGCGCGGCGCCCGCGGGCAGCGCCGGCCCGGGCACCGCCTGCCCTTCGGCCTGCTGCCAGCGGCCCACCAGGTCGACCAGGCGCTGGGTCCGGCGCAGCACGTCGATGACGACGCCGGCCATGAACTCCAGCGTGTACTGGCCCCACTGCCAGGCGGCCCGGTCCCCTTCGAGCAGCGCTTCGTAGGGCGCGAACTGCGTGGGAATGATGCTGTCCCACAGCGCGGCGCGGTCGGCGGTGCGCAGCCACAGCGCGCGCAGCCACAGCCGCGTGGCGCGCCGCAGGCGCAAGGGCTGCTGGTCGCGCATCTCGGCCAGGCTGCGCTCCAGCTCGCCCAGCAGGTAGTCGATCGCGCCGTCGAGGCGTCGCTCGCGGTAGGACGCGAACAGCAGCCGCGCGGTCGACAGCACGTCGGCGCGCGGCGTCTTCGCCAGCAGGCCGGTGATGCGTTGCCAGCGGCGGCGCATGAAGTCGTTGTGCTCGCGGATGTCGGCGAGCTGGTCCGCGATCGACTGCGTGCCGGGAATGCCGACCGTGCTCTGGAAGGCGACGGCGGCGAGGGTCGGCACCGGCAGCCTGCCGTCGCGGTCCGGCTCGAGCGGTTCGACCGCGGCCTTGGGGTCGGGGACGATGTAGGCCAGCACGCGCCGCGCGTTGCCGTCGGCCGGCAGCTTGTTGATCCCTTCGAGCGCCGCGACGAAGGGCTTGTTGTCCAGGATGCCGCCGTCGAGCAGGTAGACGGGGTCGGTGATCGGGTGGCCGCCGCCGCGGGGGCGCAGCGGCGTGCCCTTGAACGGCGGCTTGCCGGGCTCGTAGAGCGAAGGCTCGAACGCCACCGGGAAGGACGCGCTGGCGCGGGCCGCCCGGGCCAGCTGGCTCACGATGTCGCTGCCGGGCCGGAAGGCGTCGACGAGGCCGTCGGGACGACGCTCGAACAGGAAGTGGGCGCGATGCACGGTGTCCTCGACCACGGCGCCGAAGTCGTCGAGCTGCGCGTGGCCGACGCCGTGCAGCAGCGTCGTCGTCAGCGACAGCACCATCGGCACGCTCGCGGCGTCGGCCACCGGACCCTTCGCGATGCCGGCCAGCGCCCGCTCGATGGCCGGCAGGAAGTAGTCGTCGCCGCGCAGCAGCGAGGACGGGTCGTCCTGGTCGGGGTCGCGCATCAGCTGCTCGAGGCCGCCGCGCACCAGCCAGACGTCGCGCAGTCCGTAGAGGCTGGCGTCGTGCACCTGCGCCAGCGCCAGCGCCGCGCCGTTGACGCCACCGGCGCTGGTGCCGCTGATGACGTCGATGCGGGCGCTGGTGCCGGTCAGCTCGAGCAGGCCCCGATAGACCGGATGGGTCTCGCGCACCAGGCGGTTGAGCTCGAAGGCGACGCCGCCCATCCACACGGCGAGGCTGACGCCGCCGTTCAGCACCAGGGCGAGTCGCAGCTCCTCGCTGCGCTCGTCGGCAGCCGGTGTGCCGGCGGTCTGGGTCATCGTGCTCCTCCCGCTCTCCCGCGAGCGCCCGCTGATTCTGGACGCGCCCTCAGCCGCCCAGCAAGCGCTGCAGGGCCGTCTCGTAGGTCAGGTACACCGGCGCGATCGTGGCGAGCTCCATGCACTCGTCGGCGGCGTGCAGGTTGCGCGCACGCACGCCGAAGCCGCACAAGGCCGGGATGCCGCGGGCCGCGAGGTAGTTGCCGATGTTCGAGGGTCCGGCCACCGCGCGGGGCAGGTCCTGGCCCAGCGTCTGGAGCGCGGCCTCGCGCATCGCGCGCAGCATCGGGTGCGCCTCGTCGACGCGATAGGGCGGCCAGCCGGGCTGCCAGTCGATGCGGCTGGCGAGCGCGGGCTCGTGGGCGCGGTCGAGCCGGTCGACGACGCCTTCGACCAGCGCGCGCGCCGCCGCGTCGTCGAAGCGCGGCGTGAGCCGCAGGTCGACCGTCAGCTCGCAGCGGTCGGGCACCTGGGTGTAGCCCTGGCCGCCGTGCAGGCTGGTGACGGTCAGCTGCGGCGGGCGGTCGAAGCCGCTGCCCGCGGGCGCGGCCTTCGGCAGCTTCGCGGCATGCAGGGCCTCGACCAGCCGCGCGGCGCGCAGCACCGCGTTGACGCCGCGCTGCGTGCTGCCGCCCGAGTGCGCGGCCACGCCGGGCACGACGATATGCGCGCGCAGGAAGCCGCGGCTGCCGACGATCAGCCGATCGATGCCGGGATAGCCGATCAGCACGCCGTCGGGCCGCGGCGCGGGTGCGGCCTCGAAGTAGCGGCGCGCGCCGGCGAAGCTGCCGCTGTGCTCCTCCAGGTCGAACAGCAGGCCCAGGCGGCCGGCACAGGCCTCGGGCCGTGCCGCGAACGCGGCGAAGAGGTGCGCGAAGATCGCGGCGCCGCCCTTCGAGTCGGCGGCGCCGCGGCCGTAGAGCCAGCCGCCCTGCACGCGCGCGCGGTCGGGCCGGTGCCGCCAGGTCGCGCGGTCGCCGAAGGCGGCCGTGTCGAGCGTCGCGTTCAGCAGGTAGAAGGGCCGCTTCGCACCGCGCGGCAAGGGCGCGCGGCCCACGACTTCGGCGTGCAGGCCGAGCGGCGTGCCGTCGGCGGCGCACAGGCGCCGGTGCGGCAGGCCGCGCTCGTCGAACCAGGCCTCGATGCGCGTCAGCACCGGGCCCAGCGGGTCCTCGCCGGCCCGGCTGGGCGTGTCCACCAGCGACCGCAGCAGCTTCGTGATCGAGGCGCTGGGCGGCGGCGAGCGGCGGGGCATGCGGCGATTATCGCGGCCGCCACGGCGCGAGGATCTTCAGGCCATCGCGCCGACGATCACCGAGGACGCCTTGAACAAGGCCGTCGCCTGGACGCCCGGCGCCAGGCCCAGCGCGGCGAGGCTGGCCTGGGTCACGATCGCGGCGATCGTGAGGCCGTGGCCCAGGTCGATCACCACCTCGGCATTCACCGCGCCCGGCGTGACCGCGCTCACCGTGCCGGTCAGCTGGTTGCGCGCCGACAGGCGTGCGCCCTCCAGGTCGGTGGCGACGATCACCGACGAGGCCTTGACCAGCGCGAAGGCCGTCGCACCCGGCTTCAGACCCAGAGACTCGGCGCTCTCGTGCGTGACGATCGCGACGATGCGCGCGCCGCCGGGCAGCGCCAGCTCGACCTCGTCGTTGACGGCGCCGGTCTTGCAGGCGCTGACCGTGCCCAGGAACTGGTTGCGGGCGCTGGTCTTCATGTTGAGGGTCCTGAGCAGGTTGAAGTCGTTCGCGACATCGATGGACTCGTCGCTCAGCAGCTGCACGAAACGCGCATGCACGGCCTCGATCTGCGCGTAGCGCTCCACCAGCTGCTGGCCGCGCGGCGTGAGCCGCGTCGAGCCGCCGCCGCGGCCGCCGGTGCTGCGTTCGAGCAGCGGCGCGCCGGCCAGGTTGTTCATCGTGTCGACCGCGTCCCACGCCGCCTTGTAGGACATGCCGTAGGCCTTGGCCGCCTGCGTGATCGAGCCGTGCTCGGCGATCGCGCGCAGCAGGCCGATGCGGCCCTTGCCGCCCAGGCTCTCGCCGCCGACCGTCATCCAGACGGCGCCGTGCAGCTCGATCGCGGGGCCCTTCTTCTTCCTCGGGCGGGTCGTCATGGCGCTTGCGTCGTGGGTGGCGCGATCAGGCGGCGACCGCGGCCGACCCTGCGAGCCGTCCGTCGCGCAGCTCCAGCACGGCATCGCCGAAGCGTCGCACGTCCTCGGGGTCGTGGGTGATCAGCAGCAGCGGGATCGCCAGCCGCGCCTGCAGGTCGGCCAGCTCGTCGCGCAGGCGCGCGCGCAGCGCGGGGTCGAGCGCGGCGAAGGGTTCGTCCAGCAGCAGCGCGCGCGGCTCGGCCACCAATGCGCGAGCCAGCGCCGTGCGCTGGCGCTGGCCGCCGGACAGCTGCTCGGGATAGTGGCGCGCCACCGGCGTCAACTCGAAGGCCGTGAGCCAGCGCTCGACCGCCTCGTCGCGCACCTCGCGCGAGGCATTGCGCCAGCCGCGGTGCAGGCCGAAGGCGATGTTCTGCACCACCGTCAGGTGCGGAAACAGCGCGTAGTCCTGGAAGACATAGGCCAGCTGCCGATCGCGCGCCGGCACGTCGACGCGCGCCGCCGCGTCGAACAGCGCCTGCCCGTTCAGCCGCACGTGACCGGCGTCGGGCCGCGTCAGGCCGGCGATGCACTTGAGCGTCTGGCTCTTGCCGGCACCCGACGGGCCGTAGATCACGAGCCGCGGCACGTCGCTCGCAAAGCTCAAGCGCAGGTCGAAGCGGCGCTTCGCGTGCTCGAAGCGGCGCTGGAGGTCGACGTCCCAGATGCTCATCGCGTGCTCCGCTTCAGGGTCTGACCGAGCGCGGTCGCAGCAGGCGTCCGGCCCCCAGCAGCACCGCCATGCAGGTGACCGAGGTCACCATCACCAGGAAGTTGGCGATGTCGTCCTGCCCGGCCTGGACCGCATCGTGCACGGCGATCGCCAGCGTCTGCGTCTTGCCCGGGATGCTGCCGGCGATCATCAGCGTCGCGCCGAACTCGCCGGTCGAGCGAGCGAAGGCCAGCATCAAACCGGCCAGGATGCCGCGCCAGGCGAGCGGCAGCGTGACGCGGAAGAACACCGCCGTCTCGCCCAGGCCGAGCACGCGCGCCGCCTGCTCCAGCTGCGGGTCGACCGCCTCGAAGGCCGCGCGAGCGGGCCGCACGACGAAGGGGAAGGCCACGATGGCCGCCGCGATCACGGCGCCCTGCCACGTGAAGATGAGGTTGATGCCGAACCAGGCGTCCAGCCATCGACCGATCGGCCCCTGGCGACCGATGAGCACCAGCAGGTAGTAACCCAGCACCGTCGGCGGCAACACCATCGGCAGCGTGGCGATGGCGTCCAGCACTTCGCGGCCGAAGAAGCGCTTGCGCGCCAGCAGGAAGGCCAGCGCCAGACCGAGCACGAGATCGATCGCCGTCGCCCAGAGCGCGACCTTGAGCGTCAGCGCCAGCGGGACCCATGCGCCCTCCATGCGTGTCCTAGGGCCGGCCGAAGCCGTACTTCGCCAGCACCGCCTGGCCCGCGGGCGACAGCACGAAGGCGACGAACTTCTGCGCCGCCGCGGCGTTGCTGCCGGCCGCCACCGGCGCGATCGGGTACAGGATCGGCGTCTCGGTCGGCACGGTGAGCGCCACCTTCACCTTGTCGGGCATCAGCGCGGCGTCGGTCGCGTAGACGAAGCCGGCGTCGACCTCGCCGCGCGCCACGTAGTCCAGCGCCTGGCGCACGTTGCTGGCGCCGATCATCCGGGGCTCGATCGCGGCCCACAGGCCCGCCTTCTGCAGCACGCCCTGCGTGTAGCGACCCACCGGCACGCTGGCCGGCAGGCCGATGGCGATGCGCGCATAGGCCGGCTGCGCCAGGTCGGTCACCGCCTTGGGGACCTTCTTCGCGTCGCTCGGCACCACCACCACCAGCGTGTTCGACACGAAGTTGCGCCGCTCCGTCGCCTGGACCAGCGACTGGGCCTGCGCCTGGTCCATCGTCTCCTGGTCGGCGCTGGCGAAGACATCGACCGGTGCGCCCTTGACGATCTGCTGCAGCAGCGCGCCCGAGGCGCCGAAGTTCAGCTGCAGCTTCGTGTCCGGGTTCTGGGCCTCGAACAGCGGCTGCAGCTCCCTGAAGGCATTGGTCAGGCTGGCGGCGGCCGACACGGTCAGGTCGGCGGCCAGCGCCTGCCCGGCCAGCAGCAGGCTGCCCAGGGCGACGGCAAGGCGGGAGAGCGAACGGCGCATGCGGGAACTCCATCCACGGGCCGGAGGGGGCGCAATAGTAGCTTGTATATAACGAAAGGATTGTCGTCCGGCGCCTCCGGGCCCACCATCGGGGCCCCGCCCCCCCGAGGAGCCACCGTGGACGCGACCCTGACCCGCCTGCTGACCGACAAGACCGACCCCGCGCGCAGCCGCATCGAGACCGGGCCGCTGGCGCCGGCCGCCGAGGGCGAGGCGCTGCTCGCGATCCGCCGCCTCGCGCTGACGACCAACAACATCACCTATGCCGCCTTCGGCGACGCGATGCGCTACTGGGACTTCTTTCCCACCGGCAGCGACGGCTGGGGGCAGATCCCGGCCTGGGGCTTCGCCGACGTGGTGGCGTCCGCGGTGCCGGGCGTCGACGTGGGCGAGCGCATCTACGGCTACTTCCCCATCGCCAGCCACCTGCGGGTGCAGCCGGTGCGCGTCGGCGAGCGCGGCTTCCTCGACGGCAGCGCGCACCGCGCCGAGCTGGCGTCGGCCTACAACCAGTACAGCCTTTGCCGCGCCGATCCGTCGTATGCCGAGGCCGACGAGGCCCTGGTCGCCCTGTTGCGGCCGCTCTACGTCACGGCTTTCTTCCTCGCCGACTTCCTGCAGGACAACGCCGCCTTCGGCGCGAAGCGGCTGCTGGTGTCCAGCGCGTCCAGCAAGACGGCCTACGGCAGCGCCCGCGGCCTGCACGGCCAGGCGGGGCTGCAACTGATCGGCCTGACCTCGGCGCGCCACCGCGGCTTCGTCGAAGGCCTGGGCTGCTACGACCGCGTGCTCGCCTACGACGAGCTCGAAGCCGCGCTGGCGCCCGACGCGCCGACGCTCTATCTCGACTTCTCGGGCGACGCGGCACTGCGCGCGCGCGTGCACCACCACCTGGGCGCGGCGCTCGTGTACGACTGCCACGTCGGCTCGGCGCAGACCACGGCCTTCGTTGCCGATGCCACGCTGCCGGGGCCCAGGCCGAAGTTCTACTTCGCTCCGGCGCAGATCAGGAAGCGCCACGCCGAGTGGGGTCCGGCCGCGGCCACCCAGCGCTACGGCGAGGCCGAGCGCGAGTTCTTCGCGCAGGTGCGCCGCGCCGACTGGCTGCGCGTGGCCGAGGAGCGCGGCTTCGACGCCGCGCAGCGCGTCATCGCCGGGCTGGCGGCCGGCCGCGTCGACCCGCAGGTCGGGCAGGTGATCGTGCTGTAGCCTCGCGGCCATGAGCCACCTCTTCAGCCCCCTCGCCATCGGCGCACTGCGCCTGGCCAACCGCATCGTCGTCGCGCCGATGTGCCAGTACTCCGCGGTCGAGGGCACGGCCGGCGACTGGCACCTGATGCACCTCGGCTCGATGGCGCTGTCGGGCGCCGGGCTGCTGATCGTCGAGGCCACCGCGGTCAATGCCGAGGGTCGCATCACCGCCGGCGACCTGGGCCTGTACAGCGACGCCAACGAGGCCGGCCTGGCGCGCGTGCTCGCGGCGATCCGCGCGCACTCGGCCATCCCGCTGGCGATCCAGCTGGCGCACGCCGGGCGCAAGGCCTCGAGCGACGTGCCCTGGCGCGGCGGCGCGCAGCTGGCACCCGACGCGCCGGACGGCTGGCTCGCGGTGGCGCCGTCGGCGCTGCCGCATGGCGCGGACGAACTCGCCCCGGCCGCGCTGGACGAAGCCGGCCTCGCGCGCCTGCGCGACGACTTCGCCGCCGCCGCGCGGCGCGCCGCGCGACTGGGCTTCGACGCCATCGAGCTGCACGCGGCCCACGGCTACCTGCTGCACCAGTTTCTGTCGCCGCTGGCCAACCGTCGCGACGACCGCTACGGCGGCAGCCTCGAGAACCGCCTGCGCTTCCCGCTCGAGGTCTACGACGCGGTGCGCGCCGCCTTCCCGGCCGGGCGGCCGGTGTGGGCGCGGCTGTCGGCCACCGACTGGGTCGACGGCGGCTGGGATGTCGAGAGCGCCGTCGCCTTCGGGCGCGCGCTGGCGGCGCGCGGCAGCCCGGCGATCCACGTCTCCAGCGGCGGCGTCTCGCCGGCGCAGAAGATCCCGCTCGGCGCCGGCTACCAGCTGCCGCTGGCGCGGCGCATCAAGGCCGAGGTCGGCCTGCCGACCATCGGCGTGGGCCTGATCACCGAGCCCGAGCAGGCCGAGGCCGCGATCGCCGACGGCGATGCCGATGCCGTCGCGCTGGCCCGCGCCATGCTGTACGACCCGCGCTGGCCCTGGCACGCGGCCGCGAAGCTGGGCGCGCGCGTCGTCGCGCCGCCGCAGTACTGGCGCTGCCAGCCGCGCGAACTGAAGGACCTGTTCGAGGGCGCGCGGCTGGGGCAGCGCTGACGCGGCCTCAGGCGCGCTCGAGGTTGGCCGCGACCAGCGCCGCCGCCAGCACCACCAGCCACGAGTAGTAGACCCACAGCAGGAACACCGGCAGCACCGAGAAGGCGCCGTACACGGCCTGGTAGGTGGGGATCGCGAGCAGGTAGTGCGCGAAGCCGCGCTTGCCCAGCTCGAGCGCGGCACTGGCGATCAGGCCGCCGGCGATCGCGTCGCGCCGCCGCACCCGGGTGTTGGGCACCCAGTAGAAGAGCCCGCTCAGGCCCGCCCAGGCCAGCGCCGCCGGGCCCAGCGTCAGCATGAAGCGCGCCTCGGGCGGCAGCGGTCCGATCCAGCCCATCGACACGCCCAGCACATAGGACGTGGCCCACAGGCTCGCGCCCAGCAGCGGCGGCATCGCGGCCAGCACCACGAGGTAGAGCACGACCCGCTTCAGGAAGGGGCGGTTGCGCCGCACGTTCCAGATCTGGTTGAAGGCGTTCTCCACCGTCAGCAGCAGCGCGACGGCGGTCGCCAGCAGGAACAGGCTGCCCACCAGCGTCAGGCCGCTGGCCTTGGCGGCGAACTGGTGCAGGTGGCCCAGCACCGTGCGCGCGATCTCGGCCGGCAGCAGGCTGCGCAGCAGATGCTCCTCGAGCGCGGCCTCGAAGCGGCCGAACACCGGAAAGCGCGTGAACAGCGCGAAGCTCACCGCGAGGAAGGGCACGACCGACAGCAGCGTCGTGAAGGTCAGGCTGCCGGCGACCTGCGGCAGGCGCTCGTGGCGGGCGCGGCGGACGGTGAGACGGGTCAGGTGGAGCATGCGGAGGCCGAGTGGCGGCGGCGGCGCTGGGCGCGGCGGCCGATTGTGGGGCCCGACCCGCCCGCGCCGGGCCGTGCCCGACGACTGCCCCACAATCGACCGCGACCTCGCGCCGCGGCCACGCCGGCGCCGCGCGACGGCCGCTCCCGCTCATCACTCCACCGAAGGATCTCTCGATGCCAAGCTGGGCCTCGCTCGTCCCCCTTGCCTCCGCCGCGCTGCTGGGCGGCGCCTTCTTCGTCACGCTGAACGCCGCGATGGTGGCGGCCTGCGCGGTCGCGCTGATCGGCGCGGTGATCGCCGCCGTCCACCATGCCGAGGTGGTGGCGCACCGCGTCGGCGAACCCTTCGGCACGCTGGTGCTGGCGGTGGCGATCACGGTGATCGAGGTCGCGCTGATCGTGTCGGTGATGCTGGCCGGCGGCCCGGACAAGGCGACGCTGCCGCGCGACACCATCTTCTCGGCGGTGATGATCATCACCACCGGCGTGGTCGGCATCTGCATGCTGGTGGGTGGCCTGCACCACCACGAGCAGAACTTCCAGCTCGACGGCGCCAACGCGGCGCTGGCCGCGCTGGTGGCGCTGGCCGGGCTGTCGCTGGTGATGCCGACCTTCACCACCAGCTCGGCCGGCGGCACCTACACCGTGGCGCAGCTGGCCTTCGTGGCGGTGTGCTCGCTGGCGCTGTGGGCCGCCTTCGTCTTCGTGCAGACGGTGCGGCACCGCGACTACTTCCTGCCGCCGACCAATGCCGCGAACGAGAACGTCCACGCCTCGCCGCCGACGAACCGCGAGGCCTGGACCAGCTTCGGCTTCCTGCTGGTGTCGCTGGTGGTGGTGGTGGGGCTGGCCAAGCAGCTGTCGCCGACGATCGAGGCCGCGGTGGCGGCCGCCGGCGCGCCCGAGGCGGTGATCGGCATCGCCATCGCGCTGCTGGTGCTGCTGCCGGAGACCTGGGCCGCCGTGCGCGCCGCGCAGGCCGACCGCCTGCAGACCAGCATGAACCTGGCACTCGGCTCCGCGCTCGCCAGCATCGGCCTGACGATCCCGGCGGTGGTGGCCGCCGCAGTGCTGCTGGACCTGCCGCTGGTGCTGGGGCTGGACCCCAAGGACATCGTGATGCTGACGCTGGCCGTGCTGGTGAGCGCGATCACGCTGGGCACCGGCCGGACCAGCGTGATGCAGGGCGCCGTGCACCTGGTGCTGTTCGCGGCCTTCCTGTTCCTGGCGCTGGTGCCCTGAGGCGCGGCGACTCCTTGTCCTATTCCTTGTAATAGACCATCTGCTGCGTGCTGGCCAGCAGCTGGCCGTCGTCGGCCCACACCTGGGCGCTGTGGTCGAAGTAGCCGTTGCGGAAGGCCTGCGCCTGCGCCACGCCCAGCACATGGCGGCTGCCCTGCGCGGCCAGCATCGCGGCGTCGGCGTGGAAGTAGGCCGTCAGCGTGACGGTGCCGATCGGCACGCGCCGACGGCGGCGCACGTAGATGCGCGGAAAGAAGCTGTCGCACAGCGCGGCCAGCGACGCGAAGTCCAGCGGCCGCGGCGGGTCGTCGCGCACCCAGGCCACGCTGCGCGAGTGGGGCCGCTCCTCGCCGTCGAAGGGGGCCGACAGGTCGCCCTCGATGAAGCGCATGTCGTAGCGCCGCACCCAGGCCAGCCGGCCGGCGGTGTCCATGCGCGCCACCGCGTCGGCCGCCGGCAGGCCGGCGGGCAGCGCGGCCTCGGGCGCGGACCAGGTCTCGCGGCGCGCGGCGAACACGGCGGTGCCGGTGGCCGCCACCTCGTCGCCCTGCGACAGCGCCATCGTCCAGTGCTGGGTGGACCGGTTGGTGCGCACCGCGCGCGCCACGATCTGGAACGGCCCGTCGGCCACCGCGCTGGCGTAGTTGACCGTCAGCGCGATCGGATCGCCCAGCCGGCCAGGATGCAGCAGCGCCGCGTTCAGCAGCGTGGCCGCCGTGGTGCCGCCGAAGGGCCCGACCATGTTGCCGTAGTCGGGGTGCGTGGCCCCGCTGAAGTGGCCGTCGCCCTGGTGGGCGAGGGCGATGGTGGCGTCGAAGGAGTGCATGGGCGGGGCAGGAGGAGGAGAAGGCTTCGGCCCAGTCTGGCACCGGTGCGGCGAACGCGTTGTCGCGCAGGCGTCGGGCCGGCGGCGCGCGGCTAGGCATCGCAGGTCAATCAGCGCGGCGGCCGCAACGGCAGCCGCCCTGAGAACCGCTTCCGCTTCCCGTCCGACTTCGTCGAGACGATATGCGCCGCAGTTTCCGGTCAGCTGTGTGCAGCGTTCGGCCACCGATAGAGTGACAGAGGTCCGTCGACTGACGATGCACCGGACAAGCAGCTAAAGCGCAGAGGCATTCACGAGACAAGGAGTCCAAGTCGGAGAAAGCCCAACGCGATAAGAAGGACGTGCCCGGAAAGCCAATCTGCGTACAGCTTCACGCAATGCTACGGCCGTCCATGTTCGAACCAATCCTTGACGCAGCGAGAATCGCTCAGCACCGTGATGCTGCCAAACCAACTTCAGGGAGAAGTATTCATGATTCGTTTCGTCGCCGTGGCACCAGCGTTGATCGCACTCCTCATGCTTGGAGGTTGCGCAACGGAATCGTCTCGAACTCTGGAAGTTGCGAAGGTTCAATCTGCCGCGGCACCGTACAGCGGCGTACGAGTTCCAATCTCGGTAGGAAAGTTTGATAACCGATCCGGCTTCATGCGCGGGATATTTACAGATGGCGTTGATCGGCTTGGCGGCCAAGCGAAGACCACTCTGATCGCGCACCTGCAGCAATCGCAACGCTTCAACGTGCTCGACCGCGAGAACCTCCAGGAGATCAAGCAGGAAGCGCAGTTCAAGTCGCAGAGCCAGACGATTCGTGGAGCAGACTTTGTTGTCACCGGCGACATCTCCGAGTTCGGCCGCAAAGAGGTAGGCGACCGGCAACTCTTCGGACTACTCGGTCGAGGAAAGGCGCAGATCGCGTATGCCAAGGTGACGCTCAATATCGTCAACAGCCTCACATCCGAAGTGGTGTACTCGGCACGCGGCGCCGGTGAGTACGAACTCTCAAACCGGGAGGTGGTCGGCTTCGGTGGCACAGCAGGCTACGACGCGACTCTCAACGGCAAGGTGCTCGATCTGGCCGTGCGCGAAGCAGTGAACAGTCTGGTTGCAGGTCTCGACGGCAAGCAGTGGACCGTTCCTGCCGGGAGATAGTCATGGCGGCTCTTGCATCCAAACGCCGCAGTGCACTGACAGTCGCGCTCGTTGTAGCAGCCGTCGTGAGTGGTTGTGCGCAGCGACCGAAACCTATGTACCACTGGGAGGGCTATCAGCGACAGCTCTACGAGCACTTCAAGGCTGATAGTTCGAACCCGGCAGAGCAGTTGCAGATCCTCGAGACTCAAGCCGAGAAGGCTCGGGCGACGGGAGCAACGCTGCCGCCGGGCTACCGAGCCCATCTTGCGATGGTTTATCTACGCCTTGGGCGCGACGATGATGCGCGACGTGCACTTGAGGCAGAGAAGGCGAGCTTTCCTGAGTCTGCGCAGTACATGAGCTTTATTCTTAAGCGCATGCAAGCCAGCGCCCAGTGAGCTGGCACACGGATGAAGAACATCATGAAGAGCTCTATGCCTGATCCGGTTGCGCGCGTGGCGCGTCTACTTCTGGCCGCATTTGGAGTCGCAAGTCTTGCCGCCTGTGCTACCCCACAGCCGTATGACTACACGGCTTACAAGCTAGCACGACCAACGTCGATGCTGGTACTTCCGCCCGTGAACGAGACACCAGATGTGCTGGCAACTTATGGCGTGCTTTCGCAAGTGACGTTGCCGTTGGCCGAGGCCGGTTACTACGTTGTGCCTGTTTCGCTGATGGACGAGACGTTCAAGCAGAACGGACTCTCCAACGCTGCCGAGATTCAGGAAGTATCCGCGCACAAGTTACGCGAGATCTTCGGCGCCGACGCAGCCGTGCTCATCAAGGTGAAGCGCTACGGCACAACGTACGCGGTGATCTCCAGCGAGACAACCGTTGCCGTAGAGGGGCGCATCGTTGATTTGCGCAGTGGGCAACTTCTCTGGCAAGGCAATGCTGTGGCGTCGTCCAAAGAGGGGGACAGCGCCAATCAAGGTGGGTTGGTTGGACTGCTGGTCAAAGCTGTGATCCAGCAGATTGTCGGTACGGTCAGCGACGCTTCCTACGGATTTGCAGGGACTGCCAACAACCGGCTGCTATCACCTCAGAAGAACGGAATCCTCTACGGTCCGCGCTCTCCGAACTATCAGAAAGACTAGCTGTGCCAGTCGGCGGCCACGGCCGCCCGCAGCGCGGACAATCCTGCCGGGCCATCCGGCAGGAGCAGACGCGTGAAGACCTACGACATCGAAGTGCAGCGCCTCAAGTCCATCCGCCACGACAAGGGCGTGCTGGAGATCGGCCTGGACGCGCTGGTGCTGCCGCGCACCGCGCGCGACGACGGCACCCCCAGCAGCAGCCTGCGGCTGCCCGTGGAACACGCGAGGTCGTTGCTGATCCTGCTGAAACAGCAGGTGGCGGAGCTGGACAAGCTGCAGCCGAGGAGTCGGAGGTCGGGGAGGGCCTGAGGGGGCTCTCGGTCTCATACCCAGAGTGGGAACGTCAAAGCCCAAATTGGGCATAATCCAACCCAATATGGGCACGAACGACGCTCTCACGCTGCAGCCTGCCGTCACGCCGGACGCAGGTCGGACGAGTCTGGCCGATGCCTTGTTCAGCAGGACGCAGCAACGCGTACTGGGTCTGCTGTTCGGGCAGCCCGGCCGCAGCTTCTACGCCAGCGAACTGATCGCACTGACCGGCAGCGGCTCCGGCGCGGTGCAGCGCGAGCTGGCGCGGCTGGCGCAAAGCGGCCTCGTTGCCGTGCGCGTGCTCGGCCGGCAGAAGCACTACCAGGCCAACCCCGACTCGCCCGTGTTCGCCGAGCTGTGCGGCATCGCGGGCAAGACGATGGGCCTGGCCGATCCGCTGCGTCAGGCGCTGATGCCGCTGGGGTCTCGCATCCGGGCGGCCTTCGTCTACGGTTCGGTGGCCAAGCGCCAGGACACGGCCAGCAGCGACATCGACCTGATGCTGGTCAGCGACGACCTGAGCTATCCGGACGTCTTCGGTGCACTGGAAGTGGCAAGCCAGCGCTTGGGCCGCGAGGTCAAGCCGACGATCTACTCACGACAGGAGTGGGCCGAGCGCGCCGCACGCGGCGATGGCTTCGTCAAGCGCGTACTGGCGCAGCCTCGGATCTGGCTGATCGGGAGTGACGATGCCCTTGCCGAATCTTGATCGGCTCGTCACGACGGGGATGCTTCACGCGGAACCACCGGCGGCCGAGGAGTTCGCCGGCCTGCTGCGCTCGGGCCTCGCGCGCCTGACCGATGCGGGCCATGCCGCGCTCGCACCGGAGAGTCGTTTCGATCTGGCCTACAACGCGGCCCATGCCCTGTGCCTGGCCGCCATGCGCTGGCACGGCTATCGGCCGGCGAACAAGCGCTACCTGGTCTTCCAGGTGTTGCCCGATACGCTGGGCCTCGGCCCCGAGGTGTGGCGCGTGCTCGCCAAGGCGCACGAACTGCGCAATCGCAGCGAGTACGAGGGCGCCCAGAACATCGACCAGCGCCTGGTGACAGACCTGATCGGAGCTTGCAGGCTTGTCGCGCAAGAGGTGCGATCGCTGCCACCTCCTGCACCGTGATCGCTGAAGCCCAGGCAAACGCAAAAAGGCCCGCGGATGCGGGCCTTTGTCGTCTGATTCGACCTTCCGCTAGAACGGAATGTCGTCTTCCAGATCGTCGAACCCCGTCGCCGACTTCTGCGCGGCCGGGGCCGGCCGTTGCGCGGGCCGCTGGGCCGGCGCGCGCGCGCTGCGGCCGCCGCCGTCGTCGTCGTGGCCGCCGCCACCGCCGCGGCTGTAGCCGCCACCGCCGCCGCCTTCGTCACCGCCGCCCATGCCTTCGCGGCCGCCCAGGAGCTGCATGTTGTCGGCAATGATCTCGGTGGTGTACTTCTCGGCGCCGTCCTTGTCCTGCCACTTGCGGGTCTTGAGGCGCCCTTCCACGTAGACGGGGCGGCCCTTCTTCAGGTACTCGCCGGCGATCTCGGCCAGGCGGTCGTAGAAGACCACGCGGTGCCATTCGGTCTCTTCGACCTTGTCGCCGGTGTTCTTGTCCTTCCAGTTGCGCGAGGTGGCCACGGTGATGTTGCACACCGCGGATCCGCTGGGCGTGTAGCGCACCTCGGGGTCGCGGCCGAGGTTGCCGATGAGGATGACTTTGTTGATGGAGGCCATGGCCGCTTCCTGCTGGTGATGGGGGCCTTTTGACGGGCAGGCACCGATTATGCCGAGCGGTCCCCGCCGGCCGCGGCTTCGGGGGCGGTCGCGGCGGCGCGCGCCAGCACCTGCTCCATGCGCTCGACCAGGCGGCTGATGTCCAGCGGCTTGGTCCAGTAGTCGTCGAAACCGGCCGCGCGGGCGCGCGCCACCTCGTGCGGCATGGCGTCAGCCGACACGGCCACGCAGGGCAGGCGGGCCAGCCGCGGGTCGGCGCGCACGCGGGCCAGCACCTCGTGGCCGCCGATGCCGGGCAGGTTGATGTCCAGCAGCAGCAGGTCGGGCGGCGCGCCCTCGGCCAGCCGGGCCAGGCCCTGCTCGCCGTCGTGGGCCACGCTCAGCTGGTAGCGCGGGCCGCACTGGGCGATCACTTCCTGCATCAGCAGCACGTTGACGGGGTTGTCCTCGACGTACAGCAGGCGCAGGCGCCGCCCGTCGCCGCGGCGGCGCGGAGCCGGCGGCGCCTCGGCGGGGTCGGCCTGCCGCGGTGCGGCGGCCGGCTCGGCGTCCGGCAGGCGCAGCCGGATGGTGGTGCCGCGGCCGGGCTGCGAGTCGACGTCGATGCTGGCGCCCATGTGCAGCACCAGCGCCTGGGTGATGGCCAGGCCCAGGCCGGTGCCGGGCTGGTCGCCGCGCTGCTCGGCGCCCAGGCGGTTGAAGGGCTGGAACAGCCCGGCGCGCTGCTCGGCGTCGAGGCCCAGGCCGGTGTCGGTGACCTCGAAGGCGATGCGCCCGTCGGCGCCGCGGTGCCAGGCCAGGCGCACCAGGCCGGCCTCGCGGTTGTACTTGATGGCGTTGGACAGCAGGTTCTCCAGCACCTGGCGCATCCGCACGCGGTCGGCGCGCACATGCAGGCCCGCCTCGCCGGCGTCGACCTCGATGGCGATGCGCCGCGCCAGCGCCTGCGGCCGGGCCAGCGCGACGGTGGCCTCCACCAGCTCGGCCAGCGCGACCGGCTCGAGCGACAGGCGCAGCTGGCCGGCCTCGATCGCGGCCAGGTCGAGCATGTCGTTGATGAGCTGGAGCAGGTGCTCGCCGGCGTCGTGGATCAGGTCGACGTGGTAGCGCTGCATCGTCGGCAGCGCCGGGCCGCGCCGCAGCAGCTGGGTGAAGCCGATGATGCCGTTGAGCGGCGTGCGCAGCTCGTGACTCACGCGCGAGAGGAACTCGCTCTTGGCCTGGCTGGCGCGCTCGGCGGCGTCTTTCTCCAGACGGGCCTGTTCGGCGAGGCGGCGGTCGGTGACGTCGATGCAGGTGCCGATCATGCGGCGGCCCTGGCCGGCGCCCTCGAGCATGCGGCCGACCGAATGGATCCAGCGCACCGCGCCGTCGGGCCGCAGGATGCGGTGTTCGGTGTCGTAGGGCTTGCCGGCGCGGTGGGCGGCGCGCACGCCGTCGTTGCAGCGCGCATGGTCGTCGGGGTGGATCAGGGCCAGCCAGCGCGCCGTGTCCATCGGCCCGGCGCCGGCGGTCAGGCCGTGCAGCCGGTACATCTGCTCGCTCCAGTGGACGCGCCAGGTGGCGAAGTCCCAGTCCCAGACGCCGATGCCGGCGACGTCGGTGGCCAGGCGCAGGCGCTCGCTCAGCTCGCTGATGGCCAGCTGGGCGGCGCGCTGTTCGGTGATGTCCTGGAAGAGTCCGGCCAGGCGCACGACCTTGTCGCCCTGGCGCTCGGCGCTGCCGAGCGCCCGCACCCAGCGGTGCTGGCCGTTGCGCGAGATGAAGCCGAGCTGCAGGTCGAAGGGCGTGCCGTCGTCGAGCGCGCGCCGGATCGCCGCGGTGATGCGCGGCCGCGAGTCGTCGTCGTAGAAGGCGATCGCGGCGGCGAGCTCGGGTTCCTCGCCGGCCGACATGCCGTGGATGGCGGCGGTCTCGACGCTCCAGCGCAGCAGCGGCGGGTCGGGCGTGTAGTCCCAGGCGCCGATGTGGGCGATGCGCGCGGCCGCCTTCAGCAGCGCACCCTCGCGGTCGAGTGCCGCCAGCGGGTCGTAGGGGGTGCCAGGGCCGTCGGCGGCAGACATGGCCCGATTGTGGGCCTGGGGCGCTCGCTTACCATGCCGCCCTTCCATGACAGACGCTGCCGCTTCCACCGCCGCTCCCACCGCCGCTTCCACCGACCCGCAGGCGATCCTGCAGCAGGTGTTCGGCTACGGCAGCTTCCGCGGCGCGCAGGCCGAGATCGTCGACCACGTCGTGGCCGGCGGCGACGCGCTGGTGCTGATGCCCACCGGCGGCGGCAAGAGCCTGTGCTACCAGGTGCCGGCCATCGCGCGCCACCGCGCCGGCCGCGGCGTGACGGTGGTCGTGAGCCCGCTGATCGCGCTGATGCACGACCAGGTCGGCGCGCTCGAGGAAGCCGGCGTGCACGCGGCCTTCCTCAACTCCACGCTCGAACTCGCCGACGTGCAGCGCATCGAGCGCGAGATGATGAGCGGCCGCCTCGTGCTGCTGTACGCCGCGCCCGAGCGGCTGACCACGCCGCGCATGCTGGCGCAGCTGGATTCGCTGCACGAGCGCGGTCTTCTGAGCCTGTTCGCGATCGACGAGGCGCATTGCGTCAGCCAGTGGGGCCACGATTTCCGCGAGGACTACCTCGGCCTGAACGTGCTGCACGAGCGCTACGCCGGCGTGCCGCGCATCGCGCTCACCGCCACCGCCGACACGCACACGCGCGCCGACATCGTCGACCGCCTGCAGCTCGACGAGGCGCGCCTCTTCATCAGCAGCTTCGACCGGCCCAACATCCGCTACCGGGTGGTCGAGAAGGAAGACCCGCGCAAGCAGCTGCTGCGCTTCATCGCCGACGAGCACGACGGCGAGGCGGGCATCGTCTACTGCCAGACGCGCAAGAAGGTCGACGAGACCGCGGCCTGGCTGGCCACCGAGAACGTCCGCGCGCTGCCGTACCACGCCGGGCTGGACGCGGCGGTGCGCCAGAAGCACCAGGACCGCTTCCTGCGCGAGGATGCGGTCGTGATGGTCGCGACCATCGCCTTCGGCATGGGCATCGACAAGCCCGACGTGCGCTTCGTCGCCCACCTCGACCTGCCGAAGAACATCGAGGGCTACTACCAGGAGACCGGCCGCGCCGGCCGCGACGGCGAGCCGGCCGAGGCCTGGATGGCCTACGGCCTGGCCGACGTGGTGAACCAGCGCCGCATGATCGACGAGAGCCCGGCCGGCGACGAGTTCAAGCGCCTGCAGCGCGGCAAGCTCGACGCGCTGCTGGCGCTGGCCGAGGCCCACGACTGCCGGCGGGTGCGGCTGCTGGGCTACTTCGGCGAGCACAGCCAGCCCTGCGGCAACTGCGACAACTGCCTGAGCCCGCCGGAAGTCTGGGACGGCACGGAAGCGGCGCGCAAGCTGCTGAGCTGCATCCTGCGCTTCGGCCAGCACGGCCGCGGGCCGCGCAGCTTCGGCGCCGGCCATTTGATCGACGTGCTGCGCGGCAAGGCGACCGAGAAGGTGGCGCAGTACGGGCACGACTCGCTCAGCACCTTCGGCATCGGCGCCGACCTGGCCGAGCCGCAGTGGCGCAGCGTGCTGCGCCAGCTGGTGGCGCTGGGCCACGTGGTCAGCGAGGGCGAATACAACACGCTGGCGCTGACCGACAGCGCCCGCGCGGTGCTGAAGGGCGAAGTGCCGATCCTGCTGCGCGTGGCGCGCGAGGCGCCGGCGCGGGGCCGCAAGCCGCGCGGTGGCGGAACGTCGGGCAAGGCGGCCGGCGCCCCCGCCGACCTGGACGCCGCCGCGCAAGCCCGCTACGAGGCGCTGCGCGCCTGGCGCAGCGAGGTCGCGCGCGAGCACAACCTGCCCAGCTACATCGTCTTCTCGAACGCGACGCTGGCCGAGATGGCGCGGCGCGCGCCCGCCAGCCTGGCCGAGCTGGGCGAGGTCGGCGGCGTCGGCGAGAAGAAGCTCGAGGCCTACGGCCGCGAGATCCTGCGGGTGCTGGAAGCCGCCCCCTAGTCCGCAGGCCCGGGTTGCCCCTCATCGGGTCTGCGCCTAGGCGATCACGCAACTCCCCAGCGCGCGGCCGGCGTCCTACGCTGCCGGACGCCGTGCGGCGACCGGCCGCCCGGCGATCGATCACAACACCACGAGGAGACCCCCCATGCGTGCCGTCGTCCTGACCTCCCCCCGCCTGCTGCCGGTGGCGCTGGCCACCGCCGTGCTGGCCCTGCAACCCGCCTGCGCCACCGACGGCGGCCACCACGCCGACCCGCGCAACGAGCTGCCGCGCGGCGTCGCCTCGCTGACGCGCACCGAGTACCCGGCCACCGCGCCCGGCGCCGGCACCACCGCCGCGACGCAGGACCTGCTGACCGGCGGCCTGGGCCGCACCGGCATCGGCGCCGCGGCCGCGCCGGTCTACGCCGACCCGCTGAACCCGACCGCGCTGGAGCTGCGCCGCAACGCGCTGTATTCCAACTACCGCGGCCTCGTCGACCCGACGGTGGGCGGAGGCTACGGCCGGCTCTACGGTCCCAACATCGACCTGGCCGGCAACGACACGCTGGGCGAGGGCCTGGTGCCCGGCGTCGAGTACCTGGGCGTGCTGGACGACAAGGCCGGCCGCAAGCGCGTGACGATGGCGATCCAGATCCCCGCCAGCTTCGACCCGAAGAAGCCCTGCATCGTCGTCGGCCCCTCGTCGGGCTCGCGCGGCGTCTACGGCGCGATCGGCGCGTCCAGCGAATGGGGCCTGAAGAAGGGCTGCGCGGTCGCCCTCACCGATGCCGGCAAGGGCATGGGCCTGTACGACCCGGCCGACGACACGGTGCACCGCATCGACGGCACGCGCGCCACGCGCGCGGCGGCCGGCGAGGCGAGCCACTTCGCGCCCGCGATCGACGACACGCAGCGCATCGCCTTCAATGCGGCCTTCCCGAACCGGCTGTCGCTCAAGCACGTGCACTCGCAGCAGAACCCTGAGGCCGACTGGGGCACGGACACGCTGGCCGCCGTGCGCTACGCGCTGTGGGCGCTGAACGAGGAGCACGGCGCCGACCTGCCCCGACGCCACGGCAAGTCGCAGCGCTTTCACGCCGACAACACGCTGGTGATCGCCGGCGCGGTGAGCAACGGCGGCGCCGCGGTGCTGCGCGCCGCCGAGCAGGACCGCCACGGCCTGATCGACGGCGTGGTGGCCAGCGAGCCCAACGCCCAGCCCGAGAGCACGCGCGGCTACGGCATCAGCTTCGGCGGCGTCCCGGTCGCCAACTTCGGCAAGCCGCTGTTCGACTACTTCACCTTCGCCAACCTCTACCAGCCCTGCGCGGCGCAGGCGGCCGAGGCGCAGATGACCGGCGAGCTGTCGATCCACAACTACATGACGCTGGTGGCGATGAACCCGCGCGCCGTCAACCGCTGCACGGCGCTGGCCGCGGCCGGCCTGGTGAGCGGCGGCACGCTGGCCGAGCAGTCGGCCGACGCGCTGAACCGGCTGCGCCACTACGGCTGGACGCGCTTCAACGACACGATGCACAACGCGCACTTCGGCCTGGGCAACGCGGTGATCATCTCGACGATGTACGCCAACGCCTATGCGCGCGCCTCGGTGCTGGACAACCTGTGCGGCGCCAGCGTCGCCGGGGTCGATGCGACCGCCGCGCCCGCGCCGCTGGCCGCGGCGACCAAGGCCGCGAGCTACGCCACCGGCAACGGCACCTCCAACGGCAGCCCGGCGGCGGTGATCGTCAACGACTCGGTCGGCGGCGCACGACGCTGGGACCTGGCCGTCTCGCCCGGCACCGGCACGGCCGACCTGGGCTTCGACGTGGCGATGTGCCAGCGCGCGCTGGCCACCGGCCGCGACCCGCGCACCGGCGCGGCGCTGACCGCCAGCAGCGTGCCGACCAAGGCGCAGAGCCAGGCCGCGCGCCAGGGCGTCGAGGAGGTGCTGCTGAACGGCAGGCTGCGCGGCACGCCGACCGTCATCGTCGCGGGCCGCAACGACGCGCTGCTGCCGGTCAATCACGCAGCGCGCGCCTACACCGCGTTCAACCGCGACCGCGAGGGCAAGCGCAGCGAGCTGCGCTACATCGAGGTCGAG
Source organism: uncultured Methylibium sp. (assembly GCF_902826655.1). GTDB lineage: Bacteria > Pseudomonadota > Gammaproteobacteria > Burkholderiales > Burkholderiaceae_C > Methylibium. The sequence continues at coordinate 44,802 of NZ_CADEFR010000017.1, read as the reverse complement.
AACGCGCAGCACTTCGACGCCTTCAACGCGCTGACGGGCTTCGACACGCGCTACGTGCCGCTGCACGTCTACTTCGTCGAGGCGATGAACGCGATGTACGCGAAGCTGAGCACCGGCGAGGCGCTGCCGCCCAGCCAGGTGGTCCGCACCGTGCCGCGCGGCGGCCTGCCCGGCGCGGCGCCGGCGGTGACGCGGGCGCAGCTGCCGGCGATCAGCGCGACGCCGGCCGCGACCGACCGCATCGGCTTCGTCGGCGACTCGCTGGCGGTGCCGGAGTGAGGCGAACGCCGCTCAAGGCGTGACGACGACGACCGCCGCCGCGCTGTCGGTGCGCTGGCCGGCGTCGTCGACCGCGCGGGCGACGTACTGCAGGCTCGCGCCCGCGCCGGCCGGCACCACGGTGTCGAACTGGTAGGGCGGGGCACGATCGCTGCCCAGCAGCGTCGTGCCGCCGGGGTCGACGCGGTAGAACTCGACCACCACCACCGCGTAGTCGTCGCTCGCGGCCGCCACCAGCCGCAGCGTGTCACCGCGCGCGGCGCTGGTCGGCGACACGACGAGCGACACGTTCGGCGCGTCGTCGTCGTAGTGGCCGAAGCCGAGCGAGATGCTGCCGCCGCAGGCGGCGAGGCCCAGCGACAGGGCCAGGGCAAGGAAGGGGCGCAAGGACATGCCGGCAGCCTAGCGCGGCCGGCATGTCCCCACAACGAATGCCCTGTCGCACCGCTCAGGTGGGGCGCTTCGCCAGCTCCTCGCGCACCAGGCGCAGCACCAGCTTGTCGAGCGACTCGACCGAGTAGTTGCCGACGTCGTGCGAGGTCTCGCGGCCGGGGCCGCTGCTCGGGTCACCCGCCTTTGCGTAGGTCAGGAAGACGAAGCGCCCGCCGGTGTACTGCGCGGCCTGGCGGAAGACGTACTCGCCGGTCGGGTCGAGCCCGCTCGCGCCGACCGCGAACAGCTTGATGCCGCGCGCCAGCGCGCCCTGCATGTCGTCGTCGTACCAGGGCGCGCCATAGTCCAGGTGCGGCGGCGCGTCGGCCACCAGCACCACCAGCCGCGTCGCGCCGTCGCCGCGCCACGACAGGCGGTGCACGGCGGTGTGCAGGGCTTCGTTCAGCGCCTCGGCATAGTCGCCGCCGCCGCCGGCCTGCAGCGCGCCCAGGCTCTTCTGGAAGGCGCCGAGGTCGTTGCTGAAGTCGTGCGCGCGCACGAAGAAGGCGTCGCCGCGGTCGCGGTAGGCCACGAGACCCCAGCAGATGTCGGGCTGGCTGGGCAGGCGCGCGATCTGGTCGGCCATCTGGCGCATCGAGCGCTTGAGCTTGTCGATCTCGTCGGCCATCGAGCCGGTGGCGTCGACCAGGAAGACCAGGTCCAGGCGCGTGCGCTCGGCCGGCAGGCTGGCGTCGAGTCGCACCTGCAGGCCGTCGCGCTGGCCGCGCTTGAGCAGCGCGCGGCCCGTGGTCCCGGCCTTGCGCACCTGCACCTCGATCAGCCCGGGCGCGCCGCCGTCCATCGCCGCGGGGTGCAGCCAGACCTGGCCGCCGCTGTCGGTGCGCGCCCACAGCGGCAGGCTGCGGCCGCTGGCGTGCAGGCTGACCTGCGCGTCGGGCACCGGGCGGCCGGCGGCGTCGTGCACGCTGAGCAGGTAGCGCTCCTGCACGTCGCGATGGCGCACCGGCAGGTGGGTGTTGCGGCCGCGGTAGGCGAGGTAGGCGCCGAAGTCGGCGTTGTCGTCGACCACGCCGGCCGACACCGGCTCGTCGCGCGGGCGCTGCGGCCGTGGCAGCGCTTGCGGCAGCAAGCCGGGCGCGCGTGATTCGCGAGGAGCATCGGCCGTGGCCGGCGCCGCGGCATCGGCAGCGGCGACTTCGCCGCGCGCGCCGCCGCGCGCTTCGGGCGCCGCGGCCTTGGAGGCCAGCAGTTCGCGCGAGCGTTCCTTCAGCAGCCGCGGCTCGTCGTCGGCCCGGCCGCGGCGCGCGCCCTGCTGCGGCGCGCCGTCGGGGCCCCACAGCTCGATGGCCTGCGGCGCGCGCTGGCAGTCGCGCGCGTTCGGCGCGGCCGGCGGCCCGGAGCGCGGCCCGGCCCACAGCGACTCGGCCCAGCCCGAGACCGGCGGCTGCCCTTGCGGGCGCGGCGGCGGATCGTCGGCCGGCACGGGCGAGACCCAGTCGTGCGCCTGGCTCCAGCCGACGCTGCAGGCACACAGCAGCGCGGTCAGGGCCAGGCAGCCGTGACGCATGACCGTGGAAAGACGGGGACCGATCGAGGGCATGGCAGTTCCTGCGGGAGTGGATGACGCAGGCTGATACGGCCGAGGGCGCAGAAAGGGGTTAACCCCGTTCGCGCGGCTCGCGCGTAGAAGACATCAGCTGCCGCGATGGCAGACTGGATCGCCGACGATGAACGACGCCACCGAGCCCGACGACGACCGCCTGATGCGCGCCTTCGCGCAGGGCGAGGCGCGCGCCTTCGAGCAGATCTACGCGCGCCACCACGCGGCGCTGTACCGCTTCGTCAGGCGGCTGCTGGGCAGCGCCTGCGCGGCGCAGACCGACGAGGTCTTCCAGGACACCTGGCTGCGCGTGATCGACGCGCGCCAGCGCTGGGCGCCGCAGGGCGCGAGCTTTCGCACCTGGCTGTTCACGCTGGCGCACCACCGCGCGGTCGACTGCCTGCGCAAGAGCGGCCGCGAGATCTCGGTCGATGCCGGCGGCCCGCCCTGGGAGCCCGAGGGCGAGCCCTGGGCCGCGTGGCCCGCGGCCGACGCCGGCAGCGCCGAGGACCGCAGCTTCTGGCGCGCCGCCGGCCAGCGCCTGCTGGACTGCCTGGACGGCCTGCCGGCGGCGCAGAAGACGGTGTTCCTGATGCACCACGAGGACGGGCTATCGCTGGCCGAGCTGGCCGCCGCGCTGGAGTGCGGCTTCGAGACCGCGAAGAGCCGCCTGCGCTACGCGATCACCAAGCTGCGCACCTGCATGGGCGCCTACCTGCCGGGCCGCGAAGCCCTGGGCTGATGACCACCATGGAACGCGACGACGACTCCCGCCCCGACGCCTTCCTGCGTGCCGCGCTGCGCCACGCGCCCGACCGCGAGCTGCGGCCGCCGCGGGCGCTGAGCGCCGCCATCCTGGACGCCGCGCGGCGCAGCGTCGCACCGCCCTCGATGTGGCAGCGGCTGCTGGGCGCCGCGAGCGCCGCGTTCGAGGCGACGCGCCGGCCGGCCGTCGCCGGCACGCTGGCGAGCGTGATGCTCGGCAGCGTGATCGTGCTGATGTGGCGCGACGGCCCGCCGCCCGAGGCACTGCCGCAGTCCGACGCGCCGGCGGCGACCGCCGCGGTGCCGGCATCGGTGCCGGCATCGGTGCCGGCATCGGTGCCACAAGCGCCGGCCGTGGCGGCGCAGGCTGAAGTGCGGCAGGCCGACGCAGCGCCGGCCGAGGCGCCTGCAGCGGCGAAGGCGATCGCGAAGCCGACCCCCGCCGCGCCGCGCCGCGAGCTCGAGGCGCGACGCGCCCTGCCCCCGGCACCTGCGCCTGCGCCTGCGCCGACACAGACACCGACGCGCACGGAGCCTGCTGCGCCGCTGGAGCCGAGCGCCGTCGCCGCGGTTCCGGACGCCGCACCGACCGACACGCGGGCCGATGCACGCGCCGAGAACGCGGCGCCGGCGGCTGCGGCCGCGGCGGCGATGGCCGACGCGCAGGCCGGGGCCCAGGCCCGCACTGCGGCGTCGGCCATCGCCGAAGGGGCGCTGAAGGCCCGCGAGCGGATGGCCAGCAAGGCGGCGGCGCCGGCCGCACCGGGTCGCGTCGCCGGCCTGTCGTCCGAGACCTCGCGCGAGACATCGCGCGAGACGCCGGCCGATCCGCTGGCGGCGGTGCTGGCACCGTCGCGGAGCGGGTCGACCGCCGCGCTCGCGAGTGCCACACGCCCGCTGCCGCATCCGGCGGCCGCCTGGCTGGCCGAGCTGCGCGTCCTGGCCCGCGGCCGCTGGCAGGCCACGCCGCCGCTGGCAGGCCTGGCCTGGGTCGCGGTGCCGGCCGACGCCGGCCTGCTGCCGGGCCGCGTCGCGCTCGACGGCGAGGCCGCGTGGTGGCAGCCCGGCGCCGCGGCCGACGCGGCCGACGTCGCGGGCCGCACCTGGCGAGCGGCCTTGCCGCCCGAGGCCCTGGCGCGCCTGCGCGAGGCGATGGCCGGCTGGGCGCCGTCCTCGTCCGGCCGACCCTGAGCCTGGGCGCGGGCACGGTCCGGCTCGCATAATGGCGGGTTGCCCTGCTCCGCGCAGGGCGCGCCCGGCCCATGCTCGAGACGCCCCCCACCCCCGACCCCGAAGCGCCCGACGCGACGGCCCCTGCTGCGCCGCCGGCGGCGGTCCGCCGGCCGGCCCTGGAAGGCACGCCCGCGATCCGCATCCGCGGCGCGCGCACGCACAACCTCAAGAACATCGACCTCGACATCCCGCGTCACGCGCTGGTGGTGATCACGGGGCTGTCGGGCTCGGGCAAGTCCAGCCTCGCCTTCGACACGCTGTACGCCGAGGGCCAGCGCCGCTACGTCGAGAGCCTGTCGGCCTATGCGCGGCAGTTCCTGCAGCTGATGGACAAGCCCGACGTCGACGTGATCGAGGGCCTGAGCCCGGCGATCAGCATCGAGCAGAAGGCGACCTCGCACAACCCGCGCTCGACGGTCGGCACGGTGACCGAGATCCACGACTACCTGCGCCTGCTGTACGCGCGCGCCGGCACGCCCTTCTGCCCCGACCACGAGTTGCCGCTGGCCTCGCAGAGCGTGAGCCAGATGGTCGACGCCGCGCTGGCGCTGCCCGAGGACACGCGGCTGATGATCCTGGCGCCCGTGCTGCGCGAACGCAAGGGCGAGCACACCGAGCTCTTCGAGGACATGCAGGCGCGCGGCTACGTGCGCTTTCGCATCGGCTCGAACGGCAAGCCCGGCCAGGTGCACGAGTTCAGCGACCTGCCCAGGCTCAAGAAGAACGAGAAGCACGACATCGACGTCGTGATCGACCGCCTGAAGGTGCGGCCCGAGATGGCCCAGCGCCTGGCCGAGAGCTTCGAGGCGGCGCTGCGCTTCGCCGACGGGCGCGCGATCGCCTGGGAGATGGACAGCGGCCAGGAGCATCTGTTCAGCGCCCGGTTCGCCTGCCCGAGCTGCGGCTGGTCGCTGGCCGAGCTGGAACCGCGGCTGTTCTCCTTCAATTCGCCGGTCGGCGCCTGCCCGTCCTGCGACGGCCTCGGCCAGGTCACGGTGTTCGACGCGGAGCGCGTGGTCGCCTTCCCGACGCTGAGCCTGGCCAGCGGCGCGGTCAAGGGCTGGGACCGGCGCAACGCCTACACGCATTCGATGCTGGAGAGCGTCGCGTCGCACTACGGCTTCGACACCGACACGCCCTTCGAGCAGCTCGCGCCCGAGCATCGCCAGGTGCTGCTGCACGGGTCGGGCGAGACCGAGATCCCCTTCGTCTACACCAGCGAAGGCGCCAGCGGCCGCAAGCGCACGGTGAAGCGCTGGCACGCCTTCGAGGGCATCCTGCCGAACTTCGAGCGGCGCTTCCGCGAGACCGACTCGGTCGCGGTGCGCGAGGACCTGGCGCGCTACCAGGCCGCCAAGCCCTGCCCCGACTGCCACGGCACGCGGCTGCGGCGCGAGGCGCGCCACGTCAAGCTGGTCGACGTGGCGAGCGGCACCGCACGGCCGATCTACGAGATCGCGCACGCCACGCTGCGCGAGGCGCAGCAGGTCTTCGACGGCCTCAGGCTCGAGGGCGCGAAGGCCGGCATCGCCGACAAGGTGGTGCGCGAGATCGGCTCGCGGCTGAAGTTCCTCAACGACGTGGGGCTGAACTACCTGAGCCTGGACCGCAGCGCCGAAACCCTGTCGGGCGGTGAATCACAGCGCATCCGGCTCGCCTCGCAGATCGGCTCGGGCCTGACCGGCGTGATGTACGTGCTGGACGAGCCCAGCATCGGCCTGCACCAGCGCGACAACGACCGCCTGATCGCGACGCTGAAGCACCTGCGCGACCTGGGCAACAGCGTGCTGGTGGTCGAGCACGACGAGGACATGATCCGCGCGGCCGATCACGTGATCGACCTCGGCCCGGGTGCCGGCGTGCACGGTGGGCGCGTGATCGCGCAGGGCACGGTCGACGAGCTGATGGCCGCGCCCGAGTCGCTGACCGGCCAGTACCTCGGCCGCGCGCTGCGCATCGGCCTGCCGAAGCGGCGCACGCCCTGGCGCGAGGACATCGAACTCGATCTCGGCACGGCCGAGCCGGCGCCCGGCACGCCGCCGCGCAAGAGCGGCAAGGGCGGCAAGACCAAGGCGCCGACGCCGGGCCAGATCGCCTGGGCCGAGCGCGGCAGCATCACGGCGCTGCGCATCGGCGGCGCGCGCGGCAACAACCTGCAGCGCGTCGACGTCGAGATCCCGGTCGGCCTGTTCACCTGCGTGACCGGCGTGTCGGGCTCGGGCAAGAGCACGCTGGTCAACGACACGCTCTACGCGGCGGTGGCGCGCAAGCTCTACCAGAGCCACCTCGACCCGGCGCCGCACGACGACATCGAGGGCATCGAGCACTTCGACAAGGTCATCAACGTCGACCAGAGCCCGATCGGCCGCACGCCGCGCAGCAACCCGGCCACCTACACGGGCCTGTTCACGCCGATCCGCGAGCTGTTCGCCGAGGTGCCGGCGGCGCGCGAGCGCGGCTACGGGCCGGGGCGCTTTTCCTTCAACGTGCCGGGCGGGCGCTGCGAGGCCTGCCAGGGCGACGGCGTGCTCAAGGTCGAGATGCACTTCCTGCCCGACGTCTACGTGCCCTGCGACACCTGCCGCGGCGCGCGCTACAACCGCGAGACGCTGGAGATCCTCTACAAGGGCCGCAACATCACCGAGGTGCTGGAGCTGACCGTCGAGGACGCGCACGCCTTCTTCAGCGCCGTGCCGACCATCGCGCGCAAGCTGCAGACGCTGCTGGACGTGGGCCTGGGCTACATCACGCTGGGCCAGAGCGCGACCACGCTCAGCGGTGGCGAGGCGCAGCGCGTCAAGCTGGCGTTGGAGCTGAGCAAGCGCGACACCGGCCGCACGCTCTACATCCTGGACGAGCCGACCACCGGCCTGCACTTCGCCGACATCGCGCTGCTGCTGAAGGTGCTGCACCAGCTGCGCGACGCCGGCAACACCGTGGTGGTGATCGAGCACAACCTCGACGTCATCAAGACCGCCGACTGGCTGGTCGACATGGGGCCCGAGGGCGGCGCCGGCGGCGGGCAGGTCGTGGCGGTCGGCACGCCGGAGGACGTGGCGGCCAATCCGGCGAGTCACACCGGGCGCTACCTGAAGCCGCTGCTGGCAGTTTGAACCGGGAGTCGCTCAGGGCGAGCGCCATTCCTCGCCCGGCATGATTCGACGCATGAACTCGTCGAACAGCGGCACGGTGAACGCGGTGTCGCCGTGGCTGGGACTCCAGACCATGCCTTTGGCAATCAGCTTGTTGCGCATCGGGCCGAGCGATGTCACCTTGGCGCCGAGGCGTTCCGCGATGTCACCAGAGCGATGCGGGCCAGGGCCCAGGTCGGCCATGGCCCGCAGGTAGCGTTTCTCGGCCGGGGTCAGGCGATCGAAGCGCACGCGGAAGAAGCTTTCATCCAGCGCAGCGATGGCCAAGGTCGAAGCCGCCTTGACGTCCCGCTCCCGGATCGGCGAGACGGCGGCGTGGTCCCACGCATGCTTGCCCCACTCCTGCAGGAAGTAGGGGTAGCCGCGGGTCTTCTCCAGGATCAGTTCAAGCGCCTTGTCATCGAAGTCCACGCTCTGATCTCTTGCGGGCTTCGCGATGGCGAATCGGGCCGCTGCCGGCATCAGCGGCCCGATGGTCGGGAAGTCGAACAATCGTTCGGCATACGACTTGGCCCGTCCCATGCGCCCTGGCAGTTGCGGCAGGCCGGCGCCGACCAACCCCACGGGCACGCGGCGCTGCGCGCAGCGGTGCAGGGCAGTGATCAGGGCCGCCAGTTCCTCCTCCCGCACGTACTGCATCTCGTCGATGAACATGACCAGCGCGGTGTCGGCCTTCTGGGCTGCGGCGCCGACGAGTTCAAGCAACGCCTGCAGGTCATGTTCGAGGTCGCCGTTGTCGGCCAGGCCTGGCTCGGGGTCGAAGTCCAAGCCGACCTCGATGTCTTGGTACTTGAACTTGAGTGACTTGGCGAAGCCCGCAAGCGCGCGCAAAGCGCGTTGTGCCACATCGCGGGCCTGCGTCTGCAGACTCAACCGGAGGAGCGCCTGCCGGAGCTGCGGCGCCAGAAGCGCCGGCAGCGAGCGCCCCTCGGGCGCTTCGATACGCACGGTGTGCACGCCGCCCGCTTCGGCATCGTCGCGCATTCGGTCCAGCAGCACGGTCTTGCCGACGCCGCGCAAACCGACCATCAGTACGCTCTTGGCCGGCAGGCCTAGGCGCAAGCGTTCGATACCGATGCGAACCTGCTCGCGCAGATCGTCACGGCCGGCCAGCTCCGGAGGAGGAGTTCCTGCGCCCGGTGCATAAGGATTGCGGATCGGATCCATGTTTTGGCGAAGTTTAGTTGATTTACCGATATCTGATAATTTACATAAACTGCGCCAAAACCGTGGCAGCTGCCGCCTAGCCGCCGCCAACTCGATCTGTTCGCCCGCTAGCATGGTTGTTCGACAGGAGGCCGCCCATGCTTCAGGACACCGTACCCACCATCGTCTCTCTCAATGGTCAGCCCGCCGACGACCGACGCATCACGGCCGTCTATCGTTGCAAGCTTCGTCTCGACGAACTCGGCGATACCGAAGATCCAGACGTCAAACTCTGTAGTCAGTGCCAGCAAAAGGTCTTCAAGGTCATCGACTTCGACGGCTTCGAGAAAGCCGTCGCCTCGAAGGGCTGCGTGTGGGGCCCCGCGGACATCCGACCGTTGACCGAGTCCTCGGCCGAAGGGCTGTTTCTGGGCGGTCCCTGCATGACGTACTACCCGCCGTCATCGCTCCAGTGGGACGATTGAAATCAGCGTCGAGTCGACCCTCAGCCCGGTGGTGAGTCGTTCGAACTTCACGGGTCCTTCAGACTTGGCGTAGATCGTCGCCAGCTGCTTCACCCGCTTCATCGTGATCGACACCGGCGGCCACAGCTCGCCCTCGGCCAGCGCCTTGTAGTCGCCGGTGTTGGTCTTCAAGACCAAGAAGCCGCCCGCGGTGAACAGCTCACAGACGGTGTCCGGTCGATTGCCGTACTGCAGCTTGAGCTTATGCAGTGCGCCGAACAGCGCCTTGGCGTTTAGAAGCGTCGCGTGATTCGTCGGCACCTTCACCGCAAGCCCTCCTTCATCGCCCCCACGATCCTCACCGTCTCCACACTCACCCGCGCCACGCGGGCCAGCAGGTCGATCACGCGCTCCTTGTGATCGGCGAAGCGATAGGTGTCGAAGCGGGCGCGGATGGTCGGGTCCTTGGGCTTCTTCTCCTTGTGCTGATCGAGCACCCAGTCGAGCGCGCTGCGGTTGCCGAGGCGGTAGTCCCAGGCGGCGCGGGGGATGCCGTCGAGCACCGTCTCGCTGTCGATGACGATGCGGCCCGTGGTGGCCGCATGCTCGGGCTCGCTGCGCAGCACGCACTTCGGCTGCTGGCCGGCGGCGCGCACTTTCTCGTCGGGTGTGTCGGTGCGCTGCAGGGCGAAGGGCGTCACGCTCTCGTAGCCCAGGTGCAGCGCCATCAGTTCGGCGCCCCAGCCGGCCCAGCGCGCAAAGTCGTCGGCGCCCGTGCCGTAGAGCGGGATGCGCGGGAACTCGCGCTTCAAGTTCTGCGCGTAGGTCTCGCGGTAGACCGGGTCGTGCAGCACCGCGTAGACGTAGTGAAAGATCGCCTCCTTGGTGATCGGCTCGGCGGCCTTCCTGCCGAGGCCGGGCAGGTAGTGCTGCTGAAACTGCTTGAGGGCCCAGTCAGTGATGTTGTCGAGGCGGGTGCCGTCGGGGGCGTAGACCCACCGCGGAAACATCTGCGTTGCCCTCGATGAATACCCAGCGTCGGGAAGCGCATCGACTACATGCACGGTGAACGGCAACTGGGGGTGGCCGCAAACCATAACGACCTCGTTTGGCTGCCTGAACGACGGGCCAAATGCCGAGACATGGTTCTCGGTAAGTCGGTCGTTGAAAAGCTTCTCGGCGTAGAGATAAGCACGCGCGAAGGGCCGCCAGTGCGCCCTAACCAGCAGGCGCTTGTCAAAGGTACTCACCCTTCCTTGCAGGAATCGCGTCTTCAGATCGGCGCTCCACTTCACCTCAGCAGGAAACGATCGATCAGACGACGATAGAAGCTCGTTGTACTTGCTGCTCAAGTACGACGCCTTCGTCAGCGCTGCGTCTTCGTCGATGTCATAGACCCACTCGTCTCGATTCGACGAGTTTCCCCAGGCGAACAACTTGAACAGTGCGCCCTTGGCCGTCCCGGCTTTCACGGCCTTAGCTGCAAACGGAAGCATCGACTCGTCTTGTCGTTCGCCAATCCAGTTGTGGTTGCTGTCCGGCCTCACTTCCTCGAACGCCAGCGCCGACGCCCGCGCGCTTCCGATGAAGGCGAGCTTCTCCTCAGCCGTCTCCATCTCCGGCCGCCGCACGTAGAAGACGCGGCAAGCTGATTTGTCCTTCTTGGTCTTGCCCACCGCTCCCTGACGCTTGACGAAGAAGCTGATCGCCACGCCGAGCTGAATGCCGAAGACGTTGTGCTTCGTGCCACTCAGCTTCGCGTTGGCGCGCACGTCCCCGCCCAGGTCAACGATCCAAGCTTCGGTGAAGTCGCGCGCCACGGTCTTGCGAAAGCCATCCGCCTCGCGAGCGTCAATGAAGTTCCGGTTAGTCACGAACGCAAGCACTCCGTCTGCTGCCAGCCGATCGGTGGACCATCGGAGAAAGCGGCTGTACATGTCGTACCGCTTGGTCTTCTGCGCCGTGCTCTCGGCGATGTAGGTCTGCTTGATGCGCGCATCGATCGCCGGGTACTTGCGGTTGGGGTTGTTGTCGGTCTCGCTGGCCTGGTTGGCGTTGTACGGTGGGTTGCCGATCACCACGCTGATGCGCCGGCCGTTCTGGCGCTTGATGCGCGCCACGTTCTCTTCGCTCACGCTGCCGAACAGGTCGTGCGTGACGCCGGCCGCCGCGGTGTGCAGGCCCACGTTGTCGAGCGTGTCGACGAAGCACAGGTTCTTGAACTCGGCGTACTCGCCGGTGATGGCGGCGTAGGTCGCCTCGATGTTCAGGTTGGCGACGTAGTACGGCAGGATCGCCACCTCGTTGGCGTGCAGCTCCTCGGCGTACTTGTGCTTCAGCTTGGCAGGCTGACCGCGGAAGTGCTCCAGCAGCTCGCAGACGAAGGTGCCGGTGCCGGTGGCCGGATCGAGGATCTCGACGTTCCTGTCGATCAGGTTGCGGCCGAAGTGCTTCTCGCACAGCCAGTCGGCGCCTTCGATCATGAAGCGCACGATCTCGTTGGGCGTGTAGACGACGCCCAGCCGGTCCGCCGCCTTGGCGTTGTAGACCTTGTAGAAGTTCTCGTAGATGACCTTCAGGAAGGTCTGCTTCTCGTGGTGGCTGCCGATCTGCGCGGCCGCCGCGCGGATCGCCGCGTAGTAAGCCTCCAGGCCCTTGAGCGTGCTCTTCTTCAGGCCGCCGGTGAAGAAGGTGGCCTCCAGCTCGTAGAGCTTCTTGGCGACGTTGTTGTCGCGGTGGAACTCGCTGTCGAAGACCTTGGAGAAGATCTCCTCGGTGAGGATGTGCTGGATCAGCATCTCGCGCACGTCGGCGGCGGTCAGCGCGGGGTTGATGGCCTCCTGGGCGTGCTTCAGGAAGGCGCTCGATGCATCGCGGAAGGCGGCGTTGCCGGCGTGCTGCGCCTCGATCATGTCGCGCAGAGCCTCCAGCACGGCTGGCAGGTCGGTCTTGAACTGCGCGACGGCCTGGCGGAAGTCGGCGATCTCGCGGCGCTCGTAGCCGAAGAACAGCTTCAGGACGCGCGCGAGTTCGATGGTGTCCGCAACGGCGCAGCGTTTGACCTCGTCGCCGTCCTGCCACAGCACAGCTACGCGATCGTCGGTGAAGACAATGTTGTCGCGCGGGTAGCCCTTGCGAAACTTGGTCTCGATCTCGGCGTCGAGGTCATCCTTCTCGTCTTTGGCCTCCCAGTACCCGAGCGGCGTGCGGATGCTGTGGAGCAAGGCGCCATCGACTGCGATGTTGTTCTTGGCGGCTGTCTTGATGGGGTACTCCGCCAGGAAGACGAGGTCTTGGCTGCGTCCCCAGCCCTTCAGCAGGTCCTTGAAGGCCTCGCGGACGACCGATTCACGGTGCGTGCCGCCGACCTTCTTGAGACGATCGAGCTCGGCAAGGTATTGGTTGATCAGAACCTGGCTCATCCGTCTGCGCCGCCTCCCGCGGTGGATTTCAGCACAGACAATGGCGCCGGACGGCTGATGCTCAACTCGGACCAGCCCCCGCTGGCGGTAAGGATCGGCAGCGCTGGCTAGACTGACCCGCACGAGGAGACCCCATGAGCCCCAGCATCGACTATTACTTCGCCCCGCAGTCGCCCTACACCTACCTCGGCCACCTGCGCTTCTGGGACATCGCGCGCAAGGCCGGCGCGGCGATCCGCGTGATGCCGGTGGACCTGGGCGGCAAGGTGTTCCCGGTGTCGGGCGGCTTGCCGCTGGGCAAGCGCGCACCGCAGCGCCAGGCCTACCGGCTGGTGGAGCTGCAGCGCTTCAGCGAGTGGCTGCACGTGCCGCTGAAGCTGCAACCGAAGTACTTTCCGGTCAGCGGCGACGACGCGGCGCGGCTGATCATCGCCGTCGACCTGCACGACGGCGCCGATGCCGCCATGGCGCTGACCGACAGCATCCTGCGCGCCGTCTGGACGCAGGACCGCAACATCGCCGACGAGGCGGTGCTGGCGGCGCTGCTGCGCGAGCGCGAGCTGCCGGCGTCGCGCCTGGAGGCCGCGCACAGCCAGGCCGTGCACGAGCGCTACGAGGCCGACACGCAGGCCGCGATCGACGCCGGTGTCTTCGGCGCGCCGAGCTACGTGGTCGACGGCGAGATCTTCTGGGGCCAGGATCGCCTCGACTTCCTGGAGCGCAAGCTGAAATGAACCCCCCCGAAGCGCCTGCTGCGCCTCCCCCCAGGGGGCGCCGCTGGCGGACCGGCGAAGCCGGATCCGCGGCGGCTGCTGGATGGCGCTCGTTGGCGTTCGTGTTCATGCTCCTGGGCGTCGGTGCTGCGATGGCGCAGGCGCGCTACGACGGCCCGCTGTTCGACGCCCACCTGCACTACAACGACGAGGCCTGGCAGGCGCATCCGCTGCCCGACGTGCTGGGCCGCATGCAGCGCAGCGGCGTGCGCGCCATCGTCGCCAACAGCCGGCCGAACGACGGCACGCGCACGCTGGCCGACGCGCGCGAGCAGGCGGCCGCGGCTGGCGTCACGGTCGTGCCCTTCGTGCGGCTGTACCGCAACCGCAACGACTACGTGACCTGGCACCTCGACCCGTCGATCGTGACGATGGTCGAGTCCGAGCTGGCGCGCGGCACCGCCGCCGGGCCCTATCGCGGCCTGGGCGAGTTCCATCTCTACGACAGCGCCTTCGCCGACAACCCGACCGCGCGCACGCTGATGCGCCTGGCCGAGGCGCGCGACCTGGTGGTGCTGGCGCACTGCGACGACGTGGCGATCGAGAAGCTGCTGGCGCACGCGCCGAAGGCGAAGCTGATCTGGGCCCACACCGGCATCGGCGGCGTGCCGGCGGCCCGGGTGCGCGAGCTGCTGCAGCGCCACCCGACGCTGGTCGGCGAGCTGTCCTACCGGCCCGGGCTGACCGACGACGGTCGCCTCGCGGCCGAGTGGCGACAGCTCTTCACCGATTTTCCGCAGCGCTTCGTGGTCGGCTCCGACACCTGGGTCAACGGCCGCTGGCAGCAGTACGAGGCGCTGATGGACGAGGCGCGGCGCTGGCTCGGCGAGCTGCCGGCGCCGCTGGCGCGCCGCATCGGCTGGGACAACGGCGCGGCGCTGTTCGGCCTGGCGGCGCGCTGACCGGCGCCACGATAGACGCACCAGCGGCGCACCCGGCGGCGACAATGGCCGCCGCACCATGAGCTTCCCCCTGCACCCGCGAGAAGCTGAACGGCTGGCGCTGCTGCGCGAGCTCGACCTGTTCGACGCCGATGTGCCCCAGCCCGGTCTGGACGCGATCGCCGCCGGTGCGGCGCGGCTGACCGGCGTGCCGATCGCGCTGGTGACGCTGGTCGGCGCCGACGAGCAGCGCGTGCTGGCCCGCTACGGCGTCGACCTGAAGAACTCGCCGCGGGACCACGCCTTCTGTGCGCACACCATCCTGGGCGACACGCTGGTCGAGGTGCCCGACCTGCGCCGCGACGCGCGTTTCCGCGACAACCCGCAGGTCGCCGGCCGCCCGCACGTGCGCTTCTACGCCGGCCAGCCGCTGGCGATCGACGGCCTGGCCGTCGGCTCGCTGTGCCTGCTGGACCTCACGCCGCGCGAGTTGAGCGACGACGACCGCGAGGCGCTGGTGCAGCTGGGCCGCGCCGCGGTCGAGCTGCTGCTGTCGCGCCAGCGGCTGCGCGACGTCGAGCGCGAGCGCGGGCGCCTGGTCGACTTCGCGCGGGCCGGCGGCGACTGGATGTGGGAGAGCGATGCCGAGCATCGCTACCGCTGGATCTCCGACGCCTTCGAGGCCGCCACCGGGATGAGTGCGGCCGAACAGGTCGGCCGCGAGATCTCGGACGCCGAGCTGCTGGACACCGACGGCGCACCGCGGACGCCGCCGCTGCGCTACCGGCAGCTGCTGGAGCGCCAGGAGCCGTTCGCGCGCGTCGTCACGCCCAAGGCCACGCCGCGCGGCGTGCGGCTGCTGTCGCGCAGCGCCGTGCCGGTGTTCGACGCCGGTGGCCGCTTCGCCGGCTACCGCGGCACGGTGCGCGACGTGACCGCCGTCATCACCGCGGCGGTCGAGGCGCGGCGCGGTGCCCTGACGCTGCGCCAGCTCGCCGAGCAGGTGCCGGGCGTGCTGTTCATCTTCGAGCAGCGTCCCGACGGCAGCGCGGCCTATCCCTTCGTCAGCGACGGCGCCGAGCGCCACTTCGGCATGCCGGCCGCCCTGCTGCAGACCGACGCCAATGCCTTCTTCTCGCGGGTGCATCCCCAGGACCTGCCGGAGCTGGTGCAGGCGATCGGCCAGGCCGCCGGGCGCGCGATGCCGCTGGAGCACACCTACCGCCTGCAGCCGCCGGACGGGTCGCTGCGCTGGGTCGAGACGCGCGCCGCACCGACGCGGCTGCCCGACGGCGGCACGCTGTGGCACGGCTTCACGGCGGACGTCAGCGCACGCCGCGCCGCCGACGAGGCGCTGCAGGCCCACGAGGAGCGCTGGCAGATGGCCGCCGACGCTGCCGGCATCGGCATCGCGCAGCTGACGCTGGCCGATGGTCGCGTGCGCTTCGACCAGCGCGCCTGCGCGAACCACGGCCTGAGCTACCCGCAGCTGCAGTTCACGCTGGCCGACTGGATCGCGCAGATCGACCCGGTCGACCGCGACGTGGCCCGGGCCGGCATCGAGCGGGCGATCCACAGCGGCGTGCCGTTCGACGGCCGCTACCGCATCCACCAGCCCGACGGCAGCCTGCGCTGGCTCGAGTTCCTGGTCCGCGCGACGCACGACGACGCCGGCGCCGCGACCGGCGTCATCGGCATCTGCCGCGACGTGCACGAGCAGCAGATCGCGGCCGACCTGCATCGCGGCAAGCAGGAGGCCGAGCGCGCCAGCCGGGCCAAGAGCGAGTTCCTGTCGCGCGTCAGCCACGAGCTGCGCACGCCGCTCAACGGCATCCTGGGCTTTGCGCAGCTGATGACGCTGGACCGCGAGCACGCCCTGACCGGCGCGCAGGCCCAGCGCCTGGCCAGCGTGCAGCGTGCCGGGCGCCACCTGCTGGACCTGATCAACGACGTGCTGGAGCTCAGTCGCATCGAGAGCAGCGTGCAGTCGGTGCAGGCGGTGCCGGTCGAGGTCGACGCCGTGCTGCGCGCCGGGCTGCAGCTGGTGCAGCCGCTGGCGGCGGCCCGCGCCGTGAGCCTGCGCCCGGCGCCACCGAGCGGCGCCTGGGTGCGCGGCGATGCGCGTGCGGTCGAGCAGGTGCTGGTGAACCTGCTGTCCAACGCCATCAAGTACAGCCCCGAAGGCGGCGCGGTCGCGATCGAGGTCGAAAGCCTCGGCGACGAGGTCGCGATCCACGTGCGCGACCACGGCGCCGGCCTCAGCGCCGAGCAGCAGTCGCGGCTGTTCCAGCCCTTCGACCGGCTCGGCGCCGAGCAGCGGCGCATCGAGGGCAGCGGCCTGGGCCTGGTGATCGCGCGCCAGCTGGCCGAGCTGATGGACGGCCGCATCGGCGTCCGCAGCCGGCCCGGCAGCGGGTCGACCTTCAGCCTGCGGCTGGCGGCGACCGCGGCGGTCGCGGCGCCGCCGGCGCGCGCGGCCGATGCCGAGGAGCCGGTCGCGATCGACGGCGGTCCGACCAGCGACGCGCCGCGGCGCGTCGTCTACATCGAGGACGAGCCGCTCAACCAGATGCTGCTGCAGGAGGTGTTCCGCGCGCGGCCGGCCTGGCGGCTGCACGTCGCCGACGACGGCGCGAGCGGCCTGCGCCGGGTGCGAGAGCTGACGCCCGACCTGGTGCTGGTCGACATGAACCTGCCCGACACCAACGGCCTGGCGCTGGTGGCGGCGCTGCGCGCCGACCCGGCGACGCGCGGCCTGCGCTGCATCGCGCTGTCGGCCGATGCGATGGAATCGCAGATCGCTGCGGCGCGCACGGCCGGCTTCGACGACTACTGGACCAAGCCGATCGACGTGGGGCGCGTGCTGGCCCAGCTGGACAGCCTGCTCGGCGCCGACTGATCCGGCCGGCCCAAAGAAAAAGCCCGGCGGGTGCCGGGCCTTTCTCGATGCTCGTCGACCCCGGAGGGCCGATCGCTCAGCGCCTCAAGGGATCACTTGAGGTGGGCGTTGATCATCTTCGTCATCTCGAACATGTCGGCCTTGGCCTTGCCGAAGATCTCCTTCAGCTTGGCGTCAGCGTTGATGACGCGGCGCTGCACGGCGTCCTGCAGCTTGTTCTTCTTGATGTATTCCCAGACCTTCTTGGTCACGTCGGTGCGCGGCAGCGGGGCGCTGCCCACGATCGCGGCCAGCGCGGCGCTGGGAGTCATCGCCTTCATGAACGCGGCGTTCGGGGTGCGCTTCTTGGCCGGGGCCTTCTTGGCGGCGGCCTTCTTGGCCGGTGCCGCCTTCTTGGCCGGAGCCTTCTTCGCCGGCGCCTTCTTGGCAGCCGCCTTCTTCGCCGGTGCCGCCTTCTTGGCCGGGGCCTTCTTGGCCGGAGCCTTCTTTGCCACCTTTTTGGCGGCCTTCTTCGCAGTTGCCATTTGAATCACTCCATCAAGAGTTGTTGATGTGCCGGGTCCCGGGCGACAGCCACATGGACTCTCTTTCTCACAGCGACCCTGCGGCGCGGATGGTACTGCGCAGGTGCTGCATTGAGAAGCAGTTTCTCCATGGAAATCACGCCGCCGCACGTCTTCGCGCACCCGGTGTCGCTGCAAGGCATCACCGGTGGCGGCGGAAAGCATGCCCCTGACGCGATTGCTGGCAATTTGATTGTGTGCAATAGGATTGCTGAAAACCGCTACAGTCCCCTCATGGCTGCGATCCGCTCCCCTGCCCGATCCACCGCCCGGGCCCCGGCCCGGCCGGCGGCCCGGCGCGCCGGGCCGTCGCTGCGGCTCGATGCCCAGGTGTGCTTCGCGCTGTACTCCACCTCGCTGGCGATGACCAAGCGCTACCGGCCGGTGCTCGACGCGCTGGGCCTGACCTACCCGCAGTACCTGGTGATGCTGGCGCTGTGGGAAGAGGACGGCCTCGGCGTCTCGGCGCTCGGCGAACGCCTCTTCCTCGACTCCGGCACGCTGACGCCGCTGCTCAAGCGGCTGGAGGCGGCGCAGCTGCTGCAGCGCCAGCGCGCGCCCGACGACGAGCGCCGTGTCGTCGTCGGCCTGACCCCGGCCGGCCGCGCGCTGCGCCGCCGCGCGCTCGGCGTCCCGGCGATGCTGGCCGGCGCGACCGGCTGCGCGCTCGACGAGCTGGCGGCACTGACCCGCGCGCTGCAGGGCCTGCGCGACGCGCTGGCCGCGCCCGATTCCCCTGCCCCCGCTGCGGCCTGAACGGCCGCGACCCTTCCCACCCCCCGAAAGGAAACACGATGAACAAGATCGAGAAGGTCCTCTACCGCGCCCAGGCCACCGCGACCGGCGGCCGCGAAGGCAGCGCCAAGTCCTCGGACGGCGTGCTCGACGTCAAGCTGACGACGCCCAAGGAACTGGGCGGCAACGGCGCCGTCGGCACCAACCCCGAGCAGATGTTCGCCGCCGGCTACTCGGCCTGCTTCCTGGGCGCGATGAAGTTCGTCGCCGGCCAGAAGAAGATCGCCCTGCCGGCCGACACCAACATCACCGGCAAGGTCGGCATCGGCCAGATCCCGCAGGGCTTCGGCATCGAGGTCGACCTGGCGGTCAACGTGCCCGGCATGGACAAGGCCCAGGTGCAGCAGATCGTCGACGCCGCCCACCAGGTCTGCCCGTACTCGAACGCGACCCGGGGCAACATCGAGGTGCGGCTGAGCGTCATCTGACGCTTGGTCGCGGCGGCCGTCGCGAAGCAAGGCACCCGCGGGCCCGGCCGCCGACGAAGAGGTGTTGAGCGTCATCTGACGCCCGGTCGCGGCGGGCGGGCGCTCAGCCCGTCAGCCGCCGCGCGGGCCCGCGATCCTCGGGCCGCGCGGTGCGCAGGCTCCACACCATGGTCACGGCCAGGATCGCGACGACGATGCCGAGCGACAGCAGCACCGGGATCTTGATGACGTCGATCAGCAGCATCTTGCCGCCGATGAAGACCAGCACCACCGCCAGCCCGTAGCTCAGCAGGTGGAACTTCGCGGCCATCGCGGCCAGCAGGAAGTACATCGCACGCAGGCCCAGGATCGCGAAGATGTTGGACGTGAGCACGATGAACGGGTCCTCGGTGATCGCGAAGATCGCCGGGATCGAGTCGACGGCGAAGATCACGTCGGTGATGCCGACCAGCGCGGCCACCATCAGCAGCGGCGTGGCGATGCGCTTGCCGTTCTCGACGGTGAAGAACTTCTCGCCGTCGAAGTCCTTGCTGACGGGCAACAGACGGCGCAGCAGCTTGAGGGCCGGGTTGCTCTCGAGGTCGGGCTCCTGCCCGGCGGCCCACCACATCTTGATGCCGGTGACCAGCAGGAAGGCACCGAACAGGTAGAGCAGCCAGTGGAACTGCGCGATCAGCCAGGCGCCGACCAGGATCATCGCCGTGCGCAGCACGATCGCGCCGACGATGCCGATCATCAGCACGCGCTTCTGGTAGGCCGGCGGCACCGCGAAGTAGCTGAAGATCATCAGGAAGACGAAGATGTTGTCGACTGCCAGCGACTTCTCGATCAGGTAGCCGGTCAGGAACTCCATCGCCTTGACGTTGGCGACGGCGTTGCCGTGCTCGGCCTGCATGGCCCACCAGAACAGCGCGTTGAAGGCCAGGCTGATCAGCACCCAGACGACCGACCAGCGCGCGGCCTGCGGCACGGTCACCTCGGCGGCGCCGCGGCGACTGAGCAGGACGAAATCGACGAACAGCGCGACGAGAACAGTCGCGACAAAGACGAACCAGAGCCATTGCGGCGCCATGGTGCTCATGAACTCTCCTGAAGAGGAAGGGAACGAGGGCCAAGCGCCGAAAGGTCTTGCGGAGGGAAGGATTCCTCTGCGGTCCCGGGCGACCACCGGGCGGCGGTCGCCGTACTGACGGGGGGCCGCGGTCACGGGCGTGACCTGCTACTCCCCTTTCGACAAGCGCGATTGTGGCGGCGGGGCGATGCCCGAGCGTGATCCGGGGGCATGCCGTGTATCCTGCACGGCATGCTGAAGATGCTGATCCGTTGGGTGCTGCTGGCCGCCGCGCTGCTGCTGGTGGCGCACCTCTACCCGGGCGTGGTGGTGGCCAGTTTCACCAGCGCGATGATCGCGGCCCTGGTGCTGGGCCTGTTCAACGCGGTGCTGCGCCCGTTGCTGGTCATCCTGACGCTGCCGGTGACGCTGCTGACGCTGGGGCTCTTCCTCTTCGTCATCAACGCGCTGATGTTCTACTTTGCCGCCAACGTGCTGGACGGCTTCAGCGTGCGCGGCTTCGTCGCAGCGCTGATCGGCTCGCTGATCTACAGCCTGTGCGGGCTGGTCATCGACGCGGCGCTCGAAGCGCTGTTCGCCCGCAGGCGCTGAACGCCGGCGCGGCCTAGAAGCCGCCGCCGCGCTCGTCGATCATGATCTGGCGGCGCTGCGCCTCCAGGTCCTTCAGCCGGGCATCGAGCACCGAGGCCTCGATGAAGTCGGCGCCGGTCGCGGTGCGCGCCAGGCGTTGCGCGATGCGCAGGCGCTCCACCGCCCCCTGGACGTCGCCGACCGCGGCGCGCGCCTCGGCGGCGGCGCGCGCGGCGCGCAGCCGCTGGCCCAGCCGCTCCCAGGTCTGCGCGAGGCTCGACCAGGCAGCGGCGTCGCCGTTGTGCACCGCCACCCAGGTCTGCAGCCGATCCGCCGCAGCGCGTTGCGCCTCGGCATTGCCGCCGGGCAGCAGCGCGCGCTGCGCCTGGGCCAGCAGCAGCGGGCGCGAGGCAGCGACATCCGGCGAGGCCAGCAGGCCGTCGATCAGCACGCCGGCGCGCGCCGCGTCGCCGCGGGCGATCAGGCCCTGCAGCGTCAGCATGGCCAGCGCATCGCGCGCCGCCGGGTCGGCGTCGGCCAGCGGGCGCGCGACGGCCAGCGCCGCATCGGCCCGCGCGAAGTCGCGACGCACGATCGACGCCAGCGCGCTGCCGTAGAGCGCCGCCAGCCGGTCGGTCGGCGTGGCCACGGCACCGAGGGCGCGCTCCGAGTCGAGATCCTGCATGCGCTGCAGTGAGCCATCGCGCGGGTCCATCAGCGTGCGGGCGCGCATCTGCATCAGCGCGTGCAGCACCGGCCGCTGGGCGGGAACCGCCACGTTGACGCCCAGGCGCGAGCGCGCGTCGCCGATGCGCTCGGTCGTCAGCGGGTGGCTGCGCAGGTAGGGGAAGTTCTGGCTGTCGTTGAGGCGCGAGGCCTGCAGCAGCTTCTCGAACATCGCGGCCATGCCGCTGGGCGCGTAGCCGGCGCCGGTCAGCACGTTGAAGCCGACGCGGTCGGCCTCGCGCTCGGCGTCGCGCGAGTAGTTGAGCTGGCCCTGCACGGCGACCGCCTGCCCGCCGGTGATCAGCGCGCTGGCGGCGTCGGGGCTGCGGCTGGCCGCCAGCACGCCGAGGATCAGCCCGGCCAGGCTGACGAGCGAGGTCGTCTTGCTGGCGCCGACGCTGCGCGCGATGTGGCGCTGCGTCACGTGCGCCAGCTCGTGCGCCAGCACCGAGGCCAGTTCGTCCGGCGTGGCGGTCACGGAGGCCAGGCCCAGGTGCACGCCGATGTAGCCACCGGGCAGCGCGAAGGCGTTGACGCTGCGGTCGCGCACCAGGAACAGCTCCCAGGCGAAGCGCTCGTCCAGCTCGGCCGGGATCTCGCCGCGGGCGCGGGCGGCGTCGACCAGACCGCTCCACATGCGCTGCAGGTACTCGAGCAGCAGCGGATCGTCGAGGTAGTCCGGGTCGCGCCGGATGTCGCGCATGATGCGGTCGCCCACGCGACGCTCGGTGCCGACCGACACGTCCTCGGACGCGGTATCGCCCAGCGCCGGCAGGGCGTTGCGGTTGTCGGCGGGGCGCGGCAGGGGCGCGGGCTGCTGCGCCAGCGCCCCCGGCGCCAGCGACTGCGCCGCCAGCGCCAGGCTCAGGGCCAGCGGCAGCGCACGGCGCTTCGGCCTGGGGGTGCGGGCGCTAGAAGCCATCGAAGGGGGCGTAGCCGACGATGCGGCCGTTGCTGCCGTCGACCAGCGCGATCCAGTCGGTGCGGCGCGCCAGCAGCGGCAGGTACTTGAGCCGATCGATGGCGACCCCCGTGGCGGCCAGCACGGCCTGCAGCTCGGGCGCACGCGCCGGGTAGTGCTGGTTGAGCTCGGCCACCGGCTTGCTGCCGTCGATCAAGGCCTGCGCCGTGGCGGCGGCCGGCAGCCAGAACTGCGGCCGCATGCCGATGTCCTGGCCCTGCAGGCCCAGGTCGATGGCTTCGAGCTTCTCGGCCTCGGTCGGCATGCGCGCCGCGAGCGTCTGCACACCCCACCAGGGCAGGCGCTGCCACTCGGGCGGCGCCTTGGCGAACTCGGCGGGCTCGATGTCGATCGCGCGCACGACGCGCAGGCGATCCTTCTCGAGGGCCAGCACCACCGGCCGCGCCTCGAAGACGGTGTGCAGCCCGTAGCCCAGGCCGGCCAGCTGCAGCAGTGCCACGACCGCGAGGTCGCGACGCAGTTCGCCCCAGGGCTTGCGACGGTCGAACACGGCAAAGGTGATCAGCGGCCCCAGCACCACGTCGACCGCGACGACGAGGAGGAAGAGTTCGCGGCCACCCGAGATCTCGCGGAACGGGGTCGGGTACCAGAGCCCGAACACCAGCGCCGCCGCCATGGCGGCCACCAGGGCGCTGAGCCCCAGGTGGATGCCGGCGGCGCGCAGCCGCGAGCGCAGGCCGAAGCCGCGCGCCGGCGGGGGCGACGCAGCGGGGGGGAGGGTCTGTTCCATCGCGGGAGTGTGCGGCACGGCCCGGGTCGGACACTGACGCAGCGCTGCGGTTCCGGAGGGCCTGCGACTATGATGCCGCAGCCTTGTTTCCCGATGTTGCTGCTGCCATGAGTACCGACCCCCGCGGGCTGACCCACTTCGACGCGCAGGGCCAGGCCCACATGGTCGATGTCTCGTCCAAGGCCCCGACCCACCGCATCGCCGTCGCCGAAGGCTGGATCCGCATGCTGCCGGCGACGCTGAAGCTCATCGCCGAGGGCAGCGCGAAGAAGGGCGACGTGATCGGCATCGCGCGCATCGCCGCGATCCAGGGTGCCAAGCGCACCGCCGAGCTGATCCCGCTGTGCCACCCGCTGCCGCTGACGCGCGTGGCGGCCGAGTTCGAACTCGACGCCGCCGGCGCGCGCATCGCCTGCCGCGTGACGGCCGAGACGCTGGGCCCGACCGGCGTCGAGATGGAAGCCCTGACCGCCGTTCAGGTCGGCCTGCTGACCATCTACGACATGTGCAAGGCCGTCGACCGCGGCATGGTCATCGACGGCGTGCGGCTGCTCGAGAAGCACGGCGGGAAGTCGGGGTCCTTCGTCGCGGGCGCCTGAGCGGCGCGCTGCGCTCAGGGCTCCAGATCCCGCCAGTTCAAGGCCACGGGCTTCGTCTCGCACTGGAAGGGCAGTGCCGGGTTCTGCGGCGTGCACGCGGCAAAGTAGGCCTGCGCGTCGTCGCGGCGGAACTCGCGCAGCCGTTGCGCGGCGTACAGCGCTGCATCGGTGCGACCCTCGGCCCGCAGCGCCTCGATGTAGGCGATCAGCAGGCGCACGTCGACCAGCTGGTGCAGCGGACGACGGAAGCTCGAGATCGCCGGGTCGCGCGGAGGATTGGTGACGGCCGCGTAGTCGGCGTGGTGGCCGAACAGCAGGCTGCTGCGGCCCTCCGCGATGCGCAGGCCGAGCGGCGGCGCGCCGGGCGCGGGGGCATAGATGGCCTCGATGCGGAGGTGGTCCCAGGTGGCGTAGACGGCGCCGGCCAGCATCAGCACGCCGGCCAGGCCGGACGCCCAGGCCTCCCCGGCCGACCGCGCCGGCGCTTGCGCGGTGGCGCGTGCGCGCGGGTCGGTCGCTGCGGACGCCGGGGCCGCCGACCCGACCAGCACGCCCAGCGCCCAGGCCGCCGGCAGCAGGAAGTAGGCATACCAGAGCGGGTACTCCAGCAGGCTGTGGACGGCCAGCACGACCAGCATCACGAAGACCGCGCGCCCCGGGTGGCCCGGCGCCTGCGCGTCAACGCGCAGCGCACCGCGTGCGCGCCACAGGGCCCAGGCCAGCAGGCCCAGCACCGCGGCGGTGGCCGGCACGCCGATCTCGACGGCCAGCTGCAGCGGCAGGTTGTGGGTGTGGTCGAAGAACGCCACCGGCCGGTCCGGGAAGGGCGTGAAGGTCCAGGCGAAGTTGAAGTTGCCCCAGCCCACGCCGGTCCAGGGGTTCTGGGCCACCAGCGACAGCGCGTTGCGCCAGATCGCGAAGCGCGAGCTGCTGATGTCGCCACTGCTCTGCAATCGTTCGGCCGCATAGAAGTGCGCCTGCTGCCACAGCGCGTACTCGGCGAGCGCGCCCCAGAACAGCAGGTAGGCCAGCGGCGTCAGCGCCAGCGTCCAGCGCGCCGCGCGCGGCAGGCTGCGGTCCAGCAAGGCCCACAGCAGCAGCACGCCGAGCGACAGCGCGCCGGTGCGCGAGGCGCTCAGCGCAACGGCCAGCACCATCGCAACGATGGCCGCGCCGGCCCCGATGGATCGCAGCCGGCCCGCATGCCACAGCCAGGCGGTCATCACGATCGCGCACAGCAGCGCCGTGGCCAGGTGGTTGGGCTGGCGCAGGTTGCCGATGGCGCGGCCCGGCGAGCCGTTGACAGCCACCAACCAGCCGTCGGCGAGTGACGGCGCGAAGTACTGCAGCAGCGCCACGACCACGCAGGCGAGACCGCCGACAAGCCAGGCCCAGGCCATGGCTTCGGTCGAGCCGCTGCCGCGCCGGGCGCTGGCCACCAGCACGGCGAGCGCGGCTGCGAGCAGCAGGGCGGGTGCGGCCTGGCCGCGATCGAGCCCGACGCCCGCGAACGCCAGGCACAGCGCCAAGGCGGCGACGGCCGGCTCGAGCCCCGCGATCCGGCCCGCGCCCGCGCCGCGCCCGAGCAGCAGCCACAAGGCCCAGCCGGCGCAGGCGGCGACCTGGTTGTAGAAGACCGAGTCGGGCACGGCGCTGCGGGCCAGCAGCAGGGGCAGTGCAACAGCCAAGAAGGCGGAGACGTCGCGCGCAGGAAACTGGGTTGCTGCGGGAGGCATGGGGCGGTGCGGTGGCAGGCGGAAGCAGGCGGCTAGACGTTACTCGACAGAGGGGCCCATACCGCGCAGCACGACACGACTGGTCGGGTGTCTTCCCGCTATCCTCGCCAGAGTGCCCGTCAAGTCGGGCTACGGAAGGACCGTAATGGGGATGATCGGCAGCGTGCTGCGTAGCCTGACGTCTGGCTCAATTGCCAAGCGCCGTTGGACACCGGCGGAGGTGCGCGAGCTCATCTCGCGCCGAAAGCTGACGGAAGCCTCGCTGGCCGCCGAGGCCTTGCACGAGACTATTGCTCAGCGAGCACTCGTGGCCCTGTGCCTGAAGGGCGAAGTCGCCTTTCACGAGCATCGAGATGCGGATGCCGAGCGCATGTTCCGCGAGGCGCTGAGCCGAGCGCCTGGCCTACCCGACGCCCACTACGGGCTCGCGCTTGTCCTGGTGGAGCAGGGGCAAGAAGAGCTGGCAGTTCTGCATGCTCAGTTCGCGGCCAATAACGGCACCGAGCCGCGCTTCAGCGCCCAGCTCGGTCTCTGCCATGTTCGAAGGGGAAGTTACGCACTCGCGACGACCGCCCTGACTAGAGCGACCCGGCTCGACCCGCTGGACAAGGCCTCGTGGAGCAACTTGGGCATAGCGCTGCGCGCGCGACGCGACGTCGGTGGCGCGCGCGCGGCGCTCCGGCGGGCGCTCGAAATCGACCCTGGCTTCACGACCGCGCGCAGCAACCTGGAAGCACTCGAGGCCGATGTCGCAGCGGGCGGGAAGCCGGTTGCGCAAGACGAGCAAGCGGCAGACTCGGACAGTAGTCCCCACCTCGAGGAGGTAAGGCGCCTGCGCGCCACTGGCGACCTGATGCGTGCGATCGAGGAGTGTGAGGCGATCTACTTGGCTCACCCAGACGATGGCTTGACGGCGATCGAGTTGTTCGAGCTGTACCGGGAACAAGGTGACACGCAGACGGGGATCGACGCCTTGCGGGCCTACTTGTCAGTGCATCCCGATGACACCAACGTTGTTTCGGTGTTGGGTCGGGCTCTTGTGAAGGAGAAGGAGTACAGACAGGGTAAACCTCTGGTCGAGTCGGCACTCCAGCAGTGGCCGAACGATGTGCGACTGCTGCTTGCGATGGCCGACATCCGGCAGGAGCAGGATCGCTTTGCCGACGCTGGAGTGCTGATCGAGAAGGCCTGCGAGATCGAACCCAGCGCGACCAACCGCGCACATCTGGCAACCAGCCTAGTGGCGCGCTACAGGTACCGGGAAGCCATCGAGTTGATCGACGAGTTGCTCGCGGAATGGCCGCACATGGCTGAAGAGTTGCTGGCCATGCGTGTGCACGCTCTGACGCACGCCGGCCGACATGACGAAGCGCTGCCCATCCTCGACCGGGCGATCGCCGAGGCGCCCAGGGAGCCCATCAGACGCTTCCCGCGCGCCACCATCCACCTGCTGCACGAGCGCTACGCCGAAGGGTGGGACGACTACGCCATGCGCACGCTAAGCTCCGTGAAGCACCTGCGCATGCTTCCGTTCCCGATGTGGCAGGGGCACGAGCCGCTCGAGGGCAAGACCATCCTCCTCCTCGCTGAGCAGGGCCTTGGCGATCAGGTGATGTTTGCCTCGTGCCTGCCAGATCTGCTGGCGCGTAGTCCAACCCGCGTGATCGTCGAAGTGGTCGATCGCGTGGCGCCGACCATCGCTCGGTCCTTTCCGACCTGTGAGATCGTGGCGACCCGGCAGGACAACAGTTTTGATTGGGTGGTCGGGCTGGGCCGCATCGACTACTTCATCGCGATCGGCGATCTTCCCCGCCTGTTCCGGCGCCGGCATGAAGACTTCCCCGCCCACCAGGGCTATCTGCGCGCCGATCCCGACCGCGTGCGCTACTGGCGCGAGCAGCTGGCCGCGCGCGGGCCGGGCCCGTACATCGGTGTGTCGTGGCGCGGTGGCAATGAAGCGACGCGGCGTGCACTGCGAACAATGGACGTTCTGCAGCTGGCGCCGCTGGTTCAGGGCAAGCGCGCCGAGTGGGTGTGCCTGCAGTACGGCGATGTCAAGGACGATTTGGCGCGCACCGCTGCCCACGGTATGCCGCTCCACTACTGGGCGGAGTCCATCAAGGTTCTCGACGACTTCGCCGCCCTGATCACGGCTCTTGATCTTGTGATCACCGTCTGCAACACGACGGTCCACTACGCGGGCGCCCTGAACCGTCCAGTCTGGATCATGGCGCCGCGGATTCCGGAGTGGCGTTACGGCCTTCATTCCAAGGTTCTGCCGTGGTACCCATCATCTCGGGTCTTCCGCCAAGACGAGACCGAGAACTGGCAAAGAGTGCTCGAAACGATAGACGACGAGTTCAAGGCGTGGAGGCGGAAGCGTGATCAAGCTCACGGTTGAGCCTGAGGGAGCGACGAAACCCGTCGGATTCCGAAGGGCACGTTCCTTGCGGTCTTAATCTCGCATTCCGCAACTCAACTACCGCAAAGGGCTAGGCCATGAAGAAATCCGTGCAACAGGGCTTCACGCTCATCGAACTGATGATCGTGGTCGCCATCATCGGTATCCTGGCAGCCGTTGCGCTGCCGGCGTACCAGGACTACACGATCCGGGCCCGCGTTTCGGAGATCCTGCTCGGCGGGTCGTCGGCGCGCACTTCGATCACCGAGGTCTGCCAGAACAACAACGGCTGCTCGGGCATCAACACCGCGGCCATCGTGATCTCGACCACGAAGTTCATCGCCAGCGCCGCCATCGATGCCACCGGCACGATCAACGTGACGGGCACGTCGGCCGTCGGTACGGTTGGCGTCTCTGTCGTGCTGTCGCCCAGCTGGAACGGCAACACGGCCGACTGGAGCTGCACCGGCGCCCCGTTGCGCCTGATGCCGGCTACCTGCCGCGGCTGATCGAGCCCGATCGGTCCGAGAGGCGCTTCGGCGCCTCTTTTTGTTGGTGCTACGACCTGCTGTGGTTGGCACCCGGACTGCCAAACATTGGCAGGCGCCACCACGCCGAAGGTCCAGCAAGACATCACAGGCGGGTCAACACCCGTGACGTGGCGCACAACTCCTTGGCAACTAGTGACCATTCTTGTCGCTTCGAGTGGCGGCACAGGCTTTGCGAAAGTTCTGTCGCAACACATCCCCATCCAAAGGAGCAACTGAATGAAGAGATCGCTGCAACAGGGCTTCACGCTCATCGAACTGATGATCGTGGTCGCCATCATCGGTATCCTGGCAGCCGTTGCGCTGCCGGCGTACCAGGACTACACGATCCGGGCCCGCGTTTCGGAGATCCTGCTCGGCGGGTCGTCGGCGCGCACTTCGATCACCGAGGTCTGCCAGAACAACAACGGCTGCTCGGGCATCAACACCGCGGCCATCGTGATCTCGACCACGAAGTTCATCGCCAGCGCCGCCATCGATGCCACCGGCACGATCAACGTGACGGGCACGTCGGCCGTCGGTACGGTTGGCGTCTCTGTCGTGCTGTCGCCCAGCTGGAACGGCAACACGGCCGACTGGAGCTGCACCGGCGCCCCGTTGCGCCTGATGCCAGCTTCCTGCCGCGGCTGATCGAGCCCGATTCGGTCCGAGAGGCGCTTCGGCGCCTCTTTCTATTGGGGCACACTCGCGCCGAGAAACTATGAACGAGCGTATGGGACTACTTTCCACCTTCGGGTCCAGTTCGCCGGTGACCGCCTTTGCCAAGTCGCTGGCACAGGACATCGGCAAGCGTTATCCCCCGGCGCTAGATCAACAACCCGGCAAGCGCCCGTCGGTCAACCGACTGACGCGGATCATGGAGGACGCCTGCAAGAAGGCGGTCGAATTCCAGGAAGCGAACCGCCTCGGGTGGTTGGGCAAGGCCAGGCTCGGCAACAGCTTCCGCTGGGAGCTGACGGAGATGGGCTACCAGAGAGACTTCGTCGACTTCGCCACGGAAGCGGTGATCGTGCACGTGAGTCGGAAGGCACCCAAGGCCTGAGCTGTACTCAGTCGAGCGCTGCGCGCAAGGCTTCGAGGTTGACCTCGATGTCGGCATCAGCCTCCCGTTGCACACGGTGCAGCTCGACAGGTCTGCAGTCGATCTGCGCAAATGAGTGACCACAGGCTTCCGCGAGCGCGTCGAAGTAGCGGTCACTGCCGCCGGCGACGCTGTATCGGTTGTAGAACACGACGACGTGCGCTCCAGGGGCCGCATAGACCATGTTGGTCAAGGCGGCGCCGGTTGGCGCCACGATGTGGCTTACTTGGGCGAACAGACGAATCTGCTCGGCCACGCTCAGCGTTTCCGGGCGGACCACCTCGTATCCGCGCTCGCTCAGCAACGCGACAACGGCATCTTCGTTAATCACACGCCGACGGCCGACGGCGCTGCGGGAGAGATAGAGCTTGCGCACCGGCTGGAGGCCGGCAGGGACGAGCCGCTGCCGGTGCCATCGGGGCACTAGAGGATCGATCCACTGACCGCCAAGCACAGGGCGCGACGCCACCCACAGCCGCGCGAAGCGTTGCGGCTCGTCTACTTTGACTCGCAGCAGTCGTTCCTCAGCAATGCCAAGCAGCGCAAACTGCTCCTGCTGGAAGGGGGAGAGATCGTCGTTCACGACCAGCCGCAGGTCGTCGGGAGCGCCCAGCGCCTCGGCGATGGCCAGGGTACCCAGGAAGTCGATGGTCTGGTGGTAGTACTGCGCCATTCCTCCCAGCAGCAGCGCAGGTGTATCGACCACTGGAAGTTCTCGCGGTATCCGCAACTCGGCCCGCTGCCCAGGACGGTTGAGCAGTATCGGACTGCTCGCCACTTCGGTCTGCAGCTTGACTCGGTGTATGAGGAAGCCGTCGATCGCCACCATCTCTTCGTCCAGTAACGGAGCCCACTGGAAGCTCGGCAGCACAGCCACGCGGGTCAGCTCGGCCAATGTCGGGCGATGGCCCGTCCGCCCCAGCTCGGTCGCGCGCCGGCACTCGATGGCGTTGCGTTTGCACCAAGTCGCCATGGACAGCCACGCGATACTGACGTCGCGCGAGTCTTCCGGACATGGACTTACGGCCTTGTAGTGGCCGATCCCTTTGCCCTGCAACGGCTTCAGTTCGTAAAGTTGCTGGGCGAACTCGAGGCGCTCGCGTCGCGCAGCGTCATCATCCGGCGCGTGCGCGGCCAGCTTCGCGGCGACAAACTGGAGCTCCGCCATCGGCGGCGCCGGATCCTTGCGGTAAGCCTTGACGTAGGCCTGGGCGAAGGCCAAATAGGCCCCGGCGGCGGGACGCGGGACCAGGAAGATCAGGTTTCGCCGGTAGACGAGTTCGTCGGCAGGTCGACGTTGCAGACGAAGCACAATCGCCAGCGCCTTCCAGACCTGCGGCTCCTGCGGAAAGAGTCGCTCTGCTTGCCGAAGATGCTGCTCGGCGGCACCGAAATCACCTTCGGCGATGCGGGTTCGGGCAAGCGTCACCAACGTTTGCGGTTGGGTCGGCGCCGACGCAAATGCGGCAAGAAGCGTCAGCACCTCGTCGAAGCGGCTTGCCTTGAAGGCACGCAGCGCCGCGGCCACAGCGTCTCGCTCCTCGGGGCTAGCGGCTACGACGCCCGAGCCCGACGCGAGCCGTGCAGGCACGTGGACTGACACGGTCAACTCCTGTCCCTGGGCGTTGGTGATCTTGCGCAGGATGCTCTTCATCGATGAACCCTCGGGTCCTATGCGTCCGGGCCGCTGGGGGCCGCCCGGAAAGCAGTGGGCGCTGGAGATGGTGCCATTGTGGCGCGAAGCCGCGGCGCCTTGGTGTGCACTATGGCCGCTGGCATCAGTCGGGGACCGCCCTACACTTGGACGTATCGTTGAAACTGGACTCCGCTCCGACTGGGTGAGCCATTCGTTAGAGGTTCTCGATGTTGATCACAGAACAGTACCGGGCCGAGCAGGCCGCACTGCATGCCAAGGGCAACTACGGCACAGCCGCACTCCAGTACGGCGAGGTCGTCGCGGGCTTGCTCCACAGCACGGGCGCGCGATCGATCCTCGATTACGGCTGCGGCAGCAAGCGCAGCCTGCTGCAAGCGCTGAACCTGCCCGACGACATCGTCTACGAGGGATACGACCCAGCCATACCTGACTACGCTGGCGATCCGATGCCGGCTGAGTTGGTGTGCTGCATCGACGTTCTCGAGCACATCGAGCCGACATTTCTAGACAACGTGCTGGACCATCTTGCCCGGCTCTGCGACCCTTATGGCTTTTTCACCGTGCACTCAGGGCCGGCCGTGAAGGTGCTGAGCGACGGGCGGAACGCTCACTTGACCCAGCAAGGCCCGAGTTGGTGGCTGCCTCGGCTCCAGCAGCGCTTCGAAGTCATTGACAGGCAACCGATTCCAAGCGGCTTCGTGGTCGTGGTTCGGTCGCTGCAGTCGGATACAGAGCTCCCGAGGCCGTCGCGGCTCGCACTCGCTCCGGCGCCCGCGGCGGCCGTTGTCACGCGCGTCTCGGCAACTGCGACCTCGGCACAAGCCGGCGCCGGTGAATCAGCCTCGATGGCTGACGTCGCGGAAGGCCCCCCCCAGACCGTGCTCAAGTACCACGGTCGCCGTATCGTGTTCAACACGCCGAATGAAATGACTGCTTGGCGGGTACGGACTCTGTTCGAGAAAGAGCCCGACACGATCCGCTGGATCGAGCAGATGGCGCCGGGCAGCACGCTGATCGACATCGGCGCAAACGTCGGCATGTACAGCCTGTTCTCGGCTGTGACGCTCGGCATCAAGGTCTTTGCCTTCGAACCCGAGTCGCAGAACTACGCTCTGCTTAATGCCAATATCGCCGACAACGGCATGTCCGAGCAAGTGCTGGCCTTCCCCCTGGCGCTCTCGGACACGATGCAGCTCGACAAGCTTTACCTTTCAAAGTTCTCGGGTGGCGGGTCGTGCCACTCGTTCGGCGAGCAGGTCGGCTTCGACCTTAAGCCGCGTAAGGCCGCCTTCACGCAGGGTGCGTTCAGCGTGACGCTTGACCAGCTGGTGGAGAGCGGCGCCGTCCCGGTACCCGACTACGTCAAGCTCGATGTCGACGGCATCGAACACAAGGTGTTGCAGGGCGCGCGCCGCACGCTAGCAGATTCGCGCGTTCGTGAGGTGCTGGTCGAACTGAATACGCATCTCGCCGAACACAATGCAGTGATCAAGATGCTGCAATCGTTGGGTTTCGCGTACGACCCGGAGCAGGTGCGCGGCGCGCTGCGCAGCACTGGCGCCTTTGAGGGCGTCGGCGAGTTCATTTTCCGCCGTGGTGTTGCAGAGCGCATCGATTTCAAGAAGACCTTCTCGATCGGTCTGCCTCCGGACCGGCGAGGTCGCCTGGTGCTGGAGCATGTGCTCGGGCGAGTGGCGAGGGCCGAGATAGTCGAGGACCCGTTCCCGTACCTTGTTGTCGACGAGGTCTTCCCGAAAGATTACTACGCAGAGATGCTGGCGCACTTCCCAGCGCCGGGAAGCTTGCGGCCCATTGGCGAGACTGGGCGGGTGTCTAGTCAAGCCTATCAGGAGCGCAACGTCGTGCTGTTCACCGACGAGGAGTTCGCCCGGATGTCGACCGAGCAGCAAACTTTTTGGCGCAACCTCTCGAGTTGGATGTACAGCGACGCCTTTCTGAGCTTCTTCGTGCAGAAGTTCGCCCGATCTCTCGAACCACGCCTGCAGCGCATTCTCGCGGCCGACGAGATCCTCAAGGCGCGCGGCGACGCCTTGTTGGTCAACGACCAGACCAACTATGCGATTGGCCCCCACACCGATGCGCCGCATCGACTGGTGACATTCCTGTTTTATCTGCCCAAGGACGACTCGATGCGCGAGCTCGGCACGTCGATCTACCGCGCGAAGGATCCTGACTTCGTGTGCTGGGGGGGACCACACCACAAGTTCGAGCTGTTCGAGAGAGTGGGCATGGTCGAGTTCTTGCCGAACCGCTTGCTGTCCTTCCCCAAGACCGAACGGTCGTTCCACGGAGTTCCCGAGATCACACGTACCGGAGTCAACCGCCCGCTGCTCATCAACAACATTCGGGTGTTGAACTCGGTCACACATTGAACTCGGTGATGCCTCTTCAGAGGTGCTTTGTGGTGGCCGAGCTGCTCGGGATTCGGATGAACTCGTGAGAGACGATGCGCCAATTGAGGCGACTCGCGAACTCTGGGCGCCGCTGTCTGTTGCCGCGTGGTCAATGCCTACATGATGGATAAGATGGTGCCCCTCTCGTCGCACACGAGACCCGAGCACAGTGGGAGCCACATAGAACTCAGCGCAGAGACCAGTCTGCGTTGCCGGCGAGCAATGCCCTCACCGTTGTAGTGCCAACACTCCGTCGGCAGAGTCGGACGATAGCGGGCCTTCGCGAGGCGCGCTCCGAGAGGCAGATCGGGAGTCAGAAAGCGCCGTCGAGGAGTCAGCACTTCGGCCTCTGGCCGGTCGCGAGTCCAATGGACGTTTGCGCTCAAGCCCGTCGCTGATCCACCCTCAGCATCGCCTCCCGCTCCGCGAACCATTCGGCCGCATGCTCGCAGCCGGCGTACTCGGTGAAGTACGGCCCGCCGATCGTGAAGTGCACGTTGGCCGCCTCCGGATCGGGGGCGTCGTAGCCCACGAGGTGGTTCCAGCGGTGCGGCAGCGCGCCGATCAGGTCGTCACCCGCCAGCCACTTGAACTGGTGCAGTTCCAGGCCGCTGGCGGTGTTGACGTAGTCGGGCGTCAGCGCCTTGCACTTGGCGTTGTTGAAGAGCATGACGCTGGACCAGTTCTTCTTGCCGTAGGTGGTCTGCGGCTTGTCGAGGAACTTGGTGGTCTCGGTGGGCTGGTGCTGGTGCTGCACGCACATGACCGCGTAGCGCTCGTCGCGCAGCGCCCACAGCTTGGCGATGTCTTCGCGCATCAGCATGTCGCAGTCCATGAACAACGACCAGCCCTCGTAGCCGCTGAGGTGCGGCGTCAGGAAGCGCGAGAACGAGAAGTCGGTGGACTGCAGCGGATTGGGCTCGCGCCGGAACACGTCCTTCAGGTTGTCGAGCGCCAGCGGGATCAGGCTCACCGGCTGGGAGGCGCGGGCCAGGATGCTGTGCGACAGCACGTGCCAGGCGGCTGTCTCGCGGGCGTCGAAACCGATGAAGACGCGGATCATGGTGTCGGCGGCTCGGCCCAAGGCCGCGCGGGGAATTCGTCGAACAGCTGCCGGTAGTACGGCGTCGTGTACATGCTCAGCGCGATGGCTGCGTCGATCAGCGAGCAGCTTGCCAGGAAGAGCTCGGGCCACGGCGTCCAGTAGTCTGACTTTATCAGCAGGTTCGCGGTCCACCCGACGTTGAGAGCCGCCGTCAGCGCGACGATCTCGCGGCCGCGCTTCCACAGCCCGCGGGCCCAGGCGCCGGCACCGGGCTGCCGGTTGAAGGCGGCCAGCGCGAGCAGCACGATGGGCACTTCCATCGACAGGGCGACCCAGGGAATGCCGCCATCGCCGAGCAGCAGCACCGAGGAGCCCTCGCGCCGCGCCGAGGCGCCGATGACGATCAGCAGCACCCAGTGCCGCGCCATGAGGGCGAACGCCACCCACAGCAAGGCGGGCACGCGCAGCACGCCATGGCGGTCGAGCTCGAAGGCCGCGTCGTGCGGCAGCGGGTTCTTGGCCATGGACCGGCTAGAACTCGAACACCAGGCCCTTGACCAGCGGCTCGACGCGGTGCGCGGTGTCGATGGCGCGGATCTGCGCCACGACCGCGGCGACCTCACCAGGCTTGGGGTGGGTGATGTGCACGGGCACGCTGCCGTCCAGCTGGGCCAGCTCGGCGGCCAGGCTGCTGGGTGCCAGGTGGCCGCTCAGGTCGGCCAGCCAGCGCTCGTCGTCGCCGAACGCCGTCTCGATGATCAGGTGCGCGATGCGTTTGCCCTTCAGTGCCGCCCACAGGGCCGGATTGGCGCCGGTGTCGCCGCTGTAGACCCACCACCCGGCCGGCGTCTCGACGGCAAAGCCGCAGGCCGGTACGGTGTGTGCGGCCGGCAGGACCTTGACGCGCCGCTGCTGCGGGCCGGCGCCGAAGCTCAGCGTGTCGCCCACGGCGAACGGCTCGAGCTTCAGGATCGGCCGCGCCGGGCTGGGGATGCTGGTGAAGTCCGGCCACAGCAGGCCGTTGAAGAGATGGGCGCGCAGCGCGTCCAGCGTCTCGGGGAGGGCATGCACGCGGATCGGGCCGCGGTGCGGCTGGGCGAGCCGCAGCTTCATCACGCTGTCGGCCAGCAGAGGGATCGCGAGGACGTGGTCCAGGTGGGAGTGCGACACCAGGATGTCGTCGATGCGGGCCATCGCGTCCAGCGCGAGATCGCCCACGCCGGTGCCGGCGTCGATCAGTACGCTGTCGTCGAGCAGGAAAGCGGTGGTGCGGCTGCCGGCGGCGATCGACCCGGAACAGCCGAGCACCTGCAGGCGCGGAGAACTCATGGCGGCCAGGGGAGCGCGCAAGGCACGTGAACGGTTACTCCACGATGGTGCCTGCGGGCTGCGGGAGCGGCAAGCGGCGCCGTGTGCGAAGCCTCACGCGTCACGCCTTTGGCTGCATCGTCGTGCCGGCCGCAGCGCCGGCGGCGGCACTATGCCCGGTGGGTCAGGTCTGGACGAACTGCATCTGCGTCCCGGCGAGTTCGATCACGTCGCCGTTCTTCAGGTGCACCGGGTCGCTGCTGACCGGGTTGCCGTTGACCATCGGCCGCCCGCCGCCCTCGACGTGGGCGAAGACGTAGCCGCCGGGTCGCTTGGTGATGGAGGCCACCTGCACGCCGGGCTTGCCGACGGTGGTGACGACCTTGGTCAGCGCCACCTCGCGGCCGACCGCCGCGCCGTTGAGCACCCGGATCGACGCGGCCGTCGCCCCGGACAGGGCGCCGAAGCCTGAGTTGCTGCCGCTGCCCATCGGCGCGGTGTGCGCGAAGGCCGGGGGCGCCGCGGCGGCCGGGGCGCCGGGCTTGATCACCATGGTCTTCTCGTAGTCCGAGCTCTCGACGCTCAGGTACTTGATCTTGTACTTGCCGATCTCGACCGTGTCGTTGTGCTGCAGCAGCTGCTTCTTGACGGCCTTGCCGTTGATGTAGGTGCCGTTGGTGCTGTTGAGGTCTTCGATGAAGACGTCCTGGCCCACCATCTGCAGCACGGCGTGCTCGCCGCTCACGGCGAGGTTGTCGATCACGATGTCGTTGTACGGGCGGCGGCCGAGCGTCGTCTTGTCCTTGGTGAGCTGGACCTCCTTGATGACCACTCCGTCCAGCGATACGACCAGCTTGCCCATGCGTGACCCCGTGCTTGTGTTCTGCTGTCTTGGTAAACCGATGGCCAGCCGCCCCTCGTCGGCTGTCAGCGGCGGAACGGCCACCAGGCCCGTGCCGCAGGCGCCGTCCCCGTGGCGCGCACCAGGATGACGGAGATGTTATCCCGTCCGCCCGCGTCGTTGGCAGCCTGCACCAGGGCCTGGGCGGCGTCCGACAAAGAGTCGTGCTGGCGCAACACGGCGGCGATCTGCGCGTCGTCGATCATGTCCGACAGGCCATCGGAGCACAGCAGCACCAGGTCGCCCGGCTGGGTCTGGTGCAGGTGGGTCTCGAGCAGGACCGTGTCCTCGACGCCGACCGCGCGAGTCACCAGGTTCTTGTGGTTGGACACGGCGGCCTGTTCCGGCGTGATGAGCCCGGCGTCGATCTGCTCCTGCAGCAGCGAGTGGTCGCGCGTGATCTGGCTGAGCTCGCCGTCGCGCAGGCGGTAGGCGCGCGAATCGCCGATGTGGCCGAGCAGCAGCCGCGCCTCGCGCAGCACCGCGACCACCAGCGTCGTACCCATCCCGGCGTACTGCGGATTGGAGTTGGCGGCGTTGAAGATCGCCCGGTTGGCGTTGTCGACGCAGATGTCCATCGCGCGCCGCACGTCGGTGTCGGTGGCCTGGGCGCTGGCCTCGCTGAGCCAGCGGCCGAGTTCGGCCTTGATGAAGCTGGTGGCCATGCTGCTGGCCACTTCGCCGGCGTTGTAGCCGCCCATGCCGTCGGCCAGGACGGCCAGGGCCGCGGTCTCGTCGATGACGACGGAGTCCTCGTTGTTGTTGCGCGCACGGCCGGTGTCCGTGAGTCCGATGAACTCGAAGCGCAGGGCAGGCGTGGACGGCAGCGTGGGCATCGGCGAGCAGGGGGAACGCGCGGCGGCGCGCAGTCGTCAGCGATTGTGCCCGGCTTCGGCCGGGGCGGCGGCCGTCGGACCCCCGCCGGCGCCCGCCGGTCCGGAGGCCGCGGGGCGGCCGTCGTTGCGCATCTGCACCAGCACCGCGTGCAGGTCGGCGGCCATCTGGTCGCCGTCGGCGTAGCGCACCTCGGGATGCTTCTCGAGCGCCAGCGCGACGATGTCGGCCAGCGCCGCCGGCAGCTCGGGCCGCAGGCTGCGGACGTCCGGCGCCACGTCGTTGGCAATGGAGCGGATCAACTCGGCCATCGACTCGGCCTTGTGGGGCAGCGTGCCGGTCAGCAGCTGGAACAGCGTGACGCCCAGAGCGTACAGGTCGCTGCGGCCGTCGGTGCGCGAACCGGCCATCTGCTCGGGCGACATGAAGGACGGGGTCCCCAGCACGAGGCCGGTGCGGGTCTGCGTCGAGTCGATGATCCGTGCGATTCCGAAGTCGGTGACCCGCACCATGCCGCTGACCAGCTCGACCATGATGTTGGCCGGCTTGATGTCGCGGTGCGTCACGCCCTGGCGATGCGCATAGGCCAGGGCCTGGGCGACCCGCGCCGTGATGCCCAGCACCACCGGCACCGGCAGCAACCGCGTCGGCTGCGCGTACTCGCTCAGGTCGCGGCCCGACAGCAACTCCATCGCGATGTAGGCGATGCCGTCTTCTTCGCCGTGCTCGCGGATGGCCACGATGTCCGGATGCTGCAGCCGGCCGGCGGTCTCGGCCTCGCGGAAGAAGCGTTCGCGGGCCTCCTCGAGGGCGTCGCCGTGGAACTCGCGGCCCAGCGCCATCGTCTTGAGCGCGACCGACTCGCCGGTGCGCTCGTCGCGGCACAGCAGCACCATGCCCATCGCGCCGCGGCCGATGTCGCGCTCGACGAGGTAGGGGCCGATGCGGCGTTGCGGCTCGGCGATGCGTGGATCGAGCACGGTGTCGACGGTCGAGTCGATCAAGGTGCTGTTGAAGCCGGAGCGCGAGCGTTGCCGATCGGTGCGGCGGCGCCGCTGCAGTTCGGGCGGCACGGTGGTGCGTGGGCGCCAGTGCCAGGCCAGGCCGGCGATCGCCGCCAGCACGAAGGCCACGCCGACCCAGAGGGAGTTGCCGCCGGACTCGGTGGCCGGCCCCAGCCCGTCGGCCAGCGCGAAGGGCGTGGCGGTGGCCAGCGAGGCCGCTACGCGCCGCGCCAGCTTCGAGGACGTCGGGCGAGAGGCAGCGTCAACAGGCATGCCCATGACGGTAGCACGCCGGCACGGCGCAGCCACCGCTCGGTCGCGGGGCTTGCGCCGGGGTCCGCTAGGCGCCGGCAGCCGGTTCGCCCGTGGAGCGCCGGCTCTGGATCCACTTGCCGATGGCCAGGACCAGCAGCGCACCGGCGAGGCCGGCCCCGTACTTGACCACGTCGGTCTGCGGCACCAGCGACGTGGCGGCCGGATCGGTGACCGCCATCGTGCCGGCGATCCAGCCGAGCAGCATGCCGCCGGCCGTGATGATGATCGGGAAGCGGTCCATCAGCTTGAGCACCAGCTGGCTGCCCCAGACGATGATGGGGATGCTGACGAGCAGGCCGAAGATCACCAGCGGCATCTTGTGGTCGCCCCCGGCACTCTCGGCGGCGCCGGCGATCGCGATCACGTTGTCGATGCTCATCACCAGATCGGCGATGACCACGGTCTTGATCGCGCCCCAGAGCTTGTCGCTGGCCTGGATGTCGCCGTGCGCATCGTCGTGGTCAGGCACCAGCAGCTTGACGCCGATCCAGACCAGCAGCAGCGCACCGACGATCTTGAGGTAGGGGATCGCCAGCAGCGTCAGCGCGAAGAAGATCAGGATGACGCGCAGGATGATCGCGCCGGCCGTGCCCCAGAGGACGCCCTTCGTGCGCAGGTGCGGCGGCAGCCCGCGGCAGGCCAGCGCGATGACGACCGCGTTGTCGCCGCCCAGCACTATGTCGATCAGGATGATCTGGCCGACCGCGACCCAGAACTCCGGGGTCATCAATGTTTCCATGAGGCG
The DNA here is from genome assembly GCF_902826655.1 of uncultured Methylibium sp. GTDB lineage: Bacteria > Pseudomonadota > Gammaproteobacteria > Burkholderiales > Burkholderiaceae_C > Methylibium. The sequence goes on along the minus strand of NZ_CADEFR010000017.1, from coordinate 5,341 downwards.
TCCTTGTCGTGCTGCGCTGCGAGCCCGCCGGGCGGGAAGACGGCAGTGTAGGAGGCGGCGCCGGGCCGGGCGTTGCGGAGACTACTCACGCGCCGCCGCCCCGGCCGGCGCGCGGGCCGCGACCGGCGTCAGAGCAGCGCCTTGAGCAGCTTGCCCATCTCCGACGGATCGCGGGTGACCTTGAAGCCGCACTCTTCCATGATCGCGAGCTTGGCGTCGGCCGTATCGGCGCCGCCCGAGATCAGCGCGCCGGCATGGCCCATGCGCTTGCCCGGGGGGGCGGTGACGCCGGCGATGAAGCCGACCACGGGCTTCTTCATGTTCGCCTTGCACCAGCGGGCCGCTTCGGCTTCGTCGGGACCGCCGATCTCGCCGATCATGATCACGGCCTCGGTGTCGGGGTCGTCGTTGAACAACCGCATCACGTCGATGTGCTTCAGGCCGTTGATCGGGTCGCCGCCGATGCCGACCGCGCTCGACTGGCCGAGGCCCAGCTCGGTGACCTGGGCCACCGCCTCGTAAGTCAGCGTGCCGGAGCGGCTGACCACGCCGATGCGGCCCTTGCGGTGGATGTGGCCCGGCATGATGCCGATCTTGATTTCCTCCGGCGTGATCAGCCCGGGGCAGTTGGGGCCCAGCAGCAGCGTCCTCTTGCCGCCGGCGGCCTCCTTGGCCTTCATCTTGTTGCGCACCTCGAGCATGTCGCGGACCGGGATGCCTTCGGTGATGCAGATCGCGAGGTCCAGGTCGGCTTCGACCGCCTCCCAGATTGCCGCGGCGGCGCCGGCCGGCGGCACGTAGATCACGCTGACGGTCGCGCCGGTGGCCCGGGCCGCGTCCTTGACGGTGGCGTGGATCGGGATGCCCTCGAAGTCCTCGCCGGCCTTCTTCGGGTTGACGCCCGCGACGAAGCAGGCCTTGCCGTTGGCGTAGTCGCGGCAGCCGCGGGTGTGGAACTGGCCGGTCTTGCCGGTGATGCCCTGGGTGATGACCCGGGTGTCCTTGTTGATCAGGATGCTCATGCGTCGTGTCCTCGGCTCACTGCTTCTTGACGGCGGCGACCACGGCGGTCGCGGCCTCGGCCATCGTGTTGGCCGCGATGATCGGCAGGCCGCTCTCGGCCAGCATCTTCTTGCCGAGGTCCTCGTTCGTGCCCTTCATCCGCACCACCAGCGGCACCTTCAGGCCGACCGCCTTGGAGGCGGTGATCACGCCGTCGGCGATGGTGTCGCAGCGCATGATGCCGCCGAAGATGTTGACCAGGATGGCCTTCACCTCGGGGTTCTTGAGCATGATCTTGAAGGCCTCGGTGACCTTCTCGGCGGTCGCGCCGCCACCGACGTCCAGGAAGTTGGCCGGCTCGCCGCCGAACAGCTTGATGGTGTCCATGGTCGCCATCGCCAGGCCCGCGCCGTTGACCAGGCAGCCGATGTTGCCGTCGAGCTGGATGTAGGCGAGATCGAACTTGCTGGCCTCGACCTCGGCCGGGTCCTCCTCGTCGAGGTCGCGGTAGGCGACGATCTCGGGGTGGCGGAACAGCGCGTTGGCGTCGAAGTTGAACTTCGCGTCCAGCGCGACCAGCTTGCCCTTGCTGTCGCAGTTGAGCGGGTTGATCTCGACCAGCGAGGCATCCGTCTCCATGTAGCAGCGGTAGAGGTTCTGGAACAGCGTCGTGGCCTGCGCGTGCGAGCCCTCGGGCAGGCCGACCGCTGCGGCGATCTTCTTCGCCTGCGCGTCGCCCAGGCCGGTCAGCGGATCGATGACCTCGGTGATGATCTTGTCGGGAGTGCTGTGCGCGACCTCCTCGATGTCCATGCCGCCCTCGCTGGAGGCGATGAACGCGACCTTCTGCGTCGCGCGGTCGGTGACCAGCGAGACGTAGTACTCCTTCTTGATGTCCGCGCCTTCCTCGATGTAGAGGCGCCGCACCTTCTGGCCTTCGGGACCGGTCTGGTGGGTCTTCAGCTGCATGCCGAGGATCTGGCTCGACAACGCCTTCACGTCGTCGAGCGACTTCGCGACCTTGACGCCGCCTCCCTTGCCGCGGCCGCCGGCGTGGATCTGCGCCTTGACGACCCAGACCGGGCCGCCCAGCTTCTGGGCCGCCTCGACGGCTTCCTGCGTGGTGAAGGCGGGGTAGCCGCGCGGCACCGGCACGCCGAACTGGCGCAGGATCTCCTTGCCTTGGTATTCGTGGATCTTCATGGTGACGCTGTGAGGTGGGGAAGGGATCGGGGCTGGCGGAGCCAGGGGCGGGTCGGGCGAGCGCTCAGCCCGGTTGCCCGGCGCCTGCCGGGCGCTGCGGATTGTGCTCCGCCGCCGGGCGATGCCAGCGGGGGTAATAGAGCCGCACGGCCTCGGCCTCGCGGCGGAGAGCGTGGCAGCGGTCCAGCTGGAAGGGCGGCAGGTCGCGTCCCGGGTGGGCAGGGTCCTGCCCGCCTTCCTGCGTGTTGATCACTTCGCCGGCGAAGGCCTGGATCACCGCGGTCGGCAGCACCTGCGCCATCTCGGTGATGTGGGTGCAGCCCTGGGCCCCACCCAGGCGCTGCTGGACGGCGCGCCGAAAGTCCTTGACCAGCGACAAGCCGACCAGCCGTTCGTAGGCGTCTCCGTAGGCGTTGCACAGCCCTGGGTAGGGCATCCAGTCGGTCTGCGCACCGGCCGCCTGGATGACCAGGTGCTCGTCGACCACGAGGCGCAGCAGCATGTCGTGCACCGGCGTGCCGGCCGGCCGGATGCCGCTGGACAGCGGCCAGTCGCGCGCCTTCGTGTCGGTGATGCGTGCGTCGACCTCCCAGAGGCCGTCGCCGCGCGCGAACACCTGCACGTCGATGCAGCGGCGGTGCTTGGGCTGGCGGTCGGGGGAGGCGGGCGGGAGGGCCATGCGATCGCGGCGGGTCGAGGCCGATGCGCCGGGAGAAAAGGCGCAGAGACTTTAGCATGGTGCATTGCACCAATGCCGACGACCGCAGGCGCCGCGACGCTACCATCGGGTCATGAGCGCTCGCCCCGCCCGCATCTTCATCGACGGTGAAGCCGGCACCACCGGCCTGGGGATCCGCGACCTGCTGTCGGGCCTGGCTGGCGTCGAGTTGGTCAGCATCGACCCCGCCCGACGCAAGGATGCCGGTGCCAAGCGCGAACTGATGGCCGGGGTCGATCTGGTCGTGCTGTGCCTGCACGACGAGGCGGCGCGCGAGTCGGTCGCGCTCGCCGATGGCTTGCCTGGCGGCGGACCGAGGATCGTCGACGCCAGCACGGCCCATCGCGTCGCACCCAGCTGGGTCTACGGTTTTCCGGAGCTGGTGCCCGAGCAGGCGTCGGCAGTGGCGGCATCGCGGCGAGTGGCCAATCCCGGCTGCTATCCGACCGGTGGAATCGCCTTGCTGCGCCCGCTGGTCGATGCCGGGCTGCTGCCGGCCGACTACCCGGTGGCGGTGCATGCGGTCAGCGGTTATTCAGGCGGCGGTCGAACGATGATCGAAGCCTACGAGGCCGGGACGGCGCCGGCCTTCGAGCTCTACGGTCTGGGCCTGGAACACAAGCACCTGCCCGAGCTGCAGCAGTACAGCCGGCTGGCGCGCAGGCCGATCTTCGTGCCGAGCGTCGGCAACTTCCGTCAGGGCATGCTGGTCCAGATCGCGCTGCATCTCGACTTGCTGAAGGGCCAGCCGCGCCCCGGTGACCTGGAAGCGGCGCTGGCCGCGCGCTATGCGGGCTGCGAGTTCGTCAGCGTCGTGCCGACCGAGCCGGGCGGCAAGCTCGAGGCCGAGGCTCTGAACGACAGCAACCGGCTGGAGCTGCGCGTCTACGGCAACGAGGCACGCGGCCAGGCCGTGCTGGTCGCGCGGCTGGACAACCTGGGGAAGGGCGCGTCGGGCGCCGCCGTGCAGAACATTCGTCTGATGCTCGGCCTGGGTGCCTAGGTTTCGAGCGCGTCGTCGCCACCCGCGACGACGCGGCGCACGACCTCGGTGCTGAAGCCTCGCGCCGCCAGAAACCGCATCTGCTTCGCACGGCCAGCGGCATCAGCGGCGACCGCACCGAAGCGCTTGGCCCATACGACGCGTGCACGCGCCACTTCACTGCGCTTCAGGTCGGCCGCGGCGGCGACGTCGAGTTCGACACCGTGCTGGGCCAGCTCGTGGCGGATGCGCAGGTTGCCGAAGCGCGATGCACGCACCTGGATGCGCGTCTCGACGAAGCGCGGGGTACTCAGCAGGTCTTTCGCCACCAGCCAGTCGAGCAGTTCGTCGACCGCCTGTTCGGGCGGCAGGTCGTGGTGCGGTGCGATGTCCGATGCGTCATCGGCCTGGCGCCGCTGCTTGTCGACATGCGCGAGCAGCTTGCGCCGCAGTTCGACCCGGCTGTGCTCGCGCTGCGCGATGCAGGCCAGTGCCTTGGCCTTCAGCGTGGCGAGAGCGCGTGGCACGGCTCGGCCTCGCGTTCGCGACCGGGAAAGCCGTCGCGCCAAGCCTCGGGCGCCACGACCTCGGCCCAGAACTCGTCGATCGAGGCAATGCGCGGACGGTCGTCACCGGTGAAACCGAACCATGAATGCGCGTAGTGCATCGCCGGTGGATGATCGACCCGCACGAGGCTGAGGACGCGACCGTCCACCAGCGGTTCGACGGCGATCACATGGATCTGCCACCCCTCGGGGTAGGTGGCGTTGACCCGGACGATGGCTTCGGCGCCGACATAGCGCTCGCCGCTCGTCCACCAGGTGCAGCGCGCGGCCGGCGCGAAGAGCGACTGCGCCCCGGCCCAGTCGCGCGCCTGGTAGGCGGCCCACAGGCCGCGAACCAGGTCGATCTCGCGCGACACCGCGACGCTCACTCGCCGCCGGCCGCTTTCTTGCCGGCCTTCGGCACCTCGACCTCGACGGTCGGCAGCAGGGCGATGCCCAGCGACTCGCGGACCTTGTTCTCGATCTCGATCGCGAGGTCGGGGTTCTCGCGCAGGAACTCGCGCGCGTTGTCCTTGCCCTGGCCGATCTTCTCGCCGTTGTAGGCGTACCAGGCACCGGACTTCTCGACCACCTTGGCCTCGACGCCCATGTCGACGATCTCGCCTTCGCGCGACACACCCTCGCCGAACAGGATGTCGAACTCGGCCGTCTTGAAGGGCGGGGAGACCTTGTTCTTGACGACCTTGACCTTGGTCTCGTTGCCGATGACCTCTTCGCCCTTCTTGATGCTGCCGATGCGGCGGATGTCCAGCCGCACCGAGGCATAGAACTTCAGCGCGTTGCCTCCGGTCGTGGTCTCGGGGCTGCCGAACATGACGCCGATCTTCATGCGGATCTGGTTGATGAAGATGACCATGGTGTTGGTCTTCT
>NZ_CADEFR010000016.1 GCF_902826655.1 uncultured Methylibium sp. | reverse complement strand
CCGCCCATGAGCCGCATCCCGGCTGTGAGCAACCTCTTGGAACTCGACAGCTAGCCGCTGCGCCACGGCTGCCGGTACAGGTGCTCCAGTTCCAGCCGCAAGCGCAGGAAGCGCGACTGCGCCTCCAGCTGGCGGGCATGGCGTCGCGATGCCAGCGCGCGCCAGGCCTGCAGGGCCTCCAGCGCCGAAGCCATGTCGCCCAGCGCGCGGCGCGTGGCGTGGCGCTGCTCGAACCATTCGAGCCGGCTCGACCAGTCGTGGCCTTCGTGCAGCGACAGCAGCACCTGGTCGAGCGTCGCGTCGGCCGCCGGGGCATCGGCGCAGGCCAGCTGGGCCTGCGCCTGCAGCAGCATCAGGCGGCGCACGTGGCCGTCCAGGCCGCTGGCGCGCGCCTGCGCCAGCGCCGGCTGCAGCAGGTCCAGCGCGTCGGCCGCCCGGCCGCGCAGCAAGGCCGACTCGGCGGCATGCACGTCGGCGAAGGCGGCCATGCGCGCGTCGCCGAGTTGCGCGGCCAGCTCGCAGGTGCGCGCCGTGCTCGCATCGGCATCGACCAGCCGGGCATCGAAGGCGGCACCGTCGCCCGCCTGCAGCGCGAGGCGCGCCGCCTGCAGGCAGGACGACGCCTGGTTGCTGCGCACGGTGGCCTCGAGCGCGGCCGCATCGGGCATCGACTGCAGGTGCTCGGCGGCCTCGGCCAGCAGGCGCAGGGCGGCCCAGCAGTCGCCGAGCAGCGCGAGGCACACCGCGGCGGTCCCGCGCGCCCGCACATGGTTGGTCAGGGACGCGAGCCGGGCGCTGTGGTCGTGCAACTGGCGCAGCGCGTCGATCGAGGCGGCGTAGTCGGCCAGCTCGCCGCGCACGACGACGGCCACGGCCAGCAGGTCGAAGCGGTCCTGGGTGGTGGCGCTGAGGCCCGTCTCGGCCATCACGGCCGCCAGCATCTCGCTGGCCGCGCCGTACTCGCCGAGCCGGAACGCCGCGTGCACCGCCAGCCGGCCCGCCGCGCCGCGGCCTTCGCTGCCCACGCGCCACTGCGCGAGCGCCGCGCTGTGCGCCTGTGCGTACAGCCCGGCCGCATAGGCCGCTCGCGCGGCCTCGAGGTCGGCCGCTTCGACGCTGGCCGTTTCAGGGGACATGACCGGTCGATTGTGGAACCGCCCTGGCCGTCGCATTGCGACAGGCGGCGTCGGCGGCCCCCCGCCAAACGATCAATCCGTCACGCGCGGGCCGTCCGGGCCGACCCCTCGAATGCGGGGTGCGCGTGTAGGCCGGCGCCGACAAGCGATCGCGGCGCGCGCCGATGGCCGCGGGAGCGGCCGCTTCCTAAAGTGCAGTCATGAAGTCGCGCATTCCCACCTGCCGAGGAGCCCGCATGAACAAGCTCGTCACCGCGATCGCCATCGGATCGATGGCCGCCTTCATGGCGCTGACCACCACGCAAGGCCTCGCCGAGACGGCCGGCGACGGCATGCCGCCTTCGCCCCGCATCGAACGCGCCGGTTCGATCGCCTACCTCAACGGCGGAGCCGGCGAGGAAGCGCGCATCGCGATCGAACGGATGCAGGGCGGCTTCGCGCTGCGCAACGTCTTCAGTGGCCAGGGCGGCCAGTACGTCGTCGCCGAGCGCGTGACCGTGCGTGATGCGCGCGGCGTCACGACCGAGATCCGCAACGCCGGCCCGATCCTGGTGATGGACCTGCCGCCGGGCCGCTACACGATCGAGGCCGAGGTCGACGGGCGCGTGCAGCGCAAGGACCTGACGCTGACGCAGCAGGCGGTCAAGCTGAACTGGAATTGGCCGGGCGCCTGATCACTTCGAGGTCGGCATCGTGAACTCGGCACCCTTCGGGGTGCTCTCGGGCCAGCGCTGCATGATCGACTTCTGCTTCGTGTAGAAGCGGACGCCTTCCTCGCCGTAGGCGTGCAGGTCGCCGAACAGGCTCTTCTTCCAGCCGCCGAAGCCGTGCCAGGCCATCGGCACCGGGATCGGCACGTTGATGCCCACCATGCCGACCTGGACGCGCCGCGAGAACTCGCGGGCGACGTTGCCGTCGCGCGTGAAGCAGGCGACACCGTTGCCGAATTCGTGGCTGTTGACCAGATCGACCGCCGACTTGAAGTCGGGCACGCGCACGCACACCAGCACCGGGCCGAAGATCTCTTCCTTGACGATGCGCATCGACGGCGTCGCGTGGTCGAACAGCGTGCCGCCGGTGAAGAAGCCGTTCTCGTGGCCGGGGACCCGGCAGCCGCGGCCGTCGACGACCAGCGTCGCGCCTTCCTTCACGCCGACGTCGATGTAGCCCTCGATGCGCGCCTTCGCCTCGGCCGTGACGATCGGGCCCATCTCGGCGTCGAGCTCCATGCCGTTGCTGATCTTCAGGGTCTTCGCGCGCTCGGCCAGCTTGGGCACGACCTGGTCGGCCACGTCGCCGACCAGCACCGCGACGCTGATCGCCATGCAGCGCTCGCCGGCCGAGCCGTAGGCGGCACCGATCAGCGCGTCGACGCTCTGCTCGAGGTCGGCGTCGGGCATCACCACCATGTGGTTCTTCGCGCCGCCCAGCGCCTGGACGCGCTTGCCGTGGCGCGCGCCGGTCTCGTAGATGTACTGCGCGATCGGCGTCGAGCCGACGAAGCTGACCGCCTTGACGTCGGGATGCTCGAGCAGCGTGTCGACTGCCAGCTTGTCGCCCTGCACGACGTTGAACACGCCGTCGGGCAGGCCGGCCTGCTTCAGCAGGTCGGCGATGAAGAGCGAAGGCGAGGGATCGCGCTCGCTGGGCTTGAGCACGAAGGTGTTGCCGGTGGCCAGCGCCATCGGGAACATCCACATCGGCACCATCACCGGGAAGTTGAAGGGCGTGATGCCCGCGACCACGCCCAGCGGCTGGCGCAGCACCCAGTTGTCGATGCCGGTCGAGACCTGGTCGGTGAAGTCGGTCTTCAGCAGCTGCGGCGCGCCGCAGGCGAACTCGACGATCTCGATGCCGCGCGTGACCTCGCCCTGCGCGTCGGTGAAGACCTTGCCGTGCTCGGCGGTGATCATCGCGGCCAGCGTGTCGCGCTGTTCGTTCAGCAGTTGCAGGAACCGGTTCAGCACCCGCGCGCGCTTCAGCGGCGGCTGCTCGGACCACGCGGGGAAGGCGGCCTTCGCGGCGGCGACCGCGGCGTTCACCTCGCCGGCCGACGCCAGCGCGACCTGGCGCGCCACCGCGCCGGTGGCCGGGTTGTAGACCGCCTGGCGGCGACCGCTGCCGCTGGCGACCGGGCGGCCGGCGATGAAGTGGCCGATCTCGGCGGTGGCGGTGAAAGCTTCGGGGGCGCCCATGCTCGATCTCCTTGCGTGCAGAGCCAGGAGATTAGGCGCGGGACCGCCGGCTGACCAGCCGATTTCGATGACTTCATTGTTCGTTTGGGTGAACAATCGGTGCATGAGCATCGACACCAAGACCCCGTTGTGGCCCCATGTGCACGCGCTCGGCGTGATCGCGCAGGGCGGCAGCTTCACCCTGGCGGCGCAGCGGCTCGGCCTGTCCAAGGCCGCGGTCAGCCAGCGCATGGCGGAACTGGAACGCGCCGTCGGCGTGCCGCTGCTGGCGCGCACGACGCGCAGCGTGCGCCTGACCGAGGCCGGCAAGCAGCTGGTCGAGGAGACGGCCGCCAGCTTCGCGCAGATCGAGCAGAGCCTGCACGGCGTGCGCGACCTGGCCTCGCAGCCGCAGGGCCTGGTACGGCTGACCGCGCCGGTGGCGCTGGGGCGGCAGCAGGTGGCGCCCCGGCTCGAGGGCTTCCTGCGCACCTGGCCCGGCATCCGCATCGAGCTGGACCTCTCGGACCGGCTGGTCAACCTGCCGCACGAGGGCTACGACCTGGCGGTCCGGCACACCAGTGCGCCGCCCGACAACCATGTGGCCTGGAAGCTGTGCCCGTCGCGCACGCTGCTGGTCGCGTCGCCGGCCTACCTGCGGCGGCGCGGCACGCCGGCCCATCCGGCTGAACTGGCCGGCCACGATTGCCTGCCCTACCTGCGGTCCGGTCCGGCAGTGTGGCCCTTCGAGAAGACCGTGGGCAAGGGCAGTCGCGGCGCCGAGCCCGAGCGCGTGCGCGTCACGGTGAGCGGCCCGCTGCGCGCGAACAACTCCGAAGTGCTGCGCGACCTGGTCGTCGCCGGTCTCGGCATCGGGCTGCTGCCGGACTTCAGCGCCGCAGGTGCCTTGAGGGCGGGCCGCCTGCGCGAGGTGCTGGCGCCGTGGCGGCCGGTCGGCTTCTTCGGGGACGCGATCTATGCCTTGCGCCCGTTCAGCCCCCAGGTCCCGCGCGCGGTGCGCGCGCTTGTCGACCACCTGAAGCTCGAAATGGCCGGCGGCTTCGACAACTGACGGACAAAAAAGAAGCCCACCCGTTGCGGGGTGGGCTGTGAAGTCCTTCAGAAAGGACGTCGTTGGGACCGGTGCTCGCGCGGCGTCGGGGATTCTTGGTGGATCGCCTCGGTGCCGTCGCGCGTTCTCTGATGACTTCCGTGTGACAGCGGTTGGAGGCAATGTAGAAGGCGGTCCGTTGCACACCCATCCCCCGAACGTAGGAGATGCTTGCGAACAACGTCACGAACTGTCTCCGGGTCGCTGTAGCCCGCCAGAGCTATGCACGGTTCAACCGAAGCTCAGTGCACTGATCGGGGGCAGGTGGCTGCTCAGCGCGTGCCACGTGTCGGCGCCGTCTTCGCTGAGCCAGGCATTGCCGCTGGTCGACCCCATCGCGAGGCGCTGGCCGCTCGTGTCGACGACCAGCGCATGGCGATAGATCAGGTCGTAGCCGGGCGCAGGCGGCAGGCCGCGAGAGAGGCTCTCGAAGCTCTTGCCGCCGTCGCGGGTGCGGGTCACGACCAGCTGTCCGTCGACCGGCACGCGGCACTCGTCCTTGACGGCGGGCACGAACCACGCGGTCTGCGGATCGCGCGGATGCACCGCGACCGCGAAGCCGAACACCGACGGCCCGGCCTGCTCGATCTCCTGCCAGCTGCGCGCACCGTCGCGACTGACGAAGATGCCGTTGTGATGCTGGGCCCACAAGGTGTCGGGCGCGCCCGCGCACTGCACGACCCGGTGCGGGTCCTGGACGTTCTCGGTGAAGGCCATCTCGGGCGGCATGTAGGCCGCGCGCATGCCCCCGGCCGACAGCGCCCAGCTCGCGCCACCGTCGTCGGTGCGCCACACGCCGCCGCAGGAGACGCCGACGATCACGCGGCGGCTGTCGCGCGGATCGACCAGCACGCTGTGGATGCCGGGGAAGTCGTAGCCGCCGCCAGCCCATTCGGCGCGCTCGGCGCGCTGCCACAGCGACTCGATCAGCTGCCAGCTCGCGCCGCGGTCGGCCGAGCGGAACAGGCCGCCGGGCAGGGTGCCGGCCCACAGCACGCCGGGCTCGTCGGCGCCGCCGGGCGCCACGGTCCACAGGAGCTTCAGGTCCCACGGCGTCGGGTCCTGGCTGCCCTCGGGCTTGGCCGGATAGGCCGGCGCGGCGACCTCCCGCCAGTGCGCGCCGCCGTCGTCGCTGCGATGCAGCTTGCAGCCGAAGTGACCGAGATTCAGCGACGCGTAGACGGCGCCGTCGCGCGGGTCGGCGAGCACATGGCTGACCGGGTCGCCGAGGAAGTGCGCGCGCGCGTGCTGCCAGCCGCCCGCGCCGCGCGACCATTGCATCAGGCCCTTGCGGGTGGCGATCCAGAGGGTGTCGGGCATGCGGCTCTCCGTGCGGATGGGGCTGCGAAGGCGGCTTCAGCCGCCGGTGAGTGCCTGCAGGACGTGGACCTGCGCGTCGGCGCGCAGCGCATCGCCGAGCCGCTGCCGGTCCCGGGCGCGCTGGCCGTCGATGAACACGGCGACATGCTGGCGCAGCGCGCCCTGGTCGTCGAGGATGTAGCCGCGCGCCTGCGGCTGCTTCGCGAACACCTGGGCCAGCGCCTCGCCGAGCGTCGTGGCCTGCAGCTCGTGGCGCGGACAGTCGAAGTGCCGCTGCAGATGGGCCGTGAAGGTGACGGTGACCATGGCCGCTGGATTGTGCAGCGGCCGTGCAGCGTCGTTGCTCAGGCGCCGGGGACCAGCGTGCGGTGCACCGAGGCCCAGGCCGAGGCCGGGCGCTCGCCGTAGAAGCCGAACTCGAGCGCGGGGCGCTTGCCGCTGATCAGCTCGGCCAGCGCGCGGCCCGAGCCGGCGCCGTGGGTCCAGCCCAGCGTGCCGTGGCCGGCGTTGACCCACAGGTTGCCGAGCTTGCTGCGGCCGATGTAGGGGATGTTGGTCGGCGTGCTGGGCCGCAGGCCGGTCCAGAAGTTGGGCTCGCTGGCGTCGGCCACACCGGGGAAGATCTCCTCGTAGCGCTTGACCAGCGCCTGGCAGCGCACGCGCGAGGTGGCGCTGTCGAGGCCGGTGTCGTAGCCGGCCAGTTCGGCCGTGCCGGCGATGCGCACCTGGTCGCCCAGGCGCGAGATCGCGATCTTGCGCGCGTCGTCGATCATGCTGACGACGCTGGCGCGCTCGGGTTGCCGCAGCTTGAGCGTCGCCGAGTAGCCCTTGGCCGGATAGATGTTGAGGTGCACGCCCAGCGGCCGCAGCAGCGGCGCGGTGTACGAGCCCATCGCCGCGACATAGGCGTCGGCCTGCAGGGCCATCGTCCTGCCGGTGGCCAGCTCGCGCACGCGGGCCGAGGCGATGCGGCCGCCCTCCTGCGCCAGGCCGTCGACGCCGTGGCCGAAGAGGAAGCGGGCGCCGCGGGCGATGCAGCGGCGCGCCAGCTCCTGCGTGAAGACACGCGCGTCGCCGGACTCGTCGCCGGGCGTGTAGGTGCCGCCGGCGATGCGCGAACCGTAGCTCGCGAGCGCCGGCTCGACCTTCAGGACCTCCTCGCGCGACAGCACGCGGCGATCGACGCCGTGACGGCGCATCACCTCGGCGCCGGCCGCGCCGGCCTCGAGGTCCTTCTGGCTGCCGAAGAAGTGCAGGATGCCGCGCTCGAGGCGGTGGTATTCGATGCCGGTCTGCGCGACCAGGCCCTTCAGCGACTCGTGGCTGTAGCGGCCCAGCGCCACCAGCTGCTGCACGTTGCGCTCGAACGCGCCGTCGGTGCACTGGGTCAGGAAGGCCAGGCCCCAGCGCCACTGCCAGGGGTCGAGCCTGGGACGGAAGAGCAGCGGCGAGTCGTCGCGCGCCAGCCACTTCAGCACCTTCAGCGGCGCATCGGGGTGGGCCCAGGGCTCGCAGAAGCTGACCGAGATCTGCGCCCCGTTGGCGAAGCTGGTCTCGAGCGCCGCATCGGGCTGGCGATCGACCACCGTCACCTCGTGGCCCTGCTCCAGCAGGTACCAGGCAGTGCTGACGCCGACGATGCCGGCACCCAGGACGACGACTTTCATGTTTCGCTCCTACTCAGGCAGACCGCAACGGGGTCGCAAGCAACTGCAGCGCCACCGTCCACATCACCACCGCCACCAGCGCGTCGATCGCGCGCCAGACCTGCGGCCGGCCCAGCCAGCGTGCGGCGCCGGCGGCGCCGAAGCCGAGCATCGCGAACCAGGCTGCCGACGCGAACCAGGCGCCGGCCACGAAGGCCAGCCGCGCCATGCCTTCATGCTGCGCGCCGACGCCGCCGATCAGCACCACGGTGTCGAGATAGACGTGCGGATTCAGATAGGTCATGGCCAGGGTGCTGGTCAGCGCCCCGGCCAGCGAGCTGCCCCGGCCGGCCAGCTGCAGCCCGCCCGACTGACCGAGCCAGGCGCGCCGGGCGGCCAGCGCGCCGTAGCCGGCCAGGAAGGCCGCGCCGCCGTAGCGGAACGCCTCCATCAGCAGCGGCTGGCTCGCGATCAGCGCGCCCAGGCCGAACACGCCGAGCGCGACCAGCAGCCAGTCCGAGACGGTGCACAGCGCCACGACCGGCAGCACGTGCGCGCGCATCACGCCCTGGCGCAGCACCAGCGCGTTCTGCGCGCCGATCGCGACGATCAGCCCGGCCATCATCAGCCCGCCCTGCAGCAGCGCTGCCGGCACGGCAGGGGCGAGCAGCGGCGAGGTCACATCCATGGCGGGATTGTGTTCAGCGCCCGGGCGCGAGTGAAGCGGGATTCAAGTTCTTCGTCTTATATTAGAAGGACTGATCCTCCGATCGACCCGCCCGGAGCTCCCATGCAGGACCTCGACCCCGCCGCGCTGGACTGCCTGGCCGCGTTGTCCGACGACGGCAGCTTCGAGCGCGCGGCGCAGCGCCTGTCGATCACGCAGTCGGCCGTGTCGCAGCGGCTGCGGGCCCTGGAGGCGCAGGTCGGTCAGCTGCTGGTGGTGCGCTCGCGGCCGTTGCGGCTCACCGAGCCGGGCAAGGTCCTGCTGCGCTTCGCGCGCCAGCTGCAGGCGATGCGCGCCGACGTGGCCCGCGAGCTGGGCGAGCCGCTGCGTGGCCAGGCCCGCCTGCCGATCGCGGTCAACGCCGACAGCCTGGCGACCTGGGTGCTGCCGGCGCTGGACGCGCTGGTGCAGCAGGGCCTGCAGGACGGCTTCGGGCTCGAGCTGATCGTCGACGACCAGGACTTCACCCACGAGTGGCTGCGCCAGGGGCAGGTGCTGGGCTGCGTGTCGACGGTGCCGCAGGCCCTGCGCGGCTGCCGCGTCGAACCCTTGGGCGTGATGCCCTACATCGCGGTGGCGAGCCCGGGCTATGTCGAGCGTCAGCTCGGCGGCGACGCGGCCGAGGGCCTGCACCGCGGCAACTTCGCGCGCGTGCCCTTCCTGGTCTTCAACCGCAAGGACGACATGCAGGCGCAGTGGGTGTCGCGCGCCTTCGGCGTGAAGGCGCCGCGGCTCGAGGAGCGTTTCGTGCCGTCGTCCGAGGCCTACGTGCACGCGGCGGTGCTGGGCTGGGGTATCGGTGTCGTGCCCGAACTGCAGGTGCGCGAGCGCCTTGCGCGCGGCGAGCTGCTGCGCCTGCGGCCCGACATGGCGATCGAGGTCGCCTTGCACTGGCACCAGTGGAAGCTGGGTGGCGAGGGCGCGGCGCCGGCCCGTGCCGCGCGGCTCGACGAGGTCGGCGCGGCGCTGATGCGCGGCGCGCGGGCGGCGCTGGGGCCCTGAACTCCCCGTGTCAGCGGCGCTCGGCGGGATCCGACGGCGCGGAGCCGGCCGGCCGCGCCTCGCGCAACGACGGTGACGGCGCCCGTGCACCCGGCAGCAGCCTCGGCGCCTGCCGCGGGCCGGCCGACGGCGGCTCGAAGCGCAGCGCGGCGGCATGCTCGTCCCCGGCCGCGGCCAGCAGCATCGCGCTGACGATCGCCGCACCCACGGTGCCCCAGGTCAAGGCTTGCAGCGAGACGTGGTTCATGCCCTTGCTCCAGCGCATTGCGACTCCATGCTTCAGCCTAGACCATCGGCTTCGGGTGTCCCATCGTCCCGAGTGGGGAGATCGTGACCGAAAGCTCCCTGCGACCCGCGCGCCCGACCGGTCGGGCGGGACCGCCCGGGCACAATCTCCATCACCATGGACCGCCGCCACCTGCTTGCTCGCGTCGGGGGCGGCGCTGCGGCGCTGGCCCTCGGTGCGCTGTTCGGCCCCGGCCTGGGCAGCGACCGCATCGAGCGCCTGCCGCCGTCGGGCGACGATCCCTTCAGCCTCGGCGTTGCAAGCGGCATGCCGGCACCCGACAGCGTG
This sequence comes from uncultured Methylibium sp., assembly GCF_902826655.1. Lineage (GTDB taxonomy): Bacteria > Pseudomonadota > Gammaproteobacteria > Burkholderiales > Burkholderiaceae_C > Methylibium. The sequence continues at coordinate 67,499 of NZ_CADEFR010000016.1, read as the reverse complement.
CTGCTGTGGACCCGCCTCGCGCCGCGCCCGCGCGAGCCGCTGGGCGGCCTGCCCGACGCGCCGATCGAAGTGCACTGGGAGCTGGCCGAGGACGAAGCCTTCGCGACCGGCCTGCGCCGCGGCACGGTGCTGGCGCGCCCCGAGCACGCGCACAGCGTGCACGCCGAAGTGGCCGGCCTGGCGCCCGACCGCCGTTTCTTCTATCGCTTCCGCGCTGGCGATGCGCTCAGCCCCGTGGGGCGCACCCGCACCGCGCCGGCCGCCGACGCTCCGGTCGATCGGCTGCGCATCGTGCTGGCGTCCTGCCAGCACTACGAGCAGGGCGAGTTCGCGCTGCATCGCGAGATCGCCGACCGCGACATCGACCTCGTGCTGTTCGTCGGCGACTACATCTACGAGTCGAGCAACGCGCGCTACCGCGTGCGGCCGCACGAGGCGCTGGCGCCGACCGACCTGGCCGGCTACCGCCAGCGCCACGTCACCTACAAGCTCGACCCGGCCCTGCGTGCGGCCCATGCCGCCCATCCCTGGGTGCTGACCTGGGACGACCACGAGGTCGAGAACGACTATGCCGGCGACGCCTCGCGCTTCGAGGACCGCTCGTCGACCGACTTCCTGGCCTTGCGCACCGCGGCCTACAAGGCCTACTTCGAGCACATGCCGGTGTCGCCGCGCATGGCGCCGGTGGGTGCGGCCATGCGCATCCACGAGCACTACCGCTGGGGCCGGCTGGCCGACCTGTGGACGCTGGACGGCCGGCAGTACCGCTCGACCCAGCCGTGCAACCCGCCGGGTCGCGCCGGCGGCCGCGTGATGACGTCCTGCGACGAACTGGCCGACCCCGCGCGCACGATGTTCGGCCTGGCGCAGGAGCGCTGGCTCGCCGAACAGCTGGCCGCCAGCCGCAGCGGCTGGCGCCTGCTGGCCCAGGGCACGCAGATCGCGCAGGGCGGCATGGAAACGCCGCTCGGCCGCAGCCGCTTCAGCGACGGCTGGGACGGCTATCCGCAGGCGCGGCGGCGCCTCATGCAGACGATCGCCCGGCAGGCGCAGGGCAACGTCGTGTGCCTGGGCGGCGACGTGCACCGCCACGTGGTGGCGCGGTTGCGCGCCGATCCCGAGGACGAACGCACGCCGGTGGTGGCCAGCGAAGTCGTCACCAGCTCGCTGACGACGCGGGGCCTGTCCGAGACCGCGACCGCGCTGATGCGCCGCTCCAATCCCGACCTGCTGCACGCGCGCAGCGACGAGCGCGGCTACGTGCTGCTGGACCTGACGCCGCAGCGACTGGGCATCGAGCTGCGCGCGACCGACTTCCCGGTGCCGGCCGAGGCGCGCATCCGCACCCAGTCGCGCTTCGTCGTCGAAGCCGGCCACGCCGGACCGCAGCGCGACGGCTGAGACCGGCGGTCGCGGCGCGAACTGGACCGCCAAAGCCCCGCTACTTTCACGCTCGCCCCGTCGGCAGCCGCGCAGACTGGCCGCATGGACATGAGCCTGCACGTGAGACGACTGCTGATGCGCTGGCGCGTCGCGCGGGTCGGGCGCGTGGTGGAGAAGCCCGCTCCCGACCCGGCCGACTGCGGCACGGCCTGGGGGCTCGAGCTCACCGTCCCGCCGAAGCAGCCGCGTCGCGGCGCGCCGCGCGATCCGCGCCGGCGCTAGTCAGGTCCCCGGGTCGCGCAGCGAGCGCCTGGCACGCTCGCTCAGGGCGTTCGGGAAGTACAGCGCCGTGAGGCTCTTGCTGTGGACCGGCGAGTGGCCGTCGCGGTGGGCCTGCTCCGGATCGGCGGCGTAGCGCCGCCAGTCGCGTACCCAGTGGATGGCGTCGCAGACCTCCAGCAGCCCCATCGTCTCGCGGTCGCCGACCAGCACGCCCTGCACGCGCAGGCCCAGGCTTTCTCGCGCCGCGTCCAGGCGTGCCAGCGAGGCCGGCGTGCAGCCGAACTCGCCGTCGCTGACCAGCAGCAGGTCGGCCTGCCGCCAGCGGGCCTGCTCGACCAGATCGACCGCGCGCGCCACCGGCGCCGCCAGGTCGGTGCCGCCGTCGAAGGCCTGGCCGACGAAGTCCAGCAGCGCGTCCAGCCCGGCCGGCGTGAACGCCAGCTCGTGCTCGATCAACTCGTCCGGCCCGCCGAAGGCGATCAAGCGGCAGGCGCGCTTCTCGCGATGCGCGGTGCGCGCGGCTTCCAGCACCACCGCCTTGGCGATCGGCTCCGGCGCGCCGCGCATCGAGCCCGAGGTGTCGATGCACAGCAGCATCGGGCCGCGCTCGACGGGCGGCGCCTCGGGCAGCGCCGCGGTGTCGACGACCACCGGCCCGCCCGGCCGCACATCCAGCAGCACCGCCTGCTCGTCCCACACCATCAGGCGCGACTCGGCCAGGCGCGCGCGCCACAGCTTGTGCAGCAGCGGGTGGCGCAGCTGCGCCGCCTCGGACGGCAGCATGCGCGCCAGGTTGCGGCCGGGGCGCACGCCACGCATCTCGCCGGGCGCGTCGGGCAGGCGCGTCTCGACGACATGGCCCAGGCGTCGCGTGCGGCCCGGGGCTGCCGGTGCGGGCCGCGGCGCCTGCGGCCGCGGCAGGCCGCGGCCCAGCGAAGCGATCAGCGCCGCCAGCGCCGGCAGCCGCGCCATCAGCTGCGACAGCTGCTGCGCATCGCGCCACTCGCGCCGCGCGAGCCGGCCGCGCAGCGCGTCCCATTTCAGGTTCGCCAGGTCGCCCAGGTCCTGCAGCAGGCCGCGCACGTTCTCCCAGTCGCTGCGCTGGATCTCCCATTCGGCGCGAAAGGCCTCGACCATCGCCGCGACCGCGGCCTCGCGCGACTGCCAGGCGGGCCGGTCGATCAGCCCGTCGAGATGCCAGAAGGCGGTGCGCAGCACCTGCTGCGCGGCGGCCGGCACGCCGCTGGCGACGGCCGGCAGCTCCAGCTCGCCGATCGCGCGGCGCAGCGGGCCCACCGCCTGCGGGTCGCCGAAGTCGAGATCGACCGTCGGCAGCTCGCCGCGCTCGAGCGCGGCCAGCCAGCGCTCGGCGTGCGCGAGCCGCGCCGCGGTGTCGCCGAAGGCGCCGGTCAGGCCCGGCAGCCACAACTCGCGCGGCAGCGACGCCAGGCGGTCGTAGGGGCGGTCGATCGCGGCGGCAAGCGACATCGCGGTTCTCAGGACGGGCAGCGCCGTTGCGCCGGCGGCCGGCGTTGGAGCACGAACTCGGCCTGCGTGTCGATGTCGCGGTAGCGGTGCGTGCGGCGATCGATCGCGACGATGTCGGTGCAGTAGCGCGCACCGGGCCGCAGCCAGAAGTTCTCGCTCGCCGAATCGACGACGTAGCACATGCGCTGGCCGACGACGCTGAAGCGGCCGCTGCCGCGGAAGGGTCGCGGGTCGCCCGCGGCGCGGCCGCAGGCCTCGAAGCGGCCGTCGGGGAAGAAGCGATCCCAGGCCCAGCAGCCGCGGCCTGCGTCGTCCGGGCTGCACCACAGGCCCACCAGGGCGCGCTCCAGGGCCGCGCCCTGCGGCATCGGCGCCTGGGCGCTCGCCGCGCCGGCCAGAGCCAGCAGCCCGGCGGCAAGGAGCGACGGCGCCACGCTCACGCCGCCTGCGCCTCACTCCAGGTCACCGGCCGCGGGGCATCCGTCAGGGCGGTGTCGATCGGCAAGGCCGCGAAGCCCGCACGAACGATCTGCAGGCGCTCGACGCGGTCGCTCACCGTCTGTACCGAGTCCTCGTGAGCGTCGACGATGCGCTGCGCCAGCGCGGGGGGCAGCCACGGCGCCTGCCGCAGCGCGTCCTGCATCGCCAGCGCGCGCGCGCGCAGCGGCTGCAGGTGGGCGGCAGCGCGCTCCAGCAGCTCGTCGACCTGCGCGACGCGTGCCTCGACGTGCAGCGGCCCGTAGCGCGGCTGCAGCTTCGCCTCGAGCGTGGCGCTGACGATGCGCGTCAGCTCGCTGCCGTCGCCGGGCCCGGCGATGGACCGGGCCAGCGCCAGCTTGCCGGCCTCGCCGTCGTCCTGGCGCGGCGTGGTCTCGAGGCCGAGCTGCTGCTCGAAGGCCTCCACTGCGCGCGTGAGCCAGGGCGCCTCGATCGCGCGCGTGCCCAGCCACTCGTCCTCGACCCAGCTCGCGAGCCGCGCGACCTGCGCCGGCTGCTCGGCCAGGCAATACGGCAGCAGCCACAGGTCGAGCACGGCGACCGCGTCGCGGCCGCTGCTCGCGGCGGCGGTCTTCAGCAGGCCGACGGTCTGGCGCCAGCGGCGGTCCGACACCGTGATCGCCTGCTCGCGCAGCCAGTCGCGCGCCGCCTTCAGCGCGGCCGTCGCCGCGTCGCCCAGCACCACCGCTTCGCGCCGCAGCGCCAGCGCGAAGCGCTCCTGCGGCGTCACCGGCGCCGGTTCGTCGGCGGCCGTCGCATCGAGTTCCAGCAGCGCGGCAAAGCCCGCGTCGCTGACCGGCTGCACCGGCACGCGCAGCAGGAAGCGGTCGTAGAAGGCCTGCAGGGCCTCGTCGGTCGGCACCTCGTTGGTCGCGCCGACGACGCAGACCAGCGGCGTCCTGACGCGCGCGCTGCCGTTGTCGAACTCGCGCTCGTTCAGCAGGGTCAGCAGCGCATTGAGGATCGCCGAGTTGGCCTTGAAGACCTCGTCGAGGAAGGCGATGCCGGCGGTCGGCAGGTAGCCGTCGGTCAGGCGCTCGTAGCGGTCGTCTTCCAGCGCCTTGAGCGACAGCGGGCCGAACAGCTCCTCGGGCACCGAGAAGCGCGTCAGCAGCCGCTCGAAGTAGCGCGCCCCCGCGAAGGCATGCTGCAGCCGCCGCGCCAGCGCACTCTTGGCGGTGCCCGGCGGGCCGATCAGCAGCACGTGTTCGCCGGCCAGTGCGGCCAGCAGCGCCAGGCGCACGGCTTCGCCGCGTTCCAGCAGGCCGGCTTCGAGGTGGGCGATCAGCGCCTGCAGGCGCTCGGGCGACAGGGGAGAGGGCATGCGGCCGATTGTGGTCGGCGCGCCGAAGGACGGTCAAACCGGCCCGGTCAAACGGCACCTGCTCAGGCGTCGTGAATGCGCTCGCCGTCCGCGCGCAAGGCCCCGGCCGCGACCAGTTCGCCCGCGAGCCGCAGGCCCCAGGCGCCAGGCCCTGCCGCCTCGGCCCGGCCGATGCGCTCGTGCAGGCGCTGCAGCAGCGGCGCGGCGGCGGCCCAGGCCTGCAGGTCGGCGAGCGACTGCTCGCGTTCTTCCATCAGGTGGTACTTCAGCAGCACCCTGGCCGCGTGGCGCGCGTGCTTGTCGGGCGCGGCGCGCCAGCTCGCCAGGCGGCTGCGGGCGCGCGCCAGCGCACCGGACACGTCGGTGAAAGGCGCGCCGTGGCCGGGGATCACGAGCGCGACCGGCAAGCGCGCGATGGCGTCCAGCACCGCGGCGACGTCGTCGAAGGCCGACTCGCCGTCGAGCTCGGGGAAGACGACGCCGAAGCCGTTCTCCCACAGCGCGTCGGCCGAGATCAGCACGCCGTGCGCGGCGTCGAACAGCATCAGCGCCTGCGGGTCGTGGCCGGGCGCGGCGACGACCTCCCAGCGGCGCGCGCCGACGCGCAAGGACGTCCCGGCCTCGATGCGGCCGCGCACCGCGAAGCGCTCGCAGCGCTGGCGGGTCGCACGGTAGCTGAGCGCGTCCTCGTCCCAGCGCCGCGCGGCGTCGAACTCGCCGGCCGGCACGTCGGCCGGCAGGCCCGGGAAGGCGGCCTGCAGCGCCGCATTGCCGCCGCAGTGGTCGGAGTGCAGGTGGGTGTTGACGATGCGCTCGAGCGGCTCGCCCGCCAGCGACCGCTGCACCAGCGCGACGGTCTGCGCAGCATGGGTGCAGTGGCCGCTGTCGACGAGCGTCGCGCCCTGGCCGGGCGCGCCATGCAGCAGCACGTTGTTCGACGACAGCCAGCCGCGCTCGAGCACGGTCAGGCCATCGAGCGAGCTCGCGGGCGGGGACGTCATGCGGCCACTGTAGCGGCCGCTTCAGCGCGCCGGCGACGCCGCCGGCGCGTCGGTGCGCACGCCCTCGACCTGCACGCGCAGCGTCACCGCATCGGCGACGAGCGGCAGGCCGTAGCCGGCGCCGAAGTCGCTGCGCTTGAGGCGGCCCTCGAAGTCGCCGCCGCAGACCTCGCGCTTCAGCACGGGATGCAGGTAGCAGCCGAAGCGCTGCGCGGTCAGCGTGAGCGGCTGGCTGACGCCGCGCCAGGTGAACTCGCCGCGCAGCTCGACCAGCCGCTCGCCGTCGAAACGCAGCTGCCGGGCCACCAGCCACGCGGTGGGATGGGTCGCGGTGTCCAGCAGGTCCACACCGCGCAGGTGGGCGTCGAAGACGCCGATGCCCGTGCTCACCGACGCGGTCGGCAGGGACACGCTGACCTCGCCGCGGCCGGCCGCCCGGTCCAGCGTGACGACGCCCTCGGCCGGCCCGAAGCGGCCGCGGATCGTCGAGGTGCCGAAGTGCGCCACCTCCCACTGGACCCAGCTGTGCTGCGGGTCGAGGACATAGTCCACCGGCGCGGCCGGGAGCGCCGGCGCCGCCGCGGCGAGCAGAAGTGCCAGGACTTTTCGCATCGGGGCATTGTGATCGGGGGTCCCGCGCCGCGCTCGATGTCGTAAATTGCCGCGTCCTGCCCTCCGCCCCACGACGTGCCCGCGCCCCCGACCGCCGCCGACCCGCCCGAGCTGGATCGGCGCCTGCTGGCCGCCCAGGTCGCGCTGTTGGTCGAGCGCACCCGCGCCTCGGCGTGGACCAATCTCTCGGCGGCGCTGCTGCTGGCCGCGCTGCTGTGGGGTCGCGTCGCGCTGCCGGGGCTGCTGGCCTGGCTGGTGCTCAAGGTCGCGGTGCTCGCGCTGCGGCAGTGGGTGCGCTGGCGCTATCGCAAGCCCGGCAGCTGGAGCGACGCCGACTGGCGCCGCTGGTTCACCGCCGTCGTCGTCGTCGATGGCTGCCTCTGGGGCCTGGCCGGCGTCCTGTTCCTGCCCCAGGTCGACGGCGTGATCGAGGCCCTGCTGCTGGTCACGCTGCTGGCGGTGGTGGCGATCGCCGGCATGGTGCTGCCGGTGCACGGGCCGCTGCACCTGGGCTTCTCGGCCGGCGTGCTGCTGCCGGCGGCGGCGACCGAGCTGGTCTCGGGCGGCGTCGTCGGGCTGTACGGCGGCATCGGCCTGCTGCTGTTCCAGGCCTTCCTGCTGTTCGAGGGCCGCACCTCGGGGCGTCACACCAACGAGCTGCTGCGTCTGCGCCTGCTGCTCGAGCAGGAGGCCGCGGCGCACACGCAGGCCCTGGCGCTGGCCGAGCGCCACAGCGCCGTCAAGAGCCAGTTCCTGGCGACGATGAGCCACGAGATGCGCACGCCGCTGCACGGCATCCTGGGCCTGGCCGAGCAGCTGCGCGACGCCGGCGGCGCGCCCGACCAGCGCGCGCGCAAGCTGGCGCTGATCGAGCGCTCGGGCGAGCACCTGCTGGGCCTCATCAGCGACGTGCTCGACTTCGCGCGCATCGAGGCCGGCCGCCTGCAGCTGGCCGACGAGCCCTTCGACCTGAGCGCGGTGATCGAGGAGGTCGCGCTGCTGGCCGGCGGTCGCGCCGGTGAGAAGGGCCTGTCGATCGAGGTCGACACCGGCGGGCTCGGGGCGTCCGGCGGCTGGATGCGCGGCGACGCGGTGCGGGTGCGCCAGGTGCTGCACAACCTCGTCGGCAACGCCGTCAAGTTCACGGACGAGGGCGGCGTGCGCATCCGCGCGCTGCGCGACCCCGAGACGGCGCACGTGCGCATCGAGGTCGAGGACAGCGGCCGCGGCATCCCGCCGTCGCAGCTGGAGATCATCTTCGACGCCTTCCACCAGGCCGACGGCAGCTTCGACCGCCGCTTCGGCGGCGCCGGCCTGGGCCTGACGATCGCGCGCGAACTGGCCCGCGCGATGGGCGGCAGCCTGGACGCGCACAGCGCACCGGGCGTGGGCTCGGTGTTCGCCTTCGAAGTGCCGCTGCCGCCGGACCTGCCCGACACGCAGCCGCCGCCGACCGACCTGCCCGGCCTGCCGCAGCGGCTGCTCGGCCGCGTGCTGGTGGCCGAGGACAACCCGGTCAATGCACTGGTCGTTGAGGCGATGCTGCGCGAGGCCGGCCTCGAGGTCGACCTGGTCGAGAACGGCGCGCAGGCGGTGCAGCGCTGGGAAGCCTCGTCGCCCGACCTGCTGCTGATGGACTGCCAGATGCCCGAGCTCGACGGCTTTGCCGCGACGCGCGAGATCCGGGACCGCGAGCAGCGGCAGGGCCGCCCGCGCGTGCCGATCGTCGCGCTGACGGCCAATGCGCACGAGAGCGATCGCGACCGCTGCTTCGCGGCCGGCATGGACGAGCATCTCGCCAAGCCCTTCCGGGCCCGCGAGCTGAACGCGCTGCTGGCGCGCTATCTGGCGCCGGCCGAGGCGCGCGGCGGCCTCGGGCCGTCGCTGCACCTGGACATCACTGTTTGACGGCTTCGACCTGCACCAGCAGGCGGATGTTGTCGGGGATGCCCGGCAGGCCGTAGCTCATGCCGTACTGGCTGCGCTGGATCGTGGTCTCGAAGTCGCCGCCGCAGACCTCGCGCTTGAGCATCGGGTTCTGGTAGCAGTTGAAGTTGCTCGCCTTCAGCACGACCGGGTTGGTCTTGCCCAGCAGCGTCAGCGTGCCGGCGATCTCGGTGACCTTGTCGCCGCCGAAGCTGAACTTGTCGGCGACGAACTTCGCGGTCGGAAACTCAGCGGCGTTGAAGAAGTCCTTGCTCTTCAGGTGCTCGTTGAGCGGGCCAACGCCGGTGCTGACCGAGCTCATGTCGATCGTCAGGTCGACCTTGCCCGTCTTGGCGGCGCGGTCGAACTGCACCGTGCCTTCCTTCCTGTCGAAGCGGCCGCGGATCGTCGAAGTGCCGAAGTGCGCCGCCTCGAAGTTGGCGAAGGTGTGGGTCGGGTCGATCGCGTAGGTCGCGCTCTGCGCCTGCGCACCGCCGGCGGCAGCGAACAGGGCGAAGGCGGTGGCGAGCAGGGTCTTGCGGATCATCGTGGGTCCTTGCGGGTGGGTGAGGAAAGGGAGGTCGGGATCAGAGCGGGCCCACGCCGGTCAGCGCGAGCTTGAACTTCACCTGCACCTCGTCGGCGACCATCGAGGTGTCGGTCCACTCGCCTTCGCCGATCTTGAAGGCGAGGCGCTTGATCGCGAAGGCGCCGGTGGCCGTGCTGTTGCCGCCGGACTGCGTCAGCGCCACCGGCACGACGACGTCCTGGCTGTTGCCCTTGATCGCCAGCTTGCCGGCGACCTCGAACCGGCCGCCACCCAGTGCCTTGATGCTGCTGGACTGGAAGCTGGCCTGCGGGAACTTCGCCGCGTTGAACCACGGCGCCTTCGGCAGCTCGCGGTCGGTCTCGGGGTCGCCGATCGTGGCGCTGCCGATGTCGATCGTGAAGCCGACCTTGCCGGTCTCGGGCTTCCTGGGGTCGAAGGCGATCTGGGCGTCGAACCTGGTGAACTTGCCGGAGACCGGCACGCCCATCTGCTTGCTGACGAAGCCGATCTCGCTGCCGGGCAGCAGCTTGGCGGGGGCGGCCTGTGCGACGGCCGGATCGGCCAGGGCGAGGGTCAGCAAGGCGGCCGAAGCCAGGCTGACCAGGGTGACGGAGAGCGTTCTCATGAGGACCTCTTGGAGTGCTTGTTCGTGATCGGATCGACGGTTCAGCCGCGCCCCGGACGCATGCGCAGCAGCAGCCCGTCGCGGTCGACGACGTGATGCTTGACGGCCGCCGCCACGTGCAGCGCCACCAGCGCCAGCAGCGTGTACGCCAGGATCGCGTGGACCGGCTTGAAGACCTTGGCGAACTCCTTGTCGACCGCCACGAAGTCCGGCAACGGCAGCACGCCGAACAGCACGATCGGGAAGCCCGACATCGAGCTGTAGGCCCAGCCGGCCAGCGGCACGGCGAAGAACAGCGCGTACATCAGGTGATGCGTCGCGTGGTAGGCCCGGACCTGCCAGCCCGGCATCGCCTGCTGGACCTGGCGCGGCAGCGCCGGCGGCCGGTGCGTCAGGCGCCAGGCCAGGCGCAGCGCCGACAGCGCCAGGATCGTGACCCCGGCCCACTTGTGCCAGTTGTAGAGCTTGAGCCGCTGCGGCGAGAATGGCAGTCCGCTCATGTACCAGCCGAAGGCGGCGCTGCCCAGGATCGCGGCCGCCAGCAGCCAGTGCAGGGCGATCGCGGTGCCGGTGTAGCGGGAGGGGGAAGTGGCGGTCGTGTTCATCGATGAAGGCACTGTAGAGACGGACCTGCGCCCAAGGGTTCAGCGTTTGTGACGCGACGATTCAAAAAAGACATACGGAGCGGGATGCCGCGCGGACGCACCCGCCCGGCCCGAAGGCCCGCGGGCCGCGCTCAGCCCGAGACGAACAGATGGGCGGCGCGCGCGGCGAGCCGGGCGTGGTCGGCCGGTGCGAGCAGGCGGTGGCGCAAGGCGAAGTCCAGCGTCACCAGGGCCGCGTCCACCGTCATCGCGCCGCCGGCCGCCAGCGCGAGCGCCTCGTCGACGGGCAGCAGGCGCAGCGATTCGACCTCGCCGTCCTGGTTGCGCGGCAGCAGCCCGGCTGGCAGCGCCAGGTCGAAGACGAAGAGCTGCTCCCACTGCAGCCCGTGGCCGCTGCAGTCGGGCAGGTCGCGCTTCAGCTCGATCACGCGGCCCGGCACGGCGTGCGCCATCGTCGCGGCGTCGAGGCCGGCTTCCTCCCAGCCTTCGCGCACCAGCGTCTGCTGGGGTGTCTGGTCCCAGGGCACGCCGCCGCCGACCAGGTTGTCGAGCAGGCCGGGATCGGTGGGCTTGGTCCAGGCGCGCTGCGCGATCCACAGGTGGCTGGGCCGCCCGGCGGCATCGACGACGTGGCCGTTGGCGTGCGCACCGAAGGTCAGGCTGCCCCAGAAGCGCGACGCGGCGCGCTCGATGCGGGCCAGCGGCGGGGCGCCGAGGCCCGGCACGATGGCGTAGGTCTCGTCGCGCCAGCCGGTGACCAGGCCGATGCGCTGCAACGCGCGGTGCGTCTGCGCGAAGGCGGCGTCCAGCGCCGCGCCGGCGAGGTCGGTCGTCAGCGCGTCGTCGCGCAGCGTCAGCCAGGCGGCGTGCTCGCGCAGCGCGTCCAGGCAGGCGATGGCGACCGAGCCGACGGCCCGACCGCCCAGCCGCAGCGGCATCCGCGCGGCTGCGTCGTGGCGCCGTGCGGCAGCGATGGCCTCGAAGCGGGGCGCCTGCGGCATGCGCGTGCGCGTGCGCCGGGGGGGCGGATCAGGCGGCGGCGCGCTCGCCGCCGCCGGCGCGCCAGCGCGCCATCAGCGTGGCCCATTTCTCGCGGGCCGCCTTCAGGTGGCGCTCCTTGACGTGGCCGTAGCCGCGGATCTCTTCGGGGATGCGCGCGATCTCGGCGGCCAGCGCCACGTTCCCGGCGGCCAGCGTGCGCAGCAGTTCCTCGATGCACGCGCGGTACTCGCCGATCAGCGCGCGCTCGGTGCGGCGCTCCTCGGTGCGGCCGAAGGGATCGAAGGCGCTGCCGCGCAGGCCCTTGAGCCGGGCCAGGACGCGGAAGGCGCGCAGCATCCAGGGCCCGAACTCGCGCTTGATCAGTTCGCCCTTCTCGTTCTTCTTCGCGATCGCCGGCGGCGCCAGGTGGTAGTGCAGCCTGGCCTCGCCCTCGAACTGCTGCGCGATGCGCTCGTGGAAGCTGCGGTCGGTGTGCAGGCGCGCGACCTCGTACTCGTCCTTGTAGGCCATCAGCTTGAAGAGGTAGCGCGCCACGGCCTCGGTCAGGCGCGTCGAGTTCAGCGGTGCCTCGGCGGCACGCACCCGGTCGACGAAGGCGCGGTAGTCGGCCGCGTAGCCGGCGTTCTGGTAGTCGGTGAGGAAGGCCGTGCGGGTCGCGATCTGCTCGTCGAGCGCGGGCTTCTTCGCGAACTGGATCACCTGCGCGGTGGCCGTCAGCGCGGCCACCGAGGCCGGGTCGTGCGCGGTGCGGCGACCCCACTCGAAGGCGGCCTTGTTGTTGTCGACCTGCACGCCGTTCAACTCCATCGCGCGCAGCAGCGCGGCCTGGGACAGCGGGATCCAGCCCCGCTGCCAGGCGTAGCCCAGCATCAGCGGGTTGGTGTAGATCGCGTCGCCGAGCAGTGCGGTCGCCAGGCGGTCGGCGTCGAACTTGCCGAGGTTGGCGTTGGTGCCGATCGCCGCCTCGATCACGCTCTCGCAGTTGCCGCCCTTGAACTGCCAGTCCGGGTTCTTCACGAAGGCCGCCGTCGGCGTGCCGTGGGTGTTGAGCGCGACGTGCGTGCGGCCTTCGCGCATCACCGCCAGCGTGTCCTTCTTGGCGGCGACGATCGCGTCGCAGGCGATCACCAGGTCGGCCTCGGCCGTGCCGACCTTGGTGCAGAAGATGGCCTCGGGCCGGTTGGCGATCTGGATGTGGCTCCAGGTCGCGCCGCCCTTCTGCGCCAAGCCGCCGGCGTCCTGCGTGACGACGCCCTTGCCTTCCAGGTGGGCCGCCATGCCCAGCAGCTGGCCGATGGTGATGACGCCGGTGCCGCCGACGCCGGCGACCAGGATGCCCCAGGCCTGCTCGGCCAGCGGCAGCACCGGCTCGGGCAGCGCCGGCAGGCTGAAGGGATCGCGCGCCTTGTCCTTCTTGGGCTTTCTCAGCTTCGCGCCCGTCACGGTGACGAAGCTCGGGCAGAAGCCCTTCACGCAGGAGTAGTCCTTGTTGCAGCTGCTCTGGTTGATGCGGCGCTTGCGGCCGAACTCGGTCTCGACCGGCTCGACCGACAGGCAGTTCGATTGGACCGAGCAGTCGCCGCAGCCCTCGCAGACCGCCTCGTTGATGATCACCGTCTCTTCGGGCGTGACCATCGTGCCGCGCTTGCGGCGGCGCCGCTTCTCGGTCGCGCAGGTCTGGTCGTAGATGATCGCGGTGCAGCCGGGGATCTCGCGGAACTCGCGCTGCAGGCGGTCGAGCTCGTCGCGGTGGTGCACGGTGACGCCGGCTTCCAGCGCGACGCCGTCGTACTTGCCCGGCTCGTCGGTGACGATGACCAGCTTCTTCACGCCCTCGGCCGTCAGGCTCTTCATGATCTGCAGCACCGAGTGGCCCTCGGGCCGCTCGCCGACCTGCTGCCCGCCGGTCATCGCGACCGCGTCGTTGTAGAGGATCTTGTACGTGACGTTGACGCCCGCCGCGATGCTCTGGCGGATCGCCAGCAGGCCGCTGTGGAAGTAGGTGCCGTCGCCGAGGTTGGCGAACAGGTGCTTCTCGGTCGTGAACGGCGCCTGCCCGACCCAGGGCACGCCCTCGCCGCCCATCTGCGTGAAGGTGGTGGTGCTGCGGTCCATCCACACCACCATGTAGTGGCAGCCGATGCCGGCCATCGCGCGCGAGCCCTCGGGCACCTTGGTGCTGGTGTTGTGCGGGCAGCCGCTGCAGAACCAGGGGGCGCGGTCGCCGGTGTCGACGCTCAGCGCCTTCAGTGACCGCTCCTTCGCGTCGATCACGGCCAGGCGCGACTCGATGTGGGCCCGCGTGTCGGCATCGACGCCCAGCTTGACGAGCCGCTTGCCGATGGCGCGCGCGATGATCGCCGGCGTCAGGTCGGCCTGGGCGCGCAGCAGCCAGTTGCCGCTGGGGTTGGGGCGGCTCCATTCGCCACCGGAGCTGTCGCCCTCGGGCTCGTCGAACTTGCCCAGCACGTTGGGCCGCACGTCGGGCCGCCAGTTGTAGAGCTCTTCCTTGAGCTGGTACTCGATGACCTGGCGCTTCTCCTCGATCACCAGGATCTCGGTCAAGCCGGTCGCGAACTCGCGCGTGATCGTCGCCTCGAGCGGCCACACGACGCCGACCTTGTGCAGTCGGATGCCGATGCGCCGGCAGGCCGCGTCGTCCAGGCCCAGGTCGTGCAGCGCCTGGCGCGTGTCGTTGTAGCTCTTGCCGCTGGCGATCAGGCCCAGCCGCGCGTTCGGCGAGTCGATCACCGTGTGGTTGAGCTTGTTGGCGCGCACGTAGGCCAGCGCCGCGTACCACTTGTGATCCATCAGCCGCGCTTCCTGCTCGAGCGGCGCGTCGGGCCAGCGGATGTGCAGGCCGCCGGGCGGCATCGCGAAGTCCTCCGGCAGCACGATCTTCACGCGGTCCGGGTCGACGCTGATGCTGGCCGAGGACTCGACGATCTCCTGGATCGTCTTCATGCCCGACCACACGCCCGAGAAGCGGCTCATCGCGAAGGCGTGCAGGCCCAGGTCCAGGATCTCCTGCACGCTGGACGGGAAGAACACCGGCGTGCCGCAGGCCTTGAAGATGTGGTCGCTCTGGTGGGCCGCGGTGCTGCTCTTGGCGATGTGGTCGTCGCCGGCGATCGCGATCACGCCACCGTGCCGGGCGGTGCCCGCCATGTTGGCGTGCTTGAACACGTCGGAACAGCGATCGACCCCCGGGCCCTTGCCGTACCAGATGCCGAACACGCCGTCGAACTTCTTGCTCTCGGGGTAGAGGTCGAGCTGCTGCGTGCCCCAGACCGCGGTCGCGCCCAGTTCCTCGTTGACGCCGGGCTGGAAGACGATGTGGTTGGCGGCGAGGTGCTTCTTCGCGGCCCACAGCGCCTGGTCGTAGGTGCCGAGCGGGCTGCCGCGGTAGCCGCTGATGAAGCCGGCGGTGTTGAGCCCGGCGGCGGCGTCGCGCGTCCGCTGCAGCATCGGCAGTCGCACCAGCGCCTGCACGCCGCTCATGAAGGCCAGCCCGGATTCGAGGGCGTACTTGTCGTCCAGGGTCACCGTCTCGAGGGCACGGCGGATCGACTCGGGCAGCGGGGCGTTCATGGCGTCAAGGCTCCTGCCTGGGGCTTGAGGGTGCGCGGCACGCACTCGCTTGTGGCGGGCGCGTGCCGGCGCAGGACCCGGTGGGGATGCGCCGCAGTGTAGGCAATGCGGGCCGGCATGTCTTTTCTTTCTATGCCTTCTGGAGCATGCTTCGCGCAAGGGTGTTTCTCAAAACAGCGCTCGAGCAAGCAAATGCCATCGAGAAAACAGACTTCAGGGCAAACCCGGGTGTCGCGCGGCGCGGTCCGGCCGCAGCCGGCGGAGCCCGGCGACGACGCCGCGGCTCCGCACGGCAGCGCGCTCGACCGCTACGACATCGCGATCCTCGCCGAGCTGCAGCAGGATGCGCGCCTGAGCAACGCCGAACTCGCCAGCCGCATCGGCCTGTCGCCGGCGCCGACCTGGCGGCGCGTCAAGTGGCTGGAAGAGCAGCGCTACATCCGCGGCTACCGCGCCGACATCGACCGCCACAGGATCGGCCTGGGCGTGCTGGCCTTCGTGCGCGTGGACGCCGACCGCAACACCGGCAGCACGACGCGCGCGCTCGAGGACGCGATCCGCAAGCTGCCCGAGGTCATCGCCTGCCACTACATCAGCGGCTCGGGCACCTTCGAGCTGCAGGTCATGGCGACCGACCTCGATGCCTTCTCGCGCTTCTCGCTGGAGACGCTGCTGAACCTGCCCAACGTGAAGGACATCCACACCAGCTTCTCGCTCGGCGAGGTGAAGGCCGGCGCGGCGCTGCCGCTCGGACACCTGGCCCGGGCCGGCGTGCGTTGAGGCCGAGGGCACACTCCGTCCCATGCGCAACCTCGATCTCGGACCCTTCACGCTGACGCTGATCGCCTCGCTGGTGGTCGCGGTGGTGCTGCTGGCGCTGCGCGTCTTCGTCATGCAGCGCGTGCAGACGCAGCGCCAGCGCGAGAACCGGCAGGAGACCGAGCGCCTGAAGTCGCTGGTCGCGGCCTACCGGGCGCTGGCCGGGTCGTTCTCGCCGGCCGCGGCCGGCGGCGACCACGGGCAGCTCGAGGAGGCGCTCGCCGACATCGTGCTCTTCGGCTCGCTGCCGCAGGTGGAGCTGGCGGCGGGTTGCGCGCGGGCGCTGCTGGCCGGCGAGCATGTCGAGACCCAGCCGCTGGTCGAGTCGCTGCGCGCCGACCTGCGGGTCCAGCTGGGCCTGGATCCGATCCCCGACAGCCTGAGCCTGCCGCCGTCCGGCCCCAGCCGCACGGTTCGCGGCGGCCGCGACGGCGACTCGCGCGGCGGCGCCGGCGGCGGAGGCCGCGGCGGGGCCGCAGGCGCGGGAGGCGGTGGCGGCATGGGCGGCGGCGCGGCCGCGGGCGGCCTGGGCATGGGCGTGGTGCTGGGCGACGCGGCGTCCTCGCGCGAGTCCTGAGGCACCGCGGTCACGCCGGATTCCTTCGCCGCCTTTGCACCCACCGCCGGGCGGGTGCTGTCGCGACGCCGACTCCCGAGCCGCTAAGCTGTCGGACATGATCCGAGCCCTCCCGTCGCGCCGCCGGGCGCTGCTGTTCGCCGCCTCGATCGCGCTGTCGACGCGGGGCTTCGCGCAGGCCCCGGCCGCGCGCGGGCTGCCGCTGCGCAACCTGCTGGTCGAGCTGCGCCAGGGCGACGAGTCGTCCTTCGACGCCAGCGCTGCCGGCCTGCGCAGCGCTGCGGTCACCGTCGGTCCGGATGGGCAGGTGTCGGCGCGCGCCGGCGTGACGCTGGAGTCGCGCAGCGGCGGTTCGACGCTCGGCAGTGCGCAGCAGCTGCGCGTGATCAACGGCGGCCAGGGGTCGATCCGCATCGGCGCCAGCGTGCCGATGCAGTGGCTGCAGTGGGTCTGGACGCCGCAGGGCCCGGCGGTGATCGCCGGCAGCCAGCTGGTCGAGACCGGCCGCGGCTTCGTCGTCCAGCCGCGCTGGCCCGGCGGCGACGCGCCGGTGACGGTCGAGGTGCGCAGCGAGGCCTCGCAGATGGCCTCGGGCGGCATCCCCTCGCGCTACCAGTTCGACGGCCGGCCGCAGCCCGAGGGCAGCGTGTCGCGGGCCGATGTGCTGACGACGCTGCAGATCCCGCTGGGCCAGTGGGTGACGATCGCCAGCTCGGGCGAGCAGGCCCAGGCGCGCGAGCGCGGCGTGGCCTCGACGCGCGAGTCGGCGAGCGAGCGGCGCGTCGTCGTGCAGATGCGGGTCACGGCGCCCTAGCGCGGGGCGCAAGCGCCCCGGGATGGAGCGCGCCCGGGCGATGGGCGCGCCCGCGTCCCGGCATGGGGCTTGCGCGGACTGCGCATGCGCCCGTCCGCCGCCATCGCCCCTCTCGCCGCGCCGGACTCGCGCGAGCGGCTCGCGCTGCTGCTGGAGTCGACCGGCGAAGGCATGTTCGGCGTCGACATGGACGGCCGCTGCGTCTTCATCAATCGCGCCGGCGCGCAGATGCTGGGCTACGCGCCGGCCGAGGTGCTGCAGCGGAACATGCACGCGCTCATCCATCACAGCCACCCGGACGGCCGCCACTACCCCGAGAGCGACTGCCCGATCTTCGCCGCCTTCCGCCAGGGCCTGCCCTGCCGCATCGACGACGAGGTGCTGTGGCGCAAGGACGGCAGCTCCTTCGCCGCCGAGTACTCCTCGCACCCCATCGTCGAGCAGACGCCCGACGGCCCGGTGACCACCGGCGCCGTCGCGACCTTCGTCGACATCTCGCGGCGCAAGGAGGCCTGGGCGCTGCTGCGCGGCATCAACGCGCAGCTGGAGGCGCGCGTCGAGGAACGCACGCGCCAGCTGCGCGAGCTGGCCGCGCACCTGGAGACGGTGCGCGAGACCGAGCGCACCCGCATCGCGCGCGAGATCCACGACGAGCTCGGCTCGCTGCTGGTGGCGCTGAAGCTGGACGTCGGCTGGCTGGGCAAGCGCGTCGCCGACAAGCCCGAGCTGCAGTGCAAGTGCCAGGGCATGGGCGGCCTGATCGACCGCGCGGTCGACAACGTCGGCCGCATCATCACCGACCTGCGCCCCAGCATCCTGGACCACCAGGGTCTGTGGGCCGCGCTGGAGTGGCAGGCCCAGGAGTTCGCGGCCAGCGCCAGCGAGATCGAGGTCGACCTGCGCGTGCACGTCGCCGCCGGCGTCGCCCCGCCGGAGGGCGGCCGTGCGATCGCGGTGTTCCGCATCTTCCAGGAGATGCTGTCCAACGTGGCGCGCCATGCGCAGGCGCGGCGCCTGGAGATCCGCATCACCGTCGACGATCCGCCCGACCCGGCGCTCTACGTCGAGCTGCGCGACGACGGCGTCGGCGCCACGCCCGAGGCGCTGAACGCGTCGCGCAGCTACGGCGTGATGGGCATGCGCGAGCGCGCCGCGCAGTTCGGCGGGCGCCTCGCGATCGACGGCGCGCCGGGCGCCGGCACGGTGGTGCGGCTGCAGATGCCGTTGCAGGTGCCGCTGCACGAGGGGAGCGCGCCGTGATCCAGGTGCTGGTCTGCGACGACCACCAGATCGTGCGCCAGGGCATCAAGCAGATGCTCGCCGACGCCGCCGACATCGCGCTGGCCGGCGAGGCCGACTGCGGCCCCGAGGCGCTGCGCCAGGTGCGGGCCTCGCGCACGCCGGGTTCGGCGATCGCCCCCATCGACGTGGTGCTGATGGACATCGCGATGCCGCAGCGCGACGGCCTGGACGTGCTGCGCCAGCTGAAGACCGAGTTTCCGAAGCTGCCGGTGCTGATGCTGTCCACCTACCCCGACAAGCAGTACGCGGTGCGCAGCCTCAAGCTGGGCGCGGCCGGCTACCTGAACAAGAGCGCCGACTCCGAGCAGATGATCGCGGCGATCCGCCAGGTCGCCGTGGGCCGGCTCTTCATCACGCCGGCGGTGGCCGAGCAGCTGGCGGCGACCATCCGCCCCGGCGTCGCGCCCGAGCAGCCGCTGCACGAGCGGCTGTCGCACCGCGAGTGGCAGGTCTTCCGCATGCTCAGCCAGGGCTCGAGCGTCGGCGAGATCGCCGAGTCGCTCTCGCTGTCCAGCAACACCGTCAGCACCTACCGCGCCCGCATCCTCGAGAAGACCGGCGCGCGCAACGACGTCGAGCTGGCGCTCTACGCGGTGCGCGCCGACCTGACGTCGGTCTGAGCCGGCGGCCGGTCTTGTAGGGCTGGCCCTACACGCGAAAGCCGGACGCCGCGATACCGCCGCGCGCCCCCCGTCCCTAAGCTGAGTCCCAAGCAAGGAGAGTCCCGATGACCCGCTACTTCGACCCCTACGACGCCGACCGGCCGCTCGCGATGAAGTGCAGCTGCGGCCGCGACCACACGCTGGCCGACCACCAGCGCGAGCTGTCGGCCGGCGACGCGGCCACGGTGCTGCGGGCGCGTTCGGAGCAGGCCGACTTCGAGGACTACTCGCGCGACTTCATCGAGGCCACGCTGGTCAAGGCGCTGTTCCCGCAGGACGCACTGCGCCGGCGCTTCCTGCGCGCCGTCGGCCGGAACACGGCGATGGCGGCGATCGCCAGCGTGCTGCCGATCGCGCCGCTGCAGGCGATGGCGCAGGACAAGGGGGCGCTGGAGAAGAAGGACCTGAAGATCGGCTTCATCCCGATCACCTGCGCCACCCCGCTGATCATGGCCCACCCGCTGGGCTTCTACGAGAAGCAGGGCCTGAGCGTGCAGGTCGTCAAGACGGCGGGCTGGGCGCTGATCCGCGACAAGATGATCAACAAGGAGTACGACGCGACGCACTTCCTGTCGCCGATGCCGCTGGCGATCAGCCTGGGCGTCGGCTCCAACCCGGTGGCCATGAACGTCGCGACGATCCAGAACACCAACGGCCAGGCGATCACGCTGGCGACGAAGCACAAGGACAAGCGCGACCCGAAAGACTGGAAGGGCTTCAAGTTCGCGGTGCCGTTCGAGTACTCGATGCACAACTTCCTGCTGCGCTACTACGTGGCGGAAGCCGGGCTGGACCCGGACCGCGACATCCAGATCCGCGTCGTGCCGCCGCCCGAGATGGTGGCCAACCTGCGCGCCGGCAACATCGACGGCTTCCTGGGCCCGGACCCCTTCAACCAGCGCGCGGTGTTCGAGGAAGTCGGCTTCATCCACCTGCTGACCAGGGAGTTGTGGAACGGCCACCCCTGCTGCGCCTTCGGCACCAGCACCGAGTTCATCCAGCAGAACCCCAACACCTTCGCCGCGCTCTACCGCGCCGTGCTGACCGCAGCCGCGATGGCGCGCAAGCCCGAGAACCGCGAGCTGATCGCCAAGGTGATCTCGCCCCAGGCCTACCTGAACCAGCCGGAGACGGTGGTGGCGCAGGTGCTGACCGGCAAGTTCGCCGACGGCCTGGGCGGCGTGAAGAACGTGCCCGACCGGGCCGACTTCGACCCCATCCCCTGGCAGTCGATGGCGGTGTGGATCCTCACCCAGATGAAGCGCTGGGGCTACGTGAAGGGCGAGGTCAACTACAAGCAGATCGCCGAGAAGGTCTTCCTGCTGACCGACGCGAAGAAGACGATGAAGCAGCTGGACCAGAAGGTGCCCGACGGCGCGTACCCCAAGTTCACGATCATGGGCAAGGTGTTCGACGCCGACAAGCCCGAGCCCTACCTCGCGAGCTTCGCGATCAAGCGGACATGAGCGCGCCGGGCCGCTCCCAAGCGCTCATCCCGCAGCGCGAGGCGCGAAGGGTAGTCCAGTGAGCGCGAACCTGAACGTCAAGGCGGGGCTGCTGTCGGCGCTGCTGCTGCTGGTGCTGCTGGGCCTGTGGCAGATCGCGACGCAGCCGACCGGCGGCGCCGTGGCCGCTGCGCCGGCCGCATCGATGACGCCCGAGCAGATCGAGTACGCCCGGCTGATGGGCAAGGACCCCGGGCAGGCGGCCGGGGCGGCTGTGGGCAAGTCGGGCTTTCCGACGCCTGCGCAACTGGGCAGCAAGGTCCTCGACCACCTGTCGCGGCCCTTCTACGACAACGGCCCCAACGACAAGGGCATCGGCCTGCAGCTGGCCTACTCGCTGGGGCGCGTCGCGCTCGGCTTCGGCCTGGCGATGGCGGTGGCGATCCCGCTGGGCTTCCTGATCGGCATGAGCCCGCTGGTCTACCGCGCGCTCGATCCCTTCATCCAGGTGCTCAAGCCGATCTCGCCGCTGGCCTGGATGCCGCTGGCGCTGTACACGATCAAGGACTCCAGCATCTCCGGCATCTTCGTGATCTTCATCTGCTCGGTCTGGCCGATGCTGATCAACACCGCCTTCGGCGTGGCCGGCGTGCGCCGCGAGTGGCTGAACGTCGCCAGGACGCTGGAGGTGAGCCCGCTGCGCAAGGCCTTCCAGGTGATCCTGCCGGCCGCGGCGCCCACCATCCTGACCGGCATGCGCATCAGCATGGGCATCGCCTGGCTGGTGATCGTCGCGGCCGAGATGCTGGTCGGCGGCACCGGCATCGGCTATTTCGTGTGGAACGAGTGGAACAACCTCTCGCTGGCCAACGTGATCTTCGCGATCCTGGTGATCGGCATCGTCGGCATGCTGCTGGACCTGCTGTTCGCCCGCGCGCAGAAGGCGGTGACCTATGTCGACTGAGACCGTGGTCAAGCGCTTCCTGCAGGTCGAGGGCCTGGCCAAGACCTATCCGGGCACGGCCGAGGCGGTCTTCGACAGCGTCAACTTCGGCATCGCCCGGGGCGAGTTCGTCTGCATCATCGGCCACAGCGGCTGCGGCAAGACCACCATCCTCAACGTGCTGGCCGGGCTGGAGACGGCGAGCGTCGGCCATGTCTTCATGGACAACCGCGAGCTCGCCGGCCCCAGCCTGGAGCGCGGCGTGGTGTTCCAGGGCCATGCGCTGATGCCCTGGCTCACGGTGCGCCGCAACATCGCCTTCGCGGTGCGCAGCAAGTGGCCGGACTGGAGCGCGGCACAGGTCGACGCCCAGGTCGAGAAATACGTGGCCCTGGTCGGCCTGGGCGGGGCGATCGACAAGAAGCCCTCGCAGCTGTCGGGCGGCATGAAGCAGCGGGTCGGCATCGCGCGCGCCTTCGCGATCGAGCCCAAGATGCTGCTGCTCGACGAGCCCTTCGGCGCGCTCGACGCGCTGACGCGCGGCACCATTCAAGACGAACTGCTGCGCATCTGCGCCGAGACGCACCAGACCGTCTTCATGATCACGCACGACGTCGACGAGGCGATCCTGCTGGCCGACAAGATCCTGCTGATGAGCAACGGCCCGGGTGCGCGCATCGCCGAGGTGGTGGTGACCACGATGCCGCGCCGCGGTGACGGGGGTCGCCAACGCGCGAGCCTGCACCACGACCCGCAGTACTACCGCATCCGCAACCACCTGGTCGACTTCCTGGTGGCGCGATCCAAGGACCTGTCGCACGGCCGCGCGCCGGCCTTCCCGCCCGAGGTCCGGCCGGGGCTTGACCCCGGCCCGGAGCCCGAACCTGCCTCCCCCGTCGTCCCGAACCTCAGGAGAATTGCATGAGCCGCATCGAAGTCACCGAGAAGATCGTCACCGCCAAGGTGGCCAAAGGCATCAAGTGGTCCGACGTGGCCGCCAAGGTCGGCCTCAGCAAGGAGTGGGTCACCGCGGCCTGCCTGGGCCAGATGACGCTCACGCCCCAGCAGGCCGGCGTGGTCGGCGAGATCTTCGGCCTGAGCGACGCCGAGCAGAAGTGGCTGATGGTCGTGCCCTACAAGGGCAGCCTGCCGACCCCCGTGCCGACCGACCCGCTGATCTACCGCTTCTACGAGCTGGTCAGCGTCTACGGCACGACCTTCAAGGAACTGATCCACGAGGAGTTCGGCGACGGGATCATGTCGGCGATCGACTTCAGGATGGACCTGCAGCGCGAGCCGAACCCGGCGGGCGACCGCGTGTCGATCACGATGAGCGGCAAGTTCCTGCCGTACAAGACCTACTGAGCCTGCCGCGATGGAACCCCGCCCGCCCGTCCCGCCGTTCACGATCGAATCCGCGACGAAGAAGGTGCGCGGCGCCGAGGACGCGTGGAACACGCGCGACCCTGACGTCTGCGTGCGCGTCTACACCGAGGACACGCGCTGGCGCAACCGCGCCGAGTTCCCGGTGGGACGGGAGCAGGTGCGCCAGTTCCTGCAGCGCAAGTGGGCGAAGGAGCTGGATTACCGGCTCATCAAGGAGCTGTGGTGCACCGAGGGCGACCGCATCGCGGTCCGCTTCGCCTACGAGTGGCACGACGACTCGGGCCACTGGTACCGCAGCCACGGCAACGAGAACTGGCAGTTCAACGAGTTCGGCCTGATGACGCATCGCCACGCGAGCATCAACGACCAGCCGATCGCGGCCGAGGAACGCAAGTTCTTCTGGCCGCTCGGGCGGCGGCCCGACGATCACCCGGGGCTGAGCGCGCTCGGCCTGTAGCCGCGACTCAGCGCAGCGAGACGCGCTGCGTCTCGGGCGCCTTCGGGCCCATCGGGTTCTTGCCGCTCTTGTCCGTCCACTGCGAATAGTGCGGCAGGTCGCCGAGGCCGCTGTCGAGCTTCTCGCCCGCGGTGCTCGCGCGCATCGGGTCCTTGCCGCTCTTGTCGAGCCACTTCGAGTAGTGGGGCAGCTCGCCGAGGCCGCTGTCCTGCTTCTCGCCCTGCACGGCCGCCCCGGCCGCGAAGGCCTGGGTGGCGGCCAGTGTCAGCGCGAAGACCGCAGCGGCGCCGAGCGGCAGCCAGTGGGTCAGCATGCGCTGACGCGCGGTCGCGGGCCGGACGGTTTGAATTCGGGTCGTCTTCATCTTCCCCTCCTCATGCGATGCAGACGATTCCATCGTAGGGGGCCGGGTGCGGCGTGCGCGAGTGAGAAACGCACACGCGCCGCGGGCGGCAACGCGCGAGCCGCGAATTCCTGCCGGAATCCCGGAGCACCTGCGTCAGGCGACCGTGGCGTGCGGGTGGCGGGGATGCTCCAGCGTGCTGGCGATCAGCCGCAGCGCATCGTCGCAGCCCTCGCGCGTCAACGGACCGCCCAGGCAGATGCGCACGGCGTCCGGCGGATCGCCGTCGGTCGAGAAGGCGGCGCTCGCGACGACGCCGACGCCCTGGGTGCGCAGGTAGGACGCGAACTCGACCACGCTCCATGACGAGGACAGCGGCAGCCACAGGTGGAAGCCCTCGGGCTGGGCCAGCATCGCGTGGCCGGCCAGGTGCCGGGCCGCCAGGGCCTGGCGCGCGATCGACTCGTCGCGGATCGCCTCCAGCATCGCGATCGCCGTGCCGTCGGCGACCCAGCGCGTCGCCAGCGCATTGGTCACCGGCGAGGCCATCACCGTGGTCGCGCGCAGCGCGCCGGCCAGTCGCTGCGCCTGGCGCTCGCCGGGTGCGCAGACGTAGGCGGTGCGCAGCCCGGCGCCGAGGCACTTGGACAGGCCGGTGACGTAGTAGGTCAGCTCCGGCGCCAGCAGCGCCAGCGGCGGCGGCACGTCGCGCGGCAGCATCGCGTAGGCGTCGTCCTCGATGATCGGCACGCTGTAGCGCAGCGCGACGTCGGCCAGCGCCTCGCGGCGGCGCCGCGTCACGGTGGCGGTGGTCGGGTTCAGCAGCGTCGGGTTGCAGTACAGGGCCCTGGGCTGCAGGGTCTTGCAGGCCTGCTCGAACTCGGCGGCGCTCGGGCCCTCGTCGTCCAGCGGCAGCGCGTGCAGCTGCACGCCCAGCTGCGTGGCGATGGCCTTGATGCCGGGGTAGGTCAGCGACTCGACGCAGATCGTCTCGCCCGGGCGCGCCAGCTGCGAGATCAACGCGGCCAGCGCGCTGTGGATGCCCGGGCAGACCAGCACGCGCGCGGTCTCGCAGCCGGGCAGGTGGCGCTGCAGCCAGTGGACGGCGGCCTCCTTGTCCTCGGGCGTGCCGCCGAAGTCCTGGTAGCGCATCAGCGCGTACAGGTCGCTGCGCGCGAAGAGCTCGGCCGCGCTGGCGTGCATGCGCTCGAGCAGCGCGGCGTCCTGCGGCTCGGGCGGCAGGTTCATCGTCATCTCGGCGCCGCTGCCGCCGCGCAGCGGCAGGGTCGGCCGTGCGCCGCGCACGTAGCTGCCCATGCCGGGCCGCGAGTCGATCAGGCCGCGCTTGCGCGCCTCGGCATAGGCGCGGGCCACCGTCGTGTAGTTGAGGTCCAGCGCCTCGGCCAGCTCGCGCAGCGTCGGCAGGCGCTCGTGGGCGGCGAGCCGGCCGGTGCGCAGGTCTTCGGCGATCAGTTCGGCGATCTGCAGGTAGGCCGGCCGCGGGCTGCCGTCGAGGCGGCGGCGCCAGTGCTGCATCGGCTTGGCGGTGAGGGGCATGGGTCCATTGATTGCATCGTTCGTGCCATCAAGGAGATCACCGGTCCGGCCGCCCGACGCCCCGGCGCGGTGCGACGGCGGCCATTGATCGGAGGCATTGATCGCAGACGGTCGCGCCGCGGCGGTGCGCCTGATCGCGTCGCGGCGCCAGGGCCTGGCGGCGTGACGGCGGTCTGCAGGAAAGATCGCTCGCCGCCGCGAGCGCATCGCTGCGCGTTGATCGGCGCTTGATCGCATCGGTGCACGGCCGACCCGGCGGTGCGATGGCACGCCGCGTGCGATTCAAACGCTGCGCTTGCCGTCAACCCTCCTCACCGAACGGAGTCCTGCCATGCCCAAAGTCACCCGCCCCGCCAACGAGAAAGGCGAACACCTCGTCGACTACGAAGAGAAGGTCTTCGAGGACGTGAAGGCCGAACCGGGCGAGAAGGCCCTGGTCACCTTCCACACCGTCGCCTTCGAAGGCTCGATCGGCTTCGTCAACCTGCTGCAGGCCACACGCCTGCAGCGCAAGGGCTTCGAGACCTCGGTGCTGCTCTACGGCCCCGGCGTCACGCTGGGCGTGAAGCGCGGCTTCCCGACGCTGGGCGACGAGGCCTTCCCGGGCCACCAGAACTTCAACAACCAGATCGTCAAGTTCATGGCCGAGGGGGGCAAGGTCTACGCCTGCCGCTTTGCGCTGCAGGCGCTGTACGGCCACGGCGAAGGCTCGCTGATCGAAGGCATCCGTCCGATCAGCCCGCTGGACGTGCTGGACATCATCCTGCTGCACCGCAAGTCCAACGCCTTCATCCTGGACACCTGGACGCTCTGAGCATGTCCGCGCCCCGCATCGTCCGCGCCGCGGCCGTCCAGATCGCGCCCGACCTCGAGCGGCCCGACGGCACGCTCGAGCGCGTGCTGGCCGCGATCGACGAGGCCGCGGGCCGGGGCGCGCAACTGGTGGTCTTCCCCGAGACCTTCGTTCCCTACTACCCCTACTTCAGCTTCGTGCTGCCGCCGGTGCTGCAGGGCGCGCCGCACCTGCGGCTGATGGAGCACGCGGTCACGGTGCCCGGCCCGGTGACGCAGGCGGTGGCCGAGCGGGCCCGCGCGCGCGGCATCGTCGTCGTGCTGGGCGTGAACGAGCGCGACCACGGCAGCCTCTACAACACCCAGCTGGTGTTCGACGCCGACGGCACGCTGATCCTCAGGCGCCGCAAGATCACGCCGACCTACCACGAGCGCATGGTCTGGGGCCAGGGCGACGGCGCCGGCCTGAAGGTGGTCGACAGCGCGGTCGGCCGCCTCGGCGCGCTGGCCTGCTGGGAGCACTACAACCCGCTGGCCCGCTATGCGCTGATGACGCAGCACGAAGAGATCCACTGCGCGCAGTTCCCCGGCTCGATGGTGGGGCAGATCTTCGCCGACCAGATGGCGGTGACGATCCGCCACCACGCGCTGGAGTCCGGCTGCTTCGTGATCAACGCGACCGGCTGGCTGACGGACGCGCAGATCGCCTCCATCACGCCCGACGCCGGCCTGCAGAAGGCGCTGCGCGGCGGCTGCCACACGGCCATCGTCTCGCCCGAGGGCAAGGACCTGTGCGCGCCGCTGACCGAGGGCGAAGGCATCGTCGTCGCCGACCTCGACCTGGCGCTGATCGCCAAGCGCAAACGCATGATGGATTCGGTCGGCCACTACGCACGGCCCGAGCTGCTGAGCCTGCTGATCGACGACCGCCCCGCCACCACCTCCCGGAGTTCATCCCATGAGCACGCCGCCCAGCCCCAGCCTGTCGCTGTCACCCGAGAGCCGCCAGCTGATGACCGAGCTGCAGTCCTTCGGATTGCGGCTGGCTGACCCGGGCTCGGCGAACGGCGGCGTCGCCAGCCGGCGCGGCGGCGCCGGGCCGTCGGACCACAAGGCCGTCACGGTGGACGGCCACACGATCATGGTGCCGGTGCACACGCACGGCGCCTGGCAATCGCCCTTCGTCGCCGAGGCGCCGGACGGCCGTGGCGTGTCGCGCCTCACGCGCGCCAGCATCCCGATCGCGAACATCGCCTTCCCGAAGGCGCCGCGCTTCTATGCGCTGCAGACCCTCGACGGCGTGCCCTATTCGCACATCGCGACGCTGCACGGCGCCGACGTGCTGGCGACGACGGTGGTGCAGACCTGCATCCGCTACGAGAGCCGCAGGAAGACCTGCAAGTTCTGCGCGATCGGCCAGAGCCTCGCGGCCGGCCGCACGGTGGCGCACAAGACGCCGCAGCAGCTGGCCGAGGTGGCGCGCGCCGCGGTGCTGCTGGACGGCGTGAAGCACATGGTGATGACCACCGGCACGCCGGCCACGCCCGACCGCGGCGCGCAGGTGCTGGTCGACAGCGCCTTCGCGATCCGCGCCGCGGTCGACATTCCGATCCAGGCGCAGTGCGAGCCGCCGGGCGGCGACATCGGCGACCGCTGGTTCGCGCGCATGAGGGCCGCCGGCATCGACACGCTGGGCATGCACCTCGAGGTGGTCACGCCCGAGCTGCGTCAACGGGTCATGCCGGGCAAGGCCGAGGTGCCGATCGAGCGCTACCTGCAGAGCTTCGAGGCGGCGGTCGGCGTGTTCGGCCGCGGCCAGGTCTCGACCTACATCCTGGCGGGGCTGGGCGACACGCGCGAGGCGATCCTCGCCACCTGCGAGAAGTTGCTGGCGCTGGGCGTCTATCCCTTCGTCGTGCCCTTCGTGCCGATCAGCGGCACGCCGCTCGAGGACCACGCACCGCCGTCGTCGGAGTTCATGAAGGCGCTGCTCGAGCCGCTGGGGGCGATGGTCGCCGCCGCGAACCTGCGCTCCAGCGACATCAAGGCCGGCTGCGGCAAGTGCGGGGCGTGTTCGTCCCTTTCCGTCTACGAGACCTGAGGAGCGCGCGATGCTGACCCAGGACCTGATCTGCGAGCTGCCCCAGGCCTTCGTGCCCTGCGAGTTCCGCGTGAAGTGGGCCGACAGCGGCTGGGAGATCGCCGAGGCGCGCAAGCTGCGCCGCCAGGTCTTCTGCGCCGAGCAGGGCGTGTTCGACGGCGATGACCTCGACGCGATCGACGCGCATGCGCAGCCGCTGGTCGCGCTGTCCTGCGTCGGCGGGATGGGCGACCAGGTGGTCGGCACGGTGCGCATCCACGCGGCGCAGGACGATGGCGAGGAAGGCGTCTGGTGGGGCTCGCGCCTCGCGGTGCACCCGGACTTCCGCCACCACGGGCGCCTCGGCGCGACGCTGATCCGCCTCGCGGTCGCCAGCGCCCGTGCGCGCGGTGCGCGGCTCTTCCTGGCGCAC
The DNA here is from genome assembly GCF_902826655.1 of uncultured Methylibium sp. Classification (GTDB taxonomy): domain Bacteria; phylum Pseudomonadota; class Gammaproteobacteria; order Burkholderiales; family Burkholderiaceae_C; genus Methylibium. The sequence goes on along the minus strand of NZ_CADEFR010000016.1, from coordinate 39,002 downwards.
GTGCAGGCGCAGAACCGGCCGATGTTCGAGAAGCTGGGCTGGCGCTGGCTGCGCGACGTCACGCTGCACGGCCGACCGCACTGCTTCATGCAGGCCGACCTGGCGCAGGTCACGCCCTGCCACGATCCGCTGACCGGCTACGTGGCGCAGAGCCGCGCGCGCGCGGCGGCCTGAACGCATCGCCCCGTGGACGCGGTGCCCGGCCAGGACGAACTCGACGCGCTCGCGTCGGCGCTGCGGCGCGGTCGCGGCTTCGCGCACAAGCGCGACATCAGCGACGTGGTGACGACGCTCGCGGCGGCGCTGCCCGGCGGCAGCGCCGACCTGGCCCAGGCGGTCGCGATCGGCGACGACTGCGCGGCCCTGCCGGACGGCCATGGCGGCTACCTGCTGTTCGCGATCGAGGGCTTCGTCGACGACTTCGTGCAGGACAGCCCCTGGTTCGCCGGCTACTGCGGCGTGATGGTCAACGCCAGCGACATCGCCGCGATGGGCGGCCGGCCGGTCGCGGTGGTCGACGCACTGTGGAGCCGTGGCATGGACCCGGGCCGCGAGGTCCTGCAGGGCCTCGCCGCGGCCTCGCAGCGCTACGGCATCCCGATCGTCGGCGGCCACAGCAACCACCAGGCGCCCGGTGGCCAGCTCGCGGTCGCGATCCTCGGCCGTGCGAACCGGCTGCTGACCAGCTTCGATGCGCGCCCCGGCGACACGCTGATGATGGCCATCGATCTGCGCGGCGCGTATCAGGAGCCCAAGCCCTACTGGGATGCCTCGACCTCGGCCCCGGCCGAGCGCCTGCGCGGCGACCTGGAACTGCTGCCGCTGCTGGCCGAGGCCGGCCTGTGCGACGCCGCCAAGGACATCAGCATGGCCGGCGCCGTCGGCACCGCGCTGATGCTGCTGGAGTGCTCGCGCGTCGGCGCCGTGATCGACGTGCAGGCGATCCCGCGCCCGCCCGGCGTGCCGCTGCTGCGCTGGCTGCAGTCCTTCCCGAGCTACGGCTACGTGTTCAGCGTGCGGCCGGCGCAGGTGGCCGCGGTGGCGCAGCACTTCGCGGCCCGGCACATCGCCTGCGCCGCGGTCGGGCAGGTGAGCGCCGAGCCGCGGCTGCTGCTGCGCGACGGCGAGGCCCGCACGCTGCTGTGGGACCTGGCAGCGCAGGCCTTCATCGGAGCGCGTGCTCCGGCGCCGCGCGAGGAGGCGGTCCATGGCTGAGCGCCGGCTGCCGACCTGCCTGCGGGTGGCCTTGCTGACCCACTCGGTCAATCCGCGCGGCGGCGTGGTGCACACGCTCGAACTGGCCGACGCGCTGCACGAGGCCGGCCACGACGTGACCGTGCTGGCGCCGGCCCAGCCCGGGCAGCGCATGTTCCGGCCCAGCCGCTGCCGGGTCGAGCTGGTGCCGGTCGGCCCGGCGCCGCGCGACCTGGCCGAGATGGTGGCCGCACGCCGCGACGCCTTCATCGCCCACCTCGCGCCGCGCCTGGCCGAGACGCCCTGGGATGTGCTGCACGCGCAGGACGGCATCGGCGGCAATGCGCTGGCGACGCTGCGCGAGCGCGGCCTGATTCCCGGCTTCGTGCGCACCGTGCATCACCTCGACCACTTCGACGATGCGCGCGTGATGGCCTGGCAGCAGCGCGCCTTCGTGCAGGCCCGTCGCGTGCTGTGCGTCAGCCGCACCTGGTGCGAGATCCTGCAGCGCGAGCACGGCGTCGACGCGGCGCTGGTGCCCAACGGCGTCGACCTGCGCCGCCACGGGCGCGAGCGCGGCGCGGCCGATGCGCGCGTCGCGCGTCGCTGGGGCCTGCGCGGCGGTGCCGCGGCGCCGGTCTTCCTGGCGGTCGGCGGCATCGAGGAGCGCAAGAACACGGTGCGCGTGCTGCAGGCCTTCGCCGCCGTCCGTGCGGTGCAGCCCGAGGCACAGCTGGTGATCGCCGGCGGTGCCAGCCTGCTGGACCACGACCGCTATGGCGCCGAGTTCACGGCGGCCCTCGCGGCCAGCGGCCTGGCCGTAGGACCCGGGCGCGCGGTCGTGATCACCGGCGCCGTGCCCGACGAAGAGTTGCCGGCGCTGATGCGCGCCGCCGATGCGCTGGTGATGGCTTCGCTGCGCGAGGGCTTCGGCCTCGTCGTGCTGGAGGCGCTGGCCTGCGGCACGCCGGTCGTGGTGTCGCGCATCGCGCCGTTCACCGAGTACCTGATCGCCGACGAGCCGGCGGTCTGCTGGGCCGATCCGGCCGACCCGCTGGCCATCGCGCGCGCGATGCAGGAGGCCGCCGGCGATCCGCGGCATCGCCAGGCGCTGGCGCAGGACGTGCCGGCGGTCTGCCGACGCCATAGCTGGGCGGCCAGCGCGCTGCGTCACGTGGCGCTGTACCGCGAGCTGCTGGCCGAACGCGCCGCGAGCCCGGCTGCTGCAGCGGCCGCGGCCTGAACGAAGGCCCGCCATGCCCGCGATGCACTTCCACCTGCGCTGGCCCGACGGGCGCGAGAGCCGCTGCTACTCGCCGTCGCTGGTGATCAAGGACTACTTCGAGCCCGGCGCCGCCTACGCGCTGCCGGACTTCCTGCAACGCAGCCGCGAGGCCCTGCACATCGCGTCCGAGCGCGTGCGCCAGAAGTTCGGGTTCGCGTGCTCGATGGCGATGGACCAGCTCGCGCAGATCGAGGCCGACGCGGCGCGCTACGGCGTGCAAGGCGAGGTGCGCGTGCTGCGCTTCGAAGACGACGACCTCTGAGGACCATCCATGACGACCCCCGCCCCCGAACACCTTCCCGTCGCCATCATCGGCGGCGGCCAGGCCGGCCTGTCGCTGAGCCACTACCTGCAGCAGCGCGGCATCGAGCACCTGGTGATCGAGAAGAGCAGCCCGCTGCACACCTGGCGCACGCAGCGCTGGGACAGCTTCTGCCTCGTCACGCCCAACTGGCAGTGCAAGCTGCCCGGCTGGGAATACGCCGGCCCGGATCCGCACGGCTTCATGAAGAAGGACGAGATCGTCGCCTGGCTCGAAGGCTTCGTGCGCCACGTGAACCCGCCGCTGCGCAGCGGCGTCACGGTGCAGCGCGTGGCACCGCGTGCCGGCGGCGGCTTCGAGATCGCGACCTCGCAGGGCGGCTTCACCGCCGACCAGGTGGTCGTCGCCTCGGGCGGCTACCACCTGCCCATCATCCCGCGCCTCGCCGAGCGGCTGCCGGCCGGGCTGCTGCAGATCCACTCCGAGCAGTACCGCAGCCCGCAGGCGCTGCCGCCGGGCAAGGTGCTGGTGGTCGGCAACGGCCAGTCGGGCGCGCAGATCGCCGAGGACCTGCACCTGGCCGGCCGCCAGGTGATCCTCGCCACCGGCGACGCGCCGCGCTGCGCGCGCTTCTACCGCGGCAAGGACGTGGTCGACTGGCTGGCCGACATGGGCTACTACGACATGCCGGTGCACGAGCACCCGCTGCGCGAGGGCGTGCGCGACAACACCAACCACTACGTCACCGGCCGCGATGGCGGGCGCGACATCGACCTGCGCAAGTTCGCCGCCGAAGGCATGGAGCTCTACGGCCTGCTCACCGGACTGGAAGGCGACACGCTGCTGTTCAACCCCGACCTGCGCGCCAACCTCGACCACGCCGACCGCATCTACAACGGCATCAACGCCTCGATCGACAAGTACATCGACAGGATGGGCATCGCCGCGCCGCCGCCGTCGGTCTACACGCCGGTGTGGGAGCCGGACGCCGAGCGCACGCGCCTGAACCTGCGCGAGGCCGGCATCGGCGCGGTGGTCTGGTGCATCGGCTTCCAACCCGACTTCGGCTGGCTCGACGTGCCGGTCTTCAACGGCCGCGGCCACCCCGGCCACGTGCGCGGCGTGACGCGCCAGCCGGGGCTGTACTTCCTGGGCCTGCCCTGGTTGCACACCTGGGGCTCGGGCCGCTTCTCCGGCGTGGCGCGCGACGCGCTCTACCTGGCCGAGCAGATCGAGGCGCGTTGCGCGCCGGCGGCGTCGGTCGACGAGGCGATGGCGGAGTCGCTGCTGTCCTGAGCCCTTGCTAGCGCAGGCCCAGCAGGTGCGCGTCGACGCGATGCCGGACCGTGAAGCGCTGCGGCACCGTGCGGGCCAGCAGGTCGGCATGCGCCGCGTCGTAGGCCTCGACTTCCGCCGGCGCCAGCGTCGCGCCGATGCCGCGGCAGGCGCGCATGCGGCCGCGCCAGCTCTCATGCGTGAACGGCACGTCGACGTCGAACCAGAACATCGCCTGCACCTCGGCGCGGCCGACCGACCAGGCCGGGACGGCGGGCACCTCGCCCGACCAGTCGGCGCCGCGCCAGGCCGGGTTGAAGCGCAACACCAGCGCTTCGCTGGCGCGTGCGACCGCGTCGGCGCCGGGCAGCCAGCTGAAGTGCGTCGTGACGAGGCGGCCGCCGGGCACGAGCACGCGCCGCAGCTCCGCACAGGTGCGCTCGACGTCGAAGTACATCCAGCACTGGCTCGCGGTCACGACGTCGAAGCTCGCCTCCGGGTGCGGGCAGGCCTCGGCGGGTGCGACGCGGAAGTCGATCTCCAGGCCCTCGCGTGCCGCCTCGGTGCGTGCGATGTCGATCTGGCCGGCAGCGAGGTCGGTGGCACAGACGCGCGCACCGCGCCGTGCGAACGCGCGCGCCACCAGGCCGGTGCCGGTGCCGATGTCGAGCAGCCGCTGGCCGGGCAGGCCGACGCCCAGGGCCGCCAGCAATTCGTACAGCCGCATCGGCGGGCCGGGTCGGTGCGCGGCGTAGTCGGTCGAGGTCAGGCTCCAGTCGATCGCTCGACCGGGATCGATGGGGCCTGGGGTGTGCATCGCCTCGCCGTCCTCAGGGCCGTGGCCACAGCACCCACATCTTCAGCGGCTGCTTCATGCGGCCTGCGTAGTCCTCGGCGCCTTCGGTCCAGCCCCAGAAGTAGTCGGCGCGCACGGCGCCGGTGATCGCGCTGCCGGTGTCCTGGGCCAGCACCAGGCGCTGCAGCGGGCGCGCAGCGGGTGGCGCACCGCCCGCTGCGCGGGCCGTGTTGGCCGCGGGCAGCAGCGGCTCGGTCGTGTCCAGCCAGACCGGCGTGCCGTAGGGCACGGCACGCGGATCGACGGCGATCGATCGGCCCGGCGTGAGCGGCACGCCCTGGGCGCCGACCGCGCCGACCGCGGGATCGGCCAGCGGCTCCTCGCGGAAGAACACGTAGCGCGGGTTGGCGTTCAGCATCTCGGTCACGCGGCCCGGGTTGGCACGGGCCCAGGCCTTGATCGCCGGCCACGAGGCCTGCTCGAGCGTGAAGGCGCCGCGCTCGACCAGCCAGCGGCCGACCGACTGGTAGGGCTGGTCGTTGTGCCCGGCATAGGCCAGGCGCACGGTGCGCGACCTGCCGTCGGACTCGCTCACGACCAGTCGGCCCGAGCCCTGGACCTGCAGCAGCAGCGCGTCCAGCGGATCGGCGACCCAGGCGATCTCTCGACCCTGCAGCGCCGCGCGCGCCGCCGGCAGTGTGTCGATCTCGGCGCGCGTGTACCAGGGCTTGCGGGCGGCCAGCGCGGCCGGCGGCGCGTGCAGCGGCACGCCGTGGGTCTTGCTGCGCGTGCGCGACGCGGCGACCAGCGGCTCGAAGTAGCCGGTGATCAGGCCGGAGGCCTCGCCGTCGCGCGCGGTCACGCGGTAGGGCTGCAGCGTGCGCTGCAGCCAGGCGCGCACGCGGGTGTCGGTCGGGTCGGCGAGGGCCTTCGCGCTGGCGCAGGTCGCGGCCCAGCCCGGGGCCGGCTTGCTGCAGCTCTGCAGCAGCGCGGGCCAGGCGTGGATCGGCGTGTCCGATTCCCAGCCGGGCAGGTCGGCCCAGGCGGCGGGTTGCCAGCGCGCGTTCTCGCGCTCGATCGGCGTGCCGGTGGGCGCTGGCGTCGGGGCCGTCGTGCCGGCGGTGGACGGCGCGGCCGGTGGCGGCACGGTTCCGGGGGTCGTGCAGCCGACCAGTGCGCCTACCATCGCCAGCCACGCACGACGCTTCACGAAGATACGCATGGGACTCCTGTTGCTAGAGGCGCTGGCGGCGCTGGCCTGCCTGGTCTTCATAGTCTGGTGGACGATGTTCTCCGGCCGTCGCCGCGGCGAGCGTCGCGACGACGAGCCCGAGGAGTGATCACGCGGGAGCCTTCGTCGCGGGCGTGTCGCGCGGCGGCAGCAGGAAGCTCGCGAAGCGCGTGCGCAGGCGGCGGCGCAGCGCGGCGTAGAGCCGCGAGCGGTCGGCCACGCGGATGCCGCGCGAGCGCAGCGCCACCTTCAGCGCCAGCACGAAGCTGACCGTGAGGTTCAGCGCGCCGGTCAGCGGGATCGCCGCGACGCACCACCAGAACGCCGGTTCGTGCAGCGCCTGCGTGCCCATCGCCCCCAGGGCCGCGGCGATCTGGCCGGTCGACAGCGTGACGTGACGCACCTCGAGGGGCAGCGCGAAGAAGGCCCCGACCACCGGCACCAGGCCGAGCAGGAAGCCGAGCGAGATGTTGGCGGCCAGGCCGGAAACGTTGGCGCGCCACCAGCGCGCCCAGCGCTCGGCGCGCGGCGCGCCCAGCCAGGCCAGGATGCGGGGGTTCCAGCGGATCGCGCTGTCGAGCCGGTGCAGCACGAACCAGTTCTCGGCCCAGCCGGCGATCAGGCTGGAGGCGAACAGCAGCACGCCGGTGAAGGCGGCGTACAGCGGCGTGGGGCCGAGCAGCGTCAGGTCGTGCAGCACGTGCTCGGCGGTCTTCGTGCCGATCAGCGGCGCGCCGAAGACCGCCTGCGCCAGCGCCTGCACCCCCAGCACGATCGGCGCCACCATCGCCAGGTTGCCGACGATGCCGGCGGTCTGCGAGCGGATCAGGTGCGCGACCTCGTCGACGAAGTCCTCGACCGCTTCGTCGCTGCCGACGTCGTCCAGCTTCTCGGCCATCGCCGGCGCCGTCATCGCCGGCTGCTTGGTGGCCACGGTCCAGTGCAGCAGGTGGATCGCGACGAAGCTGCCGGCGTAGTTGACGCCGGCCCAGAAGCCGCCCCAGAAGGCCGACAGGCCCAGCGCCAGGATCGCGAACTTGGCGAAGGTCGTGCCGGCGATCACGGCGCCGCCGCCCAGCGCCTTCTTCAGCATCTGCAGCCACTCGGCACGGGTGCGGGTGATGTAGTGCTCGCCGGTCTCGGCGCTGCGCTCGGCGATGCGGCGCGCCAGCATCGAGTACTGACGGGCGAAGAGCGCCCGGATGCTGCGCCGCTCGGCCGCCAGACGCACCAGCTCGGCCAGCAGGTGGACGATCTCGCGCGGCGGATCGGCCGTGTCGGCGGGCGCCAGCACGCAGGCCAGCAGGGCGTCGATGCGCCAGGTGCGCTGGCGCAGCTGGTCGATCTGGAACACCAGGTCGACCGAGACGCCGTGCTCTTCCAGGTGGCCGCGGATGCTGGCCGCGGCTTCGCGGCAGGCCCCAAGCAGGGCGCGCAGGTACTGCGCTTCCTGCAGCACGGCGGCTCCGTCGTCGGCCTCGGCGGCGGCCCGCAGGCGCTCGCTGACGCGCAGCAGCTGCCGGAAGGGCTGGTCGGTCAGCAGCTCCGGGCTCATGCGCAGCCGCATCGCGCCGGCCGTGCCGGCCGCGCCGACCTGGGAGGCCAGGATCAGGATCGCATCGAAGAAGGGCGCGCGCCAGCCGAGCGCCGGCTCGGGTTCGGGGCGGGCCTGGGCGAACAGCGCGGCCACGCGGGCCAGCGTCGCGTCGTCGATGGCCTGCAGCCAGTCCGCGTCCTCGAACTCGGTGAACAGCAGGCCGAACAGCTGCGCCAGGTCGGCCGTCGCCGGGGTGCCGGGCAGCAAGCGCAGCCGCAGCCGGTCGCCGAACTCGCTGAAGACCGCGAAGCGCTGCGCGAAGCCGAAGTCGGCCAGCAGCGCGGTGGTGTCGATCTCGCTGCGGAAGGCGCGCAGCAGGCCGACGACGCGGGCCTGGTGTTCCGGGTGGCGGTCGAGCACGCCCAGCAGGTGCTTCAGACGCAGCACCGGCCGCGGCGTGCCGGAGGCGGCCTCGGCCTCGCCGGCCGGCGCGTGGCGCAGCCACTCGAGCAGGCGCACCAGCCACAGGTGGCGCTCGGGCTGGCTGGCGCGCGGGTCGGCCGCGTTGAGCAGCGCGGTCAGGTCCCAGCCGCGCGGGCTGCGGATCGGGCTGCGCATCCTGGCGGCGTCAGTGGAGCGACGACTGCTGGGACAGGTCGAAGGCCGGGATCTCGGCTTCGAAGGCCTCGGCCTCGGCGGTCATGCAGAAGTAGGTGCCGCGCATCTGGCCGCGCGGTGCCTTGATGCGCGCCCAGCTCTGGTACTCGAACTGCTCGCCGGGCTGCAGCAGCGGCTGGTGGCCGACGACACCGAGGCCGCGCACCTCCTGGGTGTCGCCGCTGGCGTCGCTGATCAGCCAGTGGCGGCCGATCAGCTGCGTCGGCACGTCGCCGCTGTTGACGATGGTGACGGTGTAGCCGAAGGCATAGGCCTGCTGCTCCGGTGCCGACTGCTCGGGCAGGTAGCGCGCGACGACGCTGACGGTGAGGGCGGGGCGGGCCATGCGCGCGATTCTAGGCAGGACGGGGCCTGCCGCGGCCCCGTCCCGCCGCGCGGTCGGCCTCAGCGCGACGCCAGCGGCGACGACGGCGCGCGGCGGTCGGCCGGCAGCAGGTGGTTGGCGACGACCCAGCGGCCGATCTTGTCGCCGATGCCCTGCCGGCCCTCGCGGCTGGCATACGAGAAGTGGAAGCCCGAGTAGCTGCGGCTGCCGCCGGCCTCGTCGGCGATCGCGGTCAGCGTGCCGAAGCTGCGCTGCACGCCCCACAGCGCGTGCGAGTCGACGGTCACCGGGATGTCGTCGCGGCCCAGCACCGCCTTCAGGATCGCGATCGTCGCGCCGGCGTTGGCCGACAGCGTGCTCGGGTAGTCGGGGCCGGCGCCGCGCAGCAGCGACTCCCAGGCCGGGTCGCCAGCCGTCGCCGGGTTGCCGTCGGCTTCGCCGTTGCGGATCGCCTCCTGCGGACGCCAGGTCAGGTAGTGGTACTTGGACTCCAGCGTCGCGATCGACACGTCGGCCTGCGCGATGCCGACCAGCGCGAACAGCCGCGCCCGATCGACCAGCGACAGCTTCTGCTGGCGCGCGACGATCTCGGTGATGCGGTTGAAGTGCCCGGCCGAGCTGTAGGTGCCTTCCTGGTTGCCCCAGAACAGCGCGATCTGCGTCTCTTCCGGCGTGCGGGTCGAGCCGGCGCGACCGCCCTTCTCCTTCAGGCGGCGGAAGGACTCGGCGTACTCGGCGCTGTCCAGCGCCGGCGGCGGCGGCGAGCGGAACTGGTCCGCGCTCAGCAGGCCGAAGGGCGGGATCTTCGGCCACTGCGTCAGGCCGATGCTGGTGTCACCCGGGGTCGCGGCCCACTTGCCGGGGCCGGTGGGCGGCGTGTACTCGACCTTGGCGTCGTGGCCGTCGGCGGCGCGCCAGGCCAGCACCTGCGCGGCGACGTCGCGGCCGAGCCGCAGCCCCGCCTCCTTGGCCGGTCCTTCGGGGATGCGCGCGAGGTCCAGCGCCTGGCGTGCGTCGAACTTGCGGGCGAGCTTGGGGAACAGGCCGGCGAGCGCGTCGCGTGCCGCCGCGACCGCGGCCGCTTCGGCGCTGGCGCCGGGCTCGGCGCGGGTGTCGACGCGGTAGGGACGGTAGCGGCGCTCGACCGCGTTGACGGCGTCGAACACCGCGACGTTGACGATGGCCAGCTGGCGCGAGGCCTTGTAGGTGCCCGAGCCCTCGATGACGATGGCGTTGCGCGCTTCGGCGTTCCAGTCGGCGATGACATCGGGGGCGGCGGCGACCGGCTTCGCGGTGCGGGGTGCCGCGTGCAGCGCGAACGGAAGCGCGATCAGCGCGGCCGCCAGCCAGGCGGCGCGGCCGGGGGTCTTGAAGTGCATGGAGTCCTCCTCGTGCGATGTGAGGACTTCATCTTCGGAAGCCGAGGCGCATCGCGGAACGAAGGAATCGGCATGACCTCATGCGGCCGGCCGGCCGGCGCCGGTCAGCGCGGCCCGGGGGCGACGTCGAAGGCCACGCAGACGCGGTCCTGGTCGGCGGCGAAGGGGATCGTGCGATGGAACAGCGAGGACGGGAACAGCACGATGTCGCCGACCTGCGGCGCGAAGACGCGACGCGGGAAGTCGTCGTGGCGCTTCGGGTAGCCGTCGCCGTCGGTGCTGAACTCGATGCAGCCGTCCTCGCGGCCCGGCGCACGCGGCGGCATCGCCAGGTAGACCACGCCGCTCAGCCAGCCGGTCTCGTGGATGTGCGAGGTGAGGTGGCCGCCCTGGCGCATCTTCACGTACCAGGAGCTGCCGAAGCTCGTCTGCGCCGGGAAGGCGCGCGCGTACTCGCAGTCGGCAGCGGCGAAGCGCTCGCGGTAGTCGGCGATGGCGCCCTCGACCAACTGCGCGAGCCGGCGGAACGAGGCTTCGGGCCGCTTGAACAGGTTGCCGGCCGACTGGATGCCGTGATGCAGCCGGCCCTGCTTGCGCTCGGCGATCTCGGCATGCTCGACGTCGCGCAGCAACTCGGCCACCAGCGTGCTGCCGGGCGCGGCCAGCTCGGCGATGCGCGCGTGCTGCACGAAGTCGAGCGGCGCGCGGCAGAAGTCGTAGGCATCGGCCTCGCCGAAGTTGGCGGCGTGGTGGGCCGACAGCGTGGCCAGGAAGGGCGAGCGGTGGGGGCGCGCGGCCAGCAGCGGCGCGAGCGCCGCGCGGAACTCGTCGTGGCGGCCGGTCTTGTACAGGCAGTAGAGCCGGCGCTCCTGCCAGTCGCGCAGGCGCGATCGCTCGAAGCAGGCGATCGCGTCGCCCAGCTGCCCGGCGTCGTACAGGACCGTGCCGAGGTTGTAGTTCGCCTCGGCGTGGCCGGCGTCGATCGCCAGGGCGGCGCGGTAGCTGGCGACGGCCTCGTCGACGCGGGCCTGGTCCCACAGCGTCTCGCCGAGGTTGTTGTGCGCGTCCGCATATTCCGCATCGAGCGCGATCGCCTCGCGCAGGCGGGCGATGGCGTCGTCGAGGCGACCCTGGGCGCGCAGCGCCGACGCGAGGCTGAGCAGCACGCGGGCGTTCGGCGCGATCGCCAGCGCCGCGCGGTAGCTCGCCACCGCCTCGTCGGTGCGGCCCTGGGCCTGCCGGACCGCACCCAGGTTGGCATGCGCGGCCGCATAGCCGGGCTGCAGCGCGACTGCGCGGCCGAGGCTGCCTTCGGCTTCGTCGGGACGCTGCAGATCCCTGAGCGCCGTGCCGAGGTTGTAGTGCGCGACGGCGAAGTCGGGTTTCAGCGCGATGGCGCGGCGGTAGCCGGCCACGGCTTCGTCGAGCCGGCCCAGCCGGCCGCAGGTCACCGCGAGGTTGAACTGCAGTTCGGGCGAGTTCGGCGCGAGTGCGGCCGCCTGCCGCAGGCTGGCAGCCGCGGCGTCGAGCTTGCCCTGCTCGGAGCAGGCCGTGCCGTGCAGGTTGTGCAGGGCGACGTCCTGGGGGTGCGCCTTCAGCAGCCGGGCGGCGCTGGCCTCGGCTTCGGGCCAGCGACCGGCGTTGCACAGCGCCAGCAAGGCGTTCATCTCGGCCGGGGTCGGGCCGCGGCGCGCGGTCGGGGCAGGTCTTTGCATGGGCCCGCGAGCGTAGCCAGCACCGCGGCGCGCGGCAATGAGGGCTGGCGCGGGGGGCCTAAACTCGGGCCATGAGCGCCTCACGCACCCACCGCATCGCCCCCAGCCTGCTGTCGGCCGACTTCGCGCGGCTCGGCGAGGAAGTGAAGAACGTCGTCGCCGCCGGTGCCGACTGGATCCACTTCGACGTGATGGACAACCACTACGTGCCCAACCTGACCTTCGGCCCGATGGTCTGCGAGGCGCTGCGCAAGCACGCGGTGAAGGCCGACGGGACCCGGGTGCCGATCGACGTGCACCTGATGGTGCAGCCGGTCGACGCGCTCGCGGCCGCCTTCGCCAAGGCCGGCGCCGACGTGGTCAGCTTCCACCCCGACGCCAGCACCCACGTGGACCGCAGCCTGCAGGCCATCCGCGACGCCGGCTGCCAGGCCGGGCTGGTGTTCAACCCGGCCGCGTCGCTGGACGTGCTGGAGTGGGTGATCGACAAGGTCGACCTGGTGCTGCTGATGAGCGTGAACCCCGGCTTCGGCGGGCAGAGCTTCATCCCGTCCACGCTGAAGAAGCTGGAGAAGGTGCGCCGCCTGATCGACGCGACCGGCCGCGACATCCGCCTCGAAGTGGACGGCGGCATCAAGACCGACAACATCCGCGCTGCGGCCGATGCCGGCGCCGATACCTTCGTGGCCGGTAGCGCGATCTTCGGGCAGCCGGACTACCGCGCCGTGATCGGCGCGATGCGCGAGCGGCTGGCGGCCTGAGCCGCCTCGCCGCTCACTTGGGCGCCGCGAGCAGGGCGTCCTTGAGCTGGTAGTCGGCCGGCGACGTGCCGAACCAGATCTTCATCAGCGACGAGAAGAACTCCGGTTCCTTGACCGGCTCGAACTCGGGCTTGCCGTTGATGACCACCGAGGTGCCGACGCCGGGCACCCACTCGATGAAGAAGCTGTCGCCGGCGACCAGCTTCTTCTTCGCGGCGAACAGGTCGGCCAGCTTCAGCGTCCCGGGAATGGCCTTGCCGAACTCCTCGCGCGTGGCGTTCTTCTGCATGCCGTCGGTGAACAGCTTGCCGAGTTCCTTGGCGTCGATGTCGCGCAGCATCACCACCTTGAAGGCGCGCGGGGTCTTGGTATCCCAGGCGGCCTCGGGCGTGGAGATCTTCGCCGGCACGTAAAGGCCGGCGGCGTAGACCTTGACGACGAACTTGTAGCGCGTGCCGGCGCCGTTGAGCAGCAGCTTGTTGCCGCGCAGCGTGATCTCGTTGTCGAACTTGACGCCGTTCACCTCGGTGACGGTGGACTGCGCCAGCGCCGTGATCGGCAGGGACAGGGCGATCGCGGAGAGGGCCGCGACCAGGGAGCGTCTGAACATGAGCAGCAACCTTGTGGGTCGTTCCGGAGCGACGGAGTTTCGCGGCTCGCCCGGGCGCCGTCCATGCAGGCTGACCCGAGCAGGGTGTCGCCCGCGTGACGTCTGCCTGCTAGACTGGTTTCATGTTCATGTCGCGCAAGCAAACCAAGGGGTCGCATGACCGGGGAGCCTGGCCCTGGCGTCGCCAGACCAGCTGACCTGAGCGCGGCGACGGCGTGGAGCCGAGCGCCGCAGTCCAGCCCCTTGCGACTTGTTTGCGCGGCCACCCATTTCCAGGGTGGCCCTGGGCCACGGAGGGCCCCGACGTGATCACCGAACTGGAATTCAAGAGCCTGGCCGAGCAAGGCCACAACCGCATTCCGCTGATCGGCGAAGCCTTCGCCGACCTCGAGACCCCGCTGTCCCTGTACCTCAAGCTGGCCGGCGGCCGGCCGCAGAGCTTCCTGCTCGAGTCGGTGGTGGGCGGCGAGCGCTTCGGGCGCTATTCGTTCATCGGCCTGCCGGCCCGCACGCTGCTGCGGGCGACCGGAACACGGTGCGAAGTGGTCACCGACGGCCAGGTCGTCGAGACGCACGAAGGCAACCCGCTGGACTTCATCGAGGCCTACCAGCGGCGCTTCAAGGTGGCGCTGAGGCCCGGCATGCCGCGCTTCTGCGGCGGGCTGGCGGGCTACTTCGGCTACGAGGCGGTGCGCTTCATGGAGCCGAAGCTGGCCGCGGCGCGGCGCGAGGGCGGCATCGGGACCCCCGACATCCTGCTGCTGCAGTGCGAGGAACTGGCGGTCATCGACAACCTGTCCGGCCGGCTCTACCTGATCGTCTATGCCGACCCGGCCCAGCCCGAGGCCTACTTCCGCGGCAAGAAGCGGCTTTCCGAGCTGAACGACCAGCTGCGCTACAGCGTCAGCGCGCCGGCCGTGAAGCGCGGGCCCTCGCACGCGGTGGAACGCGAATTCGCGCGCGCCGACTACGAGTCCGCGGTGCTGAAGTGCAAGGACTACATCGCGGCCGGCGACTGCATGCAGGTCGTCCTGGGCCAGCGCCTGCGCAAGCGCTACACCGAGAGCCCGCTGTCGCTCTACCGCGCCTTGCGCTCGATGAATCCGTCGCCCTACATGTACTTCTACGACATGGGCGGCTTCCAGATCGTCGGCGCCTCGCCCGAGATCCTGGTCCGGCACGAGCAGGTCGCGGAAGGCCAGAAGGTGACGATCCGTCCGCTGGCCGGCACGCGGCCGCGCGGCGCGACGCCGGAGCGGGATCGCGACACCGAGGCCGAGCTGCTGGCCGACCCGAAGGAGCGCGCCGAGCACCTGATGCTGATCGACCTGGCGCGCAACGACATCGGCCGCATCGCGCAGACCGGCAGCGTGAAGGTGACCGAGGCCTTCGCGGTCGAGCGCTACTCGCACGTGATGCACATCGTCAGCAACGTCGAGGGGCTGCTCAAGCCCGGCACGACCAACATGGACGTGCTGCGCGCGACCTTCCCCGCCGGGACGCTGAGCGGAGCCCCGAAGATCCGCGCGATGGAGCTCATCGACGAGCTCGAGCCGGTGCAGCGCGGCATCTACGGCGGCGCCTGCGGCTACCTGAGCTTCGCCGGCGACATGGACGTCGCGATCGCCATCCGCACCGGGATCGTCAAGGACAACGTGCTCTACGTGCAGGCGGCCGCCGGCATCGTGGCCGACTCGGTGCCCGAGCTCGAGTGGAAGGAAACCGAGCACAAGGCGCGGGCGGTGCTGCGCGCGGCGGAACTCGTGGAAGAGGGGTTCTGATCATGCTGCTGATGATCGACCAACTTCAGGTGGGTCTCACGGCATCCCACGACGGCCCGCAAACCCGCGCCAGTGCTGGAGATTCGGGCTCTTGACGTCCCACGCAGGACCGCCCCAGCCCGGCAAAAAGCGGGTATCGAAGCGGGTACCGAAAACGTATGCAGATCTCCCGCCGCGATCTCTACAACCAAGTGTGGTCCAAGCCTATGAGCAAGCTGGCCCGCGAGCTGGACATCTCGGATGTCGGCTTGGCCAAGGCCTGCCGACGACACAACATTCCTCGGCCGCCGCGAGGCTACTGGGCCAAGCTGGCGGCCGGGAAGGCCCCGCCCAAGCCGAGCCTTCCATCGGCCAAGATCGACACGGTGGAACTGGACGCAGCGCGCCATCGCATCGCGGAGACACCGAAGGTGACGATCGACAGGGCCAGCATCAAGGCCTCGCAGGCGGCTCTGGGCGAAGCCCTGGCAGGCGTGGCTGCCGCAACGTTCCAGCGACTGTCCAACGCAAAGCCTTCGGCGGATGGCTTCGTCACTTGCGGCTCATCCCGCGTGATTGCTTGTTCGCTCAGCCCTGCGACCGTTGAGCGAGCGTGCCGCCTCTTGGACACGATCGAAAGGGCCATGCCCGCGGCGGGCGCGCGCTTCGCCCACAACCAGGAAGCGAAGCGAGTCGAGGTCGATGTCAGCGGCGAGCGCCTGGGCATCGGCATCGCCGAGAACTACACGCGCACCGAGACCGTCGAGGTCGACCCGAAGTACTCGTGGATGAAGACGCGCACGTTCACGTATCACTTCACCGGTGAGCTGCGGCTGACGATCGCGGGTGACTTCGCTGGGCGGAAGTCCTGGGCGGACGGCAAGCGCTCGCGCCTAGAAGAGAAGATCGAAAGCATCGTCGCCGGCCTGGCCGGCGGCGCCCAGGCGATTGCGGCGCTGCGCGCCGAGCGGGAGGAGCAGCGTCGGCGCTGGGCGGAAGAGGCTCGCGAAGCGGAGATTGCTCGAGAGCGGCAGCGGCGGCTTCGCAACTTCTCGGATCAGCTTCACAAGGAGACGGAAGCCTGGCATCGGTACTGCGAGGTCAAAGCCTACGTCGAGCACCTGCAGAGCCAGATCAACAACGGCGAGGCGCTACCCGAGCAGAGCCGGGAGTGGCTCAGACTTGCGACGCACCTGGCAAGGCTGACCGATCCGACGAAGGCGAGGCTGGAATCGCTGCAGGCCGGCATCTCGGGCTACGACTACGACCTGCCATTTGGAAAGGCAATCGGCTCGTAGGCACGCCGTTGACCAGCAGCGATCCTCCACTCAGCTAGGCTTCGCCGTTCAGCTCGCGCGGCGGCTGACGCGCCCAATCCGACGTTTCATTCACGTCTGGTATCGAACGCTGCAGCGACGAAAGGAGTTCACCGGCGCGCCTCTCGCTCTCGGCCTCGATCTGCCTCTTGCGCACCGCGGAGTCGACTTGATTCCGCCAACCTAGTGCCACCAGGAGGCCAAACACCGACACCCCGAGGCAGCCACCCGCAATCAGATACATCCAGTGCCAGGAGCTACCTACGAGCTTCTTGGAAACCCACGGCACGAGTGCCATCGCCACGCACACGGACAAGAGGACGGTCAACAGCAAGACGCGCCTGCGGATATCGCCGAGCATGTACTCAACATTTCGCAGCTCCGACAAGCTCAGTCCTGCCAGTGAACGCATCCGCTCTTCTGCGTGCTTCTGCGCGCCCCAAACGAACGCGATCGCCGTGCCAGCCGCCGATGCGATGGTGGCCGATGCGGCCCAGATCATGTCTGGCAACACCCACCTGAAGGCCAATTCACCCAGGAGCAGACCGCATACAGCCGCGACGAAGAGGATCGTCGGGCCTGGGCGCTGCAGTGCTTCGATCATGTGGCCTCGATGTCCCCGGCTTCGACCTTCTGCAGCAACCAGTGTTCCATGCGGTCGAAGACCTCGACAGTGTCAGGCAGACCGTCGTACATAGTCAGCGATTCCTTGCCGGTCAACCGCAACTCGTCGCCGTGGACCGAAGATCCGTCGGCGAGTTCGATTCGCGTGTCGACGCCTTCGGCGTGACGAAGCGCGTGTCCGAGGCGATTCAGCACGTCTTGGCTGTGGTCCTCTTTGGTCTTCCGTCGATCGATCGTCAGCAGCAGCTTGTACGAGACCTGCGAGTCGTCGAGACCCTTGAGATTCAGTTCACTGAAGCCTCGGACCTTGCCGGCCAGTACGGCGAGCGCATTCAGGATGTCAGAAGAGGCAGCCGAGGCTGTGTCGCCTGACACCGAGATCGATCGACTTTCCGTGGTCGACGAAACCGCCTTTGGGCTGGTGTCCTGATCTGATGCCAGCATCCCGCCGATCTGGATGTTTCGGACCGGTGTCTCCCGAAGCCGCTTCGCGGTAACCCGTGCAGGTCGATCATTCAGCTCAAGAGAGCCGCAACTCTGCGTCTCGGGTCGGGCAGCAAAGAACCATCGCAAGAACGCTTCGAGATGCGACGCCCTCAAGGCGGACGACTGCAACAAGACCACGTGGTTCTTGAAGACCGTAAAGAACAAGAGCGACTCAAGCCACTCAGTAGGCTTTCCGCCCTGCTTCGGCGGGGTGTACTTGCTGACGGGAGCGGTCTTCGCTGCGGGATCGTCAAGAAGTGCCGCAGCTGCGGTACCCGGCGTGTACCTCACGAGTACGCCGCTCACGAAACCCTTATGGATCCGGTGCTCGTTCAGCAGCAGCCACTCAGGTGCATGAGGGTCCCCAAGCGGCTGTCGGCGGTCCGCGAGCGTCGGTGCACCCTTGAGTGCCTGCGCCAGCGACGACCCCAACTCGTGCTTTGAGCCCAGAAACCTAGCCGACTTGTAGATGAACGTCTTTGGGCTGACTCGTTTGCTCACTGCTTTCGCCTCCCTGGTCGGCAGTCTACTGATGTCGTTGAGCGCCGCCCGATTCGAGCTCTCTCCGTCAACGGTGTTTGGCTGATTCGCCAAACGCCTGAAGTTCCGGGCCTTTGGTCGTGGCAATTCGGCAGACAACCTTGACGGGCGAACCATCGATGCGAAATTTGTGCGTCGACTGAACCGGAGCGTCGGGCGACGCAGAGATCCGATTGCCATGCCCCTCACCGACATCAAGATCCGCCAGGCCAAGCCCGCCGGCAAGCCCCTCAAGCTCGCCGACACCGCAGGCCTGTACCTCGAGATCAGGCCCACCGGCTCCAAGCTTTGGCGCTATCGCTACCGCATCGACGGACGAGAGAACCTGTTCGCCATCGGCGAGTACCCGCAGGTCTCGCTGGCCGATGCGCGCAAGGCGCGTGACGACGCACGCGAACTGATCCGCCAGGGCCGGCACCCGGCCCATGCTCGGCAGACCGAACGCACGCGACAGATCAACGCCAACGCGCTGACCTTCAAGGCCGTCGCCGAGGAGTGGATCGAGAAGAAGCGCAGCCGCTGGGCGCCGTACTACCTGATGCAGGTGGAGCGCGGCATGAAGAAGGACATCTACCCGCGCATCGGCCGGCTGCCGATCCGCTCGGTGACCGCGGCCGACGTGCTGGCCATCCTGGACCGCGCCACCAAGCGCGGCGCCGAGGTGGTGGCGCTGAACCTGCGGCAGTGGTGTTCGCAGGTGTTCCGCTACGCCGTGGCCACGCTGCGCGCCGACCACGACCCGGCCTCGGCGCTGCGCGGTGCTGTCATCCGCCCGCCAGTCAACCACAGCCGGCCGATGGACCGCGACGAGATCGCCGCCTTCCTGCGCAAGCTGCAGGGCTTCGGCGGCCACCGCACCACGGTGATCGCGCTGCGCCTGCTGCTGCTCACCTTCGTGCGCACGATCGAGATGCGCAAGGCCGAGTGGATCGAGGTGGACCTGGCCGCCGCCGAGTGGCGCATCCCGGCCGAGAAGATGAAGATGCGCCGGCTGCACATCGTGCCGCTGTCCACGCAGGCGGTGGCGCAGCTCACCGAGCTGAAGGGCATCACCGGCGCCGGCCGTTGGCTGTTCCCCAACCACCGCCGGCCGCACGACGTGATGTCGGCCACCACCATCAACCACGCGCTGATGAGCCTGGGCTTCGCGTCGGCCACCGTCACCGCGCACGACTTCCGCGCGACCGCGTCGACGCGGCTGCACGAGATGGGCCTGCGCTCCGACTTCATCGAGTTGCAGCTCGCGCACGTAGAGCGCAACCGCGTGCGCGCGGCCTACAACCATGCCGACCATCTGGCCGAGCGCGCCGCGATGATGCAGTCTTGGGCGGACTGGCTCGACAGCATCGCGGCGGCGCACCCAGCCTGAGAGAGCTGAGTCCCGAGCGCGCAGTCAGTCGCCCTGCCCGAGGGCTGCATCGTCGCGGGTTTGCCGCGACGACGGACGGCCGTTCATCACCGCACCCAGGTACGCCCGCGAGGCTCTTGGCCTGGAGTGACCCGCAAGGCGCGAGACGGCGAGCCTTGCAGCCTTCTCGTCATAGGCCGGCATGGGGCCACCGCCTCGCACCGGCGGCTGATGCCCACTCAGCGAGACGAACTCGTCGATCAGCGCCTCATGACGCAAGCCGTGCGCTGTGATCCCCAGCTTGCTGCCCGTGACGCCGAACTTCTCCAGCACATAGCCGAAGTGCCGCAGGTTACGCTTCAGATCCCGGTTGGGGTTACCCAGGTGGGCGTCGTACCCTGACACGACCCGCTGCGCCTGGGCAAGCGCAGTCATGCGCTCAGGCGTGTTCAGCGGCACAAAGCGCTGGCGCCCATTCTTCGCGCCCTGCCGGATCCACACGTAGAGATCGCCCTGCCGCTGTTCTTCCGGCAGTCCGGTGGACTCGAAAGGCACGACGCAGGCGTGTGGCCGCAGCATCACCGACTCCTTCTTGCGCAGGCCGAACGCCCGGATCAAACGCAGCGACGCACCCACGTACGGGTCGCAGGCGCACACCCGCTCGATCAGCGCGTCGATGTCGACGCCTTGGGCCGACCAACTCTTGTCGCGCTCGGTCGCCTCGTGGCGCTGGTACTCCGCCAGCTCCAGCCCGTAGTGCGCGGGTCTGAGCACGAAGCCGGGCTTGCCCGTCCACTTGGCCAGGCCGCGCAGAAAGCTCAGGTAGGTCTGGATCGTCGGCGGCTTGAGCTTGTCTTCGCGCCACACCCGCACGATGGCGTGGATGTGCTTCTGCGCGAGGTTCCGCGGGTCGGGCAAGGTCTTGAAGCCGGCGCGCGATTGCAGGCAGGCGAAGAAGCGGCGCAGAAACTGAGCGCGCGCCTGGCGGGTCTTGTGCGACACGGTCTTCTGGCGCGCCGTGTGCTGCTGGTTGTGCAGCCTCAGCAGCACTTCCAGCACCTGCAGCGGGTCGGCCTGGCCCGGCCGGTAGCGCGCCAGCGTGTCGCGGTCGGTCAGGCCCGACCATTCGCGTGGCCGCAGTGGTTGATGGGAAGCTCGCCCCACAGGTGGTGGGCGGCGAGCGGCGGAAGGATCGACAGCAGCATGAGGCATGAGGTTCTCCGGTGAGGGTGCGCGCCGCCCGAACGGCGCGCACCGCATGGCAAGGAATCGGCGGCGGGACCCGGCCAGGTGGATTCCATCGCCCGGCCGGGCCGTGGTCAGTTCGTTCCAGTGCAGCCTGCGACCACGGCAGCGCTGCACCGACCCAGGGGTTCGCCAGCGTGAGCAGCACCTCAGCGCTGCCGGCTGGCTCGGTCGTCCTTAAAAATGAAACGGGTTGATCCGGCCCGTGCGCGGGTTTCCGCGCAGCACGGGGTGGGTGATGTCGCCGGCCTCGAGGGCGGTGGCGACATCGGCAGCCAGGTCGAGCCTGCTGCCTTCGATGGATCAGTTCTCAGCTTTCGCAGCGCCATCCACCTGCATGGGTCCACCCCTCACCGAGAGTCCGGGGTGGTGTCAGGTGCACGAGCGGGTGACATGCGGCGGAGCCCAACAGGGCAAGCACGACCACATGCCTTGCCGGTCACGGGTGACCGGCAGGTGCTCGAACGGATGGCGGGGACGGGTGCGTCGGCATCGGGTGCCGGCACGGCATCAGCAAGGGCTGCGACGCGCTTCAAGGAGCGCCCGGCGATGGACGCCGGCAGGTCGCAGACATCAGCTCTACGAAGGATGTCCACCAGGCCGCGACCTCGCGGGTCACGGCCAGCCTGATTCGAGGATCAGGCCTTCAGGGGCAGGTAACGACTGCGACGCCTTTCGCTCCAGAGGAGCTGGCCATCAGGAGGGGCCATCGGGAGCCTGCAGTTGACCCCGGCGCGCGCCGAGCGTCAACACAGTGGCGCCGCAAACGGCGGCGTTCGCGGGCGGTTTCGGGTGGCGTTGCATCGGCGCTCGACGTGGCTCCATTTCACGACCCACGATTCTTGGCGTGTTGCCCCTGGGGTTGACATGAGCTTGGCTGGCCTCTGGTGCCGAACCGGGGTGCCGAAGGCCGGTGCCAGTGCGCCCAGATGGCCTCCCGAGTCGGAGCCGAGCACAACTGAGGTGGGGGCGAAGTCGCGCTGCAGCGCGACCCGTTGCACCTTGCGCGCGGAGGAACTGGAGCGGTGCTGGAGTCGAACTGCGGCAGGAGCCGGCTCGCGACCGAGTCGCACTTCACGAAGGTCGAGGGGCGCGCCGGCGCGCTTCGGCGTCGCGCCGGGGTTGATCGGCCGCGAACGGATGCGACGGTGACAGGGCCAACACGAGGAGCCCGCGATGCGCACGTTCTACTGGGTCAGCGGCGAGCTGACCGAAGTCCAGAGGTTCATCAACGTGCCGATGCGTTGGTGCGAGCAGTACCCGGCGCGCGAGCGGCGGGAGTTGTGGGTCAGCACGCCGGAAGGGCAAGACGTCAAGATCGTCGTACACAGCCGGTACCTGCCGGCGCGGCGTGGACATGGCGTCGATGCTCTCTTGCTCGGCGACGTGTTGGTCGGCCTGTTCAACCGGAGCACGGGGGCAGGCATCAACTTTGTCCGCACCGATCCTCCGCTCTTGTGGAGGCGATGCGACGCGGCGGTTGTCGTGGGTGCACCGGTGGCCTGTGTCGCCAGCTACATGCTTTCATCGTGGCCGTGGTTGCTCGCGGGTGTGCCGGCGGCCCTGCTGTACGGTGCTACGGTTCTGTGCGCCCGTTTGCTGCGGCGGTGGTGGGTCCGGGCGCAGGTCGATAGCGCGCTGAGGCGTATGACGAGCGCGGCCGATGCACGAGCGAGACTGCGGCGGGTGAAGTAGGGCCCAGCGCGGCAGTGAGGGCGGGTCGGAGGTCATTGGCTGGGCCTCTCCGGAACTGGTCAGCGAGGGCACAGAGATGGTATAAACCATCGGACGATTTCGTAGATCATCCGAGCCTTCAGAACATGCCCCTTGCCGTCCCCTCGACTCAGCGCGACCAAGCGCTGGCGCTGCTTCGGCGGCGCGGGCTGACGCGGCTCGCAGAGCTGCGCAGCGCAGGGGTCACGGGTACCACGGTGAGCCGCATGGAGCGCGCCGGAGAGGTCGTTCGCCTGGCCCGCGGGCTGTACCAACTGCCCGACGCCGCGCTCGACCCGCAACAGTCACTGGCCGAAGCATCACGCCTCGTACCCAAGGGCGTGATCTGCCTCGTCTCGGCGCTCGCGTTCCACGGGCTGACCGACCAGATCCCGCCCAAGGTCTGGATCGCCATTGGCCGCAAGGACTGGCGACCCCGCGTCAGCTATCCACCGCTGCGTGTCGCCCGGTTCCCCGACGACCAACTGCGCCGCGGCGTCGAGCACAAGAAGATCGCGGGCGCGAGCGTGCCGGTGTTCGGCATTGCCAAGACGGTGGCGGACCTGTTCCGCTACCGCCGTACTGTCGGCGAACTGATCGCCGTCGAGGGCCTGCGCCAGGCGCTGCGGCAACGCAGGGCCACGCCGGCGCAGATTGCGCGCGAGGCTCAGGCCGCCGGCGTGTGGCGCACGATGCAGCCCTACCTGATGGCGCTGACCAACGATGCCTGAAAAGGCTGGAACGCCATCGAAGATCCAGCGCAAGTGGAGCATCACCCTGGCACGCATCGAGTCCTTCCCCAACACCTGCTCGCAGCGGCTTCGACACTGACAACAAGATTCCATGGCCCTCAAAAAATCCCAGCTCTACAGCAAGCTCTGGCAGTCGTGCGACGAACTGCGCGGCGGCATGGATGCCAGCCAGTACAAGGACTATGTGCTGACGCTGCTGTTCGTCAAGTACGTGTCCGACAAGTACGCCGCCGCACCGAATGCGCTGATCGACGTGCCGCCCGGTGCACGCTTCGCCGACATGGTGGCCGCCAAAGGCGACAAGGAGATCGGCGACCGCATCAACATCATCATCGGCAAGCTCGCGAAGGCCAACGACAGCCTGAGCGGCGCCATCAACGTCGCCGACTTCAATGACGAAGAGAAGCTTGGCAAGGGCAAGGAGATGGTGGACCGCCTCTCCAAGCTGGTGGCCATCTTCGAAGGCCTGGACTTCGGCCGCAACCGCGCCGAAGGGGACGACCTACTGGGCGACGCCTACGAATACTTGATGCGGCACTTCGCCACCGAGTCGGGCAAGAGCAAGGGCCAGTTCTATACGCCGGCCGAAGTCTCGCGCGTGATGGCGCAGGTGATCGGGCTGGACAAGGCCACGTCGGCCACGCAGAGCATCTACGACCCTACCTGCGGATCAGGCTCGCTGCTGCTGAAGGCGCACGATCTGGCCAAGAGCCGCACCGGCCACGACCTGACCATCTACGGGCAGGAGATGGACAACGCCACGTCGGCGCTGGCGCGCATGAACATGGTGCTGCACGACTGCCCCACGGCCGAGATCTGGCCCGCCAACTCGCTGAGCAGCCCGCATTTCAAGGACGAGCGCAACGCGCTGCGGCTGAAGGCCTTCGACTACGTGGTGGCCAACCCGCCCTTCTCGCAGAAGAACTGGACCAGTGGGCTGGACCCGGCGAACGACCTGTACGGCCGCTTTGGCTTCAAGGAGCACGACTGGGGAGTGCCGCCGCCGAAGAACGGCGACTACGCCTTCCTGCTGCACATCCTGACGAGCTTGAAGAGCACCGGCCGCGGCGCAGTGATCCTGCCGCATGGCGTGCTGTTCCGCGGCGGTGCCGAAGGGGCCATCCGCAAGAAGCTGGTGCGGCAGGGCGTGATCCTGGCGCTGGTGGGCCTGCCTGCCAACCTGTTCTACGGCACCGGCATCCCGGCCTGCATCGTGGTGCTGGACAAGGCCGGCAGCGCGGGCCGCCGCGGCATCTTCATGATCGACGCCAGCAAGGGCTACATCAAGGACGGCAACAAGAACCGGCTGCGCGCGCAGGACATGCACCGCATCGTCGACACCTTCCACCGCCAGATGGAGCAGCCGCGCTACTCGCGCATGGTGCCAGTGGCGGAGATCGAAGCCAACGACTTCAACCTGAACCTGCCGCGCTACATCGACACGAGCGAGCCCGAAGACCTGCAGGACATCGAGGCGCACCTGTTGGGCGGCATCCCCGACCGTGACCTGGACGCGCTGGCCGGCTACTGGCAAGTGCTGCCCGGTGTGCGCGCGCAGTTGTTCAAGTCGGCCGGCCGCCCAGGCTACAGCCGGCTGTTGGTGGAGCCGGCGCAGGTGAAGGCCACGATCTTCGGGCACCCGGAATTCACGGCCTTCCGGCAGCAGGTGCAGGCGCGCTTCGAGGCCTGGCGCACGGCGCAGCGGCCCGGCCTCGTCGCCCTCAAGCCTGGTGACTCACCCAAGCACCTGGTCGAGACGCTGTCCGAGGCCTTGCTCGCTGCCTTCCAGGGCGCACCGCTGCTCGACGCCTACGACGTCTACCAGCGGCTGATGGACTACTGGGAAGAGACGATGAACGACGACGCCTGGGCCATCACGCTGGATGGCTGGCAGGCGCTGACCGATGGCAAGCCGAACTTCGACTTGATCCCCGAGCACCTTGTGATCGCGCGCTACTTCGCCAAGGAGCAGGCGCAGGTGGATGCGCTGGAAGCCGAGCGCGATGCGGTGACGCTGGAGCTGGAAGAGCTGATCGAGGAGCACGGCGCTGACGATGGGCCGCTGGACGAGGCCAAGAACGACAAGGGAAAGGTCACCGCCAAGGGCGTGAAGGACCGGTTGCGCGAGATTCGTGGCGACAAGGACGCCGACGAGGAGCGTACCGTGCTGGAGAAGTTGCAGGCGCTGTTTGACAAAGAGGCGGCGGCGGGCAAGAAGCTCAAGGATGCGCAGAAGGCGCTGTCGGCGAAGGTGCTGTTGAAGTTTGGGGAACTCACCGCCGACGAGGTCAAGGTACTCGTCGTCGAAGACAAGTGGCTCGCGGCTCTTCAAGCGAACGTTCGAGAAGAGCAGGATTCGGTTAGCCGCGCGCTGACAGGGCGACTCTCGCAGCTGGTCGAACGGTACTCGTCACCGCTCTCGGGGTTGACCGTTGAGGTCGAGGCAAGTACTGCACGAGTGGAGACTCACCTGGCACATGTTCAGCACTTGCTGTCGGGTCGGTTGCGACTTCCAGGATTCAGCGGCTCCTGGGTCTGGCGAAAGCTCGGGGACATCGCCCATATCAAGACTGGCTCGAGGAACAACCAAGACAAGGTCGAAGGTGGCCAGTACCCGTTCTTCGTCCGTTCAGCGCAAGTCGAGCGTATCAACAGCTATTCGCACGACTGCGAGGCAATTCTGGTCCCCGGAGAGGGCGGGATCGGCAGCATCTTCCATTACATCAACGGTCGCTTTGATGTGCACCAGCGGGTCTACGCGATTACTCGGTTCGCTGATGATGTGAGCGGCCGTTACGTGCACCTCTACATGACACTCCACTTTGGAGCGCACGCGCTGCGCAACTCGGTGAAGGCGACGGTCGACTCACTGAGGCTTCCGACATTCAAGGCCTTCGAGGTGTACCTCCCGCCGACCCGACAAGAGCAGGAGGCGATTGCCGAAGTGCTGTCCGACATCGAGAACGAGGTTGCCGCCCTGGAAGCCCGCCGCGAGAAAGCTCGCCTGCTCAAGCAGGGCATGATGCAGGCCTTGCTGACAGGCCGGAGCCAGCTGGTGTGACCACACCGAGCTTCGGGAGCGTCAAGCCTCTCGATGGCTCAGGTTGGCGAAGTTCCACTCGTCGGTGGCCCGGGTCTCCTGCCAGGTGAAGACGGCACCGGACACCACCTCGCTTCGGTCCGTGTTCACCTCGATGCCGTCGCAGCCCGCCAAGGCGGCGACGAATCGCGTGAAGGCGTCGTAGATGGCGGCGCGGCCCGGCACGTCTGCATCCCAGACGTTTTCGTCGACCACGAAGAACACGACCATGTGGTACGGCTGGTCGGCCGGCAGCTCCTCGTCGCGTTCCTCGATCGCCACCCTGACTTCGGCGATGTCATCGACCAGCGGGGTCAGCGCCTCCAGCAGTGCCGGCTTGGCGCCGCGCAGCCGCCGCTCGAGTTCATCGGGCCACGAGGGCCGCGCCGCGCGCAGCGCGTACCACGCCAGCAGTCGCCGGGCAGCGTCGACGCTGAGGCGTCGCGCCGGGTCGGGTTCATGCTGGGTGAACCACTCGCGAGGGACGATGTACCGATCGCCGATGGCGTGCGCGGTCAGCACCAGGTCCTTGTGCGTCCCGGGGTTCGGACGGAAGTCGATCTGACGTGTGGACCGCAGATCGACGAACTCCTTGCGCGGTTTGCCTTCGCGCCGGTGGGCATGAAGGACTTCGACGAAGGGTTCGGCCTCGAACTTGCTGGCGACGATGTCGCAGGTTTGCGAGACGACCAGCAGCCAGTCGTCGTCTCCGATCGCCGCCGCGGCTTGCCCCGGACGACTCAGGTGCGGAGCGAGGCCGGGCAGCAAAGCGGCCGGCAAGACGGAGCCCGTCTGCCAGCCTCGTTGCGCCACGTCATCGCCGAACGCCACGGTCTGTGCCCTTCACTCATCGCTCGGCAGCGAGCGGATGGAGGGTCGCCGCTTGAAGCCCGCCTCGGCCAGCAGCTGGCTGCGCGTCTTGGGCTGCGTCTGCAGCTTGGCCGTCAGCTCGTCGAACGCCGCATTCACCGCGGCCTCGCTGATGGCATCTGCGGCGAGTAGCTCGAAGACCGTGCGCCCGTTGGCCAGTGGCTCGTGTGCCACGGCCCGCAGTGGCGCCGCTGACTGCGCTTGCCATGCCTTGGCAATTCGCTCGACAGTGTCGAGACGCTGACGTTTGGCTTCCTGCAGGCGCACGTCCTGTGAGGGGTCTAGCCACTTGTAGAGCTGCGGCCTGGACAGGTTCAGCGCTGCCGCGAGGTCCTGCATGGTCAGCCCGAGGACGGCCTGGATCGCCACGAGACGCTGAACGCGGCGCTGAGCCTCGGCCTGGAGGTCTCGGGCTTCACGGGTCTGCGGTTTGGCGCTCTTGTCAGCTGTCTTGGCAGCAGCGTCCAGAAACGCCTTGCGGGTCGACTCGGCCCAGTGGGTCCATGTCGTTCCAGCTGCATCGACGAGCAGGTCGTCAACCTCTTCCAGTGCCGTGGTGGACCAGCTGGTCTGCACCGGCGCGCAGCGAGTGGCGGCCGTCATCCCGCCGCTGAAGACCGCCACCAGGCCGCCGATCTTGACGATTCCCGAGGACTGCAGCTCCGGAACCCACACAGCCACGAACTGGTTCGACGCAGCGTCCAGACGTTCAGCCTCGTCGATGATTGCGCCGGGTCGGCGTTGCCGCAGGGCGGCCTCGCGTGCGGCGTAGTGCCTGGGCTGGATGACTTCGCTCACATCCACTCCTTTTGGGCAAGGGGGGACATCGCTGCCTTGAAGGTGGCCGACGTGAGCTTCTGCATGCTCTTGTAGTGTGTCAGCAGAGCGTCGGCTTCGAACACTTGGCCGACCTCGCGGATGCAGTCCGTATCCACGAAGCCGATCGATTGATTTGCTTTCAGGCGCGCCTCGGCGTGCATCATGACGGCGGGCTTGGCCAGGGGCAGCGCGTTGAAGTCGGGCGGCAGCAGCATGCCTTGCGGCGAAGGCGCGCCGGCGCGAAGGTTGACGATGCTGCCGTCGAATTGGAAGGCGGCCGCCCACATGGAGCCCGTGCACTGCGCACCCTCGGGGACGATGCCCTGCAGGCCGCTCACGAGGTAGTCGCCCGGCGCGTTTCCATCGGTCGGGACGATGAGATCGACGTACCGAAGCCCTGCGCGCTCGACGTATGCACCCAGGTCGGCTTGCTGAACGATGTTCAGCACCTCGGCCCAGCGCCCGAGGAAATCGGACGAGTGCAGGTAGCCCGTGGCATGGAGCGAGATGGCTCGGATGCCAAACTGGACGGCATGCCGCTGGTCGCCCGACATCAACTGCCACAGCGTCTGTGCGCTGGGCTTGGCGCCCTCGACGATGGCGATCTCCTTGGCCTCAAGCGTGCGCGGGAAGCTGCTGCGCAGCCGATCCTGCAGACCGGGCACCTTGCCGGCCAGCGAGTAGTAGGGCGAGATCACCAGCTCCGCGACGACGTAGACAAGCGGTGGCTGGCGCCACGTGCCGAGCGCGGTGGTGGTCATGGTGGCTCCTGGGGCGGGTGGCAACCTTTCTCTCCGGAAAGGCTGGAAGTAGTTTACAGATAAGTTGACACTGAGGGCGCCGGGTTTGTTCCGCCTCCCGTGATTGAGTGCCGAGAGCGGCAGCGCAGCGGCTGAGCTTTATCTTGTTTTATCTGGATTCCGATAATTTGCGGTGGGCACCTCGCCGCGACTGATAGCCGTCTATTCGCACTTATGCGACAGGAGTCGCATAAGGTCGCATAAGTCGCTATAGTGGCGCCGACCATGGACAAGATCCGCAACCCTTTCTCGCCGGGCGCGGGCTCGCCGCCGCCGGAGCTGGCGGGCCGCGAAGGCATTCTGGAGCAGGCTCAGGTGTTGTTCGGGCGCGTGCTGGCCAAGCGGCCCGAGAAGAGCTTGCTGCTGACCGGCCTGCGGGGCGTAGGCAAGACGGTGCTGCTCAACCAGATCGAGCGCATTGCCCTGGCCGAGGGCTTCCGCACCATCCTTGTCGAGGCGCACGAAGGCAAGCCGCTGGCCGTGCTGCTGGCGCCCCACCTGCGCCGCCTGCTGTTCGATCTGGACCGGGTGAAGGCGGCTGGCGACAAGGTGCGCCGCGGCCTGGGCGTGCTGCGCAGCTTCATCGGCGCCATCAAAGTGAAGGTGGGCGATCTGGACATCGGGCTGGATATCGAGCCCGAGCCCGGTTCCGCCGACAGCGGTGACCTGGAAGTCGATCTGCCCAATCTGTTCGTGGCCGTGGGCGAGGCGGCGCAGGAGCGAGGCGCGGCCGTCGCCATCTTGATCGACGAGATCCAGTACTTCAGCACGGAGGAGCTGAGTGCACTGATCATGGCCATGCACCGCATGCAGCAGCGTCAGCTGCCGCTGGTGCTGGTGGGCGCGGGCTTGCCGATCCTGCCCGGGCTGGCCGGCGAGTCGAAGTCGTACGCCGAGCGGCTGTTCAACTTCCCCGCCGTGGGGCCGTTGCCTGAGCCCGACGCTGCGCGGGCGCTGCAGGACCCCGTGCAGGCGGAGGGCGTAGCGTTCGACCTCGATGCGCTGCACGAGATCTTCAGGCTGACGCAGGGCTACCCGTACTTTCTGCAGGAGTGGGGCTACCAGGCCTGGAACCACGCAGCGGCCTCGCCCATTGGCGCAGACGTGATCCGCGAAACAAGCGCGCTGGTGTCGCAGCGCCTCGACGAAAATTTCTTCCGCGTGCGCTTCGATCGGCTGACGCCGCGCGAGAAGACCTACCTGCGAGCCATGGCTGAACTGGGCGAAGGCCCCTACCGCACCGGCGACATCGCCGACAAGCTGGGCGTGAAGACCACGAGCCTGGCGCCGGTGCGCGCCAACCTGATCAAGAAGGGCATGGTCTATAGCCCGTCGCACGGGGAGATGGCTTTCACCGTACCGCTATTCGATGCCTTCATGCGGCGCGCGATGCCGCGCTTCGAGCCCTGACGGCGAGGTCACCATGCCCAGCGTCGGCCAGATCGAGAAGAAGACGCAAGAGCGGGTGCTGGCGCTGCTGAGCCAGCGCCTGGGCTATACCTACCTGGGCGACTGGATCGACCGGCCGGCTAATTCGAACATCGAGCCCGAACGCCTGAAGGCCTGGCTCGCCAGCCAGGGCGTGAGCGACACGCTGGCCGCGCGGGCCTTGTTCGAGCTGCAGAAGGCGGCCAACGACACCAGCAAGAGCCTCTACGACCGCAACCATGCCGTCTACCGCCTGCTGCGCTACGGCGTGAAGGTGCGGCCCGAGGCGGGCGAGAACACCGTCACCGTGTGGCTGGTGAGCTGGGCGGATGCGCTGGCCAACGACTTCGGGGTGGCCGAGGAAGTGACCGTCCCCGGCGGAGACCTGACCAGTGGAGCCAAGGCCAGCACCAAGCGGCCTGACGTGGTGCTGTACGTCAACGGCATCGCGCTGGGTGTGCTGGAGCTGAAGCGTTCCACGGTGTCGGTGTCCGAAGGCATCCGCCAGAACCTGGACAACCAGAAGAAGGAGTTCATCCAACCCTTCTTCTCGACGATGCAGTGGGTGATGGCCGGCAACGACACCGAAGGTCTGCGCTACGCCGCCATCGAGACGCCCGAGAAGTATTGGCTCTCGTGGGTTGAAGAGACCGGCGAGTTCGCCGACGAGCCCAACCTGCTGGACCGGCACCTGCTGCAGCTGTGCGCGAAGCACCGGTTCCTGCAGCTGATCCACGACTTCATCGTCTTCGATGCCGGCATCAAGAAGGTGTGCCGGCAGAACCAGTACTTCGGCGTGGTAGCGGCGCAGGAGTTCATCCGCAGGCGCGAGGGCGGGATCATCTGGCACACCCAAGGCAGCGGCAAATCGCTGACGATGGTGTGGCTGGCCAAGTGGATCCGCGAAAACCGTTCGGGTGCCCGCGTGCTCATCATCACCGACCGCACCGAGCTGGACGAGCAGATCGAGAAGGTGTTCCTCGGCGTCAGCGAGAACATCTACCGCACGAAGAGCGGGGCCGATCTGATCACGACGCTCGGCCAGGCCGAAGAGTCGCTGATCTGCACGCTGGTGCACAAGTTCGGCGGCAAGGACGATGACGACGCGGCGGATGGCGCGGCGGCCACCAAGGCCTTTGTCGAGGCGCTGCGCAGGGTGCCCCCAGGGTGGAAGGCGCAGGGCGACCTGCATGTCTTCGTCGACGAGTGCCACCGGACCCAAAGCGGTGACCTGCACAAGGCCATGAAGGGGCTGCTGCCCAGCGCACTCTTCATCGGCTTCACAGGCACCCCGCTGTTGAAGGCAGACAAGGCGCGCAGCATCGAGGTGTTCGGGCGCTACATCCACACCTACAAGTTCGACCAGGCGGTGCGTGAAGGCGTGGTGCTCGACCTGCGCTATGAGGCGCGGGACATCGAGCAGTCCATCACCGCGCAGAAGAAGATCGACGAGTGGTTCGAGGCCAAGACCAAGGGCCTGAACGACCTGGCCAAGGCGCAGCTGAAGCAGAAGTGGGGCACGATGCAACGCGTGCTCTCCAGCCAGTCGCGGCTGGAGAAGATCGTGGCCGACATCCTGCTGGACATGAGCACCCGGCCGCGCCTGATGGACGGCCACGGCAACGCGATGCTGGTGGCCGGCAGCATCTATGAGGCGTGCAAGTTCTACGAGCTGTTCGCGAAAACCGAGTTGAAGGGCAAGTGCGCCATCGTCACCAGCTACATGCCCACGACGGCCGATGCCAAGGGTGAAGCCGCGGGCGAGGGCGAGACGGACAACCTGCGCAAGTACCAGGTCTACCGGCAGATGCTGGCCGACTGGTTCAACGAGCCTGAGGACGTGGCGGCCGGGAAAGCCGAACTGTTCGAGAAGCAGGCCAAGAAGCGCTTCATCGAGCAGCCCGGGCAGCTGAAGCTGCTGATCGTGGTGGACAAACTGCTGACCGGGTTCGACTCGCCACCGGCCACCTACCTGTACATCGACAAGAGGATACAGGACCACGGCCTGTTCCAAGCCATCTGCCGCGTGAACCGGCTCGACGGTGAAGACAAACCCTACGGCTACATCATCGACTACAAGGATCTGTTCAAGCCGCTGGAAGGCGCTGTGCGCGACTACACCAGCGGTGCGTTCGACGCCTTCGACGAGGACGATGTGAAGGGCCTGCTCAAGGACCGCCTGGCCGAGGCGCGGCAGGACCTGGAGGAAGCCCGCGAGGCCATCAAGGCGTTGTGTGAGCCCGTGCTGCAGCCGAGGGATTCCGCCGCCTACATGCGTTTCTTCTGCGCTGTGGAGTCAGGCAACGCTGAGCATCTGAAGGCCAACGAGCCCAAGCGGCTGAAGCTCTACAAGTTCGCCGCGACGCTCCTGCGCACCTACGCGGCGCTGGCCAGTGAACTTGAAGCTGCAGGCTACGCGGCTGCCGACGTGCAGACGATCAAGGCCGAGGTGGACCACTTCACCAAGGTGCGTGACGAAGTGCGGTTGGCCAGCGGGGACTACATCGACCTGAAGGCCTTCGAGCCGGCGATGCGGTTCCTGATCGACACCTACATCCGCGCCGAGGAGAGCGAGAAGATCTCGGCCTTCGACGACCTGTCGCTGATCCAGCTGATCGTCGATCGTGGCGCTGCAGCGGTCGACGCGCTGCCTGCCTCGATTCGCAAGAACGAGACGGCCGTGGCCGAGACGATCGAGAACAACGTTCGGCGCCTGATCGTCAAGGAGTCGCCGGTGGACCCGGCGTACTACGAGAAGATGTCTAAGCTGCTCGACGCGCTGATCGCTCAGCGGCGCCAGGGGGTGATCGACTACAAGAAGTACCTGGACGAGATCGCGGCACTGACCAAGGCAGCCACGACGCCGGGCGGCGCGCCGGTCACCTACCCGCCTGCGCTGGACACACCGGCGAAACGGGCGCTGTACAACAACCTGGGCAAGGACGGCACGTTGGCCCTGGCGGTCGACGCTGCGTTGCAGACGAGCCGTCAGGACGGTTGGCGGTCCAACGCGATGAAGCTTAAGCGCGTGCGCGCAGCGATCCATGCCGTGATGACGAAGCATGCGGCGCGATTGGCCGAGCCGGAGCCGGGGCAGGCGCAGGAGACGCCGCAAGGGTCGCTCGGCGTGTCGCCCGCCGACATCGACGCTGCGACCGACAAGGTGCTCGAACTGGCCAAGAACCAGCATGAGTACTGAGACCGTGCTAAAGGTGGCCGGCCTCACGATCAACGTGGTGCGCAAGGACATCAAGAACCTGCACCTGGGCGTCTATCCGCCGGCAGGGCGCGTGCGGGTGGCAGCGCCGCTGGTGATCAGCGACGAGGCGGTGCGCCTCGCGGTGATCGACAAGCTGGCGTGGATCAAGTTGCAGCGCTCGAGATTCGAGCAGCAGCCGCGCCAGTCTGAACGCGAGATGGCGGTGGGCGAAAGCCACTACGTCTTCGGCCGCCGCTACAGGCTGCGGGTGCACGAGGCCGAGGGCACGCCGCGAGTGGCGGTGCGAGGTATCGCTTCGCTCGATCTCTTCGTGCGCCCGGGAGCGAGCCAAGCACAGCGGGCAGCCGTGCTGGACCGCTGGTACCGGGAGCAGCTGAAGGCATTGGTGGCGCCGATGTTCACCACATGGCAGGACAAGCTTGGCGTCCAGGCCAGCGCCTGGGGCGTGAAGCGGATGAAGACGAAGTGGGGCAGTTGCACTCCGGCCAGCCGCCGTGTTTGGCTGAACTCCGAACTGGCCAAGAAGCCGGTCGAGTGCATCGAGTACATCGTCGTGCACGAGCTGCTGCACCTGGCCGAGCCCAACCACGGCGAGCGCTTCGTGGCGCTCATGAATCGTCGCCTCCCACGCTGGGCGGCGACGCAGAAACGGCTGAACGCGGCGCCGCTCGGGCACGAGGAATGGAACTTCTGATCCGGCCGGTTGGCTGGCAGCCACCCTTGGCCGCACCTGACCGTTGCCAGAGGTGCCGATGCTGTTGACGGAACTGGGCACGGGCGAGATACCGGAGGTCTATCGCCGGTTCGCCGAGTTTGTCGGCGAGGCCCACTGGCGCAACAGGGTCAGGAAGATCAAGGACGAGATCCGAGGTAATCGCTTTCTTGGGGAGTTTCTGAGGCACGAGAACGCCCTGTCCTTTCAACTCGAGCACCTGCGGGAGCTTCAGGCCCGCTACGGCAGCATCCCGGCGTGGGAAGTCAACAATCGCGAGATCTATCCGGCGATGAGCTTCGCGGCCCAGGTGCTATCGCTGGCGCAGGTGTCCCCAAGGCCGCTCGCCGAGCAACTTCGGCGTCGCGTTCACGACGCCTTCAACAAGCCTGAGGCCATGCGAGCCCTGCGGCTTGAGTTGAGTGCCGCGACGCACTTCGCACGTCGTGCACGGAGGTTGACGTGGCCGGAGATGACAGGTGGCGGTACGTTCGATTTGCTCGTCGATGACGTTGGCCCCGATGGCCTGGAAGTGGAGTGCAAGTCAATCGGAGAAGACAAGGGTCGCAAGGTCCACAAGCGCGAAGCGTTGGACTTCTATGGGCTGCTGTGGTCCCACATCCACCCAACGATCAAGGGCCTGCGAACGGGCCTGTCCGCTGTCTTGACGCTGCACGGCAGACTGCCCGAGCGGCATGCCCAACGCGTCGATCTCGCACGAAGCTTCGCGAGGGCGATCTTCGCCGGCAAAGGGACGGTGCTGCCAGACGGCTCGGGCGTGCGCATCAGCGAGTTCGATCCCGCCGTCCTGGGCGATATTCCAAACGGTGTCCAACCCTCGGAGGTTCGTGCCGCCATCGACCAGGTCAGCGAGACGCGAAACCGCCAAACAATGGTTGTCGGTACCCACGCGGGAGGTGCGTTGGCGCTGACTCTGCAGAGCTCGCAAGACGATGCGCTGCTCAAGGCCGTCTTCGACACGCTCAGCGACTCGGCCCGCCGGCAGCTCACTGGGACCCGCGGTGCGATGTTTCTGGTTGGTCTCCATGGCATTGGCGGTGATCAACTCCTGTCGGTCGCGCAGCAAGACCAAGACGCCAGCCAGACGCCTACGGCCCTTCGGATTGCGGTCAGCCGGTTCCTGAGTGGTGCGGGCCGGGATCACGTGGTGGGCGTCGGTTTCCTGAGCGAGAGCGGACTCCAGCCGCTGGAGGCTGGGCTGGTTGAATCGGGTGGCACCGCCTACTACTTCCCGAAGCGGGAGAGCCCGAAGTGGTCCGATGACTTCAATGGCCTCTTCACCTGGAACCGCACACATGCCCAAATCGGGGCCGAGGTCCTGGGGAGGTCTCCGTGAGCCCGGCGGGCCCGGCGCACTTGCCCACGATCGTCCGACAGTGGCGCGAGGTGGCTGTATGGGAACGGGCCTGGGTCCTAAGCCGCAACGGGAGATCTCCTTTTCAAGGGCGTCTCGCGTGCCCGGCCATAATGTGACCATGTCTGCGATCCGTCCGATCACCGCAGCGCGCACAGGTTGGCGTTGGCGCAAGCCATCAGCCTGACCATTCCTATGCGCCCCCAGCGGGCGCGTGAAGTCCGCACCCAGCACGTCGCGCCGGCTTCGCCAGCGACAGAAAAAGCGGGTATCAAAGCGGGTACCAAACGTGGATGTCCAACAAAACATCCAACGAAATCAATAGGATAGAGCGCAAATGCTGCTGATGATCGACAACTACGACAGCTTCACCTTCAACCTGGTGCAGTACTTCTGCGAGCTGGGCGAGGACGTGAAGGTGTTCCGCAACGACGAGATCACGCCGGCGCAGATCGAAGCGCTGCGGCCCGACCGCCTCGTGCTGTCGCCGGGGCCGTGCTCGCCGGCGGAGGCCGGCATCTGCGTCGAGGCCATCCGTCACTTCGCCGGCCGCTTGCCGATCCTGGGGGTGTGCCTGGGCCACCAGGCCATCGGCGCGGCGCTCGGCGGCGACATCGTGCGTGCGCAGGTGCAGATGCATGGCAAGGCCAGCACGATCAGCACCGACCAGCGCGGTGTCTATGCCGGGCTGCCGAGGAGCTTCGACGTGATCCGCTACCACTCGCTGGCGATCCAGCGCGAGACGCTGCCGGCGGAGCTGGAGATCACGTCGACCACGCCGGACGGCGAGATCATGGGTGTGCGCCACAGGACGCTGGCCATCGAGGGCGTGCAGTTCCACCCCGAATCGATCCTGACCGAGCATGGGCACGCGATGCTGAAGAACTTCCTGGAGGGCGCGCGATGATCACGGATACCGCTGCGTTGCAACGCACGATCGAGCACCGAGAGATCTTCCACGACGAGATGCTGCACCTGATGCGACGCATCATGAGCGGCGAGATGTCGCCGGTGATGATCGCCGCGCTGATGACCGGCCTGCGCGTCAAGAAGGAGACGATCGGCGAGATCGCCGCGGCTGCCCAGGTGATGCGCGAGTTCGCGACGCCGGTCGCGGTGGCCGACACCGCCGGGCTGGTGGACCTGTGCGGCACCGGCGGCGACGCCGCGCACACCTTCAACATATCGACGGCGGCGATGTTCGTCGCCGCGGCGGCCGGCGCGCGCGTGGCCAAGCACGGCGGGCGCAGCGTGTCGTCGACCTCGGGCAGCGCCGACGTGCTGGAGGCGCTGGGCGCGCGTATCGACCTGAAGCCCGAGCAGGTGGGTGCCTGTCTGGCCGAGACCGGCATCGGCTTCATGTTCGCGCCCAACCACCACCCGGCGATGAAGCACGCCGGCCCGATCCGCAAGGAGCTGGGCGTGCGCACGATCTTCAACATCCTGGGCCCGCTCACCAACCCGGCCGGCGCGCCGAATCAGCTGATGGGCGTGTTCCATCCCGACCTGGTCGGTATCCAGGTCCGCGTGCTGCAGCGCCTGGGCTCGCAGCACGTGCTGGTGGTCTACGGCATGAACGGCATGGACGAGATCTCGCTTTCGGGCGAAACCCAGGTCGGCGAGCTGAAAGCCGGCGAGGTGCGCGAGTACACGGTGCACCCGAGCGACTTCGGCATGCCGGTCTACGACACGCGCGTGCTCAAGGTGGCCGGCAAGGACGAGTCGGTCGCCGCGATCCGCCGTGCGCTGGCCAACGAGGACGGACCGGTGCGCGACATCGTGCTGCTCAACGCCGGCGCGGCGCTCTACACCGCCGATGTCGCCGCGTCGATCACCGAGGGGGTGAAGCGCGCCCGCGAGGCCGTGGCTTCGGGGGCGGCGGCAAGGAAGCT
Organism: uncultured Methylibium sp.; assembly: GCF_902826655.1. Taxonomy (GTDB): domain Bacteria; phylum Pseudomonadota; class Gammaproteobacteria; order Burkholderiales; family Burkholderiaceae_C; genus Methylibium. The sequence goes on along the minus strand of NZ_CADEFR010000016.1, from coordinate 1,975 downwards.
CGAGCAGTTCGTCGCGACCACGCAGAAGCTGACGGGATGAGCCGCGCATGAGCGACATCCTGGACAAGATCGTCGCGGTCAAGCGTGACGAGATCGCGGCGGCGAAGAAGCGCCGCTCGCTGGCCTCGCTGCGCGAGGAGGCGGAGTCGGCCGAGGCGCGCGCCGGCCTGCGCGACTTCGCCGGCGCCCTGCGCGCCCGCATCGCGGCCGGCCGGCCGGCGGTGATCGCCGAGGTCAAGAAGGCCAGCCCGAGCAAAGGCGTGTTGCGCGAGCACTTCGTGCCCGCAGCCATCGCCGAGAGCTATGCGAAGCACGGTGCGGCCTGCTTGAGCGTGCTGACCGACGAGCGCTTCTTCCAGGGCGCTGCCGTCTACCTGCAGCAGGCGCGTGCCGCCTGCGAGCTGCCGGTGCTGCGCAAGGACTTCATGGTCGACGACTACCAGGTCTTCGAGGCGCGCGCGATGGGGGCGGACTGCATCCTGTTGATCGTCGCCTGCCTGGACGATGCGCGCATGGCCGACCTGGAGGCGGTGGCGCAGGCGCTGGGCCTCGCAGTCCTGGTCGAGGTGCACGACGGCGTCGAGCTCGACCGCGCGCTGCGGCTGAAGACGCCGCTGCTCGGCATCAACAACCGCAACCTGCGCAGCTTCGAGGTGACGCTGGACACCACGCTCGGGCTGCTGCCGCAGGTGCCGGCCGACCGCTTGCTGGTGACCGAAAGCGGCATCCTGGCGCCCGCCGACGTGCAGCGCATGCGCGCAGCGAACGTCCACGCCTTCCTCGTCGGCGAGGCCTTCATGCGCGCGCCGGACCCGGGCGTGGCGCTGGCGGCGCTGTTCGGCTGATGCGCCGGTGAGCGGGACCCGGCTCGAACTGCCGCTGGATCGGGCCTTCGACGCGGTCCCGGGCGGCTGGCGGGCCGTGACCGAGGCCTTCCGGGCCAGCCCGGTGGGGCGCCGTCTCATCGAGTTCGTCGATGCGCGCGTCGACGCCGGGGCCGCCGTCTACCCGCCCGAACCCCTGCGGGCGTTGGCCCTGACGCCGCTGGAGTCGGTCCGGGTCGTGATCCTGGGTCAGGATCCGTATCACGGGGTAGGCCAGGCGGAAGGACTGGCGTTCTCGGTCCCGGCCGGCGTGAAGCCGCCACCCAGCCTGCGCAACATCTTCAAGGAACTGCAGCGCGACCTCGGATTGCCGCCACCGACCCAGGGAAGTCTGCTTCCGTGGGCACGCCGTGGCGTCCTGCTGCTCAATACCTGCCTGACCGTCGAGGATGGGAAGCCAGCCAGTCATGCCAATCTAGGATGGGAAGTGCTCACTGACATTTTGATCGACGGCGTCGTGCGTCTGCCGCAGCCGGTCGCCTTCCTGCTCTGGGGAACGCATGCCCAGGCCAAGGCCGGGCGGCTATCCGGCAGCGTGCACAGGGCCTGGCTGGCGAACCATCCGTCGCCCTTGTCGGCGATGCGCCCGCCGCGGCCCTTCATCGGCTGCGGACACTTCTCGGCGGCGACGGGCTTCCTGGAGGGCGCCGGCCATCGCGTCGACTGGGCCTTGCGCCCTGCGGGATCGGCTTGTGAGCCGACACCCTCGTGATATAGTCGCGGGCTCGTCCCGGAGGGGTGCCCGAGTGGCTAAAGGGGGCAGACTGTAAATCTGTTGGCTTACGCCTACGCTGGTTCGAATCCAGCCTCCTCCACCAGGGCGAACCGAGTCGAAGCGGGTCTTGTGAAGCGTTGGCGAAAGCGAGTTTTCAGGGCTGTGGCGGGGCCACGGCGGCTCCCAGGGCGGGAGTAGTTCAATGGTAGAACCCCAGCCTTCCAAGCTGATGACGCGGGTTCGATTCCCGTCTCCCGCTCCATTCCGGATCATCGTTAGTGTTGTGCGCACAGGCCGCCGATGGCGGGCGCAGACCAGTAACGATGCCCATGTGGCTCAGTGGTAGAGCACTCCCTTGGTAAGGGAGAGGTCGCGC
>NZ_CADEFR010000015.1 GCF_902826655.1 uncultured Methylibium sp. | reverse complement strand
GCCCATGAGCCGCATCCCGGCTGTGAGCAACCTCTTGGAACTCGACAGCTAGCGCGACGAAGCAGGCGCCGCGGATGCGGCGCCGGGTCAACAGTTCGAAACCGGGCACGCGGGCCCTTCGGCCACAATCCGCGGCATGAGTTTTCCGCTGGGTTCACTGGGAGCCGATGCCGGAGCGGTCGGCGGCGAGCCGACGGCGGTGTCGCGCTGGCGCCTGCAGTTCGCGGTGGTGTTCGGTGGTGTCCTGTGGTTGCTGGCCTTGCTGGCCTTGGCGACGCACAGCGGCAACGATCCGGCCTGGTCCACGTCCGGTCTCGGCAGCGAGACGAGCAACCGCGCCGGCGTCGTCGGCGCCTGGTTCTCCGACATCGCCTTCTTCGTCCTCGGTCACTCCGCGTGGTGGGGGCTGCTGATCGCGGCCCGGGCCTGGCTCAGTGCCCTGGCGCACTGGCTGCGCAGCGAGACGGCACCGGTGCGCGCCGATCCGCTGTCGGGCCGGCCGACCTGGCTGTTCTGGCTGGGCGTGATCCTGCTGGTTTCGGCCAGCTGCACGCTCGAGTCGACCCGCCTCTATCAATGGGAGGCGCGGCTACCCGGCAGTCACGCCGGCGGCGTGCTCGGCTACACGCTCGGGGCCTTCAGCGTCCGTGCGATCGGCTTTACCGGGTCGGGCGTGTTCTGGATCGCCGCGCTGGTGCTTGGCCTGCCGCTGGCCTTGCGCTTCTCGTGGGGGGTGGTCGCCGAGCGGATCGGTGCGGCGCTCGAGGGCTTGCGCGAGAAGCGGCAGGAGCGCATCGAACGGGCCGAGGACATCCGCCTCGGGGCACAGGCCCTGCGTGAGCGCGAGCATGTGGTCGAGATCGAGCGTGTGCAGCTCGACGACCACGCGCCGCTGGTGATCGAGGCCCCGGTGGTCGAGCTGCCTAAGAGCGAGCGCGTCGCGAAGGAGAAGCAGAAGCCGCTCTTCACCGAGCTGGCCGACACCAAGCTGCCGCAGGTCGATCTGCTGGATGCCGCACCGGGCCGCCTGGAGACGGTGACGCCCGAGTCGCTGGAGATGACCTCGCGGCTGATCGAGAAGAAGCTCAAGGACTTCGGCGTCGAGGTGCGGGTCGTGGCGGCGTCGCCCGGCCCGGTGATCACGCGCTACGAAATCGAGCCCGCCACCGGTGTGAAGGGCTCGCAGATCGTCGGCCTGGCCAAGGACCTGGCGCGCAGCCTCAGCTTGGTCAGCATCCGCGTCGTCGAGACCATCCCGGGCAAGAACTTCATGGCGCTCGAGCTGCCCAATGCCAAGCGCCAGACCATCCGCCTGGCCGAGATCCTGGGCTCGCAGGCCTACAACGACGCGCACTCGATGCTGACCATGGGCCTGGGCAAGGACATCGTCGGCGGGCCGGTCGTTGCCGACCTCGCGAAGATGCCGCATTGCCTGGTGGCAGGCACGACGGGAGCGGGCAAGTCGGTCGGCATCAACGCGATGATCCTCAGCCTGCTCTACAAGGCCGAGGCGCGCGACGTGCGGCTGATCCTGATCGACCCGAAGATGCTCGAGATGAGCGTCTACGAGGGCATTCCGCACCTGCTGTGCCCGGTCGTCACCGACATGAAGCAGGCCGCCAACGCGCTGAACTGGGGCGTCGGCGAGATGGAGCGGCGCTACAAGCTGATGAGCAAGCTCGGCGTGCGCAACCTCGCCGGCTACAACAAGAAGCTCGACGAGGCCGTGGCCAGGGGCGAGAAGCTGCCGAACCCCTTCAGCCTGACACCCGAGGCGCCCGAGCCGCTGGAGCGACTGCCGCATGTCGTGATCGTCATCGACGAGCTGGCCGACCTGATGATGGTGGTCGGCAAGAAGATCGAGGAGCTGATCGCGCGGCTGGCGCAGAAGGCGCGCGCCGCAGGCATCCACCTGATCCTCGCGACCCAGCGCCCGAGCGTGGACGTGATCACCGGCCTCATCAAGGCCAACATCCCGACGCGCATTGCCTTCCAGGTCAGCAGCAAGATCGATTCGCGCACGATCCTCGACCAGATGGGCGCCGAGGCGCTGCTGGGCATGGGCGACATGCTCTACATGGCCGCCGGGACCGGCCTGCCGATCCGCGTGCACGGCGCCTTCGTGAGCGACGAGGAAGTGCACCGCGTCGCTGACTACCTGCGCAGCCAGGGCGCGCCCAACTACATCGAGGGCATCCTCGAGGGCGGCACGCTCGACGACGAGAACGGCGCGGCCGGCGAGGGCGGGGCGGGCGGCGACGGCCAGGGTGGGGAGAGCGATCCGATGTACGACCAGGCGGTCGCGATCGTGCTGCAGCACAAGCGCGCGTCGATCTCGCTCGTACAAAGACATTTACGCATCGGCTACAACCGAGCTGCACGCCTGCTGGAACAAATGGAGCGATCCGGACTCGTATCCAGCATGGCCACCAACGGCAACCGCGACCTGCTGGTCCCGGTGCGCAACAACGAATGAGACGTCTCTTTCTGGCCGCGTTCGCTGCGCTGCTGGCCGCATCCGGTGCGGCGCGGGCCGACGCGGTCGACACGCTGAAGGCTTTCGTCACCGAGGTGAAGACCGGCCGCGCCGCCTTCACGCAGACGGTCACCTCGCCGGATGGCGCGAAGAAGAAGCAGTCTTCAGGGAGCTTCGAGTTCTCGCGACCGGACCGCTTCCGCTTCGCCTACCTCAAGCCCTACGAGCAGCTGATCGTCGGCGATGGCCAGAAGGTCTGGCTCCACGATGCCGATCTCAACCAGGTCACCGTGCGGCCTTTCGACCAGGCGCTCGGCAGCACGCCGGCCGCGCTGCTGGCCGGCGCGACGCTCGAACGCGACTTCGACCTCAAGGCGCTGCCCGACGAGGGTGGCCTGCAGTGGGCGCAGGCCGTTCCCAAGGCGAAGGAGACGGCGTTTCGCTCGCTGAAGGTCGGCTTCCGCGGGCCGCAACTCGCGGCGGTCGAGATCGTCGACGCCTTCGGTCAGCGTTCGCGGCTCGACTTCAGCCAGCTCGAGGCCAACGCAGCGCTGCGCGCCGAGCGTTTCCGCTTCACCCCGCCGCCCGGCACCGACGTGATCGCTCAATAGGCGGGCGGCACGCGCGCGCGGCTCAGCCGCCGTGCGCGAGCTTGAACACCGCGACCGCCTGCACCAGCTGCTGGGCCTGACCCCTGAGACTCTCGGCCGCTGCGGCCGATTGCTCGACCAGCGCCGCGTTCTGCTGCGTGCCCTGGTCCATCTGGGTGACCGCCTCGCCGACCTGGGCCACGCCGGCGCTCTGTTCGACGCTGGCCGTGCTGATCTCGCCGACGATGTCGGTCACGCGGCGAATCGCGCTCACCACCTCGTCCATCGTCGATCCGGCCTGGTCGACCAGGGCCGTGCCCTGCTCGACGCGCTCGACGCTGGCGATGATCAACGCCTTGATTTCCTTGGCCGCCTGCGCGCTGCGCTGCGCGAGGTTGCGCACCTCACCGGCCACGACCGCGAAGCCCCGGCCCTGTTCGCCGGCACGCGCGGCCTCGACCGCGGCATTCAGCGCCAGGATGTTGGTCTGGAAGGCGATGGCGTCGATCACGCCGATGATGTCGGCGATCTTCTTCGACGAATCGTTGATGTCCTTCATCGTGTCGACGACACGGCCGACGACCGCGCCGCCCTTGACCGCGACCTCGGTCGCGCCCATCGCCAGCTGGTTGGCCTGCTGCGCGTTGTCGGCGTTCTGACGCACGGTCGAGCCCAGCTCTTCCATCGACGCCGCAGTCTGCTGCAGCGACGAGGCCTGCTGCTCGGTGCGCATCGAGAGGTCGTTGTTGCCCGAGGCGATCTGGGCCGAGGCCGTGGCGACGCTTTCGGCGTTGCCGCGAACCTCGCCGACGAGCGCGGCGAGCCGCTGCTTCATGCCGGCCAGCGCCTGCAGCAACTGGGCGGTCTCGTCCCTGCCGCGGACCTGCAGCGGGACGGTCAGGTCGCCGCCGGCCATGTGCTCGGCCGCGTCGACCGCTTGCGCGATCGGCTGCACGATGCGGCGGGCGATCCACAGCGACAGCAGCACGATGGCCGCGGCAGCCAGCGTGCCGACGACGACCAGCACGAGCGTCGTGCGCCGGGCCTGGGCGGCAGCGGTGTCCGTGGCGGCCTCGACGCCGAGGTTCTCGCGCGCGACCTGCTCGTCGAGCTGCTTCGACAGGATCCGGTACTGCGCATCGGCGGACTGCATGGCCGCCGCGCCGGTGTTCACGTCCACCGAGGACAGGTCGATCGCGTCGTCGACCAGCTTGCGGTACTTCTTCAGCGTCGCCGACGTGGCGGCGAGGTTGGCGCGCTTGGCCTCGTCCGCGCCGGCGGCCAGCGTGTCCAGCAAGCTGGCGACGGCCGTCAGCTGGCCGGCGATCTTGTCCTGCTCGGTCTTGAGCTTGGCGGCGTCGAGGTTGGCGATCCAGGTCATCAACCGGTAGGTCGACGAATGACTCTCGGCGGCTTCGGTCCGCGCCTGCATGGCCAGCAGGTTGGCCGCGAACTGCTCGGTGCCGAGCGCCTGCATGGCGTGCTGCTGTTGCGACATGGCCCGGTAGGCCAGGCCGACGACGGCGACCAGCATCAGCACCGCGAGCAGCGGCGCCATCAGCATCTTCTGGCGTATCTTCACCTCGACCCCCTCGTTCGACGACCAGTACGGACGCGGGGCCGGCACCGGGCCGGCCGACGCGCGGTGATCACTTCTTGTAGATGCCGCCGCAGAGCACGGCGTCGTCGAGTCGCTCGCAGTACATCGACTTCGGCTCGACCTTCTTGCTCACCGGGTTGGTGAACTTGTAGTCCTGCCAGAACGAGGGCTTGGCCTTGCCGAGCTCGACGCGCTCGCGCACGAACTCCTTGCCGTCGACGTCCTTCAGATCGATCAGGTTCTTGCCGACCATCTTCTCGTTGGCGCCGTGCGCACGCACCGTGCCATCCAGCGCGTAGACGACCAGGTAGAGATCGCGATCGGTGAACTGGCCCTGCTTGTTGGTGATCTCGGCATAGACCTTGTCCTTGCCGTTGGCCTTGGCGAAGGCGACGCCCTTCTTGACCATGGTCGTTGCCTCGTCGGCGGTGGCGAACTCGCTCTTGGCCAGGGCAGCCGAGGCCATCAGGCCCAGCGCGGCGGCGGAAATCAGCGTACGGAACATTTCGGACTCCCCTTCAGCAATGGTGGATGCTTCGCGCCCACCCGCGCACCTGCGGGATCTGGCACTCGCTGGGGCAGTATCGGCAGTGGCCGGTGCGGGCTTGAGCCGAAAAGCGCCGCCGAAGCCCGGCAGTTCGCGCTGCCACAATCTCCCGATGGCTTCGCAAGCGCTGCCGTTCGACCCGCCCGACCGAACCCTGGACGAGGCCGCGCCCCTGGCCGAGCGCCTGCGCCCGCGCCTGCTGGACGAGGTCATCGGCCAGCCCCAGCTGCTGGGCGCGGGCAAGCCGTTGCGCGCTGCCTTCGCCTCCGGTCGGCCGCACTCGATGATCCTGTGGGGCCCGCCCGGCACCGGCAAGACCACGCTGGCGCGACTCATGGCCGAGGCCTTCGATGCGCAGTTCATCGCGATCTCGGCGGTGCTGGGCGGCGTCAAGGACATCCGCGAGGCGGTCGAGCAGGCCCGCGTCGCGCAGGGCCAGGGGCGGCGCACCATCGTCTTCGTCGACGAGGTGCACCGCTTCAACAAGGCGCAGCAGGATGCCTTCCTGCCGCACGTCGAGTCGGGGCTCTTCACCTTCATCGGTGCGACCACCGAGAACCCATCCTTCGAGGTCAACTCCGCGTTGCTGTCGCGTGCCACCGTGCACGTGCTGCGGCCGCTGGAAGAGCCCGATCTGGCCGAGCTGCTGGCGCGCGGCCGGGCGCTGATCGGCGGGCCGACCCTGGACGCGGCGGCGCAGCAGCGACTGATCGGCTATGCCGACGGCGATGCGCGGCGGCTGCTCAACACCTACGAGAACGTCGCCCGCATGGCCGGCCCGGTCGCGGCGATCGACGAGGCTTTCCTGGAGCAGTCGCTGGGCGAGCAGCTGCGCCGCTACGACAAGGGCGGCGACCAGTTCTACGACAGCATCTCGGCGCTGCACAAGAGCGTGCGCGGCTCCGATCCCGATGCGGCGCTGTACTGGTTCGTGCGGATGATCGATGGCGGCGTCGACGCGCGCTACGTCGCCCGCCGCCTGGTGCGCATGGCCAGCGAGGACATCGGCCTGGCCGATCCGCGTGCACTGCGGCTGGCGCTGGACGCGGCCGAGACCTACGAGCGCCTCGGCTCTCCCGAAGGCGAACTGACCCTGGCGCAGGCGGTCGTCTATCTGGCCGTCGCGCCCAAGAGCAACGCGCTGTACACCGCCTACAAGGCGGCGCGGGCCTTCGTCAAGCAGGACGGCAGCCGCCCGGTGCCCCTGCACCTGCGCAACGCGCCGACCGCGCTGATGAAGCAGCTCGACCACGGCAAGGACTATCGCTACGCGCACGACGAGGAGGGCGGATTCGCGGCCGGCGAGCGCTACCTGCCCGACGGCATCGACGAGCGCTTCTACGAGCCGGCGCCGCGGGGCCTGGAGCTCAAGATCGGCGAGAAGCTTGCGCAGCTGCGCGAGCTCAATGCGCAGGCGCGCAAGCCCGCCTGAACCGCTTCGGGCGGCCGTTGCGATCGGGCCGCCGGCGTTTTGCCAGCGGGTCTACCCGCAGCGGACGGCGTGATCCGGCTGACTACAATGCGCCGCGCCCGAGTGACGCCACGATGAAGGAAGCCCGCAGCTGGCGGGCTTTTTGCTAGACACCGCCAACGCCGCCCACCGGCTGCTCCAGCGGTGATGCGCCGCCACCCCGCGTCGCCCTCACAGGAGCCCCGCACGATGGACATCTTCATCCAGCAGATCATCAACGGCCTGGTGCTCGGGAGCATGTACGCCCTGGTCGCCCTCGGCTACACGATGGTCTACGGCATCATCAACCTGATCAACTTCGCCCACGGCGAAGTGCTGATGGTCGGAGCCCTGACCAGTTGGACCGTCGTCACCGTGCTGGCCGGTCTGGGCCTGCCAGGGTGGCTGCTGCTGCTGGTGTCGCTGATCGCAGCGATCGTCGTCTGCGCAGCGCTCAACTTCGCCATCGAGAAGATCGCCTACCGGCCGCTGCGCAACGCGCCGCGCCTGGCGCCGCTGATCACCGCCATGGGCATGAGCCTGCTGCTGCAGACGCTGGCGATGATCATCTGGAAGCCCAACTACAAGCCCTTCCCGATCCTGCTGCCCAGCGAGCCCTTCCACATCGCCGGCGCGGTGATCAATACCACGCAGATCCTGATCCTGGTCGTCACCGCGGTCACGCTGGCCGGCCTGATGTTCCTCGTCAACAAGACCAAGCTGGGCCGGGCGATGCGGGCCACGGCCGAGAACCCCAAGGTCGCCGGCCTCATGGGCGTGCGGCCCGACACGGTGATCTCGGCCACCTTCATCATCGGCGCCGCGCTGGCCGCGCTGGCCGGCGTGATGTACGCGGCCAACTACGGCTCGGTGCAGCACACGATGGGCTTCCTGCCGGGCCTGAAGGCCTTCACCGCGGCGGTGTTCGGCGGCATCGGCAACCTGGCCGGCGCGATGGTCGGCGGCGTGCTGCTGGGACTGATCGAGTCGATCGGTGCCGGCTACATCGGCGCGCTGACCGGCGGCATCCTGGGCAGCCACTACCAGGACATCTTCGCCTTCATCGTGCTGATCCTCGTGCTGACGCTCAGGCCGCAGGGCCTGCTCGGCGAGCGCGTCGCGGACCGTGCCTGAGGAGCCGACGATCATGATGAAGAACAAGCTCGTCGTCTTCCTGATCGCCGGGGCCCTGCTGCTGCTGACGCCGCTGGTGGCGCAGTACTTCGGCAACGCCTGGGTGCGCATCATCGACATCTCGCTGCTCTACGTGCTGCTGGCGCTGGGGCTCAACATCGTGGTCGGCTATGCCGGCCTGCTGGACCTGGGCTACATCGCCTTCTACGCGCTGGGGGCCTACCTGTTCGGGCTGCTGGCCAGCCCGCACCTGCCGGATCACTTTGCCGCGATCCAGGCGATGTTCCCTGCGGGCCTGCATTCGCCCTGGTGGCTGACGGTGCCGATCGCGGCCGTGGTCGCGGCGATCGCCGGCGTGGTGCTGGGCGCGCCGACGCTCAAGCTGCGCGGCGACTACCTGGCGATCGTCACGCTCGGCTTCGGCGAGATCATCCGCGTGTTCCTGAACAACCTCGACGCGCCGGTCAACATCACCAACGGCCCGAAGGGCATCTCGCAGATCGACTCGGTCAACTTCTTCGGCCTGAACCTGGGCAAGCCGCTGAACCTGGGCTTCATCGAGCTGCCGCCCGTCACGCTGTACTACTACCTCTTCCTCGCGATGGTGATCGTGAGCGTGGTGATCTGCTACCGGCTCGAGCGCTCGCGCATCGGCCGTGCCTGGATGGCGATCCGCGAGGACGAGATCGCCGCCAAGGCCATGGGCATCAACACCCGCAACCTCAAGCTGCTGGCCTTCGGCATGGGAGCGACCTTCGGCGGCGTGGCCGGCAGCATGTTCGGCACCTTCCAGGGCTTCATCTCGCCGGAGTCGTTCTCCCTGCAGGAATCGATCATGGTCGTGGCCATGGTGGTGCTGGGCGGCATCGGCCACATCCCGGGCGTGATCGTCGGGGCGCTGCTGCTCGCGGCGCTGCCGGAGGTGCTGCGCTACGTCGCCGGCCCGCTGCAGGCGATGACCGGCGGGCGGCTCGACGCGGCGATCCTGCGCCAGCTGCTGATCGCGCTGGCGATGATTGCGATCATGCTGGCCCGGCCGCGCGGCCTGTGGCCGTCGCCCGAGCACGGCAAGGTCGCGCCGACCGGCAATCCGGCCGTCGCGCCGTGAAGGAGGACGCCATGAGCGACACCGTTCTCCAGGTCACCCAGGTCTCCAAGCGCTTCGGCGGGCTGCAGGCCCTCAGCGACGTCGGCATCAGCATCCAGCGCGGCCAGGTCTACGGACTGATCGGCCCCAACGGCGCGGGGAAGACCACCTTCTTCAACGTCATCACCGGCCTGTACACCCCGGACTCGGGCACCTTCGAGCTCGAAGGCAAGCCGTACAAGCCCAGCGCGGTGCACGAGGTCGCCAAGGCCGGCATCGCGCGCACCTTCCAGAACATCCGCCTGTTCGCCGACATGACGGCGCTCGAGAACGTGATGGTCGGCCGCCACGTCCGCACGAAGTCCGGGCTCGTCGGCGCCGTGCTGCGCACGCCCGGCTTCAAGCACGAGGAAGCGGCGATCGCCAAGCGGGCGCAGGAACTGCTCGACTACGTCGGCATCGGCAAGTACGCCGAGTACAAGGCCCGCACGCTGAGCTACGGCGACCAGCGCCGGCTCGAGATCGCGCGTGCGCTGGCCACCGACCCGAAGCTGATCGCCCTGGACGAGCCGGCCGCGGGCATGAACGCCACCGAGAAGGTCGTGCTGCGCGAGCTGATCGACCGCATCCGCAAGGACGGCCGCACCATCCTGCTGATCGAGCACGACGTGAAGCTGGTGATGGGCCTGTGCGACCGCGTCACCGTGCTCGACTACGGCAAGCAGATCGCCGAGGGCGAGCCCGCGGACGTGCAGCGCAACGAGAAAGTCATCGAGGCCTACCTCGGGGCCGGGCACAAGGCCCATTGAGCAGGAGCGAGAACATGGCAGACACCCTGCTCAAAGTCAGCGGCCTGAAGGTGGCCTACGGCGGCATCCAGGCGGTCAAGGGCGTCTCGCTCGAGGTCTGCCAGGGCGAGCTGGTCAGCCTGATCGGCGCCAACGGCGCCGGCAAGACCACCACGCTCAAGGCGATCACCGGGCTGCAGCCGGTGGGCGGCGGCGAGATCGAGTTCATGGGCCGCAGCATCAAGGGCCAGGGCGCCTGGGACCTGGTGAAGCAGGGCCTGATCATGGTGCCCGAGGGGCGCGGCACCTTCACGCGCATGACGATCACCGAGAACCTGCAGATGGGCGCCTTCGTGCGCAACGACAAGGAGATCGACGCCGACATCGAGAAGGTGTTCGCGATCTTCCCGCGCCTCAAGGAGCGCCGCAACCAGCTGGCCGGCACGATGAGCGGCGGCGAGCAGCAGATGCTGGCGATGGGTCGCGCGCTGATGGCCCGGCCCAAGGTGCTGCTGATGGACGAGCCTTCGATGGGCCTGTCGCCGATCATGGTCGACAAGATCTTCGAGGTCGTGAACGACATCCACCAGCGCGGCACGACGGTGCTGCTGGTCGAGCAGAACGCCAGCCGCGCGCTGCAGCTGGCGACGCGCGGCTACGTGATGGAGTCGGGCGAGGTGACGATGAGCGGCGACGCCAAGGCCCTGCTCGACGACCCGAAGGTGCGGGCGGCCTACCTGGGCGAATGACGAGCGCGGCGCTAGGCGCCGTGCTTGTCGGCCTCGGAGGTGAACGAGTCGGCGTAGAACTCGTCCGCCGGCAGCCCGCAGCGCTCCACGAAGTCCCGCTGCGCCGACTCCACCATGACCGGCGCGCCGCAGGCGTAGACCTGATGCCCTGACAGGTCGGGCAGGTCGGCCATCACGGCCCGGTGAACGAAATCGACGCGGCCGGCCCAGGCGTCCTCGACCTTGGGCTCGGACAGCACCGGCACGTAGCGCAGGTTCGGCAGCGCGGCCGCCGTGTCGACGGCCCAGTCGTGCAGGTAGAGATCCGACTTGCTGCGGCAGCCCCAGTACAGCACCGCCTCGCGCTGCGAGCCCTTGAACTGCAGGTGCTCGATGATGGCCTTGATCGGCGCGAAGCCGGTGCCCGAGGCCAGCAGGACGATCGGCTTGGTCGAGTCCTCGCGCAGGAAGAAGCTGCCGAACGGCCCTTCCATGCGCAGGATCTCCTTCTCCTTCATCGCACCGAAGACGTGGTCGGTGAACTTGCCGCCGGGCATGTGGCGCAGGTGCAGCTCCAGACCGCCCTCGATGCGATGCGGCGCCGTGGCCATCGAGTAGCTGCGGCGCGCGCCATCGCGCAGGATGAACTCGACGTACTGCCCGGCGTGGTACTTGAGCGCCACGTTGGCCGGCAACTGCAGGCGCAGGATCGCCACGTCGGGCGCCGGTCGCTCGATCGCCGCGACGCGGCAGGGCATCTTCTGGATCGCGAACTCGCCGGCTCCGGCGACGGTGCGCGCCTCGACCCGCAGGTCGGTCTGCGGGGTCGCGCAGCAGGTCAGGATCCAGCCGGCATCTTCCTCCGCGGTGCTCAGCGCCTTCTGCTGATGCGCGCCGTGGATCACGCGGCCTTCGAGCAGCCGGCTCTTGCACGAGCCGCAGGCGCCGTCGCGGCACCCGTAGGGCAGGCCGACACCCTGGCGGATCGCTGCCGGCAGCACCGCCTCGTCGCGCGCCACCTCGAAGCTGCGGCCGCTGGGCTGCAGCGTCACCTTGAAGTTCATTCGGTATCCTCGAACCGGTCCCCAACGGCCGCCATTGTGCCCGCCGGACCCTTCCTGCCGACCGCCCCGCGCCCATGCCCACACCGTCGCCCAGCCGCCCCGCGGCCTTCCGCAAGCCGCGTCTGCTGATCGTCGGCTGCGGCGACATCGGCGAGCGTGTGCTGCGCCAGCTGGGGTCGCGCTACCGCGTGACGGCGCTGACCTCGCAGCCGGCGCGGACCAGCACCTTGCGTCGCGCAGGCGCAAGACCGCTGCTTGGCAACCTGGATCGTCCGCCGACCCTGGGTCGCCTGGGCGCGCTGGCGACCCGCGTGCTGCACCTGGCGCCGCCGCCCGCTGCCGGGACCGACGACACGCGGACGGCTGCGCTGCTGCGCGCCCTGGCGCGCGGCGGCAGCGTCCGGCAGATCGTCTATGCCAGCACGAGCGGCGTCTACGGCGACGCCGGCGGTGCGCGCTTCGACGAGACGCGCGCCGTCGCGCCGGCCACCGACCGCGCACAGCGGCGCGTCGATGCCGAGCGTCGCCTTCGCTGGTACGGCCGTGCCTTCGGCGTCGGCGTGAGCCTGCTGCGCATCCCGGGCATCTACGCGGCCGACCGGCCGGGCGGCGCGCCGCGCGAGCGGGTCGAACGCGGCACGCCGCTGCTGCGCGACGCCGACGACGTCTACACCAACCATGTCCACGCCGACGACCTGGCGCGGACCTGCATCGCGGCGCTGCACCGCGGCCGGCCGCAGCGCGCCGTGCACGTCAGCGACGACACCGAGATGAAGATGGGCGACTACTTCGATCTGGTGGCGGACCTGGCGGGCCTGGCGCGTGCGCCGCGCATCGCCCGCGACGAGGCGCGCGAGCGACTCACGCCGATGACGCTGAGCTTCATGAGCGAATCGCGCCGGCTCGTGAACCGCCGCCTCAAGGCCGAACTGCGGGTCGCGTTGCGCTACCCGACGGTACGCGAAGGCCTGCGAGCCTGATCAGATGCCCGGCGCGCGCCGCAGCATCTGCATCCGGTCGGCGCTGCGCATGGGCACGTCGCGGTGCCGTCCGCCGCGCAGCACCTGCAGCGTCAGCTCGCGCTCGACGCCGCCGCCCCACAGCTGCTTGTAGAAGGCCTCGAGGCCGCGGACCGGCGTGCCGTCCAGGCGCGTGATCAGGTCGCCAGGCTGCAGCCCCGCCGCCTCGGCCGGGCTGTCGCGGCTGACGCGCAGCACGCGCAGGCCGTCGGGCTGCTCGGTGCAGTTGACGCCCAGCCAGGCGCGCTGGCTGGCGCGCGAGGCGCCGCGCTCGCGCAACTCGCCGAAGATCGGCGACAGCAGGTCGATCGGCACGAACATGTTGCCGGCGCCGCGCTCGCCGGGGCCGGGCGCATCGGGCACCAGCAGCGAGCCGATGCCGACGAGCTCGCCACGGGCGTTGAAGAGCCCGGCGCCGCTGTGATCGGTGCGCGCCGGGGCGGTGAACAGCGCGCCGTCGATGTGGTACTCCCAGTAGCCCGAGTAGCTGCGTCGCGACGCCAGCCGCGCGACGCTGAGCTGGCCTGAATCGCCGCCGCTCACGACCAGCAGCGGCTCGCCGGAGGCGACGGTGAGCGCTTCGCCCAGCGGGGCCGGCGCCACGTCCAGCGGCAGCAGGGCCTGCAGCAGCCCGAAGCCCGAGGCCAGGTCGTAGGCCACGACGCGGGCCGGGATGCGCTTGCCGCTGTCGAGCTGCAACTCGACCTCGTCGGCCTCGAGGATCAGGTAGCCGATCGTCAGCACCAGGCCGTCGTGGCCGATGACCACGCCCGAGCCGATGCGGCGCTGGCCCAGCGTGTCGATCGACGACGCGCCGTCGGTGGCGATGCTGCGCACGCCGAGGACGGCGTCGCTGGCACGGGCCAGCTCGGCGGCGTTGGGTGGCTCGGCGCTGCGGGCTGCCTGCGGCAGCCAAGCCACGACCCCCAGCAACAGCCAGAGCGTCATCGTCAGCCAGCGATCACGCCACGCCACCATCTCGGCCGCCCTCGTGAAGACGACGACAGCATGAACCCGCGCGAAGCGCGAGCAAAGCCTGTGGGCTTTGCGCCTGGCGAAACCGGCGACGCGCCGTCGTTCAGCGACGCCGGCCGAAGGGCGCCTGACCGCGCCAGTAGCGGATCATCAGCCAGCCTCCGAGCATGCCGCCCAGGTGGGCGAAGTGCGCGACGCCGCCGCCGGGGCTGTAGAAGCCGAGCGCCAGTTCGATCGCACCGAACACCATCACGAAGGTGCGCGCCTTCATCGGGATCGGCGGGAACAGCGGCATGATGATCCGCTCCGGGAACAGCAGCCCGAAGGCCAGCAGCAGGCCGAACAGTCCGCCCGAGGCACCGACGGTCGGGTTGCCGTAGCCCATCAGCGCCGCCAGCAGGAGTTGCGCAGCCGCGGCGGCCAGCACGCTGGCGGCAAAGAACTGGATGAAGCGGCGCGTGCCCCAGAGGCGCTCGAGTTCCGCGCCGAACATCCACAGGCCCAGCATGTTGAAGAACAGGTGGGCCACGTCGCCATGCAGAAAGGCGTAGGTCACGACCTGCCAGGGCAGGAAGTTGCCGCCGATCGGCCACAGCGCGAACAGCTGCCCGAACCAGGGGCCGAGGAAGAACCCGAGGCAGAACACCGCCACGTTGATCAGCATCAGGGCCTGGGTGACGGGCGGCAGCGGCGGCATGGGCAGGGTCTGGTGCCCCGGGTCGGACTCGAACCGACACTCCTTGCGGAACGGGATTTTGAGTCCCGCGCGTCTACCGATTTCACCACCGGGGCCGGTGTTCTGGAGCGGCGGATTCTGCCACGCACCCCTCTGTGGCTTCCATGGTGCTGCCACAATCGGCCGAGAAAGGTGATCGCCCCATGCCACGCTACCTGACCCTGGAAGACACGATCGGCCGCACGCCGCTGGTGCGGCTGGTGCGGCTGCCCGGCCTCGGGAATGAACAGCGCGGCAACGTCATCCTCGGCAAGCTCGAAGGCAACAACCCGGCGGGGTCGGTCAAGGACCGGCCCGCGATCAGCATGATCCGGCGCGCCGAGGAGCGCGGCGAGATCAAGCCCGGCGACACGCTGATCGAGGCGACCTCGGGCAACACCGGCATCGCACTGGCGATGGCCGCAGCGATCCGCGGTTATCGCATGCTGCTGATCATGCCGGAGGACCTGTCGGTCGAGCGCGCGCAGAGCATGCGCGCCTTCGGTGCAGAACTGGTGCTCACGCCCAAGGCCGGCGGCATGGAGTACGCGCGCGACCTGGCCGAGAAGATGCAGCGCGAAGGCAAGGGCCGCGTGCTCGACCAGTTCGCCAACGCCGACAACCCGCGCATCCACGTCGAGACCACCGGCCCCGAGATCTGGGACGACACCGAGGGCCGTGTCACGCACTTCGTCAGCGCGATGGGAACCACCGGCACGATCACCGGCGTGTCGACCTACCTCAAGGGCCGCAACCCGGCGATCCGCATCGTCGGGGCGCAGCCGAGCGAAGGCTCGCGCATTCCGGGCATCCGCAAATGGCCCGAGGCCTACCTGCCGAAGATCTATGAGCCGAGCCGCGTCGACGAGACGATCAACGTCAGCCAGGCCGATGCCGAGGAGATGGCTCGCCGCCTTGCCCGCGAGGAGGGCCTGTTCGCCGGCATCTCGGCGGCCGGGGCCCTGTGGGCCGCGCTCGAGGTCGCGAAGAGCGTCGAGAACGCGACCATCGTCTTCATCGTCTGCGATCGCGGCGACCGCTATCTCTCGACCGGCGTGTTCCCGGCCTGAGTTCCGGCAGCGCGGCGATGAAGCACGAGGTCCGCCACTGCACGCATTGCGCGACGGCGCTGGCGTGGATCGTCGAGACCGAGGACGGCGGCGACAAGTCGCGGCTGCGCTGCGCGGCCTGCGGCTGGACGCACTGGAACAACCCGACGCCGGTGCTGGCCGCGGTGCTGGAGTGCGAGGACCGCGGCGGCCGCCTGCTGCTGGCCCGCAACGCCGCCTGGCCCGGCAAGAGCTTCGGCCTGGTGGCCGGCTTCATGGAAGCGGGCGAGCGGCCGCAGGACGGCATCGCCCGCGAGGTGCTCGAGGAGACCTCGCTCCAGGCCACCGAGGTCTCGCTCATCGGCGTCTACGACTTCCAGCGCATGAACCAGGTCATCATCGCCTATCACGTGCGTGCCCGGGGCGAGATCCGCCTGTCTCCCGAGCTGGCCGAATACCGGCTGTTCGAACCTGCGCAGGTCAAGTGCTGGCCGGCCGGCACCGGGCAGGCGCTGGCCGACTGGCTGCGCGCCCGCGGCATCGAGCCTCAGTGGATCGAGGGCATCAAGGCCTGAGCCCCGGCCTTCTAGAATCAGTCGAAACGAGGACGACATGGACGTTCACAAGGAACTCGACACCCGCGGGCTCAACTGCCCGCTGCCCATCCTCAAGGCGAAGAAGGCGCTCGCCGACATGACGAGCGGCCAGACGCTGAAGGTGGTGGCCACCGACCCGGGCTCGGTGCGCGACTTCCAGGCCTTCGCTCGCCAGACCGGCAACGAACTGCTGGAACAGCAGAGCGCCGGCGACGAGTTCATCCACTGGCTCAAGCGTCGCTGACAGCGGCGCGCCGCGTCGCTAGAGCTTCAGCGACTTCAGGTACTCGCGGATGCTCGCTCCCACCTGCGGGTGGGCCAGCGCCAGTTCTACGTTGGCCTCGAGGAAGCCTTCCTTGCTGCCGCAGTCGTAGCGCTTGCCTTCGTAGGTGTAGGCGAACACCTTCTGGCGGCGCAGCAGGCCGGCGATGCCGTCGGTCAGCTGGATCTCGCCGCCCACGCCGCGTGGCTGACTGCGGATCTCGGTGAAGACATCGGGCATCAGGATGTAGCGGCCGGCCACACCGAGACGCGATGGCGCGACCTCGGGCGCCGGCTTCTCGACGATGCGGGTGATGTCCATCATGCGATCGCTGACCGGCGTGCCGGCGACGATGCCGTAGCGGCGCGTGTGCTCGGCCGGCACCTCCTGGACCGCGAGGATGGAGGCGCGCCATTCGTCGAACTGATCGACCATCTGGGCCAGGATGGGCTTCTCCCCGACCATCAGGTCGTCCGCCAGCAGGACGGCGAAGGGTTCGTTGCGCACCAGGCGCTCGGCGCACAGCACCGCATGGCCCAGACCCAGCATCTTGGGTTGGCGCACGTAGACGCACTCCATGTCGTCGGGCTTGACCTGGTGGACCAGCGCCAGCAACTCGGACTTGCCGGCAGCCTCGAGCTCCATCTCGAGTTCGTAGGCCATGTCGAAGTGGTCCTCGATCGGGCGCTTGCTGCGACCCGTCACGAAGATCATCTCGCGGATGCCTGCCGCGTAGGCTTCCTCGACGGCGTACTGGATCAGCGGCTTGTCGACGACCGGGAGCATCTCCTTGGGTTGCGCCTTGGTGGCCGGCAGGAAGCGGGTGCCGAGGCCGGCCACCGGGAAGATCGCCTTGTTGATCAGCATTTCCTTACAATCGCTCGTGCTTGTGAATTTCATTCTGGCATGTGCGTCAAGTCGCGCGCGCCACCTTGTTGCGGGGGCCGAGGGCATGCGTCGCACCGTCGCAGGGCCCATCATCCATCCATGGATCTGCTGATCGTCGAGCCGCTCGAGAACGAAGTGCTGCAATGGCTGCAGGCCAGGCACCGGGTTCGGCTTGCGCCCGAGCTGGCTCGCGATCCCCGGGCCTTCCGGCAGACGCTGTTCAACGTCCGCTCCGCGATCCTGCCGGCGAGCCTGCGCGTCGATGCCGAATCGCTGTCCTTCGCACCGCTGCTGCGCGCGGTCGGACGCATCGATCCCGGGCTCGAGAACATCGACCTCGAGGCCTGCGCGCGGTCCGGCATCGAGATCGTGCGCGGTGCCGCGGCGACCGCGCCCGCCGAAGCCGAGTTCATGATCGGCGCGCTGATCACGATGCTGCGGCCCGGGGCCGGCGGCGGCCGGGTCACCGCCGGTCGCGAACTCGCCTCGGCCACCGTCGGCCTGATCGGGCTGGCGCCGGCCGCGCGGCTGATGTCCGCGATGCTCAGCGGCTTCGGCTCGCGGCTCATCGGCTACGACCCGACACTGCACGCGAGCGACATGCTCTGGGGCCGCTGGCGCATCGAGGCGATCGGGCTGCGCGAGCTGCTGGAGACCGCCGACGCCGTCTGCGTGCAACTGCCCTACTACAGCCGCTACCAGGGGCTGCTCGGCGAGCGCTACCTGCCGCAATGCAAGCCCGGCCAGGTGCTGGTCAGCACCTCGCATTCGGCGCTGTTCGACGAGGCTGCGCTGGCGATGGCCTTGCGCAGCGGCCGCCTGGCCAGCGCCTGGCTCGACAGCGTCGAACCCGGGCTGCTCGACGAGGGCCGACCGCTCAATCTGGCGCCCAACCTGCACACCAGTTCGCGGCTGGCCGGCTACACGCAGGAGTCGCGGGTGCGCAGCGTCTGGGCCGTGGCGCAGCGGCTCGACGAGATCCTGAGTCAGACCAAGCCGATCGCGCGCGACTTCCGCGCCGCAGGCGCGAACGGTTCTGCGGCCATGCCCGGGCCGCCGCTGCACGGGCCGGTTTCCGGCCCGGCACCGTTTTCGGCCGAAGCCGAGGAAGCGCCCCCCGAGGCCGACGCGGCCGATGGTGACGAGGCGCTGCCGACGCCCGAGGTGATCGCCCCGGACGATGCGCTCAAGCCAGACGCGACAGCTGAACGCGCAGCCGATCCAGCGTCGCGCTGAAATCCGCCAGTCGCTGCCGTTCCTGCGCCACCACGGCCGCCGGGGCCCGCGCGACGAAGCTCTCGTTGCCCAGCTTGGCTTCGACCTTGACGATCTCGCCCTCGAGTCGCGCGACCTCCCTGGCCAGGCGTTCGCGCTCGGCTTCGACATCGATCTCCACGTGAAGTGCCAGTCGCGCCTCACCCAGCACCGACACCGGCGCGGCCGCCGTCGCCTGCGCGAAGTCGGCCTCGCTGTCGAAGACCTTCACGTCACCGAGCTTGGCCAGGGCCTTCAGCAGCGGCGCGGCCTGCGTGATGAAGCCCGCGTCGCCACAGGTCAGCAGCGGGACGCGCTCGGCCGGTGACAGGTTCATCTCGCTGCGCAGGTTGCGGCAGGCACCGACCAGGGCCTTGAGCTTGCCGACCCAGGCGTCGGCCCTGGCGTCGACCTTGTCCAGCTGCGCCTTCGGGTAGGGCGCCAGCGCGATCGTCGCGTCGCTGCCGGCGACCTTGCGCTCCGCCACGGGTGCGACCACCTGCCACAGCTCCTCGGTGATGAAGGGCGTCAGCGGATGCAGCAGGCGCAGCACCGTCTCCAGCACGCGGATCAGCGTGCGGCGCGTGGCGCGCTGCACCGCAGCGTCTGCGGATTGCAGCTGCACCTTGGCGATCTCGAGGTACCAGTCGCAGTATTCGTCCCAGACGAAGCTGTAGATCGCGCCGGCCACCAGGTCCAGCCGGTAGTCGGCATAGCCCTGCTCGACGGCCGCCTCGACGCGCTGCAGCTCGCTGGTGATCCAGCGGTCGGCCTCGCCGAAGTGCAGGTAGCCGCCGGGTACGCATTCCTCGGCGCCGTGCGGCTTGAAGCCGCAGTCCTGGCCTTCGCAGTTCATCAGCACGAAGCGCGTCGCGTTCCAGAGCTTGTTGCAGAAGTTGCGGTAGCCCTCGCAGCGCTTGGTGTCGAAGTTGATGTCGCGGCCCAGGCTGGCGTAGCTGGCCATCGTGAAGCGCAGCGCGTCGGCACCGTAGGCCGGCATGCCCTGCGGGAACTCCTTGGTGATGCGCGCGGCGATCTTCGGCGCCGTCTCGGGGCGGCGCAGGCCGACGGTCGACTTCCTGATCAGCGTCTCGAGATCCACGCCCTGGATCAGGTCCACCGGGTCGAGCACATTGCCCTCGCTCTTGCTCATCTTGTGGCCGTGCGCATCGCGCACCAGGCCGTGGATGTAGACGTCGCGGAAGGGCACCTTGCCAGTGAAGTGCAGCGTCATCATGATCATCCGGGCGACCCAGAAGAAGATGATGTCGAAGCCGGTGACCAGCACGCTCGACGGCAGGAAAAGGTCCTGCTCGATGGTCTTGCCCGGCCAGCCGACGGTGGAGAAGGGGAACTGCGCGGCCGAGTACCAGGTGTCGAGCACGTCCTCGTCCTGCTTCAGCTCGCCGGTGTAGCCGGCGGCCCGGGCCTTGGCGCGCGCTTCTTCCTCGTTGCGCGCCACGAAGACCTCGCCGCCGCTGCCGTACCAGGCCGGGATCTGGTGACCCCACCAGAGCTGGCGCGAGATGCACCAGTCCTGGATGTTCTTCATCCACTGGTTCCAGGTGTTGACCCACTGCGGCGGCACGAAGCGCACGTCGCCGCGCTCGACGGCCTTCATCGCGCGGCCGGCGATCGACTCGCCGTCGCGGCCCGGCTTGGTCATCGCCATGAACCACTGGTCGGTCAGCATCGGCTCGACGACCTGGCCGGTGCGCGCGCAGCGCGGCACCATCAGCTTGTGCTTCCTGGTCTCGACCAGCAGACCGAGGGCATCGAGATCGGCCACCACCTTCTTGCGCGCGACGAAACGATCCAGACCGCGGTAAGGCGTCGGCGCGTTGTCGTTGACGGTGGCATCGAGCGCCAGCACGCCGATCATCGGCAAGCCGTGTCGCAGGCCCACGGCATAGTCGTTGGCGTCGTGGGCCGGCGTCACCTTCACCACGCCCGTGCCGAAGGCGCGGTCGACGTAGTCGTCGGCGATCACCGGAATCGTGCGGTCGCACAGCGGCAGCACCACCTGCTTGCCGACGAGGGCCATGTAGCGCTCGTCCTCGGGGTGGACCATCAGTGCGGTGTCGCCGAGCATGGTCTCGGGCCGCGTCGTGGCTACCACCAGCGAACCGGAGCCGTCCGCCAGGGGGTAGCGGATGTGCCACAGGAAGCCGTCCTCCTCCTCGCTCTCGACCTCGAGGTCCGACACCGCGGAGCGCAGCACCGGGTCCCAGCTCACCAGCCGCTTGCCGCGGTAGATCAGGCCCTCCTCGTACAGGCGCACGAAGGTCTCGGCGACGACGGCCGACTGGGTCGCGTCCATCGTGAAGTACTCGCGCGACCAGTCCACCGTGTCGCCGAGACGGCGCATTTGCGCGGTGATGGTGTTGCCGCTGTGCTCCTTCCACTCCCAGATGCGCGCGACGAAGTTCTTGCGCCCGATGTCGTGGCGGCTCTGGCCCTGGTCCTGCAGCTGGCGCTCCACGACGATCTGCGTCGCGATGCCGGCGTGGTCGGTGCCCGGCAGCCACAGCGTGTTGTGGCCGCGCATCCGGTGGTAGCGCGTCAGCGCATCCATGATGGTGTGGTTGAAGCCGTGGCCCATGTGCAGCGTGCCGGTCACGTTGGGCGGCGGCAGCTGGATGCTGAACGAGGGCTTCGACGGATCGAGTGTCGGCCGGCCCAGGCCGCGCTGCTCCCACAGCGGCGCCCACTTGGCCTCGATCGGCGCGGGTTCGAAGGATTTGGCGAGTTCGGTCATGGCGGGGCGGGGCAGAAACGAGAACGGCGTCCCGTGGGACGCCGTTGCAGCAGGGATCGCCCAATTTTACGGGGCGGGTCGTCCCGGGCAGCCTTCCAGTGCGAGCCCACCCAGCTGCTGGCGGCCATCGACCCACCAGGCCGCGCCGCGCAGGCGCTCGGCCCGCGCGCCTTCGGGGATGCGCAGCGCGCGCAGCTGGGTCGACACGCGCCCGCCGGCGTCCAGCGGCAGGGGGCCGGCCACGGCACGCACGAGGCGGCGTGCCACGGCCGTGCCTTCGCTGCCGGCCGGCACGTCCTCGACGAGCGCGAGGTAGGCGACCGCCCCGGCCGGCGGCTTGCCGCGGGCCGTGAGCTCAAGCCCGAGGTAGCCGTTCCAGGCCGGGCCGCCGGCCACGCGCAGCGCCGGCCCCGGGCGGGCGCGCACGGTCCAGCGGAAGACCTGCGTCGAGACCGCGGCCGGCGCGGCCTCCAGTGCATCCAGCCGTTCGGCGGCTTCCGCGAGCGCCGCCACCGCCAGCGCGGCCTCGGCGCCGCGCGGGCTCGGGGCGATCCAGTCCAGCACCCAGGTCGAACCGGGCAACGCCGCGCCGGGTTCGGCCCAGCAGGCCTCGCAATCGGCCGGGACGAAGCGCTCGACGACCTGGCGCGGCGCCGGGCAAGACGGGGCCGCCTGCGCGACGGCGGTCACGGCGGCGGCGACGACGAGCAGGAGTCTGGGAAACATCGAGTCTGGTCGACCGCGTCGCGGCGGCCTTACACCGGCCATCCGTTCGCCACTCAGTAGCCGCGCCGCGCGCGCGCCGCCGCCAGGAACTCCTGCAGGATCGGCCCGCCGTCGAGCTGCTCGGGGTGCAGCTGGCGCTGCGCCATGAACTCGGGGTGCCATTGCATGCCGAACACGTAGCTCGGCCCGCGCCAGCGCACCGCCTCGACCAGGCCGTCGGGCACGGCGATCGCCTCGACCGCCAGACCGCGGCCCAGGTCCTTGATCGCCTGGTGGTGGATCGAGTTGATCTCGGCACTGGTCCGGTCCGGGTAGAGCGCCGCCAGCCCGCTGCCGGCCACGAGACTGGCACGGTGGAACTGGTGCTCGTAGCGATCCTCGTCGCGGTGCAGCGTCGCCTGCGGCAGCTGGGTCGGGATGTCCTGGTAGAGCGTGCCGCCCAGCGCCACGTTGATCAGCTGGCAGCCGCGGCAGATGCCGATCACCGGCTTGCCGGCCGCGACGAAGGCCTTGAACAGCGCGATCTCGTAGCGGTCGCGCACGCGGTCGCCGGCCCATTCGGGCTGCAGCGGAGTCTCGCCGTAGGTCTCGGGCGCCAGGTCGGCACCGCCCTGCAGCACCAGGCCGTCCAGGCGCTCGGCGTAGTCGTCGAGGCTCACCTCGCTGGGCTGCAAGAGGCCTTCGCTCTCGATCGGCGGGATCATCAGCGCCAGCACCTGCGGCTGCAGCACCCAGTGCGCCACCGACTGCTCGAGGTAGTGCAGCGTCTTCGTGAAGATGCCGCCGATGTCGGCGACCGGGGTGCTCGGGTGGTAGATGCGCGCGGAGATGCCGATGAGCAGCGCGTCCGACATGGGGCAGGTCGTGGCGATGGAGACGCTTCGAAGGATACCCGTCGCCGGGGAGCGGCTCCCTAGAATCCGTGAATGTCACTGTTCCCCGCTCATGATCACGAGGCACCGGCCGCGACCTCCGAGTCGGCCGGCCTGCTGCGCCACCTGAACCCCGAGCAACTGGCCGCGGTCACGCTCCCCGCGGGCAACGCGCTGATCCTGGCCGGGGCCGGCTCCGGCAAGACGCGGGTGCTGACGACGCGCATCGCCTGGCTGGTTCAGACCGGCCAGGTCTCGCCGGCCGGCGTGATGGCGGTGACCTTCACCAACAAGGCGGCGAAGGAGATGCTCACGCGTCTTTCGACGCTGTTGCCGATCAATCCGCGCGGCATGTGGATCGGCACCTTCCACGGCCTATGCAACCGCTTTCTGCGCGCGCACTGGAAGCTGGCGGCGCTGCCGCAGGGCTTCCAGATCCTCGATGCGCAGGACACGGTCTCGGCGGTCAAGCGCGTCATCAAGGCGATGAAGCTCGACGAGGAGCGCTACGTCCCCAAGCAGACCGCATGGTTCATCGCGGGCTGCAAGGAGGAGGCCCTGCGGCCCAGGGACGTCGAGGTGCGCGACGAGCTCACTCGCACCCAGCAGGCCGTCTACCAGGCCTACGAGGACCAGTGCCAGCGCGAGGGCGTGGTCGACTTCGCCGAGCTGCTGCTGCGCGTCTACGAGCTGATGCGCGACCACGCCGAGCTGCGCGCGCACTACCAGCGGCGCTTCCGGCACATCCTGGTCGACGAGTTCCAGGACACCAACAAGCTGCAGTACGCCTGGCTCAAGATGTTCGCCGGCGACCAGAACAACGTGATGGCCGTCGGCGACGACGACCAGAGCATCTACGCCTTCCGCGGTGCGCAGGTCGGCAACATGGCCGACTTCGAGCGCGAGTTCCGCGTGCAGCAGCTGATCAAGCTGGAGCGCAACTACCGCAGCTTCGGCAACATCCTCGACAGCGCCAACGCGCTGATCGCGCACAACCTGCGACGCCTGGGCAAGGATCTGCGTACCGAGGCCGGTCCCGGCGAGCCGGTGCGCGTCTACGAGGCCACCAGCGACTTCGCCGAGGCGCAGTGGTTCCTCGACGAGTCGCGCCAGCTGGTGCGCGACGGCTCGGCGCGCAGCGAGATCGCGGTCCTGTACCGCAGCAACGCGCAGAGCCGCGTGATCGAGAGCGCACTGTTCAACGCCGGCGTGCCCTACCGCGTCTATGGCGGCCTGCGCTTCTTCGAGCGCGCCGAGATCAAGCACGCGCTGGCCTACCTGCGGCTGATCGAGAACCCGAACGACGACACCAGCTTCCTGCGCGTCGTCAACTTCCCGACGCGCGGCATCGGCGCGCGCACGATGGAGCAGCTGCAGGACGCCGCGCGCCAGAGCGGCCGCAGCCTCTACCAGAGCGTCGGCGCCCTGGCCGGCAAGGGCGGCGCCAACCTGCTGGCCTTCACCGCACTGGTCGACGCGATGCGCGAAGCGACGCGCGGCCTGACCCTGCGCGAGATCATCGAGCACGCGGTGCAGACCTCGGGCCTGGCCGACTTCTATCGCAACGAGAAGGAAGGCGGCGACCGGCTGGAGAACCTCGATGAACTGGTCAACGCGGCCGAGGCCTTCGTCACGCAGGAGGGTTTCGGCAAGGATGCGGTCGCGCTGCCCATCGACGAGCAGGCCGGCGCGATCGCGCAGGGTCTGCCCGTTGCCGTCGCGCTGGCCGAGACCCAGCCCGACGCCGAGACCGGCGAGATCATGTCGCCGCTGGCAGCCTTCCTGACGCACGCCGCTCTGGAGGCCGGCGACAACCAGGCCCAGGCCGGGCAGGACGCGATCCAGCTGATGACGGTGCACGCCGCCAAGGGCCTGGAGTTCGACCACGTCTTCATCACCGGGCTGGAAGAGGGCCTGTTCCCGCACGAGAACTCGGCCAGCGATCTCGATGGCCTGGAGGAGGAGCGTCGCCTGATGTACGTGGCCATCACGCGTGCACGCCAGCGGCTGTACCTCAGCTTCAGCCAGACGCGCATGCTGCACGGCCAGACCCGTTACCACATCAAGAGCCGCTTCCTCGACGAGCTGCCCGAGGCGGCGCTGCGCTGGATCACGCCGAAGGCGCAGGGCTTCGGCTCGGGCTTCGCGCGCGACTACCAGGCGGCGTGGCAGCGCGGCTCGGGCCTCGGCGGGATGGTCGGCGCCGGGCGTGTCGAGCCGCCGGCGGCGTTCGAGGCCCGGGCACGCTCGGCTGGCGGCCTGCGCTCCGGCCAGAGCGTCTTCCACACCAAGTTCGGCGAGGGCGTGATCGTCACGCTCGAAGGCGTCGGCGCCGACGCCCGTGCCCAGGTCAACTTCGGCCGCCACGGCATGAAGTGGCTGGCGCTCAGCGTGGCCAAGCTGACACCGGTCGACTGAAGCTGTCGTTCGCACGCCACGCAGCGCTCCTCGATGGTGCGCGGTGGTCCCGCGTGACACAGCCCGCGGCGCCTTGTAACCAAATGCTGCGCTGCCCACGAAGGTTTCCCCGTGCTTGTGGCGGTCGGAGCACGTCCGAACACTGCCGCCACCACTTGTCGTTGGTTGTCGGGGGTGGCGTGTCGGCCGGAGGGCGGACGCTTTCTTTCTTGCATCGAGACCTAGATCCCTGAGGAGACAAGTCATGCCCCTGCTCATTGCCCTGGCCATTTCGATCGGCGTGCTGGCCGTCGTCGCGACCTTCCTGTTCCTCGGCCCGCTGGCGGCCTTCGGCGTCCAGATCTGGCAGGCCTTCGTGGCCTGGGCCAGCCACTACCACTGCGGCGGCAAGGTCGCAGGAACCAAGAGCACCATCATCTGCATGTCCTTCGGCACGGTCGTCGGTGCCTTGTCCGTGATGCTGGCCGGTCAGCTGGGCGGGCTCGGTGCGCTGGCCGCGCCGGTGGCGGTCGGCATCGGCGCCGCCGTCATCGTGCTGGCGGCGCATCTCAGCCTGCTGGCCACGATCCCGGCCTGCGTCTACGGCTTCGCCTGCGTGGCGGGCCTGATCCTGCTGAAGGGCGTCGCGCCGATGGATGCGATCGTGCCGACCATCGTGTCGATCGTGATCGGTGCGGTGTTCGGCTATGCCTCCGAAGCGCTCGGCGGCATGCTCGCGAAGAAGGCCGCCACGGCGACGGCCTGATCCGCCTTGGTCCGGCGCTCCCGGCTCACTCCTGAGCCGGGACGTCGGGCTTTTTGCTCGGCGTCACGGCATCGATGCCGGCGCCGACGACCTTGCCGGTGACCTCCACGCCGGTCACGACCACGGCACCGGCCACGCTCACCGTCGTGCCGACGACCGCAGCGGCCAGGCCGACGGCAGCGCAGCCTGCCAGGCTGCCCGCCCCGACGACCGCCAGCGCCAGGATCACCGTCCTCCAACCCCTCGACATCGCCAGCTCTCCTTGCGGCGCCGCGCTCGCGCGGCTTGTGCCTTCGGAATTGTCGGCGGCCGCCGGCCGCCCGGCGTATCGACTTGCTACGCGCGCCTGTCACGGCTTCGTCACGCCGCCTACACGGCGGGTTCATCTGCGCTGCTTACCGTCCTCGGGTTCTCGACGGTCCCGCTGCAGGGCCGTCGCCCTCCTCCCCAGCAGTCGCAAGGAACCCCACAGATGAACAAGCCGGTCGATCTCCCCCTGGACGCGCTCGCGCATGACGACGAGGACCACAACACCAGCGGCAATCCGAGCTTCATGGACGTGCTCGACGCGCGCCTGAGCCGCCGCTCGGTGCTGCGCGGCGGGGTCGGCAGCGCCGCCAGCGTCGTGCTCGGCGGCCTGAGCCTGTCGGCCTGCGGTGGCGGGGACGACGATCCGGCACCGGCTGCACCTTCGGGCCCGGCGCCCATCACCTCGCTCGCCTTCGCAGCGGTGGCGAAGAACACGCTGGACGTGGTGACCGTGCCGACCGGCTATGCCGCCACGCCGATCTATGCGCTGGGCGATCCGCTGACGGCCGCGACCCCGGCCTTCGCCAACGACGGCAGCGACACCGACTACGACAACCGTGCCGGCGACCACCACGACGGCATGGAGTATTTCGGCCTCAACGCCGCCGGTACGGCGCGCGACCCGCAGGGCTCGACCCGCGGCCTGCTGGCAATGAACCACGAGGCGCTGACCGACAACTTCCTGCACGTCACCGGCAGCAGCGCGCGGCCGCGCCCGGCCTCCGAGTCGGACAAGGAGATCCCGGCGCACGGCGTGTCGGTCGTCGAGGTGCGCAAGACCGGCACGCAGTGGGCCTATGTCCAGAACTCGGCCTACAACCGCCGCGTGACGCCGCTGACGCCGGTCGAGCTGGCGGGCGTGGCGCGCGGCAACGCGCTGACCCGGACGCTGTACTCGCCCGCCGGCACCGGCGCGCGCGGCACCATCAACAACTGCGGCACCGGCTACACGCCGTGGGGCAGCTTCCTCACCGGCGAGGAGAACTGGGCCGGCTACTTCACGCGCGGCGCGGCCGACAACGCGGCCCGCACCGGAGTCGACGCGAAGAGCGTCGCTGCGCTCAACCGCTACGGTCGCGCCCAGGGCGCGGCCAGCCGCCACGGCTGGGAGACCTCGGGTGCCGATGACAAGTACCGCCGCTGGGACATCAGCCGCAGCGGCGCGTCTGCCGAAGGCACGGACGACTACCGCCACGAGCTCAACACCTACGGCTACATCGTCGAGATGGACCCCTACGACCGCGCCGCGGCGGTCAAGAAGCGCACCTCGCTCGGTCGCTTCGCGCACGAGAGCGCGGCCTTCGGCCCGCCGACCGTGGGTCGCCCGCTGGCCGTCTACATGGGCGACGACTCGGTCGGCGAGTACATCTACAAGTACGTGTCGACCGCGAACTGGGACGCTGCCGACGCGACCGCCGCCAACCGCATCGCGACCGGCGACAAGTACCTCGATGCCGGCCGCCTGTACGTGGCGCGCTTCAACGCCGACGGCACCGGCACCTGGATCGAGCTGACGATCACCGACCCGCTGATCTCCGGCTATGCGAGCTATGCCTTCGCCGACCAGGGTGACGTGGTGATCAACGCGCGCCTGGCCGCCGACGCCGTCGGCGCGACCCGCATGGACCGCCCCGAGTGGTGCGCGGTGAACCCGGTCAACGGCGAGATCTACTACACGCTGACCAACAACAGCAGCCGCAAGCTCGCGCCGGCCGCCGGGCAGTTCGGCCTGGACGCTGCCAACCCGCGCAGCTACAGCGACTCGCGCGGCGCCGCCGCGCCGGGCTCGCCGGGCAATGTCAACGGCCACATCATCCGCATGCGCGAGGCCGGCGGGCTGTCGAACGCCGCCACCTTCGCCTGGGACGTCTACCTGTTCGGCGCGCAGGCCGCGCGCGATGCTGCCAACACCACGCTGACCGACACCGAGTACGCGGCGCGCGTCAACCTGTCCAACCTGACCGCCGACCAGGACTTCTCCAGCCCCGACGGCCTGTGGTTCAGCCAGAACACGCGCCTGCTCTACGTGCAGACCGACGACGGCTCCTACACCGACGCGACCAACTGCATGATGCTGATCGGCGTGCCGGGCTCGGTCGGCGACGGCGTGCGCACGACGCTCAGCTACCCGGTGGCCGGCGGTGCCAACGTCAACGTCGACACCTTCGTCGGCGCGCGGCCGTCGGCGACGACGCTGAAGCGCTTTCTGGTCGGGCCGGTCGACTGCGAGCTGACCGGCTGCACCGAGACACCGGACGGCACGACGGTGTTCGCCAACATCCAGCACCCGGGCGAGACGATCAGCGCGGCCAACGTGCCGATCCCCGCCAACTACCGCAGCCACTGGCCGGGCAGCGTCGGCTACGGCGCGGGCGGTGCGACCGCGCGGCCGCGCTCGGCCACGGTGGCGATCACCAAGAACGACGGTGGCCGCATCGGCAGCTGAGGCTGGAGCCTCCTCGACCGACCGCCGCACGCGGACGGTCTTTCCGGGCCGGCGCATCGCGCCGGCCTTTTTCGTTCACGCGGCCTCGGAAGGCCCGTCCGCCGCTTCGTCGGCCAGCTCGAAGCTGTCGACGAAGCTGAAGTAGAGCGAGGCATAGAACACCGTCGAAGCCAGCATCGCCATCGGGATCACGGCCTGCGTCACGGCCATCGGCTGGTCCATCAGCCCGAACACCGTCAGCACCGTGCGCATCAGCAGCACGAAGAGCATCAGCAGGCCGAACCAGGTCAGGCCGTACAGCAGGAAGGCGCTGCGCGCGTTCCAGCAGCCGACCGCGTTGGCGAACAGGGCCTTGCCGACCGCCAGGCGGCCCCAGCAGACCAGCACGGGCACGTGCCAGAAGGCCAGCGACACGAGGCTCAGCAGGCCCAGGCGCAGCAGCACCGAGAACAGGAAGGCCGACTCCTGCTGCACCGCCTCGGGCGTGCTGCGCCCCTCGGCCACCGCGAGCATGTTCTCGGTCAGCTGGCCGCCGTCGATCACGTGCGCCAGCAGCATCGCGGCGATCATCGTGCCGGCATACGCGGCGCCGGCCTGGAGCAGGCGCTTGAGGTGCAGCGGGTCGCGCAGCGGCGCGATCAGCAGGCGCGGCCCGGGCACGCGGCCGCTCAGGACCTCGCGCGTGGCCAGCATGAAGCCGACGTTGACCACCGGCGTCAGCACCAGCGCCAGCAGCGGCCCGAACAGCGGCAGCTCGGAGAGCACCCAGGCCCCGATGCCGCACAGCGCCAGCAGCGCGGTGTAGGCCAGCGGCTGGCGCAGGAACATGCGGCAGCCGGCGCGCACCCACTGCACGCCCTGCAGGGCGCGGACGGTCTTGAGCTTCATCGCCGGCCGTTCATGCGCGCGCCGGGTGCCAGGGTTGCGCGACGCGCTCGCGCAGCACGCGCTCGAAGTGCGCCGGGTCGTGCGGCACCAGCGCATGCGCCTCGCGCGGCAGGTGGTAGTCCCACAGGCGCGAGATCCAGAAGCGCAGCGCCGCGGCGCGCAGCAGGGCCGGCATCAGCCGCAGCTCGTCGCCGGTGAGCCGGCGCTCGGCGTCGTAGGCCGTGACGAAGGCGCTGGCGCGGTCCTCGAGGAGGCGTCCGCTCGGCAGGTCGACGCACCAGTCGTTCAGGCACACGGCGATGTCGAAGGCGTAGCGGTCGACGCCGGCGAAGTAGAAGTCGAAGAAGCCGCTCAGGCGCGGCGCGCCGTCGGGGCCGTCCTCGAACATCACGTTGTCGCGGAACAGGTCGGCGTGGATCGCGCCGCGCGGCAGCGCGGCGTCGGAGGCCGACGCGGCAACGCTGTGCTGGAAGGTCAGCTCGGCGGTGATCAGCGCATGCTGCCCGGGCGTCAGGAAGGGCAGCACCAGCGGCACCGTCGCATCCCACCAGGGCAGGCCGCGCAGGTTGGGCTGCTGGCGCGGGTAGTCGTGGCCGGCGAGGTGCATGCGGGCGAGGGCGGCGCCCACCTGCTCGCAATGCGCGGCGCTGGGCGCCAGCGCATGGCCGCCGCGCAGGCGGTCGACCACCGCGGCCGGCTTGTCGTGCAGCGCGTGCAGGATCTCGCCGCTGGCGTCGGCCTGCGGCTCGGGCACCAGGATGCCCTGCCGGGCCAGGTGCTTCATCAGGTGCAGGTAGAACGGCAGCTGTTCGAACGTCAGGCGCTCGAAGAGCGTCAGCACGTACTCGCCGCGTTCAGCGCTGAGGAAATAGTTGGTGTTCTCGATGCCGGCGGTGATCGGCTTCAGCGACTTCAGCGCGCCCAGCCCGAGGCGGTACGCCAGCCCGGCGGCCTCGTCGACGCCGACTTCGGTGAAGACCGCCATCGCGGACTAGAACGTCAGGACGCGCCAGACGCGCTTGCCGGCCGCTCCCTTGGCCGAACTGGGGCCGTCCGAAACGTCGCGGCCCGCGTCGATGGGCAGCACCTCGTACTCGGCCTTGATCGGGCCCTTGGGCTGCACGCGGATGCTGCGCACCGCGCCGCGGACGCTGAGCTCC
Organism: uncultured Methylibium sp.; assembly: GCF_902826655.1. Lineage (GTDB taxonomy): Bacteria > Pseudomonadota > Gammaproteobacteria > Burkholderiales > Burkholderiaceae_C > Methylibium. The sequence continues at coordinate 47,616 of NZ_CADEFR010000015.1, read as the reverse complement.
TCGATGCGCGCGTTGTCGTCCTCGACCACGTTGCGCCGGACGGACGGCTCACCGGCCGGGGCCGGCACGGCCACCGGGGCGGGCTTGGCGGCGGGTGCCGTCGTCTGCGCCGGCGCATGCAGCGGCGCGAGGCACAAGGCGGCGATCAGCAGGACACGGGGCGAAGCCATGATCCGATTGTAGAGGGGCGTCCCCTCGCGGCGGGCGTGGCCTCCCTGCCGCCACAATGGCCCCATGAGCAACGAAGCCCGTTTGCTGCTGGTCGATGGGTCCAGCTACCTCTACCGCGCGTACCACGCGCTGCCCGACCTGCGCAATCCGGCCGGCGAACCGACCGGCGCGCTGCGCGGCATGGTCGCGATGCTGAAGAAGCTGCGCGAGCAGTTCCCGTCGGCGCATGCGGCCTGCGTCTTCGATGCCAAGGGCAAGACCTTCCGCGACGACTGGTACCCCGAGTACAAGGCCAACCGCGCGTCGATGCCCGAAGACCTGGCGAAGCAGATCGCGCCGATCCACGAAGTCGTCAAGCTGCTTGGCTGGCCGGTGCTGGAAGTGCCCGGCATCGAGGCCGACGACGTGATCGGCACGCTGGCCCGGGCCGCGGCGGCGCGCGGCCAGCGCGTGCTGATCTCCACCGGCGACAAGGACCTGGCGCAGCTGGTGGATGCGCAGGTCACGCTGATCAACACCATGTCCAACGAGAGCCTGGACCCGGCCGGCGTGCAGGAGAAGTTCGGCGTTCCGCCGTCCGCAATCGTCGACTACCTGACCCTGGTCGGTGACACGGTCGACAACGTGCCCGGCGTCGACAAGGTCGGCCCCAAGACCGCGGCGAAGTGGATCGCCGAGCACGGCTCGCTCGACGGCGTGATCGCGGCGGCCGACGGCATCAAGGGCGTCGCCGGCGAGAACCTGCGCAAGGCGCTCGACTGGCTGCCGATGGGGCGCAAGCTGGTGACCGTCAAGACCGATTGCGACCTGTCCGGCCCGCTGCCGGGCTGGGATGCCCCCGCGGCCTGGGACGCGCTGGGCTGGCGCGAACCGGACCGCGAGGCACTGCTGGCCTTCTACACGCGCCACGCCTTCCGCGAATGGAAGCGCGAGATGGAAGAGGCGCTGGGCGTCGCGCCCGCTGCCGCGCCGGCCGCGTCACCGGTCGCCGCCAGCGCCGCGCCGGCCGCCGACGCGCCCGCGGTCGCGACGCCGACCGACAAGCACTACGAGACGGTGCTGACGCGCGACGCCTTCGAGTCCTGGCGCGCGCGCATCGAAGCCGCGGAGCTGGTCGCACTCGACACCGAGACCGACTCGCTCGAGGCGGTGCGCGCCCGCATCGTCGGCCTGAGCTTCAGCCTGCAGCCGGGCGAGGCCTGCTACATCCCGCTGACCCACACCTATCCGGGCGCGCCCGAGCAGCTGCCGCTCGACGACGTACTGGCTGCGCTGAAGCCCTGGCTCGAGGACGCCTCGCGCGCCAAGGTCGGGCAGCACATCAAGTACGACGAGCATGTGTTCGCCAACCACGGCATCCTGGCGCGCGGCTACCTGCACGACACGATGCTGCAGAGCTACGTGCTCGAGGCCCACAAGCCGCACAACCTGGAGAGCCTGGCCAGTCGCCACCTCGACCGCAGGGGCCTCAGCTACGAGGACGTGGCCGGCAAGGGCGCGCAGCAGATTCCCTTCGCCCAGGTCGAGCTGACGCGCGCGACCGAGTACTCGGGCGAGGACAGCGACATGACGCTGCACGTGCACCAGGTGCTGTGGCCGCAGCTCGAGGCCGAGCCGAAGCTGCGCTTCGTCTACGAGCAGATCGAGATGCCGGCCTCGGAGACGCTGCTGCGCATCGAACGCCACGGCGTGCTGATCGACAGCGCCCACCTCGCCCGGCTGAGCCAGGAGCTGGCCGAGCGCATGGTCGCGCTGGAGCAGGAGGCGCATGCGCTGGCCGGCCAGCCCTTCAACCTGGGCAGCCCCAAGCAGATCGGCGAGATCCTCTTCGTCAAGCTGGGCCTGCCGGTGAAGAAGAAGACCGCCAGCGGCGCGCCCAGCACCGACGAGGAGGTGCTCGACGAACTGGCCGCCGACTACCCGCTGCCGGCCAAGCTGCTGGAGTACCGCGGCCTCGCCAAGCTCAAGGGCACCTACACCGACAAGCTGCCGCAGATGGTGAACCCCGCCACCGGCCGCGTGCACACCAACTACGCGCAGGCGGTGGCGGTGACGGGCCGGCTGGCCAGCAACGACCCCAACCTGCAGAACATCCCGATTCGCACCGCCGAAGGCCGGCGCGTGCGCGAGGCCTTCATCGCCCCGCCCGGGCACGTGATCCTGAGCGCCGACTACTCGCAGATCGAGCTGCGCATCATGGCCCACATCTCCGAGGACCCGGGCCTGCTGAAGGCCTTCGCCGAAGGCCTGGACGTGCACCGCGCCACCGCGAGCGAAGTCTTCGGCGTGCCGGTCACCGACGTGAGCAGCGAGCAGCGTCGCTATGCCAAGGTGATCAACTTCGGCCTGATCTACGGCATGGGCGCCTTCGGCCTGGCCAGCAACCTGGGCATCGAGCAGAAGGCGGCGAAGGACTACATCGATCGCTACTTCGCGCGCTTCGCCGGCGTCAAGCGCTACATGGACGAGACGCGCGCCTCGGCCAGGGAGCAGGGCTATGTCGAGACCTACTTCGGCCGGCGCATCTATCTGCCCGAGATCAACGGCGGCAACGGCCCGCGCCGCACCGGCGCCGAGCGCCAGGCGATCAACGCGCCGATGCAGGGCACCGCGGCCGACCTGATCAAGCTGGCGATGATCGCGGTGCAGCGCACGCTCGACGCCGAGCGGCGCCGGACGCGGATGATCATGCAGGTGCACGACGAACTGGTGTTCGAGGTGCCCGAGGCCGAGCTCGACTGGGCGCGCGCCGAGGTGCCGCGGCTGATGGCCGGTGTCGCGCAGCTGAAGGTGCCGCTGCTGGCCGAGGTGGGCGTGGGAGCGAACTGGGACGAGGCGCACTGAGGTGGCGGCCGCGACCCCGCAGGCCGCCGCCGGCTACCGCAGCGACATCGATGGCGTGCGCGCCATCGCCGTGCTGCTGGTGCTGGTCTTCCACTTCGAGCTGCTGGTGGCCGGCAAGGCCGGCTTCATCGGCGTCGACGTGTTCTTCGTGATCTCCGGCTTCCTGATCACCGGGATCATCCGGCGCCAGCTCGACGAGGGTTCGTTCCGGCTCGGGCAGTTCTACACCCACCGCGTGCGGCGCCTCGCGCCGGCGCTGCTGGTCACGCTGGCGCTGACCCTGGCGGTCGGCGCGCTGGACCTGCTGCCGGCCGACTTCCTGGAACTGGTGCGCCAGGCGCTGGCCTCCCAGTTCTACGTCGCCAACATCTACTACTGGAAGAACGTCAACTACTTCGGCCTCGGGGCCGACAACATCTTCCTGCTGCACATGTGGTCGCTGGCGGTGGAGGAGCAGTTCTACCTGCTGTACCCCCTGCTGCTGATCGCCGTGCACCGCTGGCTGCGGCGCTGGTTCTGGACGGTCCTCGCGGCGGTGCTGTTGGTGTCCTTCGCCTTGAACCTGGCCTTCGTCGCGTCGCGCCCCGAGGCCACCTTCTACCTGTTGCCGACGCGCGCCTGGGAGCTGCTCGCGGGGGCGTTCACGCTGCTGCTGACGGAGCGCTGGCGCCCGCATCGGCGCATCGACGAGGCGCTGGGCTGGGGCGGTGCGGCGCTCATCGTCGCGGCGATCGTCGCCTACGACGAGCAGACCCGCTTCCCGGGCTGGTTCGCGCTGCTGCCGGTGCTGGGCGGCATGGGCCTGCTGCTGGCCGGTCGCAACGAGGCCACGCTGGCCTCGCGGCTGCTGAGCCTGCCGGTCATGAGCTATGTGGGCAAGATCTCCTACCCGCTCTACCTCGTCCACTGGCCGATCAACGTCTTCGCCTCGCGCTGGTACGGCGAGCAGTACGGCTGGGGCCTGCGCTTCGCGATGTTCGCGCTGGCTGTCGCCGCGGCGGCAGCGATCTACCACGCGATCGAGCAGCCGGTGCGTCAGCGTCGCGTCCTGGCGCGCGAGCGCGGCGTGCTGGTCGGCTACGGCGTGGCGTTCGCGCTGACGCTGCTCGGCTTCGGCTTGGTGTGGCGCACCGGCGGTCTGCCGCAGCGCTTTCCGGCCGAGGTGGCGCGGCTCGCCGCGTTCGCCGAGGACCGCTCGCCGCCGCTGGCCGACTGCGAGTTCTCCAACCGCCGCGGTCCCGTCGAGCCGTGCCGCATCGGCGCGCCCGGTCCGGCTCCGCGCTGGCTGGTCTACGGCGACTCGCACGCCTGGGCCGCGCACGGCGCCTTCGACCGCTGGCTGGCGTCGCGCGGCGAGGCGGGGCTGTTCATGTTCCGCAACTCCTGCCCGCCGATCCGCGGTGTGCATGTCTTCAAGGATCAGAGCCAGTGCCACGACTTCAACGAGGCGATGGCCGGCCTGCTGGAGCGCCGGCCCGAGGTCGACTCGGTGGTGCTGGTGTCGGCCTGGCTGCAGGCGGCCGAAGGGCGCCTGGTGCCGACGGCCGACACGGCGCCGTCGCTGCCGGCCTCGCTGTCGCTGTTCGACGCGCGCTTCGCGGCCACGGTCCAGGCGCTGCATGCGGGCGGTCGCCGCGTCTACGTCTGGGAGCCGGTGCCCGGCGCCTTGCAGAGCGTGCCGCAGGCGCTGGCCCGTGCCGCGCTCGGCCGCGAGGTGCCGGATCTGGTGATCACGCCCGAGCGCTACCGCGCCGACCACGCCGTCTTCCTGGCCGCGCTGGAGAAGAACCGGGCCTCGCTGGCCGGCAGCTTCTCGCCGTCGGCGCTGCTGTGCGGCACCGGGCGTTGCGCGGTGCAGGTCGACGGCCGGCCGATCTACTTCGACGGCAGCCACGTGACGCGATCGTCGGCGGACCTGTGGGTCGACATGATGCGACGCACGGTGCCCGACCCGCGCTGAGGCGCAGACAAGCAAGAAAAAGCCCGGCCGAAGCCGGGCTCGCCACGAGGCTGCGAGGCTCGGCTTACCAGCCGATGTCCTTCAGCAGCTCGAACGTCAGGTCCTTGGGTGCCGAGACAGCGATCGGCTGGCCGGCGTTCAGGAAGGGCTCCATCAGCAGGTTGGGCTTGGCCGAGGTGTCGAAGTGCGACACCGACGAGCCCTGCTGGAAGGGGTTGGGCGTGAACATGAAGACGCGCTTCCCGTAGTCGGCCCCGGCGAGCTTCTGCGTGTTGAAGGACAGCACGCCGTAGTTGCCGAACTTGCTGGGCGTGGCGAGCGACGCCTTGAGGGCGGTCCCGTCCTCGAGCGAGACACGCACGGCCGGGATCGTGATCGTGGGGTCGACGCCGCCCAGGTCCGGCGGTGGGCCGCCGGGGACGTTGTCGGACACGATCACCGCGCGCGCGCCGGCATCCTGCGCGTTCTTCACCTTGACGGTGAAGCCGCAGGTGCCGCGATCGACCAGCGCGATCTTGCCGCGCACCGCCGCCGCGTTGGCCGCGCTCAGCGGCGTGCAGGCGAGGCCGGTGCCGTTGACCTGGTCGACCACCTGGCCGATCTGCGCGCTGAGCTGGTCGTCCCGGCTGTCGATCTGGGGTCCGAACAGCGCCGTGCCGATCAGCACGTTGCGGTCGAGTCCCGGCCCGGTCAGGAACAGCTCCGGCGTGCCGCGGTCCAGCACGGCGGCGGCCTTGCCGATGACCGTGTTGCCGTACCACTGCAGGTTGCGCGGCGTGATGCCCGACGTGGCGCGCTCGGCGGCCGTCATCTTCACCCAGGTCTTGTTCTGCGCCGGGTCGTAGAGGTAGTGATCCCAGATCGACGGCTGGCCGGCCAGCTGGTTGCCGGTGCGCCCGCTCGTGAAGGTCTGGAAGCCCAGCCCGTGGCCGAACTCGTGCAGGATGGTCGTCAGCAGGTCGATCTGACCGGCCGGCGCCAGGCCGTCGAGGCCCAGGTAGAAGCCCGATCCCGCCAGGCAGTCGGGCTGGCCCAGGTCCGAGTTGAAGAAGGCCACGATGTCGAGGTCGTCGCCGGTCGGCGACGGCACCGGGTCGATGTCCTCGCCGGCCAGCTTGTTGGCCAGTGCCGACGAGTACCAGGTGCCGGGCTTCTCGGCGCCCGGGAAGTCGCTCCAGACGCTGATCGCGCCGGCCGCGCCCAGCGTCGCACCGGTGGCGGTGCAGGGCAGGGGTTCGAAGGTCGACAGGATCGTGATCGGCACGTCCGACTTGAGCTTCGTGCCCCACAGGTTGGCGGCGTACTGGAACACCGCGAGCCGCTGGCCACCCACGGTGGCGGCGGTGTTGCCACCGACCGGCAGCGCCGGCGACGGATCGTTGAAGCCGATGCCGGGTTCGTTGCCGTTGACGATCTGGATCACGGCCGGGCCCGGGCTGCGGCCGTGGGCCAGTGTCAGGCAGGACGCGGCGGCCACCGCCAGCAGGCCGCGCCCGAGGTGCTTGAGGAGGTCAGTGCGCATGGCCGGCCTCCTTCTGCTTGGCGGTCGATGCCGGGGCGCTCATCGCCGTGCTCGCGGCGTCCTCTCCCACCACGCAGTCCTGCGTCAGGCTGCCATCGGCGTTGCGCCGTGCGACGCTGAAGTTGAGGAAGCTGGTGTCGAGCCTCTGGCCGCGCGCGCCGGAGGGCGCCGTCACGGCCGTCATCTCGCGGAAGCGCTGCAGCGTCTGGGCGCGCCGCTGCTGGGCGCCCGACACGGCGCTGCGCGCGTTGGCGGCGGCCGGCTGGGCCTCGTCGTGCTCGGCATGGCGCAACTGGCCGGTGGCCGGGTCGCGCATCACCTTCTGGCCGCCGAAGGCTTCGACAGCCTGGGCTTCGGGAGCCGCCTGCGCGGCCGCTCCGCTCGTGGCGCACAAGGCACCGAGCGCCAGCCACAGGGCCGGGCCGCTCCATCGGGAACTACTTTGCCTCTTCATCGGAAGGTCTCCTGGACGAAACACGGGGCGGCTTGTGGCCGCGACGGATGCGCACGGGGCTCTGTGGCCCGGTTCCCAAGAAGATCGAGCGCAGCGTGAAAAACGCACGCAGAGTCTAAGGAAGCGCGGCAGCCGCACACCAGCGGTGTTACGCAGACTTGACGCGGGCTCGCGCCGCATGCGAAGGCCCGCTGTCATCGCGTCGACGCGGGGCCGACGCTCGGGCGTCATCGACGCCCGTCATGCTGGCGGGCCATGACGTGGAATGCAGCTTCGTTCATGGCCCGGGCCAGCCGACCCCCGCGTTCGCGGGGGGGCGAGGACCTCTTCGCCGGCCTGCCGGTCGTGGCGCGACCGCCGGTCGACGACGGGGCGCCGGCCCCGGCACGGCTGGCGGTGCGCAGCGTCTGGATCTCCGACCTGCACCTGGGCACGCCGGGCTGCCAGGCGCATGCGCTGCTCGACTTCCTGAAGTCGGTCGAGAGCCGGCATCTCTACCTGGTCGGCGACATCATCGACGGCTGGCAGCTGCGGCGCAGCTGGTACTGGCCGCAGGCGCACAACGACGTCGTGCAGAAGCTGCTGCGCAAGGCGCGCAAGGGCACGCGCGTGGTCTTCGTGCCCGGCAACCACGACGAGTTCGCGCGCAAGTACCTGGGCCACAACTTCGGCGGCATCGAGGTCGTCCCCGACTGCATCCACGTCACGGCCGACGGCCGGCGCCTGTGGATCACCCACGGCGACCACTTCGACGGCGTGATCCAGTGCGCGCCCTGGCTGGCGCACGTCGGCGACGCGGCCTACGAGTTCACGCTGCGGCTGAACCGCTGGTTCAACTCGCTGCGGGCGCGCGTCGGGCTGCCGTACTGGAGCCTGTCGAAGTACCTGAAGCTCAAGGTCAAGCGCGCGGTCAGCTTCATCGGCGACTTCGAGCAGGCGGTGGCGCGCGAGGCCCGCAAGCGTGGTGTGCAGGGCGTCGTCTGCGGCCACATCCACCACGCCGAGCTGCGCGAGATCGACGGCATCCTCTACGCCAACGACGGCGACTGGGTCGAGAGCCTGACGGCCTTGGTCGAACACGCCGACGGCCGCCTGGAGATCGTCGACTGGAGCGGGCGGGCCTCGTCGGCACGGACCGCCCGGGCGTCGTTGCCAGACAGCGACGACGCCGAGGCGGGGGCCGTCGCGGTGACGGCCGTCAGGACCGAGACAGCCTGAGCGCGCGGTTCGCACCCTGGCCGGCGTGCTCCACCGACAGGGCACTGTGTGACAACGTAACGGCACTGTGTCATGCCCAGCGGGGACAACCGGGACTGTTGTTTCTCCGTGGAATCCCTCGGTTCGCCTGGCGAGACCATTGCCCCAGACTTTCCGGAGCCGTCTGCCTGCGCCATTGCGGCGCAGACCGGCGGCGGCGCGAAGAGCGGCATCGACTGGCATAGCGATTGCGCCACTCGCGTCGCGGCTTTGGTCGCGGACATGTGCACAGAACCCGAGACTCACACCATCCACAACGAGGAGACACCATGACGACAAGGTATCCAGCTCGCAGCCTGGTTCGACGTTCGCTGATCGGCGTAGCCGTTCTGGCGGCGACCGCCGGTGCGGCGCAGGCTCAGAACGTGACGCTCTTCGGCCGGCTCGACGTCGGCTTTCAGTTCACGAACAAGGTCAACCCGGCCGGCGACTCGCTGTCCGAGCTCAAGAACGGCGGCATCCTGCCCAGCATCTGGGGCATGCGCGGCAGCGAGGACCTCGGCAACGGCCTGAAGGCCGTGTTCAACCTCGAAAGCGATTTCGGCGGCGACACCGGTGGCAGCCGCGGCCTGGGCAGCATCAGCAGCGCCTTCGGCCGTCAGGCCAACGTCGGCCTGTCGGGCGGCTTCGGCACCGTGCTGCTGGGTCGTCAGTACAGCCCGGCGATCATCGCCGAGCTGGGCACCGACCCGCGCGGCTACAAGGAGTCGTACTCGATGCTGCTGCCCTACGCGCTGACGCAGGCGCCGGCGGGCAACGATGTCGGTCCGAACAACGGCCTGGGCATCTTCACCAGCAACCTGGTGTCGTACAGCAACTCGTTCGGCCCGGTGAACCTGGGCGTGGCCTACGGCTTCGGCGAAGTGGCGGGCGACAACTCGGCCGGCCGCACGATCTCGCTGGGCCTGAGCTACAGCGGCCCGGTCGTCGTGTCGTTCTCGTACCAGACCATCCGCGGCCTCGGTGTCGGTGCGGACGACGAGACCAAGCGCCTCGGCGTCGGCCTGGCCGTGCCGCTGGGTGACTTCACGATCAAGGGCCTGTTCGCCAAGGCCGAATACGAGTCCCCGGGCGTGCCGACCGACAAGGTCGACAACTTCGGCGTCGGTGCCGACTGGCGCTGGAGCCCGGCGAACTCGGCCACCCTGGCCCTCTACCAGGGCAAGAACAAGGGCATCGCGGACGGCACGACCCGTTCGATCGTGCTGAGCAACGACCACTCGTTGTCCAAGCGCACGGTGCTCTACGGGCAGTTCGTGCACGTCGATCGCGACATCAACGCCGGTGCCGAGACCAGCATCGCCGCGGGTGGCACGCCGGCCGGCCAGAAGGCGTCGATCATCAACGTCGGCATCAAGCACGATTTCTGAGCGTCCGCACCGTTGTCCGGGCTCGCCCGGACAGCGCCGACGCCGGGGCCGCCGTAGCGGTCCCGGCGTTTTTTCTTTCTGGCGCGCCGGGGCTTGTCACGAAGTCGCCATGGCGCATGCCTAGACTCTGGAAATGAGCGCCCTCCCGACGCCCGCCGAGCCGAGTCCGGCTTCCCGGCGGCCCCTGCTGCTCAACCGCGAGCAGGCCATCCTGGAATTCAACCGCCGCGTGCTGGCCCAGGCGCTGCGCGAGGACGTGCCGCTGCTGGAGCGGCTGCGCTACGTCTGCATCGTCTCGTCCAACATGGACGAGTTCTTCGAGGTGCGCTTCGCCGACTACCTGGAGGCCTCGCGCCTGCCCGGCTCGGGCATCACCGCGCGCGAGATGGGCGAGGTGGCCGCGGCCGCGCATGCGCTGATCGACGACCAGTACCGCGCCTTCAACGAGGTGGTGATGCCGGCGCTGCAGCGCGAAGGCCTGGTCGTGCTGAACCACGCCGAGCGCGACGAGGCCCAGCGCCGCTGGGTCGACGGCTTCTTCCAGAAGCAGGTGCGGCCGCTGCTGGTGCCGGTCGGGCTGGACCCGGCGCACCCGTTCCCGCAGGTCGCCAACAAGTCGCTGAACTTCATCGTCAAGCTCGGCGGGCGCGACGCCTTCGGGCGCGACAACTCGATCGCCATCGTCAAGGTGCCGCGCGTGCTGCCGCGGGTGATTCGCCTGCCCGAGCCGCTGGCGCCGGGGCGGCAGGCCTTCGTGATGCTGTCCAGCGTGATCCGCGCTCACCTCGGCGAGCTGTTCCCGGGCCGCACGGTCGAGGCCTTCTCGCAGTTCCGCGTCACGCGCGACTCGGACCTCGACGTCGACGAGGACGACATCACCAACCTGCGCCAGGCCCTGCGGTCGTCGCTGAGCACGCGCCACTTCGGCCAGGCGATCCGCCTCGAAGTCGTCAGCAGCTGCCCCGAGGAGCTGAGCGAGTTCCTCCTGCAGCAGTTCGACCTGCCCGATGCGGCGCTGTACCGCGTCAACGGGCCGGTGAACCTGGTGCGGCTCAACCAGCTGATCGACCAGGCCGAGGCCGATGCGCTGCGCTTCCCGCGCCACGAGGCCGCCTGGCCGGCCACGCTGCCGCGCGGGCCGGGCAACGGCGGCAGCGTGTTCGAGCGCCTGCGCCAGGGCGACGTGCTGCTGCACCACCCGTTCGAGAGCTTCGAGCCGGTGGTCCAGCTGCTGCGCGAGGCGGTGCACGACCCCGACGTGCTGGCGATCAAGCAGACGATCTACCGCACCGGCGCCCAGTCGGTGCTGATGGACCTGCTGCTCGAGGCGGCGCGGCGCGGCAAGGAGGTCATGTGCGTCGTCGAGCTGAAGGCGCGCTTCGACGAGGAGGCCAACATCAACTGGGCCGAGCGGCTCGAGGCGGTCGGCGCCCAGGTGGTCTACGGCATCGTCGGCTTGAAGACGCACGCCAAGCTGCTGCTGATCACGCGCCGCGAGGCCGGGCCGCGCGGCCCGCTGCTGCGCCGCTACGCGCACCTGTCGACCGGCAACTACAACCCGCGGACCGCGCGGCTCTACACCGACGTCGGCTGCCTGACCGCCGATGCCGAACTGACGGCCGATGCCGACCTGGTGTTCCAGCAGCTCGCCAGCCTGACGCGCGGCAAGGCGCCGAAGCAGCTGCTGCTCGCGCCCAGCAGCCTGCACCGCCGGATGCTGCACTTCATCGAGCGCTGCGGCGAGGCCGCGCGGGCCGGCCGGCCGGCCCGCATCGTCGCCAAGCTCAACGCGCTGACCGACGAGGCCCTGATGTTCGCGCTGGCCGAGGCCTCGCAGGCCGGCGTCGAGATCGACCTGATCGTGCGCGGCGCCTGCATGCTGCCGCCGGGCGTGCCCGGCATCACCGACCGCGTGCGGGTGCGCTCGGTGGTCGGCCGCTTCCTCGAGCACACGCGCGTGCTGTACTTCCGCTGGGGTCCGGCCGACGAGGACGAGGTGCTCTACCTCAGCAGCGCCGACTGGATGACGCGCAACATGCTGCGCCGCATCGAGCTGGCCTGGCCGGTGCGCGAACCGGCATTGCGCCAGCGCGTCATCGACGAGTGCCTGCAGCCCTACCTGCACGACCGCATGGATGCGTGGCAGCAGCAGTCGGACGGCCACTACGAGCGTGTCGGCACGCAGGGGCCGAGCGCGCAGCAGGCCTTGATGGCGCGCTACAAGGCCTGATCGGCGGGCGGGGCGCGGCATGGACCTGATCCTGTGGCGCCATGCCGAGGCGCACCTGCTGCGCGAAGGCCAGACCGACGCCCAGCGCGCGCTCACACCGAAGGGCGAGCGCCAGGCCCAGCGCATGGCCGACTGGCTGAACCGCCGGATCGCGCAGACGACGCGCGTGCTGGTCAGCCCGGCACTGCGCTCCCAGCAGACCGCGAAGGCGCTCGAGCGCAGCTTCAAGACCGTCGCCGCGCTCGCGCCCGGCGGCTCGGTCGAGGAACTGCTGGCCGTGGCGCGCTGGCCCGACTCGAACGAGCCGGTGCTGGTCATCGGACACCAGCCGACGCTCGGCCAGGTGGCGGCGCTGCTGCTGGCCGGGTCGGCCGAGGCGTGGTCGGTGAAGAAGGGCGCGGTCTGGTGGTTGCGCCACCGCGAACGCGAGGCCGGCGTGCAGGTCGTGCTGCAGGCGATGCAGGGGCCGGACCTGCTCTGATCAGTCGCCGAGCACGGCGAGCGCCATCCGCCCCGAGCGCTCCCAGGCCCGCGCCTCCTCGCCCAGCAGGTGCATGGTGCGCGGGTGGCCGTCGGCCCAGCCCCGCGCGATGCGCAGCTGGGCACCCTGGGCGGTGCGGCGGAGCGCGACGACGCGCTCCGGCACGTCGTTGCGGGCGTGACACAGCAGCGCGGCCAGCCGCAGCGACAGCACGGGCCACAGCGTGGCCTCCTGCTGCAGCGTGTGGTCGAGCTTGCGCAGGCTGCCGCGATGACCGAGCACCAGTTCCGCCACGCGCCGCTGCTGGCTCTGCGAGAAGCCCGGCGCATCGACGTGTGCCAAGAGGTAGGCGCTGTGCCGGTGGTGGTCGTGGTGCGAGACCGACATGCCGATCTCGTGCAGCAGCGCGGCCCAGCCCAGCTCGCGCGTCGTCTCCGCGCCGGTGCCGCCGGGGCGCGGCGCGCCGGTGCTGCGGAACAGGGACAGCGCCAGCCGCTGCACCCGCGCGGCCTGTGCGAGGTCGCTGCCGAAGCGCCGCTGCAACTCGTGCACCGAGGCATCGCGCATGTCCTGGCCGGCGCCTCGACGGGCCGGTGCGGCCGCCGCCTCCAGACGCTCGGACAGGTCGAAGATGACGCCCTGGCGCAGCGCGCCGCGCGCCGGCTGCAGCGCGTCGATGCCGAACTGCAGCGCCAGCGTGTACAGGATCGAGAGGCCGCCACCGAGCACGGCGCGGCGCTCAGGCTTGAGGCCGGGCAGGTCGAGCGCGTCCTGGTGCCCGGCTTCGAGGCAGGCGCCGATGCACCAGCGCAGGCCGGCCGGCGTGATGACGCCGTCGCTGATGCCGTTCGCCGCCAGCAGCTGCGAGACCGCGCCGACCGTGCCCGAGGCCCCCAGCGCCTCGACCCACTGGCCCGGCGCGAAGGGCTGCAGCGCTTCTTCCAGTTCGGCGCCGGCGGCGATCTGCGCGGCGCGGAAGGCCTCGGCGGTGAATCGGCCGTCGGGGAAGTAGCGCATCGACAGGCTGACGCTGCCGACCTGGAAGCTCTCGGCCTGGCGCGGCGTGCGGCCCTGGCCGAGGATCATCTCGGTCGAGCGCCCGCCGATGTCGATCACCAGCCGCGGCCGCTCGCTGGGCTGCAGGCGCGCGACGCCGGCGAAGATCAGGCGCGCTTCCTCGCGGCCCGACACGACCTCGATCGGATGTCCGAGGACCGTGCGCGCACGCGCCAGGAAGGCATCGCGGTTGCGCGCCTCGCGCAGCGTCTGCGTCGCCACGGCGCGGATCTGCGAGGCCTCGAAGCCACGCAGCCGCAAGGCGAAGCGCGCCAGGCAGGCCAGGCCGCGCAGTTGCGCTTCCTCGTTCAGGCGCCCGTCGGCGTCGAGCCCGCCGCCCAGGCGGACCGTCTCCTTCAGGTAGTCGATGCGCTTGTAGCGGCCCCGGGCCAGCTGCCCGATCTCGAGCCGGAAGCTGTTGGAACCCATGTCGATCGCGGCCAGCAGCAGGCCGTCGTGCGGATCGGCCGGGACGGGCGGGGAACTCGGCATGGCGCGGATTGTGTCCGCATTCGATGGCAGGTCCGCACGCCAGCCAGGGGCTTGTGCCCTTCCTAGAATCCGCCCCACCTCAATCCGACGTGGAGACCTGCGATGTTGAAGCAAGACCTCGACAGCCTGACCCCGACGCGGCCCTTCAGCCGCCGCGACTTCGTCGCGACCACGGTCGGGTCCGGCTTCGCGGCCGCGGTGCTGCCGGTGGGCGCGCAGACCATCACCACCGACACCGCCGGACTCACGGCCGGGGTCGTCAGCGTGCCGGTCGGCGACTTCAAGCTGCCGGCCTACCGCGCCCAGCCGGCGGTTGCCAAGGACGGCAAGACCGGCCTGCCGATCGTCCTGGTGGTCAGCGAGATCTTCGGCGTGCACGAGCACTTCGCCGATGTCGCGCGGCGCTTCGCGAAGCAGGGCTACCTCGCGATCGCGCCCGAGCTCTTCGTGCGCCAGGGCGATGCCAAGGCCTACAGCGACATCCCGACGCTGATCAAGGAGGTGGTGTCGAAGAAGGGCGATGCCGAGACGATGGCCGACCTCGACGCGGCCCTGGCCTGGGCCGGCGCCAACGGCGGCGACACCGGCCGGGTCGGCGTCACCGGCTTCTGCTGGGGCGGCCGCATCACCTGGTTGTACGCGGCGCACAACCCCAAGGTCAAGGCCGGCGTGGCCTGGTACGGCCGCCTGGTCGGCGACGTGGCGCCCGGCACGCCCAGGCACCCGGTCGACGTGGCCGGCGCGCTGAACGGCCCCGTGCTGGGCCTGTACGGCGAAAAGGACGGCGGCATCCCGCTTGACACGGTTGATAGGATGAAAGTGGCGCTGGCGGCAGGCAACGCGGCGGCGAAGAAGTCCGAGTTCGTGGTCTACCCGGACGCGCCGCACGCCTTCCACGCCGACTACCGGCCGAGCTACCGCAAGGACGCCGCCGACGACGGCTGGAAGCGCTGCCTGGCCTGGTTCAAGGCGAACGGCGTCGGCTGAGCGACACCGCCTGCCGGTGAGCCGACCGCGCCCCGAGGGGCGCGGTTTTTCTTGACGAGCACCGAGACGACGACATGACGTGGACCCTGTTCTGGATCGTGCTGGCCACCGTGGCCGGCGGCGTGCTGTCGGTCGTGATCGCCGCGGGGCTGACGCTGGTCGTGCTCAAGCTGATCGTGCGTCACCTGGTCAGCCTGTCGGCCGGCGTGCTGCTGGGCACGGCGCTGCTGAAGCTGCTGCCCGAGGCCTTCGAGACCGGTGCCCCGGCCCAGGCCCTGTTCGCCACGCTGCTGGGCGGTCTGCTGTTCTTCTTCCTGCTCGAGAAGGTCGAGCTCTACCGCCACAGCCACCACCACGAAGGCGACGACGAGCACCACCACCACCACCACGGCTTCGACGCCGAGCAGGCCGGCCGCGGCGGCTGGAGCGTGCTGATGGGCGACAGCATCCACAACTTCTGCGACGGCGTGCTGATCGCGACCGCCTTCCTGGTCGATGCGCGGCTCGGCGTCGCCACCGCGGTGGCGGTGATCGCGCACGAGATCCCGCAGGAGGTCGGCGACTACATCGTGCTGCTCAACGCCGGCTTCTCGCGGGCGCGGGCGCTGGCCTACAACGCGCTGTCGGGGCTGGCCGCGGTGGCCGGCGGCGTGCTCGGCTACTTCGTGATCCAGCCCTTCGAGGTCTTCCTGCCCTACCTGCTGGTCGTCGCGTCCAGCAGCTTCATCTACGTCGCGGTGGCCGATCTGATCCCGCAGCTGCAGCGGCGGCTGGCCTGGCGCGAGACCATCACGCAGCTGGCCTGGCTGGCCGTGGGTCTGGCCGCGACGGCGCTGCTGTCGCTGCTGGGGCATGGCCACGAGCATGAGCACGAGCATGGGCACGAGCGTGGCCCGAGCCACGACTCCGCGCGCTGAACGCCGCCGCGCTCAGCCCGAGTTGCGCAGCCCCGCTGCCACCCCGTTGATCGACATGTGGATGCCGCGCTGCACGCGCGCATGGGCTTCACCGCCGCCCTGCTGCGCGCGGTAGCGGCGCATCAGCTCGACCTGCAGGTGGTTCAGCGGGTCGATGTAGGGCAGGCGGTGTTCGATCGACCGCGCCAGCGACGGGTTGACGGCCAGCCGATGCGCGCGCCCGGTGATCAGCGTCAGTGCCTGCTGGGTGCGCTCCCACTCGGCGCGGATCGCCGCGAAGACCTTGCGCGCCACGCGCTTGTCCGGCACCAGCTCGACGTAGCGTGAGGCCACCGCCAGGTCGCTCTTGGCCAGCACCATGTCCATGTTGGACAGCAGCGTGTCGAAGAAGGGCCAGGTGGCCTGCATGCGACGCAGCAGGGCGAGCCGCGCCTCGCGGACCTTCGCGTCGCCCTCCAGGAAGCGCTCGACCGCCGACCCGAAGCCGTACCAGCCCGGCAGCGCGGCGCGGCACTGGCCCCAGCTGAAGCCCCAGGGGATGGCGCGCAGGTCCTCGATCGCGCGGGTGGCCTTGCGCGAGGCGGGGCGCGAGCCGATGTTCAGCTCGGCGATCTCGCGGATCGGCGTCGCGGCGAAGAAGTAGTCGGCGAAGCCGGCGGTGTCGTAGACCAGTGCGCGGTAGGCCGCCATGCTGAAGACCGACAGCGCCTCGGCCGCCTCGAGGAAGGCCTTCGAGGCGTGGCGGCGCGGCGGCAGCAGCGTGGCCTCGAGCGTGGCGGCGACCAGGGTCTCGAGGTTGCGCCGGCCGATCTCGGGGTTGGCGTACTTCGACGCGATCACCTCGCCCTGCTCGGTGAGCCGCAACTGGCCGTTCACCGTGCCGGGCGGCTGCGCGAGGATGGCCTCGTAGCTGGGGCCGCCGCCGCGCCCGACCGTACCGCCGCGGCCATGGAACAGCCGCAGCCGCAGGCCGTGCGTGCGCTCCAGCGGCGCGAACAGTTCGACCAGCGCCGTCTCGGCGCGGTACAGCTCCCAGTTGCTGGTGAAGAAGCCGCCGTCCTTGTTGCTGTCCGAGTAGCCGAGCATGACGTCCTGCTCGCCGTACTGGTCGGCCCCGCCGCGCAGCACCATCGGCAGGATCCCGGGCAGCGCGTAGTAGTCGCGCATGATGCCGGCCGCGTGGCGCAGGTCGGCGATGGTCTCGAACAGCGGCACGACGATCAGGTCGGCGCGCGCCGCCAGCTCGCCCTGGCCGTCGAGCGTGCCATGCAGCAGGCCGCACTCCTTCTGCAGCAGCAGCACCTCGAGCAGGTCGGACACCGTCTCGGTGTGGCTGATGATGCAGTGGCGGATCGCCTGCGTGCCGAAACGCAGGCGACCCTCGCGCGCGGCTTCCAGGATCGCCAGCTCGCCGCGCGTGCGCGCGCTGTAGGCGGCGCCGCGCACCTGCAGGTCGCGGGCGTCGTTCAGCAGGCCCAGCAGCAGCGCGATCTTCGCTTCCTCGGGCAGGCCGGCGTAGTCGGCCTCGATACGGGCCGCGGCCAGCAGTTCGGCGAGCACGGCCTCGTGCTGGTCGGAGCTCTGGCGCAGGTCGATGGTGGCGAGCGAGAAGCCGAAGACCTGCACGGCGCGGATCAGCGGCGTCAGCCGGGTCGCCGCCAGCGCCGCACCGTGGTGCGAGGCCAGCGATGCCGCCACCGTGCGCAGGTCGGCCAGCAGCGCCGCGGCGTCGGCGTATGGCGCCTGCGGCGCGACCGCGTGGCGCAAGGCCTCGGTGCCGGTCAGCGCCTGCAGCGTGCCGGCCAGCCGCGCGTAGACGCCGATCAGCGCGCGCCGGTAGGGCTCGTCGAGGCGGTGCTCGTTGAGGTCGCCCGAACGCTCGGCCAGTGCGCGCAGCTCGGGCGTGACCTCGACGAGCAGCGCCGACATCGACAGCTCCGCGCCCAGTTCGTGCACCTCGGTCAGGTAGAAGCGCAGCGCGGTCTCGCAGTGGCGCGCCAGCGCGAGCTTCAGCGTCTCGGCGGTGACGTTCGGGTTGCCGTCGCGGTCGCCGCCGATCCAGTTGCCCATGCGGAAGAAGGGCGCGATCTCGAAGCCCGGCAGCTGCGCCTCGAGCTCGGCGTAGAGCTTGGGGATCTCGCGCAGGAAGGTGCTCTGGTAGTAGGACAGCGCGTTGTCGATCTCGTTGGCGACGCTGAGCTTGGAGGTGCGCAGCAGCCGCGTCTGCCAGAGCTGCGTGACGCGGGCGCGCAGCAGCTGCTCGTTGGCGCGCCGCTCGCGGTCGGTGGCCAGCGCGTCGCGCTCGGCGATCAGCAGCGCCACGGCCCGCTCGGCGTCGAGGATGCTCTTGCGCTGGACTTCGGTCGGGTGCGCGGTCAGCACCGGCGACAGGTAGGCGCGGCCCAGCGTGTCGGCGATGTCGGCGGCACGCACGCCGCGCCGGGCCAGGCGCTCGAAGCTCATCGCCAGCGAGCCCTGCTGCACGTGGCCGAGCTTCTCGTGGTGCTCGCGCCGCCGCACGTGGTGCCGGTCCTCGGCCAGGTTGGCCAGGTGCGAGAAGTAGCTGAAGGCACGCACCACCGACACCGCCTGCTCGACCGACAGGTTCTTCAGCAGCCGGTCCAGCGCCCGGCCGGCCGGCGCGTCGCGCTTGATGCGGTAGGCCACCGCGAGGCGGCGGATGCGCTCGATCAGCTCGAAGGCGCTTTCGCCTTCCTGCTCGCGGATCACGTCGCCGAGGATGCGACCCAGCAGGCGGATGTCCTCGACCAGCGGGCGGTCCTTCTCTCGGGACGGGGTCGGGCGGGGCAGTGCGGTGCGCGGCATCGGAGGTCGGTCGGGAGTGCAAACGATGCTAGCAGCGGCCGTGCCAGGCGCGGGTCCATGGCGTGCCTTCGCGCTGCTAGCATGCCCGCATGGAGACGCGAGCCGACCGCTGGATCATTGCCACCCGCGAGAGCCGGCTGGCGCTGTGGCAGGCCGAACACGTGCGTGCGCTGCTCGGCGAGCGGCTGGCGTTGCCGGTCGACCTGCTCGGCATGACGACCCGCGGCGACCAGATCCTCGACCGCACGCTGTCCAAGGTCGGCGGCAAGGGCCTGTTCGTCAAGGAACTGGAGACGGCGCTCGAGTCCGGTGACGCCCATCTCGCCGTGCACTCCCTCAAAGACGTGCCGATGGACCTGCCCGAGGGTTTCGTCCTCGCCGCGGTGCTGGAGCGCGAGGATCCGCGCGATGCCTGGGTCTCGCCGCGCTACGCGAACCTCGAGGCCCTGCCGTCCGGCAGCGTGGTCGGCACCTCCAGCCTGCGTCGCCTGAGCCAGCTGCGCGCGCAGCGGCCCGACCTGAGGATCGAACCGCTGCGCGGCAACCTCGACACGCGGCTGCGCAAGCTCGACGAGGGCCAGTACGACGCCATCGTGCTGGCGGCCGCGGGCCTCAAGCGCCTGGGGCTGGCCGAGCGCATCCGCAGCGTCTTCGAGCCGGACACGATGCTGCCGGCTGCCGGCCAGGGCGCGCTCGGCATCGAGGTGCGGGCCGATGCGCGCGATCGCCACGCGCCGCTGTGGCAGGTGCTGCAGGCACTGACGCACTCACCGTCCTGGCTGGCCGTGCATGCCGAACGCGCCGTCTCGCGAGCCCTGGGCGGCAGCTGCAGCATGCCGCTGGCTGCGCACGCGCGCTGGCAGGCCGACGGCAGCCTGCTGCTCGACGCAGCGCTGGGCAGCGGCGAAGGCCAGCCGATCGCGCTGGTGCGGGTGCAGAGCAGCGCCCTCGTGGCCGACACCGACGCCGCCGAGGCGCTGGGACGCCGCGTGTCCGACCGCCTGCGCGAGCAGGGCGGTGCGGCCTTGCTGGCCGCGCTCTGAGGCCGGCTTCCATGCGCGTGCTGGTGACGCGGCCTGCGGCACAGGCCAGGGACTGGGTGCGCCAGCTGCAGGAGCGGGGCATCGACGCGGCCGCGCTGCCGCTGATCGCGATCGCGCCGCCGGCCGACCCCGCGCCGCTGGTCGCCGCATGGCAGGCGCTGGCGCAGCGGCACCTGGTGGTCTTCGTCAGTCCGAATGCGGTCGACGGGCTGTTTGCGCTGCGGCCGCCGGGCGCGGCCTGGCCCGCAGGCACGCTGGCTGCGTCGCCCGGACCTGGCACCGGCGCGGCGCTGCGGGTGGCGGGCGTGCCGGCCGACTGCATCGTCGAGCCCGCGGCCGATGCGCCGCAGTTCGACTCTGAATCCCTGTGGGCCGTGCTCGGGCCGCGATGCTCGTGGGGCGGCGGTTCGGCCCTGATCGTGCGCGGCGGCGCCGGCACCGAAGCGCAAGGCAGCGGCCGCGAATGGCTGGTACAGCGGCTGCGCGAATCGGGCGTGTCGGTCGACACGCTCGCGGCCTACCGCCGCGCGGCGCCGCAGCTCGATGCCGGCCAGCGCGCGCTGCTCCGGCAGGCGCTCGACGCGCCGGCGGCGCATGCCTGGCTGTTCAGCAGTTCCGAAGCGATCGACCAGCTCGAGGCGCTGGTGCCTGCCACGCCGCAACCCTGGTCGGCGGCGCAGGCCGTGGCCACGCATCCGCGCATCGCGGCGCGGGCGCGGACCGCGGGCTTCGGTCACGTGGTCGACACGCCGCCCTCGCTCGCGGCCGTGGCCGAGGCCCTGCGGTCGCTGCACCCCCGTCGATAGAATCGATCGCACCGTGAGCGAGCCCCAAACGACTGCTGCCGAAGAACCGTCTTCCCTCGCGGTCCCCGGGGCACCGGCGTCGCCTCCGCCCGCCACGCCGGCTCGTGCGGGGCGCGTGCAGACCCTGGCCGCCGGGCTCGCGGTGCTGGTCGGTGCGGCCGCGCTGGCCGTGGCGTGGACCAGCCAGCAGCGCGTGCAGGCGCTCGAGGAGGAACTGGTCCGCCGCCAGCAGGCCAGCAGCGACCAGTCGAACGAAGCGCAGCTGCTGGCGCGCCAGTCGCAGGAACTGTCGCGCGACGCCGTGGCCAAGACCGCCTTGCTGGAAAGTCGTGTGGCCGAGCTCTCGGTGCAGCGCACGCAGCTCGAGGAACTGATCCAGTCCTTGTCGCGCTCGCGCGACGAGAGCCTGCTGGTCGAGATCGACGCCGGCGTGCGCGTGGCGATGCAGCAGACCGCGGTGACGGGCAGCGCGACGCCGCTGGTGGTGGCCCTGAAGGCCGCCGATGAGCGCCTGGCGCGCGTCAACCAGCCCCGGCTCGAGGTCGTGCGGCGCGCCATCGCGCGGGACCTCGATCGCGTCAAGGCCGTCAGCGTGGCCGACATCGCGACGCTGGCCGGCAAGCTGGACGAAGCGGCGCGCCTCGTCGACGAGGCGCCGTTGCTGGCGGTCGAGATCCCCCGTCCCTCGCCGGATGCGAAGCCGGCACGGCCCGCACCGTCACGCGCCGGGACGCCGGCGGCATCGGCGGCGTCTGTGTCGCCCGCCGCCGCGGCATCGACCGCGGCCGACCCGGCGACGCCTGCCGCCGACGCACTGGCCTGGTTGCCCGCGGCCGGTGGCGAGTGGCTGCGCGGCTTCTGGAGCGAGGCCCGCGGCCTGCTGCGCGTGACCCGCGTCGACCAGCCCGAGGCCATGCTGCTGGCACCCGAGCAACGCTTCTTCCTGCGCGAGAACCTCAAGCTCAAGCTGCTGAACGCCCGCCTCGCATTGCTGAGTCGCCAGTTCGATACCGCCCAGAGCGACCTGCGCACGGCCCAGGGCGCGATCGACAGCTACTTCGACCGCGGCGCGCGCCGCACGCTGACGCTGGCCGAGACCGTGCGCAGCGTCGCGATGCAGGCGCGCCAGGCCGGTGTGCCGCGTCCCGACGACACGCTGGCCGCGCTGGCGGCGGCGGGCCGCTGAGGCGCGGCGATGCGCAGCGTCGTCTGGCTGCTGCTGCTGGCCATCGTGGCCGCGGTCGCGGCCACCCTGCTGGGCAGCAACGAGAACCTCGTCACCTTGTACTGGGCACCGTGGCGCGTCGACCTGTCGTTCAACCTCTTCATGGTGGGCGTGGTCGTGCTGTGCCTGGTGCTCAATGCGCTGATCCAGGTCGTCGGCGGGCTGATCGACCTGCCGCAACGTGCGCGCGAGTGGCGCGTGTCGCGGCGCGACCGGATCGCGCAGTCGGCCCTGCGCGAGGCCCTGGCGCAGTACTTCGGTGGCCGCTACGCGCGGGCGCAGAAGGCGGCGCAGCGCGCGGTGGCGATCCAGGCCGACACGCCCGAGCTGCGGCAGGACGGTGAGTTCACCGTGCTGGGCCACCTGCTGGCGGCCGGCAGCCTGCACCGCCTGCAGGACCGTACGCGACGCGACGAACAGCTGCAACGCGCCTTCGACCTGGCGCGCCGCAGTCTCGGCGCGCGGCCGGCCGAGGAGGGTGCACGCCTGCTGGCTGCGGAGTGGGCACTGGAGGATCGAGATGCCGCTCGCACGCTCGAACTGCTGGCCGAACTGCCGCCCGGGGTCGCGCGTCGCACCCAGGCCTTGCGGCTCAAGCTGCAGGCGGCCAGGCTGGCCCGTCAGCCGCTCGAGGCCCTGCGCACGGCGCGCCTGCTGGCCAAGCACCAGGGCTTTTCGCCGGCGGCGGCGCAGGGACTGATGCGGGCCCTGGCGGTCGAAGCGCTCGATGCCGCACGCGATGCCGAGCAGGTGCAGGGCGTCTGGCGCGAGTTCGACGCCGCCGATCGGCGCGACGTGGTCGTGGTCTCGCATGCGGCGCGTCGTCTGGTGGCGCTGAACGCGCCGGAGGAGGCGCGCCTCTGGCTGCGTCCGTCGTGGGAGCGTGTCGCGAGCCTGCCGCGCGAGGAACGCGACGTGCTGGCTCTCGCCCTGGCGCAGGCCTCGCACGGCATCGGCCCCGAGTGGTTGCCGCGCCTGGAGTCGGCCTTGCAGCAGGGGCCGCGCGAGGCCGCGATGGCTTATGCCGTCGGTTGCGCGCTGGCGGCGCGCGAACTCTGGGGCAAGGCGCAGCAGCTGCTGGAACAGGCCGCGCAGGACGAGGCCTTGCAGACCGACGCCCGCCGCGATGCGTGGTTGCGTCTCGCCGCGATGGCCGACCGCGATCGCGACGAGAGCCGGTCGGCGCGCTGCTACCGGGCTGCCGCCTTGCTGGCCTGAGCCCGGCCGGTGGGCCGGACCGCCGTGATAAACTGCGAGGCTTGATGCGGCTGTAGCTCAGTTGGATAGAGTACTTGGCTACGAACCAAGGGGTCGTGGGTTCGAATCCTGCCAGCCGCACCAAATCGTCATGAGGGCCTGATTCCGCGAGGGATCAGGCCCTTGCTCCTTGTCGCGACGGCGCGCTCCTGCGTCACCAGGACGCGATGCCTCAGTCGGCGACACGCGCGGTGCCGTACAGCACGGCCAGCTGGCGAATGCGCTCCACCATCGACCGCCGCAGCGCCACCGGCCCCATGACCTCGACGTCGGGCGCCAGCCGCAGCAGCTGGCCGGTGGCGTGCTCGATCGACTCGATGGGAATGGTCAGCAGGTGGCGGCCGTCGGCACGGCGACTCGGCGCAGCCGCGCGCGCGGCGCGGGCGACGGCGCTGCTCAGGTGCCCCAGCGACTTCAGGCCGAGCGGCGTCGCCAGCACGCGGGCCTCGCCCCGGTGCAGCTCGGCTTCGAAGCGCTGCACCGACGCGCGCCAGTGTGCGGCGAGGTCGAAGCGCGGCGGGCGACGAACGGCCGCCTCCAGCACGTCGGCCTCGAGGATGTTCGACACGCGGTAGGTCCGCGGCTTCTGATCCGGCACCGCCATCGCCACCAGGTACCAGGCGCCGGCCTTCAGCACCAGGCCCAGCGGATGCACGGTGCGCCGTGTCGTCTGCTGCCAGCTCTCGTAGCGGATCGCGAGCTGGCGCTCGTCCCACACGGCCGAGGCGACGCGCTGCAGCTGCGGCAGGTCGTCGGCCTCGCGGTACCAGTCGACCGGGTCGAGGTAGAGGCGCGAGCTGGTGCGGCGCGCCCCGTCGCGCCAGGGCGCCGGCAGTGCGGCCAGCAGCTTGAGCTGCGCGCGCTCGACGTCTGCGGCCAGGCCCAGCTCGGCGGCCGGCCCGGCCAGTCCGCTCAGGAACACCGCCTGTGCCTCCGACGGCGTCAGCCCCGTCAGCGTCGTCTTCCAGCCCGGCAGCAGCTCGAAGCCGCCGCTGCGGCCGCGCTCGGCGTAGATCGGCACGCCCGCGGCGCTGAGCTCGTCGACGTCGCGGTACAGCGTGCGGATCGACACCTCCAGCGCCTCGGCCAGCGCCCGCGCGCTCAGGCGGCCCCGCGTCTGCAGCAGCATCTGGATCGACAGCAGGCGGCTCGCGCGCATCGTGGGTGGGAGGGTGCGCTGCAATCATGCCGCAGGCTGGCAGGTATGGGCGGCAGACTCGTCGCGATGGATCCGTCGTGGCTGTTTGCGCTGCTGGTGCTGGGCATCATCGTCATGCCGGGCATGGACATGGCCTACGTGCTGTCGAGCACGCTGGTCGACGGCCGCCGCGCCGGCGCAGCGGCCGTCGCAGGCCTGGTGGTCGGTGGCATGGTCCATGTCGCGATGAGCTCGCTCGGCATCGGCCTGCTGCTGCAGCTGCTGCCGGCCGCGTTCAATGCGCTGCTCGTCGCCGGCGCGCTGTACGTCGCGTGGATGGGCTGGAGCCTGCTGCGCCATCCGGGCAGCCTGGGCGAGGTGGGCGACGTGCCGTCGCGGCCGACCGCGCAGACCTTCCTGCGCGCCATCCTCACCTGCCTGCTCAATCCCAAGGCCTATGTCTTCATGATCGCCGTGTTCCCGCAGTTCATGCGGCCCGATCAGGGCGGCCTGCTGCGGCAGGTGCTGGGGCTGGGCGCGATCGTCGCAGTGACCCAGGCCGTGGTCTACGGGAGCGTCGTCGCGGGCGCTGCCGGCTTGCGTCGCTGCCTGCGTGGCAGTGCGGCCAGGCAGGTCCGCGTCGCACGCAGCGTCGGCGGCCTGCTGATCGCCACCGCGGCGTGGACGCTGTGGCAGAGCTGGCGCGCGGTCTGAGGCCGACTCAGCGCCGGTGACCCAGCCGTCGCGACACATGCTCGGCCGCGCGCCGGACGGCCGCGGCGCAGGGCGATCGCCAGTCGGCGGGGAAGCTGTCCGCCGGTCCCAGTGAGGTCAGGACCAGCGCCGCGCGGCCTTCGTGGTCGAACACCGGTGCGCTGAAGGCGTTGATGCCGGGGATCGGCCGGCCCATCGCGCGGGCCACGCCGTGCTCGGCCAGCTCGGCCGCGGCCTCGCGGACTTCGCGGGCGACCGTCGTCTTCCCGGGCGACGCGGCGCTGCCGGCCTGGCTGGCGATCGCGGCATCGAGCGCCGCGCGTGGCAGCACCGCGGCGAAGGCGCGGCCGGTCGCCGTGCCCAGCACCGACATCACGGCCCCGACGCGCAGGTTCACGTGCAGCGGCTGGCGACCTTCGATCAGGCGCACGACGGTGGGGCCGAAGTTGCCCCAGACGACGACGGCGACGGCGTGCTCCAGTTCCGCGGCCAGCGCCTCGGCGACCGGCGTCGCGGCCTTCAGCGGGTCGGACTGGTGCAGACAGCTCAGCCCGATCTGCAGCGCGGCCGGGCCCAGTGCGTAGCGGCCGCTGGCGCGGTCCTGCTCGACCAGCCCGAGCTTGCCGAAGCTGACCAGATAGGGATGGGCGCGCGAGGGTGTCAGGCCGACGGCGGCTGCCAGGTCCTTCAGCGTCATCGGCACCGGATGGTCGGCCAGCGCCAGCAGCAGCGGTCCGCCGACCTCGACCGACTGGATCGCTCGCTGTTCCTTGCGCGGGTTCGCCTCGTCCTTCATCACCGGCCTCCGAGGTTTCACTTTAGCAAACAAGTTTGACATAGGCGAATCACGATTCGATAATCGCAGCGATTCCCCGGGCCGGCCAGGCCCCGCCGCTGCTGGAGACACGCATGACCAAGACCTTTGCCTCGCAAGCCGACCTCGAGGAGAAGCAGGTCAGCTTCACCCGTCTTTCCGACAACGCCTACGCCTACACCGCCGAAGGCGACCCGAACACCGGCGTCATCGTCGGCGACGACGCGGTGCTGGTGCTGGACACCCAGGCCACGCCGGTGATGGCGCAGGACGTGATCCGCCGCATCCGCGAGGTGACCGACAAGCCGATCAAGTACGTGCTGCTGACCCACTACCACGCGGTGCGCGTGCTGGGCGCCAGCGCCTACGCGCCGCAGCAGATCATCGCCAGCCAGGACACCCACGACCTGATCGTCGAGCGTGGCGAGCAGGACAAGGCCAGCGAGATCGGCCGCTTCCCGCGGTTGTTCCGCAATGTCGAGAGCGTGCCGGCGGGCCTGACCTGGCCGACCCTCACCTTCACCGGCCGGATGACGCTGTGGCTGGGCCGGCTCGAGGTGCAGCTGCTGCAGCTCGGCCGCGGCCACACCAAGGGCGACACGGTGGCCTGGCTGCCGCAGCAGAAGATCCTGTTCAGCGGCGACCTGGTCGAGTTCGATGCCACGCCCTATGCCGGCGACGCCTACTTCGCCGACTGGCCGCAGACGCTGGACAACATCGCGGCCCTGAAGCCCGAGCAGCTGGTCCCCGGCCGCGGCGCGGCGCTGACCACGCCCGAGCAGGTGCAGGCCGGCCTGGCCGGCACGCGCGCCTTCATCGCCGACGTGCATGCCAGCGTGCAGGCGGGCGTGGCCGCGGGCAAGGACCTGAACGCGGTCTACAAGGAGACCTTCGCGAAGCTCAAGCCGAAGTACGGCCACTGGGTCATCTTCGACCACTGCATGCCCTTCGACGTGACGCGCTGCTACGACGAGGTCACGCGCCATCGCGACCCGCGCATCTGGACCGCCGATCGCGACCGCGAGATGTGGGCCACGCTCGAAGGCTGAAGCCCTGGCAGCCACCGGACGTGGCGGGCACCGACGTGGATTACCAGCAAGTCGTCTTTCCCTACCGCCGCCACGCCGACCAGGACGCGGCGGCGCCGGCGCGCCATCCGGTCGTCGTCGTCGGCGCCGGGCCGGTCGGCCTGAGTCTGGCCATCGACCTGGCGCAGCGCGGCGTGCCGGTCGTGCTGCTGGACGACGGCGACCGCCTGTCCACCGGCTCGCGGGCCATCTGCTTCGCCAAGCGCACGCTCGAGATCTTCGACCGCCTGGGCTGCGGCCAGCGCGTGACGGCGCAGGGCGTGTCGTGGAATCTCGGTCGCGTCTTCCTGCGCGACGACCTGCTCTACGCCTTCGACCTGCTGCCCGAGTCCGGCCATGCGCGACCGGCCTTCGTGAACCTTCAGCAGTACGTCGTCGAGGGCTGCCTGGTCGAGCGGGCGATGGCGCTGCCGGCCGTGGACCTGCGCTGGAAGCACCGCCTCGCGGCCATCGAGCCCGGTCCGCAGCAGGTGGCACTGACGATAGCGACGCCCGACGGTGCCTACCGGCTGCTCGCCGACCGTGTGGTCGCCTGCGACGGCAGCCGCTCGACGACCCGCCGGCTGATGGGCCTGGAGAGCGAAGGCCGCGTGTTCCGCGACCGCTTCCTGATCGCCGACGTGAAGATGGACTACGACGGCCCGGCCGAGCGCTGGTTCTGGTTCGACCCGCCTTTCCATCCCGGGCAGAGCGTGCTGCTGCATCGCCAGCCCGGCAAGGTGTGGCGCATCGACTTCCAGCTCGGCTGGGACGCCGATCCCGACCAGGAGAAGCAGCCCGAGCGCATCGTCCCGCGGGTCCAGGCACTGCTGGCGCACTCGGCGATGAAGGACATCCCGTTCACGCTGGAGTGGGCCAGCGTCTACACCTTCGCCTGCCAGCGCATGGCCAGCTTCCGCCACGGCCGCGTGCTGTTCGCGGGCGACGCGGCCCACGGCGTGTCGCCCTTCGGCGCGCGCGGCGCCAACTCGGGCGTGCAGGATGCCGACAACCTGGGCTGGAAGCTCGCGCGCGTGGTGCAGGGCGAGGCCGGCGACGCGCTGCTCGACAGCTACGCCAGCGAGCGCGAGGCCGCGGCCGACGAGAACCTCCGTGCGTCGACGCGCTCGACCGACTTCATCACGCCCAAGAGCGCGGTGAGCCGGCTGTTCCGCGATGCCGTGCTGGCGCTGGCGCGCGAGCACGGCTTCGCGCGCACGCTGCTGAACAGCGGCCGGCTGTCGGTGCCGGCGACGCTGGAGGGCTCGCAGCTCAACAGCGCCGACGTCGATGCCTTCGCGGGTCGCCTGCGGCCGGGCGCCGTCGCGGCCGATGCGCCGCTGCAGCGCCCCGACGGCACGCCGACCTGGCTGCTGCGCGAGCTGGGCGAGGGCTTCACGCTGCTGAGCGCGGCGGGCGGCAACGACGAGCTGGTGCGGGATCTGCCGGTCCGCCATCTGGTCGTCGCGCCGGCCGATGCCCCGCCGTCACCTGCAAGCTGCATCGACGCCGAAGGCCTGGTCGCGCAGCGCTACGACCTGCAGCCCGGCAGCGCCTACCTGATCCGTCCCGACCAGCATGTGTGCGCGCGCTGGCGCCGACCGACGCGTGCTGCCGTCGAGGCGGCGCTGCGGCGTGCGCTCGGCACGCCCTGAAGGAGCCCCCATGCCGCTGATCACCGTCCCGCATCTCGAGGCACCCGACGACTTCTACGAAGCGCTGATCGACACCCACCGCGACCTGCCCGAGCCCGAGAGCCACGCCCTCAACGCGCGCCTCGTGCTGCTGCTGTCCAATCACATCGGCGAGCAGGCGGTGCTGCTGGAGGCGCTGCGCGCCGCGCGAGCGCCGGCCCAGGAAGGAAGCCAGCGATGACCCCCGACACCCCGAGCTACCAGAGCGGCTTCGGCAACGAGTTCGCCACCGAGGCGCTGCCCGGCGCGCTGCCCGTCGGCCGCAACTCGCCGCAGCGCTGCGCCTACGGCCTGTATGCCGAGCAGCTGAGCGGCACCGCCTTCACCGCGCCGCGCGCCGACAACCGCCGCAGCTGGCTCTACCGCATCCGCCCCGCGGCGATGCACCAGCCCTTCGAGCGCATGCCGGACGGCCGCATCGTCAGCGACTTCGCCGGTGTGCCGACGCCGCCCGACCAGCTGCGCTGGAACCCGCTGCCGATGCCGCAGGCACCCACCGACTTCGTCGAGGGCCTGGTCACGATGGCCGGCCAGGGTGACCCGCTGCTGCAGGCCGGCAACGCGGTGCACGTCTACGCCGCCAACCGCTCGATGCAGGGCCGCGCCTTCTACGACGCCGACGGCGAGCTGCTGATCGTGCCGCAGCAGGGGCGCCACCGCATCGTCACCGAGCTCGGCGTGATCGAGGCCGAGCCGCAGGAGATCGTCATCATCCCGCGCGGCGTGCGCTTCCGCGTCGAGTTGCCGGACGGGCCGATCCGCGGTTACGTCTGCGAGAACTACGGCGCGCCGCTGCGCCTGCCCGACCGCGGCCCGATCGGATCGAACGGCCTGGCCAATGCGCGCGACTTCCTGACGCCGGTGGCGGCCTACGAAGACATCGACGGCCCGCACGAACTGGTCGCCAAGTTCGGCGGCCGGCTGTGGCGCGCCGCGATGGACCACTCGCCGATGGACGTGGTGGCCTGGCACGGCAACCATGCGCCGTACAAGTACGACCTGCGGCGCTTCAACGCCATCGGCTCGATCAGCCACGACCATCCGGACCCGTCGATCTTCCTGGTGCTGCACAGCGCCTCCGACACGCCCGGCGTCAGCAGCCTCGACTTCGTGATCTTCCCGCCGCGCATCCTGGCGATGCAGGACACCTTCCGGCCGCCCTGGTTCCACCGCAACGTCGCCAGCGAGTTCATGGGCCTGGTGCACGGCGCCTACGACGCCAAGGCCGAGGGCTTCGTGCCCGGCGGTGCCAGCCTGCACAACTGCATGAGCGGCCACGGCCCCGATGCCGAGACCTTCGAGAAGGCCAGCCGCGCCGACCTGTCGAAGCCCGACGTGATCCGTGACACCATGGCCTTCATGTTCGAGACGCGGCATGTCTGGCGACCGACGCAGCACGCGCTGGACACCGCCGAGCGCCAGCGCGAGTACCAGCGCTGCTGGCAGGGCCTGAAGAAGCACTTCGACCCGACGAAGAAGGAACCGAGATGAGCGTCGACTGGGTGTCGTTCACGCCGTGGATGTCGCTGGCCGGCGGCGTGCTGATCGGCGTCGCCGCGGCGATCTACCTGCTGGGGCTGGGCCGCATCGCCGGCGTCGCCGGGCTGGTGGCGACATCGCTCGCCGCGCTGGTCGACGGGCGCAGCCTGCGGCCCGAGCTGCCGCGGCTGCTGTTCCTGCTGGGACTGCTGGTCGCCCCCTGGCTGTGGTGGATCGGCGAGCCGCTGCCGGTGGCCGCCGTCGACGTCGGCACCGGCGCCGTCGTCGCGGCCGGCCTGCTGGTCGGCGTTGGCGTGCGCATGGCCAACGGTTGCACCAGCGGGCATGGCATCTGCGGGCTGAGCCGGCTGTCGCTGCGCTCGCTCGTCAACGTGCTGGCCTTCATGGGCGCCGGCTTCGCGACGGTCTTCGTGCTGCGGCACGGGCTCTGAAGGAGGCGGCGACGTGGCTCACCTGATCGCACTGCTCAGCGGCATCGTCTTCGGCCTCGGGCTCATCCTGTCGGGCATGGCCAACCCGGCCAAGGTCAGGAACTTCCTCGACCTCGCCGGCGCCTGGGACCCGAGCCTGGTGATGGTGATGGCCGGCGCGATCGCGGTGGGCCTGGTCGCCTTCACCGTCGCGCGCCGCCGCACGCGATCATGGGTCGGCACGCCGATCGAGCTGCCCGTCAACCGCAGCATCGACGCGCGCCTGATCGGCGGCGGCCTGCTGTTCGGCATCGGCTGGGGCATCGCCGGCTTCTGCCCCGGCCCGGCCCTCGTCGCGCTCGGCCGCGGCATGCCCGAGGCGGTGTGGTTCGTCGGCGCGATGCTGGCCGGCATGCTGCTGCACGATCGAGTGCTCGTGCCGCGGCTCTCGCGCTAGTCGCCCCGGCGCGCCCCGGCGCGCCCCGGCTCAGCCCTCGAACCGGTCCCCCGCCCGCCGCCCCGGCCGCCGCGGGTCCGGCAGGATGCCGCGCTTCACGAACACCGCGGTGATCAGCTCGCGGTGCCGGCCGCCGAAGAGGCGCCGGTCGGCGGTCAGCATCGCGTTAGCCGCATCCTCGAAGCCCGCCCAGCGGTTGAGCAGGTGGTGGTGCGCGATCACCAGTTTCTCGGCATTGGCGCGGCCCAGTTCGTGGCGCAGCTCCCAGAGGCAGGCCGACCAGATCTCGCCGTCGTCGTGGACCTCGCCGGTGATGTCCTTGGGGTATTTCTTGTTGCTGTCCAGGCGCCGCAGGCAGGGGGGGTCGCCGGCGAAGGCGATGCAGTCCCAGCTGCAGATCGCCGGCCGCAGCCAGGCCGGCTTCCAGTCGGCGAAGTAGCTGGCGGCGAGGAAGTCGCCGAAGCCTTCGCCCATCGCCGCGCATTCGTCGCTCTCGCCGAAGCCGGGCAGCTGCGCGTCCTGGATCGCGTGCCCGTACTCGTGGAGGATGGTCTCGGCGTCCTCGGCATCGTCGACGCCGCCGGTGCCGAAGGACAGCTGCCTGTCGGTCGGGCTGTAGTACGAGTTGTCCTCGCGCTGGCCGGCCACGTCGACCGCGATGCCGCGGTGGAGTACGTTGTCGAAGCCCAGCGCCTGCAGATGGCGCTGCAGGCGGTCGATGTGGAAGTACACCATCGCCTCGGTGAAGCCGCGCTCGCCGCGCCTGAAGCGGAAGTCGCCGTTCGCGCGCCTGACGCGCCGCTTGGTCAGGCGCGTGCTGACGAAGTCGCCGTCGAGGAAGCCGCTGCCGTCCAGGCCGCGCAACTCGACCTCGCGGTAGGCGGTGGCCGGCACCGCGCGGCGGTTCGACAGCTCGGCGGTGTTGAGCGCGACCACCGGGTTCGGATCGAAGACGAGGGCGCGGCCGCTGGCGCGCTTGAGCAGGTTGCGGCGCCACAGCAGCGCGCCGCTGAAGGCGTCGAAGTACATCTTCCACTCGCGCGACGGCGGGCCGCTCTTCACGACCACCTTCCAGGTGAGACGCGGGTCGCCGTCGGTCGGGCGGTACAGCAGCTCGGGCGTGCCGATGACCTGCTTCTTCAGACCGCGCGCGGGCGCGATCGCGGCCAGCGCGCGGGCCTTGGCCTGGTCCCGCGTCAGCGCGCGGCCCTCGTCGCCGTGCAGGCGCGAGGCGCGCGTCGCACCGGCGCGGCGCGGGGCCAGCACCTGCAGCGGCACCAGGTCGTTCTGCAGGTTGTAGACGCGGCCGTCCTCGTCGAGGTCCACGCGCACCCAGGCTCCCGAGATCTGCGTGCGCCCGACATGCTGCTGGAACAGCACGTGGCGGCCCAGCACCGAGTGCCTGACCTGGTCGAACTTCAGGTCCGCGAGGTCGGCACCGATGCCCAGCAGCGGCGCCAGGCGCTTCAGCCAGCGCTCGGCGATGCGCCGCGGCGCGTCTTTCGAGGCGGGCGTCTGCAGCTCGAACAGTCGTCGTGCGACGCGCCGGCTGCGACTCATCTCGACGCGGCCCTGCGCGCCGGCAATGCCGCGCAGGCGTCGCACCGGCCGCGGCTTCAGGTCGCCGCGCGGTTCGTAGTGCAGCGTGCACACGCCGGCCTGGCCGGCCACGCGCGCCTGGCGCAGCACGCGGTAGCGGCCGCTGGACTCGACGGCGGCCTTCTCTTCCTCGAAGTCGGCGCACTGGATCTGCTTGGTCGGCATGGCCCGCTCCCAGCGCCATCGGCGCGCGGGAACATTGTGAGCCGCCGCCTCACAGGTCGAAGCGCAGCTCGGCGTGGAAAGTCCGTTGGGGGTAGGGATGGAAGGCCCAGTACTTCTCGTTGCCGAGGTTGTCGACGCCCAGGCTCAGCTGCCACTGCCGGTCGATGCGGAACTGCAGCCGCGCGTCGACCACGAAGTAGCGGCTGAAGCCCTGGTAGGCGAAGCCGTTGACGTCGCTGTTGTCGAGCTGGCCGTACTGCGTGCCGCTGTAGCGCGCGCCCAGGCTGCCGGACCAGCGGTCGTCGAAGGCATACAGCGCCCACACGCTGGCGCGCCACTCGGGCACGCGCGGCTGGCGCTTGCCGACGTAGGCCGGGTTGGCCGCGTTGCGGGTGATCGTCGAGTCGGCCCAGGTCAGGCTGGCGTTCAGGTCCAGGCCGCGCAGGCCGACGTTGCGCTGGTCGAAGGCGATCTCCAGCCCCGTGGTGCGGACGCGGTCGACGTTCTGCACGAAGGTGGTGTTGGTGGTGGCGTTGAGCTGGCTGTAGAGCGCGTCCTGCGTCAGCTCGTGGAACAGCGTCGTGCGCAGCAGGCCGTCGGCCAGTTCGCGCTCGGCGGTCAGCTCGGTGGTGTGCGACTTCTCCGGCTTGAGATTCGGGTCGTTCAGCGTCGCCTGGCCAGTGGTGGTGTTGATGCCGCCCTGGTAGAGCTCGCTCACCGTGGGCAGGCGCACCGTACGGCCGATCGAGGCCTTCAGCGTCCAGTCCTCGCTGGCCTGCCAGGCGAGCGCGGCCTTCGGCGAGACGTGGGTTTCGCGGCGCTCGGGGTAGTCCAGGCGGGCCGCGCCCACCACGCGCTGGCCGTTGTCGGCCTGCCAGCGCTCGACGCGCAGGCCCAGCACGCTGCGCCAGGCCGGCGCGAAGCGCCAGGCGTCCTGGGCCCACAGGCTGGTGAGCTGGGTGTCGCCGCGGAAGGCCGCCGCGGTCGCCGTGGGCGTGCCGCCGCGCCAGTCGCTGGTGGTCGACTCGAGCCGGCGCAGCTGGAAGGCGTCGCGCTGCAGGCCGAACTCGGCCACGTGCGCGCCGTCCGATCCCTCGGGGCGCCAGATGCCCTTGGCGGCCAGCGTGTTCCAGCCGGTGCCGGCCTGGTCGACGATGCGGCCGGCACCACCGTCGAAGGACCCCGGCGGCGCGACCGTCGGCGTGCGCACCTGGTCGCGCGCGTAGTCGTACAGGCTCGCGGCGAGCTGCCAGTCCCACGTGCCGCGCGTGTGGCTCTTGAGCGTGAGGCCGTGGGCAAGGTGCTCGAAGTCGCCGCGGCTGGGCGCGAAGAAGGCGGCCGGCAGCGTGTAGGCGCGGCCGTCGATGTTGACCGTGCCGCTGTAGACCGGGTTGCCGGCGGCGTCGCGCAGGAAGCTCTCGACGCGGCGCTCGGTGTCGTTGCCCCAGCGCGCGAGCGAGTAGCTGGCGCGCAGCGTCGGGCTCAGGTCCCAGGCGAGCTTGATGCGCGCCAGGTCCTGGCGCGTGTCGGTCTGCGCGGTCGAGCCGAGGTTCATCACCGGGTTGCCGAAGTGATCGCGACCCGGGACCGCGCCGCTCACCGGCGTGCCCGCACCGCTGGTGGCCGCCGGCACGGCCTGGCGCGCGATGACCAGCGGCTGGCCGTCGCTGTGCAGGCGGTTGAGGCTGAGCCACCACGCGAAGGCGCCGCTGCGGCTGCCCAGCGTGGCCATCGCGTTGCTGCCCGAGTAGCGGTCGTCGGTGCGGTAGAGCTTGTAGTCCTGCGTGAAGCCCTGCAGCTTGACGTGGGCCTCCAGGCGGTCGGGCATGCGCGTCACGTAGTCGACGATGGCGCCGGCCGAGTTGCCCGGATAGGCGGCCGAGAACGGGCCGTAGAGCACGTCGACGCGCTCGATCTCCTCGGGCGCGACCAGGCCCCAGCGCGGCGTGAACTCGGCGCCGTTGCCCAGCAGGTTGGACAGCAGGATGCCGTCGGCATAGACCAGCGAGCGCGCGCTGTTGCCGGTGCCCGAGGCGCGCGTCGCGAGCACCGCGTGGTCGTAGTCGCCGATGTGGCGCTTGCGCACGTTGAGGCTGGGCAGGTACTTCAGCGCGTCGGACGAATCGGTCGCGTTGACGCCGCGCTCGATCTTCTGCGCGCTCACGCCTTCGGTGGTGGTCGGGATCTCCAGCGGCAGCGTGCTGGGTCGCGAGCCGGTGACGGTGACGCGCTCGAGCACGCGCTCGTCGTGGGTGGCGACCCACAGCGGGGGCGAGGTCTCCTGGGCGCCGGCGACGCCGGACAGCAGCGGGAGCAGGGCGGCCGCGAGTCGCGTCGGCCGCAGGGGAGTCGTGGGGTTCATGTCGATGTCTTTCTTGATGATGCCGCGGCGAGCACCCGGCTCAAGCCGCGGCAGGAGGAGGAAGGCGCAGCCGCCGCGAAGCGGCCACGATCAGTTCGAGGGCGGCAAAGACCAGCACGCTGACGCCGAAGACCGGCAGGGCCCAGGCCAGCAAGGCGGCCAGCGCCCACAGTCCCACGGGTACCGAGCGCCATTGGGCAGCGCCGACCGGCGGTGCGCCCCAGCGGCCGGCCGGCCGCCGCAGCCACCACATCGAGACGCCGGACACCACCGAGAAGATGGCCGCCAGCGCGACGACGACCAGCAGCGCCTGGTTCCACCCGCCGAATTCGCCGCGATGCAGGGGGATGCCGATCGCCGTGGCGCGTGCCAGCAGCGGCAGCTCGTCCCAGCCGCTGCGGTAGAGCACGCGGCCGTCGCCGGCGTCGAGCGCCAGCGTCGCGCGAGCGGTGGGGCGGCTGCCGGCCTGCACGTCGATGCGCCACACGCCGTCGGGTGGGCGCGGCGGCGCCAGCAGCAGCGGCAGATCGGACGGCAGTTCGGCGCGGGCGCGCTCCAGGATGGCCTGCATGGCCAGCGGATCGGTGTCGCCACGTGCTGCCGAGCGCAAGTCGCGCGGCGGCTGCGGGCTGGACTGGTCGAGCGCGCGCTGCGCAGCGCGGAAGCGCTCGCCTGCCTGGCCCGACCACGTGAGCCCGGTCAGCAACACCACCGCCAGCAGCCCGCCCGCCACGATGCCGACCCGGGCGTGCCAGCGGCGCCAGCGCGCGCGGCCGCTGCCGCCCGCGAGCGGCCGGCGCGCCCACCACATCGCGACGCCGGTGGCCAGCATCAGCAGCATCCAGCTCGCCGCCAGCTCGATCGGCCAGCGCCAGGCCTGGCCCTGCAGGGCACTCGAGTGCAGCTTCTTGGCCCAGGTGCCGAAGCGCTCCATCTCGGCGAGGCTGCCGACGACGCGCGCCGTGGCCGGATCGACGTAGACGATGCGGCCGCGCGGCAGGCCGGGGTCGTGGCCGCCTGCGTGGCCGGCATGCGCACCGGGACCGGCGGGCGGGGCCAGCAGCACCTGGGTGGTGGCGCCGGGCGTGGGCGTGACGAGCACGCTGCGCACCGACCAACCGGGCTGCGCGGCACGCGCGGCGGCGACCTGAGCGTCGAGCTGTGCGATGCTCGTGCCGGCCGGCACGCGGTCGACACCGGCGTGCAGCCTCGCCTCGATCTGCGGCGTGAAGACGTAGAGCAGGCCGGTGAACGCGGCGAACAGCACCAGCGGCGCGGTCAGCAGACCGGCCCAGAAGTGCAGTCGCCAGAACACCCGCTGCAAGGCGGATCCGGCGCGCGAGGCGGGCGCACCGGGGGTGTCGATCTCGGACATGGCGGATCCTGAAGAGGCGGCGCCGGGCGGGCGCGCGCTGCGGTCACGGTCGTCGCGACGAAGCGCGAGCGGGCCGTGGGCGGGTCTTCAGGCGTGCGCGGGCGGACCTCGCGGCTGGGCGCGGAGCCAGGTCCCGGAGACCGGTGCCGCGACACGGACCGGGCGCCAGGTCGGCGTGGCCTCGACCGATGGAAACTGCACCGCGTGCTCGACCACCGGCAGGCCCGGCAGCGCGTCCTGCAGCGTGCAGAGCGGGCAGTGGTCGAGGTGGCCGGCGGCCTGGGTCGGCGTCGGGTCGGTCAGCGGCTTGACGCCGGTGCTCGAGCAGATCTCGGCCCAGGGCCCGCTGGCATCGCCGGCGGCCATCGCGCGCGACAGCGTCGGCAGCAGCGCGAGCGCCAGCGTCGCCACGAGGGCGAGGCGGGCGATCCAGGGCAGGCGATGGCGCACGGTCAGCACGGGCGCGACTGTAACGCGGCCACCGGGCGCCAAAATGGCAATCATGAACAAGGCTTTCACCAAGGAGAGCGACGGCGATGTCGACGACGGCGACGAGGACACCGGCCTGCCGCCGCTGCCCGCCGGCGGCAAGAACTACATCACGCCGGCCGGCTACGCGCGGTTGCGCGCCGAGCTGCTGGGGTTGATCGACGACGAGCGCCCCAAGGTCGTCGAGATCGTGTCCTGGGCCGCGAAGAACGGCGACCGCTCGGAGAACGGCGACTACCTCTACGGCAAGAAGCGCCTGCGCGAGATCGACCGCCGCATCCGCTTCCTGACCAAGCGGCTCGAGATCGCCGAGGTCGCCGACCCCAGCCTGCACCACGGCAACGACCAGATCTTCTTCGGCGCCACGGTCACCTACGCCACGACCGACGGCACGGAGCGCACGATCACGATCAAGGGCATCGACGAGGCCGACAACCTGCAGGGCGAGGTCAGCTGGGTGTCGCCGGTCGCGCGCGCGCTGCTGAAGGCGCGCGAAGGCGACGAGGTGACGCTGCAGACGCCGGCCGGGCCGCAACTGCTGGAGGTCGTGTCGGTGCGCTATCCGGAGCCGGCCTCGGGCTGAGCGCGCCGAAGCGCAGGCGCTTGACCACCGTCAGCGCGATCGTCAGGCCGCAGGCCAGCGCCGAGGCTGCGAACGACAGCGCCAGCAGGCCGTCGGCCGCCACCACGGCACCGTAGGCGACGCCCAGCAGGTTGGTCGCGGTCCAGATGCTCCAGGTCACCAGCGCGATGTCGCGTGCGCCGTCGGTGCTGCGCGCGACCGCCAGGATCTGCGGCACGAAGGACAGTGCCCGCAGGCTGTTGGCCAGCGCGAAGGCCGGCCCGATCCAGCTGAGGTCCGTCATCGCCTCATCCCTGGTAGTCGTGGACCGGCCCGCTCTCGCGCAGGCAGCCACCGACCCAGCCGTCGCTGCTGCCGACGGTCATGAGCAGCGGCTCGCCGCCCCCGGTGTCGAGGCCGAGCGCGATGGTCTGCCGCGCCGGCAGGCGCAAGGTGAAGATGCCGTCGCGGTCGCTGCTGCTGCGATCGAGCAGTCGACCATCGGTCGTGCGGGCCGACACGGGCACGCCGGCGCGCGGCGTCAGCCAGCCGGCCACGACGCAGCCGCGCAGCCGGACGGTCGCGGGCGCCGCCGTGGTTTCCGCGGGGGGCAGGAGATGGTCACCGCCACCGCAGGCGGTGTTCGACAGCAGGCAGGCCGCGATCGCGGCGTGGGACAGGTGCTTCATCTTGGGCTCCGGTTCGTCGAGGGATGCGCAGCCGATCACCGGCTGGCAGGTGGACGAACGGGGCGCCGGTGCCGAACCGGCCAGCGCGGACGATCGCTTCTAGGGAGAGGCGGCTGCCAGGAGCCGCCGCGTCTCCCGCAGCAGCTCGCGGTCGGCCGGTCGGCTGCTGCCGGCGAGCGCCGCTTCGGCGCGGCGTGCGGCCGCTGCCGCGTCGGCGTGCCGGCCGGAAGCGGCCAGCGCCCGGGCCAGCCACAGGCCGGCGGTGCCGGCATCGCGACGGCGCCCGTCGAAGCCGCTCCAGGTCGTCGCCGCGGCCGCGGCGGCAACCGCCGCCTCGACCGGCCGACCCAGCGCGAGCTGGGCACGCGCGACATCGAGATCGATCTCGGCCAGGTCGGGCGAGGCGGCGACCTGGATGCGCGCCAGCACCGCGCGCGAGGCCTGCAGGATCTGCAGCGCCTCGGCCGGCTGCCCGGACAGCAGCAGCGCGCGCGCCCGCTCGGCCTGCAGTCGCGCGCGCGCCCAGGGCGCGCCGGTGTAGAAGGCGGCGGCCTGTTCCAGCAGATCGGCGGCCTCGGCGTGGCGACCCTGCGCGGTGCGCAGGATGGCGAGCCGCCCGCGCACCATCGCGGCCTCGACCGGACTGCCGTGGGGCCGCGCCAGCACCGCGGCGAAGGCGGCCTCGGCCTCGTCGAGGCGGCCCAGGCGGGCCAGCACCAGGCCTTCGGCCGCGCGGGCGGCACGCGCATCGGCATGGTCCGCATCGAACAGCGCGACGTAGACGCGCATCGCCTCGCGCACCTCGGCCAGCGCCTCTTCGTAGGACCCGCCGAGCAACAGCGCGCCGGACAGGCTGGTGCGCGCCACCGCGACGGCGACCGAGCGACCCTCGGCCGCCGTGAGCTGGCGGATGCGCAGTTCCTCCCGGAAGCTGGCGATCGCGCCCCGCGGATCGCCGAGGCGGCGCTGCAGCACGCCCAGGTTCTTCAGATCGTCGGCGACGACCGGGTGATCGGGTCCGAGCATCTCGACGTGCAGGCGCGTGATCTCGACGAACTCGGCCACCGCGGCTGCGACCTCGTCGCCCTGGGCGCGCAGCATCGCGTGCTTGCTGCGGATCGTCAGGCCGAGTGCGGTGGGGCGGTCGCCGAACAGCTGCTGCGCCAGCGCATGGGCACGCGCCGCCGCGTCGAGCGCGCCGGGCTGCTGCGCCGTCTGCAGCAGCGCCGCGAGGATGTAGCAGGCGTCGACCTGCACCCGCAGGTCGACCGGCGCGCGCTGTCCGTCGGCGACCTGCACTGCCTCGCGGGCCAGGGCGATGGCGTCCTGCAGCCGGCCTTCGTGCGAGCGCAGCACGGCGCGTCCTCGCAACACCTCGGACAGCCGTGCGCGGTCGTCGCGCTGGCGGAATACGCGTTCGGCGGTTTCGAGCAGCGGCGCGGCCCGGCCCGGCTCGCGCGACTCCAGCAGCACCTGGCCGTACTGCGCGCGCGCGGTCGCCGCGACCGGATGCCCGTCGTCCAGCGCGGCCGCGCGCTGAGCGGCCTCGGCCAGCACCGTCTCGGCCAGGGCCGTCTCGCCGAGACCCGACAGCCCCGAGCCGATCGTCGTCAGCAGCTCGACGCGCACGGCCTCGTCGCGCAACGGCGCGGCGTCGAGCCGCCGGCGCGCCTGCCGCAGCAGCTCGACGCCGGTGGTGCGCCGGTCGCTGCCGGCGCCGGGGTCGGCGCCGCGGAAGATGTCGACGACGAACTGCTTGACCTCCTCGGCACGCGCGGCCTGCTCGCGCGCGTGCTGCGCCTGCCGCAGCGAGACGGTCGCGGCCGCGAGCAGCGCCACTGTCACCGTCGCCGCTGCCGTGACGGCGAGCCGGTGGCGAACGCCGAAGCGCCGGGCGCGATCGATCCACGACGGCGCCCGCGCAAGGACCGGCTCGCCGGCCAGATGGCGCTCGAGGTCCTGCGCGAACGCGGCGATCGTCGCGTAGCGCCCGGTCGGCGACCGGGCCAGCGCCTTCAGCACCACGGTGTCCAGGTCGCCGGCGAGCGCGCGTGCCAGGCGGGGCGCGCTGCTGCGGCGCGCCTCGGCGGCGGCGGCGTCGACGACGCTGCTCGGCCGCGGCGGGTCGACCGAGACGATGGCCTGCTCGAGCTGGGCCACCGAGTCGAGCTTCAGGCGGTAGGGCCGACGGCCGGCCAGCAGCTCGAACAGCACGACGCCCAGCGAGTAGATGTCGCTGGCGATCGTCAGTGGCCGGCCCTGGATCTGCTCGGGGCTCGCGTAGTCGGGCGTCAGCGCGCGGCCCGACAGTTCGGTGAGCTGGGTCTCGTGCGCCTGCTCGTCGTCGGCCAGCAGCTTGGCGATGCCGAAGTCGAGCAGGCGCACCCGGCCGTCGGCGCTGACCAGGATGTTGGATGGCTTCAGGTCGCGGTGGATCACCAGGTGCGCATGCGCGTACTGCACCGCCTCCAGCACCTGCGCGAACAGTGCCAGCCGCGCGCGCAGGTCCAGGCGCAGGCGGTCGCAGTGCGCACCGATCGCCTGGCCGTCGACGAACTCCATCGCCAGCCAGGGCAGACCGTCGCCGTCGACGCCGGCGTCGTAGAGCCGCGCGATGTGCGGGTGCTCCAGCCGCGCCAGGATGTCGCGCTCGCGCACGAAGCGCAGCGCGAGGTCGCGGCGCAGGCGACTGAGTCGCGGCAGCTTGAGGGCGACGTCGCGCGAGAACGCGCCGTCGGCGCGCTCGGCCAGCCAGACGTCGGCCATGCCGCCGCTGCCCAGCTCGCGCAGCAGGCGGTACGGACCGATGCGCGCGCCCGGCCGCAGCGTGTCGTGATCGGCCGGCGCCGGCGGATGGCCATCGAGCGTCGGCAGGCGGGCCAGCAGGTCGGTCGTCTCGCTCGTCGCGTGCGCGGCAAGCAGGCGGTGCAGCGCGGGCGCCAGGTCCGGGTGGGTGCGCGCCTGCCGGGCCAGCCAGGCCGCGCGCGCGCCGGCGTCGAGGTCGAAGGCCTCGTCGAGCAGGGCCGACAGGCGGGGCCAGTGCGTGGCGGTGATGTCCATGAATCTCTGATCCACGTACGCAAACGAGCGCCAGAACCGGCCAGCCGCGCGTCACTCCTGCAGCGAGGCGAGCAGGAAGCTGCGGGCCTTGTCCCACTGGCGCCGCACCGTGCGCTCCGAGCTGCCCAGCAGTTCGGCGATCTCGGTCTCGCTGTAGCCGGCGAAATAGCGCATCTCGACGACGCGCGCCAGCCCGGCATCGACCGCCTCCAGCGCCAGCAGCGCGTCGTTGATGCGCACCAGCGTGGTCTCGCCGGACGGTCCGCCGAGGCGCTCGCCCAGCGCCGTGTCCAGCGCCAGCGGCGCGACGCCGCCGCCGCGGCGCTCGGCCAGCTGCTCGCGCGCGAAGTCCACGATGATGTGGCGCATC
Organism: uncultured Methylibium sp.; assembly: GCF_902826655.1. Taxonomy (GTDB): domain Bacteria; phylum Pseudomonadota; class Gammaproteobacteria; order Burkholderiales; family Burkholderiaceae_C; genus Methylibium. The sequence continues at coordinate 6,253 of NZ_CADEFR010000015.1, read as the reverse complement.
GTCTTGGCGGCGTAGGCGAAGAAGTGCTTGCGGTCGTTGAGCACCAGCTGCGCGGCGTCGACCAGCCGCAGGAAGGTCTCGTGGACCAGGCTGGTGGTGTCGAGCAGCGCGTCGTCGCGCTGCGTGCGCAGCCGGCCGTGGGCGATGCGGCGCAGTTCGGGGTAGAGCAGCGCGAACACGCGATCGAGCGCACCGCGCTCGCCTTGCGCAGCGAGGACCAGCCATTGCGTCAGCGGGACGTCGGGGTCCGGCACGAGCGGCGCCTTGCGGAGCCTGGAGGGGCTCCTCGGCGCCGATCTTGCCCGGTTTCGGTGGACCGGCGGCGCTACAGTCGTGGGACGGACCGATACCTGCCGATGAACCGCCTTCCCGTCACCATCCTCCCCTTGCTGCTGGGCCTGGCCTGGCCCGTCGTGCAGGCGCACGACGCGCCGGCGCCGGCCGGTGCGGCCGCGTCGACCGCGGCCCGCACCGGGCAGGCGGTGAAGCGCGGTGCCCAGAAGACCGGTGCCGCCATCGAGCGCGGCGTGCAGCGCGGTGCGCAGGCCACCGGCCGCGCCCTGAACAAGGCCGGCAAGGCCGTGCAGAAGGGTGCCGAGAAGACCGGCGAGGTGGTCGAGCGCGGCGCCGACAAGGTGAAGTCGGCGGTCGCGCCGGCGGCGTCGGGCGCGCGTTGAGGCGCGGCGCGTGCGCCGGCGTCAGCGCCCGGCGGGCAGTTCGGCCGGCTTGGTCTCCTCGAACAGCGAGGGCCTGAAGACGCCGTCATGGGCCGGGCCGTCGTCGTCGGCCCACAGCGCCAGCGCCTGGGCCGTCATCGGCTTGGCGAACAGGTAGCCCTGCAGTTCGTCGCAGCCCATCTCGACCAGCACGTCGCGCTGGGCCTCGGTCTCGACGCCCTCGGCCACCACGTGCAGTTCCAGCGAGTGCGCCATCTGCACGATGGCGCGCGCGATCGCGCGGGCATCGGCGCTGGTGGCCAGGTCGGACACGAAGGCGCGGTCGATCTTCAGCTCGGCGGCCGGCAGGCGGCGCAGCGAGGCGAGGCTGGAATGGCCGGTCCCGAAGTCGTCGATCGAGACGTGCACGCCGACGCGCCGCAGGTGCTCGAAGGCCTGCTGCGTGGCGCGCGTGTCCTCCATCGCGACCGATTCGGTGATCTCGCAGGTGAAGCGCGCGGGCGGGATGCCGTGGCGCCTGAGGGCCTGCTCGATGCGCTCGGCGAAGTCGTCCTGCCGCATCTGGTAGCCCGACAGGTTGACCGCGACGCGCATGCGCAGCCCCTGCTGGCGCCACGCCGCGGCCTGGCGACAGGCGGCCTCGATGACCCAGTTGCCGATCGGGCCGATCAGGCCGTAGCGCTCGGCCACCGGGATGAAGACCGCCGGGCTCACCATGCCGCGCTGCGGGTGGTGCCAGCGCAGCAGCGCCTCGGCGGCGGTGATCTGCAGGCTGCGGGCGTCGACCTTGGGCTGGAAGTAGAGCTCGAACTGCTGGCGCTCCAGGGCGGCCCGCAGGTCGTGGACCAGGTCGGCCTGCTCGCGCAGGTCGGTGCCCATCTGGACGCTGTATTCGGCGTGCGCGGCGCCGCCGGCCAGCTTGACGCTGCGCATCGCCAGCGAGGCGTGGCTCAGCAGCCGGGGCCGCGAACCGTGCGTCGGATAGGCGGCGATGCCGATCGAGCAGGTCAGGCGCATCTCGCGTCCCTCGACGCTGTGCGGGCGCCCGAGGCTCGCGGCGATCGAGGCGGCGGCTGCGTGGCCGGCGGGCAGGTCGCCGGGCACGATCAGCGCGAACTCGTCGGCGGCGATGCGGCCCGCCACGGCCCTGGGGCCGGCGCTCGCCGGCAGGTCCCGCGCGACCTCGGCCAGCAGCCGGTCGCCGGCTTCGTGGCCGCAGGCGTCGTTGACGAGCCGGAAGTTGTCGATGTCCACGTAGAGCACGCAGAAGCGCTGCCCCTTGCGGTCGGCGTCCAGTGCGGCGTCGTCGAGCGAGAGGTCGAACTCCGCGCGGCTCAGCAGCCCCGTGACCCGGTCGCGCCGCGCGTCGTGGGGCGCGGTGGCCGGGCGTTCGGCGTCCCGCCGCCGCCCCAGCAGGGACGAGGCGGCCCGCAGCAGGGGGCTCAGAGGACTCGGCATCTCCGGCTTATCGGCCTCCCGGCCGCCGGGTTGAGGGCGGCCGGACCCGCAGGCCGCCCGGCCGCAGGCTCAGTCGGCGGTGATGCCCGCGGTGCGGATCACCTTGGCCCAGTACTCGGTGTCGCGCTTCACCAGGTCGGCCAGCTGGGCCGGCGGCAGGTAGCGGATCTCGACGCCGGCGGTGGCGGCGCGCTGGCGGGACTCGGGCGACTCGAGCACCTTCCTGATCTCGCCGCTGAGCTTGTCGACCACGTCCTGCGGCGTGCCCCTGGGTGCGAACAGCCCGACCCAGGCCTCGAGCTCGAAGCCGGGCAGGCCGGCCTCGGCGCTGGTGGGCACCGTCGGCATCTGGTCGTAGCGCTTGCCGCTGGCGATCGCCAGGGCCTTGAGCTTGCCGGCCTGCACGTGGCCCATCACCGACGGCGGCGTGGTGATGAAGAGATGCACCTCGCCGGCCAGCACGTCCTTGATCGCCGCGCCCGAGCCGGAGTAGGGCAGGTGGACGATGTGGGTGCCGGTCTGCTGCTTGAACATCTCGGTGCCGATGTGCGCCAGCGAGCCCTTGCCTTGCGAGGCGTAGTTCAGCTTGCCCGGGTTCTTCTTCGCGTAGGCGATGAACTCGGCCAGGTTGTTGGCCGGCACCGAGGGGTGCATCGCGATCACGTTGGTCGCGACCGTCAACAGCGCGACCGGCACGAAGTCCTTCTGGTCCCAGGGCAGCTTCGCGCTCAGCGAAGGGTTGCCGGTGTGATAGGCCGAGTACGAGATCAGCAGCGTGTAGCCGTCCGGTGCGGCGCGCGCGACGTGGCCGTAGGCGACGTTGCCGCTGGCGCCGCCGCGGTTGTCGATGACCACCGGGAAGGGCAGCGCCTTGCCCAGCGGGTCGCCGACCAGGCGCGCCGAGGTGTCGACCACGCCGCCCGGCGGGTTGGGCACGATGAAGGTGATGGGTTTGGTCGGGTAGCCCTGGGCCAGCGCGGTGGTCGACAGCGCGAGGCCGGCGAGGGATGAGGCGAGCGTGGCGGCGAGTCGGCGGATCGGGGTCATGGTGTCTCCGTGGGTGTTCTTGTCGTTGGTTCAGTTCACGATGCCGCGCTCGCGCAGGGCCGCGATCTGATCGTCGCTGAGCCCGATCTCGCGCAGCACCGCGTCGCTGTGCTCGCCGATGCGCGGCGCGCGCCGATGCACCGCACCGGGCGTGGCCGACAGCCGCGGCACGATGCCCGGCACCGCGATCGTGCCGCCGGCCAGCGCGGGGATGCGCTCGAGGTTGCCGCGCGCGGCGTAGTGCGCTTCCTGCGCCAGGTCGGCGATGGTGTAGATGCGGCTCGCCGGTACCTCGGCCGCGGCCATCGCGGCCAGCACGTCGTCGATGCCGCGTTGCGCGGTCCAGGCGCCGATCGCGGCGTCGAGCCCGGTCGCGCGCGCGGCGCGGCCGTCGTTGCGCGCCAGGCCGGGATCGTCGGCGAGATCGGCACGGCCGATCGCCAGCATCAGCCGCCGGAAGATGCTGTCGCCGTTGCCGGAGATCAGCACGAAGCGGCCGTCGGCGCAGGCATAGGCGTTCGACGGCGCGATGCCGGGCAGCGCGCCGCCGGCCGGCTCGCGCACGTCGCCGAAGGCGTCGTACTCCGGGGCAAGGCTCTCGGTCAGGTTGAACATCGCCTCGTAGAGCGCCAGGTCGATCATCTGGCCCTCGCCGCCGCGCGCGTCGCGCTGGTACAGCGCCAGCAGCACGCCGTAGGCGCCGGTCAGGCCGGCGATGGTGTCGCCCAGCGAGACGCCGGCGCGCACCGGCGGCCGGCCGGGTTCGCCGTTCAGGTGACGCAGCCCGGCGTAGGCCTCGGCCACCGCCGCGAAACCCGGCTCGCCGGCGCGCGGGCCGGTCTGGCCGAAGCCCGACAGCCGCAGCATCACCAGCCGCGGGTTCAGCGCGTGCAGCGCCTCCCAGCCCAGCCCCCAGGACTCCAGCGTGCCGGGACGGAAGTTCTCGACCAGCACATCGGCGTCGCGCAGCAGTTCGCGCACGGCGGCCTGGGCCTCGGGGCGGCGCAGGTCGAGCGCGACCGACTCCTTGTTGCGCGACTGCGCGTCCCACCACACCGACGTGCCGTCCTTCAGCTTGCGCCAGGTGCGCAGCGGGTCGCCGCCCTTGGGCGGCTCGATCTTGACGACCCGTGCGCCGAAGTCGGCCAGGGTCTTGGCCGCGAAGGGCCCGGCGATCAGCTGGCCGAGCTCGACGACCTTGATGCCTTCGAGGACCTGCACGCTGCCGTCGAGCTCAGGGCTTGACTCGGGCGACCTTGAGCACGGGCGGCGCGCGGCGCAACGCGCGCAGCGTGTCGGCCAGGTGCTGGCGGTCGCGCACGGCCAGCAGCAGGCGCAGCTCGGTGGTCTCGCTGGCGCGCTCGTCGGCCATGTCGATGTGGACGATGTCGGCCTCGGCGCCGCTCACCGCGGCCGCCACCTGGGCCAGCACGCCCTTGCCGTTGTTGACCAGCACGGTGACCGCGGTCTCGAAGCTGCGCTGCGGCGTCTCGGACCATTCGACGGTGATCCAGGGCTCGCTGTCGCGGCCGAACAGGCGCTGCGCGGTGCTGCACTCGGCGGTGTGCACCATCAGGCCCTCGCCGCGCCCGAGGTAGCCGACGATCGCATCGCCCGGCACCGGGCGGCAGCAGTCGGCCAGCTGCACGGTCGCGCCCTCGCTGCCGTCGATGACCACGGTGCCGTGCGAGGGCAGGCCGTCGTCGGCGGCGGCGAAGCGGCCCATGGTCAGCGTCAGCGCGTCGGGCCGCGCGCCGCGCTCGGCCAGCAGCGCGGCCAGCCGCTTGGCGACGATGCTGGGGATCTTCTTGCCCAGGCCGATCTCGACCATCAGCTCGTCGCGCTTCTTGGTGCCGCTCCAGCGCAGCAGCGCCTGCCAGACCGCGCCGTCGGTGTCGGCCGAGGTCTCGTCGCCGGGCGGCAGGGCCAGGCCTTCGGCACGGATCGCCTGGGCCAGCAGCTTCTCGCCGAGCGAGAGCGACTCCTCGGCCTCCATGTTCTTGAGGTAGTGGCGGATGCGCGAGCGCGCGCGTCCGGTGCGCACGAAGTTCAGCCACGCCGGGTTGGGCCGCGCGCTGGGCGCGGTGACGATCTCGACCGTGTCGCCGCTGCCCAGCGGCGTGCGCAGCGGGGCGGCCTCGCCGTTGATCTTGGCGCCGATGCAGTGGTCGCCGACGTCGCTGTGGATCGCATAGGCAAAGTCGACCGGCGTCGCGCCCTTGGGCAGCGCCAGGATCTTGCTCTGCGGCGTGAAGACGTAGACCGAGTCGGGGAAGAGGTCGATCTTCACGTGCTCGAGGAACTCGGTCGAGTCGCGCGTCTCGTCCTGGATGTCCAGCAGCGACTGCAGCCACAAGGCGCCCAGGTGCTGCGCGTCGGTGCTGCCGTGGGCCTTGTACAGCCAGTGCGCGGCGATGCCCTTCTCGGCCACCAGGTGCATGGGCTCGGTGCGGATCTGGAACTCGACCGACGTGCCCAGCGGGCTGACCAGCGTGGTGTGCAGCGACTGGTAGCCGTTGGCCTTGGGGATCGCGATGTAGTCCTTGAAGCGCCCCGGCACCGGCTTGTACAGCTGGTGCAGCACGCCCAGCGCGAGGTAGCACTCGGGCAGCGTGCGAACGACGATGCGGAAGCCGAAGATGTCGCTGACTTGGGCGAAGCTCAGGTGCTTGTCGTCCATCTTGTGATAGATCGAGTACAGCGTCTTCTCGCGGCCCGAGATCTGCACCGGCAGCTTGGCCTCCTTGAAGGACTTCTCGACATCGCGCTGCACGCGCTCGACGATGTCGCGCCGCGTGCCGCGGGCCCGCACCAGGGCCTTGCTCAGCGCCGCGTGGCGCCAGGGCTTCAGGTGCTGGAAGGACAGCTCCTGGAGCTCGCGGTAGGTCTCGTTCAGGCCCAGGCGGTGGGCGATGGGCGCGTAGATCTCGATCGTCTCGCGCGCGATGCGGCTGCGCTTGACCGGCAGCACTGCGTCCATCGTGCGCATGTTGTGCAGGCGGTCGGCGAGCTTGATCAGGATCACGCGCACGTCGCGCGCCATCGCCAGCAGCATCTTGCGGAAGCTCTCG